>NZ_JBEYUN010000001.1:0-662159 GCF_040643545.1 Streptomyces sp. NPDC047117 | reverse complement strand
GAGACGCTGGACGCGGTGGTCGGCGGGATCGAGCGCGCCGCGGCCGAGCGGGGCCGGACCGACGGCGTGGACGTGAGCGCCCGGACCCGGCGGCGGACGCGGTGTGTGGTGCCGAGCGGGACTCAGCGCTTGAGCAGGAAGGTGAAGTCGCCGGAGAGCGTGCCGCTCAGCCGTGCCGCTGAAACGAGCTTCCCCTCCGTGAGCAGGCGCTCGACCTCGGCCCGTGAAAGGCCGCACCCTTCAGTGATCAGGCGCACCGGCCGGAGGGGAACGCGGGCAGCGAAGTGGACGGAGACCTCCAGTACCTCGCGGTCCAGGTGGTCCGGTCCGTCGGTGTCGAGGCGCCAGGCACCTGCCCAGTCGAGGGCGATGCGGTTGCGGTGCCGTACGACTGGGTCCTGGAGCAGCTCGGCTGCCAGGACGGGGTCGTTGTCGTGCATCCGGTCCAGCAGCTCGGGTCGTACGGAGCGTACGTTCATCCGCTCCAGGACCGTCAGCTTCGCCGTGTCCCCGCAAGCGGTGCAGAGCACGAGGAGCCAGGCGTCGAGGAGCTTGTGATGGGCGTTGACGCGGAATTTGCCGTTCGCCCGGAAGCGCTCGGACCCGCACGCGTGGCAGCGGCGGCGAACGGTCGGCAGGCAGGTGGGCATGACCACCCAGGTTTTGAGCACAGAAGTACACCGGTTTCAGTGAGAAGTCCGCAGCAAAAAGCAGCGCGGCGCACATGCGCGACGCGCGACAGATCAGCTCTCGGGAGGTCTCACAGGGTGTACAACGGCACGTCCTTGTCCGGGCGACTCGGGTCGGCAGCACGGTAGGGGCGGCAAGTGGCTCTGGGCCACCGGTTTTTCGAGGGCTGCTGCGCATCAGGGCCGACCTCGTCTGCCGCCGTCGTCGGGATCGTCGATTGCTTTCGATCGAAAATCAATCGATGGGGTGGTGGGTGGGTGAGGGGAGTCCAGCCAGGGCCTCGACCTGGTCGCGGTGGTACGGCGTGGGGCCGTGCCACTCCACCAGGAGGACGGTGGCGTCGTCGTCCAGCCGGCCGTGGTGGTATTCCAGATGGCGCCGGATCAGCCGGCGCAGGGTCTCGGGGAGCGGCAGGCCGTCCGAGTGGCGGCGGATGAGGAAGTCGGTGAAGCGGTCGAGCCCGAACTCCTGGCCTTCGGGGTTGCGGGCCTCGGTGATGCCGTCGGTGTAGAGCAACAGCCGGTCGCCAGGCTCCAGTTGGTCGTGGCAGAGGGAGGGGGAGGGCTCCAGGTCGGTGCCGAGCGGTGGGCTCGGCGGGCAGTACAGCGAGAGCGCCGTACGGCCGCCGCGGATGATGACCGGTGCGGGGTGTCCGCAGCTCGTCCAGCGCAGTGCGCCGCTGGTGAGGTTCAGGTCGGCGAGGATCCCCGTGGCGTAGCGGCTGCCGTCGAACTGCGTGTCCAGCGCGTGCTCGACGGCCGCGGCGGTGCGCAGCATGCCCGACCGCTGGCGGCGGTGGTTGCGGCAGGCGGCGAGCGCGAGGTTGGCGGTCAGCCCGGCGGCGGTGTCGTGGCCCATCGCGTCGAAGATGGCCAGGTGGACGGTGTCACCGGTGATGCCGTAGTCGAAGACGTCGCCGCTGACCTCGTACGCCGGTTCCATCACGGCGCTGATCAGCACCCGGTCGGTGGCGAACGTGCGCGGCGGCATCAGCCGCCACTCCATCTCGGCGGCCACGTTCATGTCGCGGCGGCGCACCAGCCGCGAGTACGTGTCGCTCGTACCGCGCTTGCTGACCAGCATCAGCGCGATCAGGGAGGCGAGGTTGCGCAGGTCGCGGGGGAGGGCCGGGTCGGTGGGCGCTTCGACCCGCAGGACGCCCATCCGCTCCGTGCCGTTGACCAGCGGCACCCACCACTGGCCGCCGCCCGCCGCGTTCGCGGGCACGATCGTGCCGAGCTGGAAGGCGCGGCCCGCGACCGTCCCTTCCACCCGCAGTTCGGCGGGCCGGTCCGCGCGCACCTGGCGGGCCGGGCCGTACATCGCCCGCGGGCCACGTTCGGTCAGCAGGTGCAGCATCTGCTGCTGCAGGTCGGCGAGGTAGATCAGCACGTCGGGCCAGCCGGCCCGCGCCGCGTGCCGCGCGACCAGGCCGGGCAGTTGCTCCAGCGTGATCAGATGGCTGGCGGCAAGGAGGTCGCCCAGCAGCTCGTTCCGGGCGGCCGAGGTGCTCATACGGGGCCCTCCCTCGGCGTGGAGGCACGGCGACCCCGAGACGGTCGCCGTGTGCCCGCAGTACCCGCTGCCGGTACCTCCGTAACACCTGGGGTGCAGCACCGGGAGGAAGCCCGTACAACCGGAGGAACCGGGCGTTTGCCACGCGAGGCCCGGTGGTACGGCTGTGGGCGCACGCCCGGCACCCCGTCGGGCCGGGACGACCGGCAAGCCCGCCGGACCGCCTGAAGACCGTCGAAGGAGACAGTGCCGTGGCCTCGAAAGCCGACTCGAAGCTCGCCTATACGGTTCCGGGCATGAGCACCTCCGCAGGCTCGGAGGTCGTCCAGCTGCTGCGGATGCGACTGCACGCGCTCAACGACCTGGCGCTCACCCTCAAGCACGTGCACTGGAACGTGGTCGGCCCGCACTTCATCGCCGTGCACGAAATGCTCGACCCGCAGGTGGACGCCGTACGCGACATGATCGACACAACCGCCGAGCGGATCTCGACGCTCGGCGGCGAGCCCGCCGGTACGCCCGGCGTCATGGTCGCCGAGCGTACATGGGGGGACTACGCCATCGGGCGTGCCGAGTCCATCGAGCACCTGGGCGCGCTGGACGTGGTGTACACCGGCGTCATCGAGGACCACCGCGAGGCGGTGCGCGCCACCGACGAGCCCGACCCGATCACGCAGGACATGCTCATCGAGCAGCTCCGCAGCCTGGAACTGTTCCAGTGGTTCATCCGCGCCCACCTGGAGAGCTCCGGCGGCAAGCTCAGCACCGCCAGCGAGACCAGCGAGGAGGGGGCCGCGCGGGCGGCCGGGAGGCAGGCGCGCCGGCAGCCCTGAGGCCCCGGAGGCGGCGGGTGGCGTGTGCGTCGCCTGAATCGTTTTTCGCGGTGCCCGGCCATGCGGTGGCCGGGCACCGCGCTTTGTGTGGACCCCCTCTTGACGCTCTCTCCTCCGGCGGCCTAGCTTAGGGCGCACTGAAACGATTCAAAAAAGCGTTTCGCCGTCGCACCCCGCCGAGGTGAACCATGCCGAGCACGCCCGCCCCGTCCGCCGTGAAGGCCGCCCTGAAGGGACAGGTGATCGAGACACCGTCCTGGGGCTACGGCAACTCCGGTACCCGCTTCAAGGTGTTCGCGCAGCCCGGCGTCCCCCGCGACCCGTACGAGAAGCTGGACGACGCGGCGCGGGTGCACGAGTTCACCGGAGTCGCGCCCCTGGTGTCGCTGCACATCCCGTGGGACACCGTCGAGGACTACGGGAAGCTCGCGGAGTACGCGGCGGAGCGCGGCCTCACCCTCGGCGCCATCAACTCCAACACCTTCCAGGACGAGGACTACCAGCTCGGGTCCGTCACCCACCCCGACCCGGCCGTCCGCCGCAAGGCCGTCGACCACCTCCTCGCCTGCGTCGACATCATGGACGCGACCGGCTCGAACGACCTCAAGCTGTGGTTCGCCGACGGCACCAACTACCCTGGCCAGGACGACATCGCCGGCCGCCAGGACCGGCTGGCCGAGGCGCTGGCCGAGGTCTACGCACGGCTCGGGGACGACCAGCGGATGCTGCTGGAGTACAAGTTCTTCGAGCCGGCCTTCTACACCACCGACGTGCCGGACTGGGGCACCTCGTACGCCCACTGCCTGAAGCTCGGCCCCAAGGCGCAGGTCGTCGTGGACACCGGACACCACGCGCCCGGCACCAACATCGAGTTCATCGTCGCCTTCCTGCTCCGCGAACGGAAGCTCGGCGCCTTCGACTTCAACTCCCGCTTCTACGCCGACGACGACCTGATGGTGGGCTCGGCGGACCCGTTCCAGCTGTTCCGCATCATGCACGAGGTGATCAAGAACGGCGGGCTGGCGCCCGAGCGCGGCGTGAACTTCATGCTCGACCAGTGCCACAACATCGAGGCGAAGATCCCCGCCGTCATCCGTTCTGTGATGAACGTGCAGGAGGCGACGGCGAAGGCGCTGCTGGTGGACACGGATGCGCTGCGGGCGGCGCAGCGTTCCGGCGATGTGCTCGCGGCGAATGGCGTCCTGATGGACGCCTATAACACCGACGTTCGGCCGCTGCTTGTCGAGGTACGGGGGGAGATGGGGCTCGCCCCGGACCCGGTCGCTGCGTATCACGCCTCCGGCTGGCAGGAGCGGGTCGCCGCGGAGCGGGTGGGTGGGGCGCCGGCCGGGTGGGGCGCGTGAGCGGTTGCCGCGCTTTGTTTGTCGGCGGCTGCGGGCCGTCTGTGGCTGGTCGCGCCCGCGCGGCGGAGCCGCAAATAACCGCAGCCCCGCGCCCCTGAAGGGCGCGTCACCTCACTCTCTCGTTGCGAAGGACTGACGTACTCATGGCATCCCACCCCGAAGTCGCAGCACTCCTGGAGCGGGCTCACCGGCTCGGTGCCGATCCGCGGAATACCAACTACGCGGGCGGTAACGCCTCCGCCAAGGGCACTGCCACCGATCCCGTCACCGGGCGGCCCGCCGAGCTGATGTGGGTCAAGGGGTCCGGTGGTGACCTCGGCACCCTCGAGGAGTCCGGGCTGGCCGTGCTCCGCCTCGACCGGCTGCGCGCGCTGACCGAGGTGTACCCGGGCGTCGAGTGCGAGGACGAGATGGTTGCCGCGTTCGACTACTGCCTGCACGGCAAGGGCGGTGCGGCGCCCTCGATCGACACCGCGATGCACGGCCTCGTCGACGCCGCACACGTCGACCACCTGCACCCGGATTCCGGCATCGCGCTGGCCTGCGCCGCCGACGGCGAGAAGCTGACCGCCGAGTGCTTCGGCGACAAGGTCGCCTGGGTGCCGTGGCGGCGCCCCGGCTTCCAGCTCGGCCTGGACATCGCCGCCGTCAAGGAGGCCAACCCGCGGGCCGTCGGCGTGATCCTCGGCGGCCACGGCATCACCGCGTGGGGCACCACCTCCGAGGAGTGCGAGCGCAACGCCCTGTGGATCATCCGCACGGCCGAGAAGTACCTCGCCGACCACGCCAAGGAGGAGCCCTTCGGGCCGGTCGTCGAGGGGTACGAAGCGCTGCCCGAGGACGCGCGCAAGGAGCGGGCCGCAGCCCTCGCCCCGGTGATCCGCGGCCTGGCCTCCGCGGACAAGCCGCAGGTCGGCCACTTCACCGACGCCGAGCCCGTGCTCGACTTCCTGGCCCGCGCCGAGCACCCCCGGCTCGCCGCGCTCGGTACCTCCTGTCCCGACCACTTCCTGCGCACCAAGGTCCGGCCGCTCGTCCTCGACCTGCCGCCGGCCGCGCCGCTGGAGGAAGTGGTCGCCCGCCTGACGGAGCTGCACGCGGAATACCGGGAGGAGTACCGCGCCTACTACGAGCGGCATGCCGCCCCCGACTCGCCGCCCCTGCGCGGTGCCGACCCCGCGATCGTGCTGGTCCCGGGCGTGGGCATGTTCTCTTTCGGCAAGGACAAGCAGACCGCCCGGGTGGCGGGGGAGTTCTACCTCAACGCGGTCAACGTGATGCGCGGCGCCGAGGCGGTGTCCTCGTACGCGCCGATCGAGGAGGCCGAGAAGTTCCGCATCGAGTACTGGGAGCTGGAGGAGGCCAAGCTGCGGCGGATGCCCACGCCGAAGCCGCTGGCCACCCGGATCGCGCTGGTCACCGGCGCGGGCTCGGGCATCGGCAGGGCGATCGCGCACCGGCTGGCCGCCGAGGGCGCCTGCGTGGTGGTCGCGGACCTGAACGCCGAGAGTGCCGACACGGTCGCCGAGGAGCTGGGCGGTCCGGACAAGGCCGTCGCCGTCACCGTGGACGTCACCGACGAGGAGCAGATCGCCGCGGCCTTCCGTGCGGCGGTACTCGCCTTCGGCGGCGTCGACCTGGTCGTCAACAACGCCGGCATCTCCCTCTCCAAGCCGCTGCTGGAGACCAGCGCCAAGGACTGGGACCTTCAGCACGACATCATGGCCCGCGGCTCCTTCCTCGTCTCCCGCGAGGCCGCCCGCGTCATGACCGCGCAGGAGATGGGCGGCGACATCGTCTACATCGCCTCCAAGAACGCCGTCTTCGCAGGGCCCAACAACATCGCGTACTCCGCCACCAAGGCCGACCAGGCGCACCAGGTGCGGCTGCTCGCCGCCGAGCTGGGCGGGCACGGGATCCGCGTCAACGGCGTCAACCCCGACGGCGTGGTGCGCGGCTCCGGGATCTTCGCCGGCGGCTGGGGCGCGCAGCGCGCCGCGACGTACGGCATCGAGGAGGAGAAGCTCGGCGAGTTCTACGCCCAGCGCACCCTGCTCAAGCGCGAGGTGCTGCCGGAGCACGTCGCCAACGCGGTGTTCGCGCTGACCGGCGGCGACCTGACCCACACGACGGGACTGCACGTCCCCGTGGACGCCGGGGTCGCCGCGGCGTTCCTGCGCTGACCGGAGGCGATGTGACCAGCACCCGTACCTTCGCCGCCGTCGACCTCGGTGCCACCAGCGGGCGCGTCATGCGCGCCCGGGTGGGGCCGGACCTGCTGGAGCCGGCCGAGGCCCATCGCTTTCCCAACACCCCGCTCCGGCGGTCCGACGGGCTCCGCTGGGACGTGGAATCGCTCCACCGGGGTGTCCTCGACGGGCTGCGTGCGGTGGCCCGGGCGGGCGGCGCGGACTCCGTCGGCATCGATACCTGGGCGGTGGACTACGGCCTGCTCGACGCCGAGGGGGAGCTGCTGGACCAGCCGTTCCACTACCGCGACGCGCGCACCGAGGACGTGGCGGAGCGGGTGCGCGCGTCGGTGGGACCGGCCGAGCTGTACGCGGTCACCGGGCTCCAGCACCTGCCGTTCAACACCGTCTACCAGCTGGCGGCGGACCGCGACAGCGGCCGGCTCGCGGCCGCCCGCACCCTGCTGCTGATGCCGGACCTGCTGGTGCACCGGCTGACCGGGGAGGCGGGGGCGGAGGCGACCAACGCCTCCACCACCGGCCTGTTCGACGCCCGTACCGGCACCTGGTCCAAGGCACTGCTCGGCCGGCTCGGCCTCGACTCCGCGCTGCTCCCGCCGCTGCGCCGCCCCGGCGAGCCGGCGGGCACACTGCTCCCGCACGTCGCCGCGGCCACCGGGCTGCCGGCCAGTACTCCCGTCACCGCCGTCGCCTCGCACGACACCGCCTCCGCGGTGGCCGCGGTCCCGGCCGAGGAGCCGGACTTCGCGTTCCTCTCGTGCGGCACCTGGTCGCTGGCCGGCCTGGAGCTGGACGCGCCCGTGCTCACCGAGGAGTCCCGCGCCGCGAACTTCACCAACGAACTGGGCATCGACGGCACCACCCGCTACCTCCGCAACATCATGGGCCTGTGGCTGCTGACCGAGACCCAGCGCACCTGGCGGGAGCAGGGGCTGCCGCACGCGCTGGGCCCGCTGCTGGCGGCGGCCGCGAAGGCCCGCCCGTTCGCCGCCGTCATCGACCCCGACGCGCCCGAATTCCTCGCCCCCGGTGACATGCCGGCCCGCATCGCCGCGTACTGCGTCCGGACCGGCCAGCGCCCGCCCGAGGACCAGGGGTCACTCGTCCGTACCCTCCTCGAAGCGCTCGCCCTGGCCCACGCCCGGACCCTGCGGCGGGCCGCCGCACTCGCCGGGCGGGAGATCCGCACCGTCCACCTGGTCGGCGGCGGCAGCCGCAACGAGCTGCTCTGCCGGCTCACCGCCGACGCCACCGGCCTGCCCGTCGTCGCGGGCCCCGCCGAGGCCACCGCGCTGGGCAACGTCCTGGTCCAGGCCCGCGCGCACGGCCTCGTCCCGGACCGCACCGCGATGCGCCGTCTGGTCGCCAGCACCCAGCCGCTCCGCCGCTGCACCCCGGGCGGCGACCGCGCCGCCTGGGACGCCGCGGCACGCCGCATCGGCCTGGACTGACGGCTCCCGGTTGGTCCGAGCGAGGTGTGGAGCCGGTTTGTCCGTTTTCGGGGGACGCCTTCAGGGGCACTGGTGACTCCATGAGAAGCACGGAGGGTACAGGCGGCGCGGACACCACCACCGCGCTCACCCTGCACATCAACGGCGAACGCCAGGAACGTACGGTCGACAACCGCACCTCGCTCCTCGATCTGCTCCGCGAGGACCTGCGGCTGACCGGCGCGAAGAAGGGCTGTGACCACGGCCAGTGCGGGGCCTGCACCGTCCTGCTGGACGGCCGGCGGGTCAACTCCTGCCTGCTGCTCGCGGTGGCCGCCGACGGCACGGAGGTCACCACGGTCGAGGGCCTGGCAGACGGCGAAGCGCTGCACCCGCTCCAGGAGGCGTTCCTCGCGCACGACGGCTTCCAGTGCGGCTTCTGCACCCCCGGCCAGCTCTGCTCGGGCGTCGCCGCGATCGCCGAGGCGCGCGAGGGCTGGCCCAGCGCGGTGACGCCGGACGGGGTACCCGACGGGCCGGTGGAGCTGACCGGAGGCGAGGTGCGCGAGCGGATGAGCGGCAACATCTGCCGCTGCGGCGCGTACGTGAACATCATCGACGCGGTGCAGGAGGCGGCCCGGTGAAACCCTTCCGGTACGAGACGGCCACCGACCCGGCAGCCGCCGTCGACCTGCTCTCCCGCCGGCCGCGCGCGGCCTTCCTCGGCGGCGGCACCAACCTGGTGGACCTGATGAAACTCGGGGTCGAGGTGCCCGAGATGCTGGTCGACGTCAGCCGGCTGCCGTTCGACGAGATCACCGAAACGGAGGACGGCGGGCTGCGGGTCGGCGCCACCGTACGCAACAGCACCCTCGCCGTGCACCCGCTCGTCCGCGCGCGCTACCCGGCGCTGTCCCAGGCGCTGCTGGCCGGCGCCTCGCCGCAGCTGCGCAACCTCGCCACGATCGGCGGCAACCTGCTCCAGCGCACCCGCTGCGTGTACTTCCAGGACATCGGCAAGCCCTGCAACAAGCGACGGCCCGGCTCCGGCTGCCCCGCGCGCAGCGGCGTCCACCGCGACCTCGCCGTCCTCGGCGCCTCCCAGCACTGCGTGGCCACCCACCCGTCGGACATGGCGGTCGCGCTGACCGCTCTCGACGCGACGGTGCACTGCGTGTCGGTCGAGGGCACCCGGACGCTCCCGGTGGCCGAGCTGCACCGGCTGCCCGGCGACGCGCCGGACCGCGACACCGTACTGGAGCACGGCGAGCTGATCACGGCCGTCGAGCTGCCGCCGCCCGCGCCCGCCGCCCGCTCGGCGTACCGCAAGGCCCGGGAGCGCGCCTCGTACGCCTTCGCGCTCGCCTCGGCCGCCGCGGACCTGCGGGTGAGCGGCGGCACCGTCCAGCACGTGCGGCTCGCGTTCGGCGCGCTGGCGGCCAAGCCCTGGCGGGCCCGGGAAGCGGAGGCGGCGCTGCTCGGCCGGCCCGCCACCGAGGAGTCCTTCGGCCGGGCCGTGGACCAGGAACTGGCGGCAGCCGAACCGCTCCGCGACAACGGCTACAAGATCCCCCTGGCCCGTCGGCTGGCCGTCGCCCTGCTCACGGACCTGACGGAAGCCCACGCGGGAGGTGCGCGATGACGACCCTGCCCCGGACCCTGGGCGCGGACACCGCGCGGCTGGAGGGCCGCGCCAAGGTGACCGGCACGGCGCGGTACGCCGCCGACCACGGACACCCCGACGGCCTGTTCGCCTGGGCGGTGCCCGCCACGATCGCCCGTGGCGAGATCACCGGCGTGGACACCGGCGCCGCGCTCGCCGACCCCGCCGTCCTCACCGTGCTCACCCACGAGAACGCGCCCCGCCTCGAAGAGGGCGAGGACCCCACGCTCGCCGTCCTGCAGTCGCCGCGCGTCGCGCACCGCGGCCAGATCGTCGCCCTCGCGGTCGCCACCTCCCTGGAGGCGGCCAGGGCGGCGGCCGGCGCGGTCCGCCTGGACTACACCTCGGAGCCGCACGACGTCCTGCTCGGCCTCGACCACCCGGGCCTCTACGCCCCCGAGACCGCCAACGGCGGCCACCCCGCCGACCGGGAACGCGGCGACTTCGACACCGCGTACGACGGAGCGGCCGTCCAGCACGACGCGGTGTACGAGACCCCGCCGCTGCACAACCACCCGATGGAGCCGCACGCCGCCACCGCCTGGTGGGAGGGCGAGCGCCGGCTGTGTCTGTACGACTCCAGCCAGGGCTCGTCCACCGTCCAGCGGATGCTGGCCCAGCTCTTCGGACTCGGCCCGGAGCAGGTGCAGGTCACCAGCGAGCACGTCGGCGGCGGCTTCGGCTCCAAGGGCACCCCGCGCCCGCAGTCGGTGCTCGCCGCCATGGCCGCCCGCGTGACGGGCCGTCCGGTGACCCTCGCCCTGCCGCGCCAGCTGCTGGAGGCCGTCACCGGCCACCGCGCCCCCACGATCCAGCGGCTCCGCCTCGGTGCCGACCGCGACGGCCGCATCCAGGCGCTGGCGCACGAGATCGTCACCCAGTCCTCCACCGTCCAGGAGTTCGTGGAGCAGGCGGCGAGCCCCAGCCGCACGATGTACGTCTCGCCGCACAGCCGCACCACCCACCGGGTGACACGGCTGGACGTCCCCACGCCCTCGTGGATGCGGGCGCCCGGCGAGTGCCCCGGCATGTACGCGCTCGAATCGGCCATGGACGAACTGGCCCTCGCCTGCGGCCTGGACCCCGTCGAGCTGCGGCTGCGCAACGAACCCGACCGCGAGCCGGACTCCGGCCGCCCGTACAGCAGCCGCCACCTCGTGGAATGCCTGCGCGAGGGGGCCCGCCGCTTCGGCTGGCGGCACCGCGATCCGGCCGCCCGGGGCCGCCGCGACGGCCGGCTGCTGCTCGGCACCGGCGTGGCCGCCTCGACATACCCGGTGCTGGTCGCTCCGTGCCAGGCCGAGGCGCACGCCCGCGCCGACGGGCTGGTCGACGTACGGGTGAACGCCACCGACATCGGCACCGGCGCCCGGACCGTGCTGGCCCAGATTGCCGCCGACGCACTGCGGTTGCCGCTGGAGCGCGTCCGCATCCACGTCGGGTCCAGCGATCTGCCCGCGGCGCCGGTGGCGGGCGGCTCGGCGGGCACCTCCTCGTGGGGCTCCGCGGTGCACAAGGCGTGCGACGGGCTGCGGCGGCAGCTGGAGGAACACAGCGAGGTACCGGCGACCGGCCTGACGGCCACCGCCGACACCACCGAGGACGCCAAGCGCGGCGAGGAGTACGCACGGCACGCGTACGGTGCGCAATTCGTCGAGGTGCAGGTGGACACCGTGACCGGCGAGACGCGGGTACGGCGGCTGCTCGGCGTCTTCGCCGCGGGCCGCATCCTGAACCCGCGCACCGCCCGTTCGCAGTTCCTCGGCGGCATGACGATGGGCCTCGGCATGGCACTGACCGAACACAGCACGATGGACCGGGAGTTCGGCGACTACGCGGAACGCGACCTGGCCATGTACCACGTGCCGGTCTGCGCCGACGTACCCGACATCGACGTGCACTGGCTCGACGAGGAGGACCCGCACCTCAACCCGATGGGCTCCAAGGGCATCGGCGAGATCGGCATCGTCGGCACGGCGGCCGCCGTCACCAACGCCGTCCACCACGCCACGGGCGTCCGCGTCCGTAACCTGCCGGTCACCCCGGACGCACTGCTGCCGCACCTGTGACCGTGCCCGGTACCTGATGCGCTGTCAGTCCTGCGGCAGGGCTGCGGCGAAACGGGTCGCGATGGCGGCCGGCGCGGTGATGGCGCCGCCCACGACGACGCCCCACGCCCCGGCCTCGACCGCGGCCGCCGCCTGCTCCGGCGTGTGCAGCCGGCCCTCGGCGAAGACCGGCACGGCCACGCGTGCCGCCAGCTCGGCGACCAGCTCCAGGTCCGGGCCCGGCTGCTGACGGCTGTACGGGGTGTAGCCGGAGAGGGTGGTGGAGACGACGTCGGCGCCGAGCGCGGCGGCCGCCACCCCCTCCGCCACGGTCGAGACATCGGCCATCAGCAGCCTGCCCAGGCCGTGCACCGCCTCGACCGTCTCGCGCAGCGGGCGGCCGTCCGGGCGCGGCCGGTCCGTGGCGTCGACGGCCACGATCTCCGCCCCGGCCTCGGCGACGGCCCGCGCGTGCGCCGCGGTCGGCGTGATGTAGACGCCCTCGGCGCCGTCCTTCCACAGCCCGACGATCGGCAGGTCCACCACGGCCCGTACGGCCTCGATGTCCGCCACGCCCTGCACCCGGACGCCCGCGACCGGCGCGCCCGCGGCCACCGAGGCGGCCACCGCCGCCATGTGCTCCGGGGACCGCAGCGGGTCACCGGGCGGGGCCTGGCAGGAGACGACCAGCCTGCCGCGCAGCCCGTCGAGCAACTCGCGTGCGCGGTCGGCGGGCATGGGGTTGTGATTGCGGGGTGCGCTCTCGGTCATGTGCTGTCCCTCGTTGTCTTCCGTCGGTCGGTGTGGTGGGCCGTCAGTGGTGCGCGGATCGTCGTACCGGGGCGTCCCCGACGCCCTCCTCCAGCAGCAGTGCCGCCGCGCCGACCACCGCGGCGCGCGGGCCGAGCGCCGCCGGTACGGGACGCAGCCCCGAGGGGCCCGGCAGCAGCTCCGCGGTGAATGCCTCGGTCAGCGGCTCCCAGAACGGTGCGCCGATCGAGGCGACCCCGCCGCCGACCACCACCCGTTCCGGGTCCACGGTGTTGACGAGCCCCGCCAGGGCACGGCCCAACGCGCCCGCGCCCTCCGCGAGGGCGGCCCGGGCGGCCTGCGCGCCCGCTCCGGCCGGCCCCTCGGCCAGTGCCGCGACCTCCCGGAGGTCGTGCACGTTCCCGTCCCCGGTCAGTGCGCGGAACCGGGCGGTGACGGCGGGCCCGGACGCGACGGCCTCCAGGTGGCCAGAGCGACCGCAGTTGCACGGCCGCCCCACCGCCTCCGCCACCGCGAGATGGCCGAACTCGCCCGCCGTCCAGTGCGCACCGCGCAGCAGCCGCCCGCCGCTGACCAGCCCGCCGCCGATGCCCGTGCCCACACTCACGTACAGCGCGGACGCGCAGCCCGCGCCGGCGCCGTAGGTCTGCTCGGCCAGCGCGAAGACGTTCGCGTCGTTGTCGGCGGCCACCGGCAGCCCGAGCCGGTCGGTGAGCTCCTCGCTCAGGCGGGTGCCCGCCCAGCCGGGGAGCAGTGCGTTGGCGGACAGGACGACGCCCCGGCCGCGGTCGATGACGCCGCCGGTGCCGATCCCGAGGCCCACCGCCTCCTCCCGGCCGGGCAGTTCCCGGACGGCCGCCGCGATGGCGTCCAGCACCGCGGTCCGGCCCTCGGCGGCGGGCGTGGGCCGGACGACCGTCGCGAGGAGGGCGCCGTCGGGCGCGACGACCCCGGCGGCGATCTTCGTCCCGCCGACGTCGACGCCGAGCAGCGGGCGCGGCGCGGGGGAGACGGGTCCGGACTCCGGTACGTGCCGCGGGCGCGGCTTGCGCGCGGCCGTCACGGCTGCGTCCTGCGGACGGTGAAGCGGATGTCGTAGCGGTCGGCGCGGTAGATCGTGGTGGTCGCCTCGACGGGGGTGTCGCGGCGGTCCAGGCCGACCCGCTGCACCCGCAGCCCCGAGCTGCCCACCGGCACGCCGAGGAGGGCCGACTCGGTCTCGTCGAGGTCGACGGCGCGGATGATCTGGTCGGCCGAGCGGATGTCGAGCCCGTAGCGCGCGTCGAGCAGGGCGTAGAGCGAGCCGCTCAGGTCCTCGTCGACGAGGCCGGGGACCCGGTCGGCGGGGAAGTGGACGTTCTCCAGGCACATGGGGGAGCCGTCCGCCAGCCGCAGCCGGGAGACCCGCACGACGTCGGAGTCCGGCGTTACGCCGAGCCGGTCGGCGATCTGCCGGCCGGCCCGTACCGTCTCCGCGGCCAGCAGCCGTGAGGCCGGTTCGAGGTCACGGGCGCGCATGTCCTCGGAGAACGAGGTGAGGGTGAGCGACTTGGACACCACGGGCGGGGCGACGAACGTCCCCGCGCCCTGTACCCGGTAGACGCTGCCCGCCGCCTCCAGCGCGTCCAGCGCCTGCCGGACGGTGTTGCGCGAGACCCCGTGGTCCGTGGCGATCTCCCGCTCCGTGGGCAGCGGCGTGTGCGGGGGAGCCCCGGCCGTCTCGGCCAGCAGCGCCAGCCGCAGTTCCTCGTGCTTGGCCTGTCGGGCCACGCTTCACCCTCCCGGGTCGTTGTGATTGGTGCCGACCAATACCGGAATTATTACGGGAGATCTTGTGTGGCGCCAAGTCGAGTGTCAGATTGGTACCTTCCAATCTCTGGCTGAGCGAAGGGAAGGCACGATGGCGTCACTCGGTACGGCAACGGTGACGCGGAGCGGCGGAGGCACCACACTGCGACCGGTGATCGGCGTGGCCCTGGTCGCCGCGCTCGGCGGGCTGCTGTTCGGCTACGACACCGGCGTCATATCCGGCGCCCTGCTCACGATCGAGTCCGATTTCGGGCTCACGGCCTTCGGCTCCGGCGTCGTGGTGAGCGCCATCCTGGTCGGTGCGATGGCCGGCGCGGCCGTTGCCGGCAACCTGGCCGACCGGTACGGCCGCCGCCCCGTCCTCGTCGCCGCCGCCGGCATCTTCACCGCCGGCGCCGCCCTGGCAGCGCTCGCGCCGTCCGCCGCCGTGCTCACGGCGGCCCGTCTCGTCCTCGGCCTCGGCATCGGTACGGCGTCCAACCTCGTCCCGGTCTTCCTCGCCGAGGTCGCCCCGCCCCGCTACCGAGGGCGGCTGGTGGGCCTCAACCAGCTGATGATCACCCTCGGCATCGTCCTCGCCTACGTGGCCAACTACGCCCTGGCACACGCCACTCACGGCTGGCGCTGGATGTTCGGCATCGCCGCCGTGCCCGCGCTGCTCTTCGGCGCCGGCATGCTGCTGATGCCCGAGTCCCCGCGCTGGCTGGCGCTGCGCGGCCGTACCGAGCGCGCCCGCGCCGTCCTGACGCGGCTCCGCGGCCCCGGCGACCCGGCGGCGGTCGAAGCGGAGCTGGCCGGGATGACGGCCGGGCACGAGGACCGGACGGCGCCGGCCCGCCGGGGGCGGTGGCGGGCCCTGGCCGGCCGCTCCGTGCGCCCGGCGATCATCGCGGGCGTGGGCCTGCAGATCCTCGGCCAGGCGTCCGGCGTCAACACCGTCATCTACTACGCCCCGAAGATCTTCGAGAGCAGCGGCCTCGGCTCCTCCTCGGCCGTCCTCGCCACCGTCGGCGTCGGCCTGGTCAACCTGCTGATGACCCCGGTCGGGATGTTCGCCGTCGACCGCATCGGCCGCAAGAAGCTGCTGGCGTCCGGCGCCGCGGTGATGACGCTCGCCCTCGGCGGGCTGGCGGCCACCCTCGCGGCCGGCGGCCGGGGCTCCTCGGTCGGCTGGCTCGCCGTGGCGTTCGTGGTCCTCTTCATCGCCGCGGTCGCCACCACGCTCAACGTCGTCGTCTTCATCATTCCGTCCGAGCTGTACCCGCTGCGCATCCGCGGCACGGCCATGAGCGCCACCATGTTCGCCAACTGGAGCATGAACTTCCTGGTCTCCCTCACCTTCCTCACCCTGCTCGACGCGCTCGGCGGGGCCGCCACCTTCACCGCGTACGCGGTGGTGTGCGCGCTGCTGACGCTGTTCACGGTCCGCTGCATCCCGGAGACCCGCGGCAAGAGCCTGGAGGAGATCGAGCGCGAGCTCACCCGGGGGTGACGGTGCGTCAGCGGGTGGCGGCGCGCTCGGCCTCCACCTGCTCCAGCGACTTGCCCGCCGTGTTCGGCATGAACAGGCCGATGACGGCGCAGATGAGGAGCGAGACGGTGAGGAAGGCGGCGACCGGCGCGATACCGGTGCTCGCCAGGGCGGGTACGAAGAACGACCAGATGCCGAGCACGACGCGGGAGGTGCCGAAGGTGATGCCCTGCGCCGTGCCGCGCAGCATCGTCGGGAAGACCTCCTGGCTGATCGTCTTGTAGACGGCCTCGCCCGCCATGGCCTGGCCGACACCGAACAGCACCACGTTGAACACGATCACGGGCAGCGTGAACGGGAGGAAGAGGAAGACGCCGTACGCGCAGACCTGCATGACCGAGCCCGCGATCCACATCGCCTTGCGGTACCGGTGACCGCGGTCGGCGTACCGCATGTAGACCGCCACCGTACCGACGATCACCAGCGCGAAGCTGGCGCAGGAGAGGCCCACGCTGGTGGCCTGGCTGCCCGCGCCCAGGCTCTTGACCATGTACGGGGTGAAGATGCCGTTCGTGCCGGCCGCGAGGTTCCAGAAGAGGTAGATGCCGCCGGTGAACAGCAGTGCCCGCAGATGGGCGCCGCGCAGCAGGTCACGCACCTTCGGGCGGGCGGCGCCGGCCTGCGCCGCGGTCCGCCAGACCGCCGACTCGACCATGCCGCGACGCATCGCGTACGTCACCAGCGCGACCACGAACAGGTGCAGGAAGACGATGCGGATGCCGAGCAGCCCGAGGTCGGACAGGGCCAGCGCCAGCAGCAGCACGACCACCGGGCCGAGACTCCAGGTCACCTGCGTGAGCCCGAGCAGTTTGCCGCGCGCCTTGGCGGGCGAGAACTCACCGACGAGCGCGAGCGAGGTCGGCACGTCGGCACCGACGGCCAGGCCCACGATGAAGGTGCCGGCGAAGAGCATCAGCGGATTGACCGCGAAGGCGATGAGCAGGATGGCCGCGGCGTACACCAGCAGGTCGTACTGGTAGATGCGCTTCCGGCCGAGCTTGTCGCCCAGCCGCCCGCCGATGAACGCGCCGATCGCCGCGCCGATGGCGTTGGGGCCGATGGCGGTGAGCGCGCCGAGTCCGTTCTGGGAGAGGCCGAAGCGGTCCTGGAAGAAGGCGAGACCGGAGCTGAGCGCGACGATCGACCCGGCGTCCAGGTACGACGCCATGCCGGCCAGCCCGGTCCACTTCCACTGCTGCCGCGATACGGCCCCGTCCCCGCCCGGGACGTCCTCGGAGGGTGGGGTGCTCTGCAGGGATGTCACCTGGACTCCTTCGTCCTCGCACTGTCGTGAAGCGGGCTGCGCGGAGCAGCCGTGTCGCGTCGTGTTGAAACGACTCAAACAATGAGTGCGTGTAGCTCGGGGGTCAATACCCGGTGTGCAACTTTTCTCTGAAACCTTTCAATCTCTCGCTGGGGCTGTTGGGACGGAAGTGGCGACCGGACGGGCCGGGGGTGAGGGTGGCCGCGGGACCGGCTTCCTCTCGAGGCTGTCGGGTCGCCTCGCGGGCCCTCGCGAACCCCCTCCGAAAAGTGTCTCCAGAGGGTCACAAATGCCCTCTGGCCAGCGACTTTTGTCAGTGGGGCGGGGTAATATAGAAGCAGTGTTCGAGAGAGCTCACGGGGGGATCCGGGGCTCTCGACCACGACAGGAGGGACCCTGTGACGGCTGCCGCAATGACCCCGACGTCCGCTCTGTTCGACCTTCCGTACTCCCCGCTCGCCAAGAAGCCGCTGCCCGCCGGCCGGCCCCGCGAGTGGTACATCGCCCACAACCGCCGGCTGAAGGCCATGCGCCTGGCCATCGCGCTGCTCGACTCCGGCGTGCACACGCCGGACCGCGCACCGAACCGGCTCATCCGCGACACCGCCGCGCTCGTCGGCATCCACCGCCCGTCCGACACCACCTGCCACATGGTCCGCACGCTGATGCGGTACACCCGCTGACACCACTCCTGAACGCACAGGGAGGGGCGGCCCGATCTTCCGGGCCGCCCCTCCCGCGTGTCCGGACCCGCCCCACACCACCCGCCGCACCGGTCTGTTGCTCCGCGGACTGCCGTGGTTCTCTGGGTACTTGACGCTGCGCTCGGCGACGGGGGGACGATCGCCATGACGGAACTCGCGGAACTGGCCTCGGCCGGTGCCCTGGCGGTCATCCAGGCCGCGGGCACCGACGCCTGGTGGACGATGCGGGACGGACTGGTCCGGGTGTTCGGGAGGGGGGACGCGGCCGAGGCCCGTGCGACCGCCGCGCGCCTCGACCGTACCGCCGCCGAACTGACCGCCGCCGACGACGACCAGTACCGCCCGGCCCGCGAAGCCGCCCGCGCCGCCTGGTGCGTACGCCTCACCGACCTGCTGGAGGGCATGCCGGAGAGCGAGCGCGCCGAAGCCGGGGAACAGCTCGCAACACTGCTCGCCGCCGTGCCGACGCCCGGGACACCCTCGCCGACCGCCGGCGACGGCGGACTGGCGGTGCACGGGGACGTGTCCGTACAGGCGGAAGGGGGGTCCGTCGCCGGTGGCGTCATCAACGGAGGCGTACGTGTCGGGGACCCTTCCCGGCCGGGTGGCACGCCGGGCTGAGGCCACCTGGAACGCCGGAACCGCACATCGAAGCCCGTACCTCGCTCTTCGCGCACACCGGCGCGGTCGCCGCCGGGCGCGTCGGTGCCCTGCACGTCCATGCGGCCGTCCCGTCCCCGTCGGGAACGCCGGGGAGCCGGTCCCTCGCGGTACCCGCCGGGCGGCTGGACGACGCCTTCACCGGCCGCGAGCCGCTGCTGCGCGAGCTGGACCGGGTGCGGGACGCCCCGCCGGGCGATTGCCGGAACCTGGTGCTGTGCGGTCTGGGCGGCTGCGGCAAGACCACCGTGGCGATCGCCGCCGCCCGCTCCGCCGCGCGGAACGGCGTCGAGACGTGGTGGGTCTCGGCCGCCACCCGGCCCGAACTCCACGACGGCATGCGACAAGTGGCCGTACGGCTCGGCGCCGGCGACGCCGAACTCACCCGCGCCTGGAGCGGCATGGACAGCGCCACGGATCTGCTGTGGCGGATGCTGGGGCGGCATCCCCGGCCGTGGCTGCTGGTGGTGGACAACGCGGACGACCCGGAGCTGCTGGCCGCCGAGGGAGGCACCTTCGCGGACGGGACGGGGTGGCTGCGGCCGGTGCCGGCGGGGTCCGGGACCGTGCTCGTCACCAGCCGCCATCGCAATCCGCAGGCTTGGGGCGCCTGGTGGCGGCTGCGGACGGTCGGCCCGCTGACCCGGCCGGAGGCCACGCGGGTCCTGATGCGAGTGGCCGGACCCGGTGCGGGCCCGGCGGCCGACGCGGCCGCACTCGCCGACCGGCTGGGGCGGCTGCCGTTGGCACTGCGGCTGGCCGGAGCACAGCTCGCCGCGGCGTCCGGAGCCCCGTGGCCCGATACCGTCACGACCTTCGACGCCTACGGGCAGCAACTGGCGGCGGGCGGCTGGCAGCAGTTACTGGAACCGGAGGAGGCCGGGATGGCCGAAGGGGACCGTGCACCCCGGCGCATCGTCAGCCGGACCTGGGAACTCTCGTTGGACCACCTCGCCCGGCGAGGTATGCCGGAGGCGCGCGAACTGCTGCGGCTGCTCGCCTTCTTCGCCGAGGCGCCCGTACCGTACGCGCTGCTGGCCCCATCGGTCCTCGGTGCGCCCACCGGCGTACTGCCCGGCCTCGACGGAACGCGTCTGTGGCGGCTCCTGAGGGCCCTCGCCGACCTGCACCTCATCGACATCCCGGAGGACGGACCCCAAAGCGGCAGCGCGGCGCCGTCCGGGAACAGCGCCGCGCGCGTTGCGGGCAGCGGGACGGAACGCACCGCAGACGCCGGGAACGAGGGTACGGACGACGACCCGGACGGCGACGGTGCCGAAGCGCTGCGCGATGCCGTCCGCCTCCACCCGCTGGTACGTGCCGCCAGCCGCCTCCAGGGCGAGGTGACGATGCGGCAGGCCGCGTACCTGGAGGCGGCGACGGACCTGCTCGCCGCGGCCACGCAGGGCGAGTCGCACGTCTCCCCGGAGGACCCGGCGCGCTGGCCCCTGTGGCAGGCGATCACACCCCATGCCCAGCACCTCCTGCGCGAGACCGGCGCACACGCGGCCGGTTCCGCACGGGCGGTGGCACAGGCGGTCCGGGTGGCCGTGGCCACCGGTCGCGCGCTCCGGGCCCGCGGGCTGTACGGCCAGGCCGAGGAGACCTTCGCCGCCGCCTTCGAGACCGGCCGGCGAGCCCTGGGGGAGGGGCACGACGCCACGCTGACCGCCCACCACGAGGTTGCCGCCATGCACCACGCCCGCAGCCGGCTCGCAGAAGCGGAAGCCGGCTTCCGGGACCTCGTGCGCCACCGGAGCGCGGCGCTCGGCCCCGACCATCCGCAGACACTCCTGAGCCGCCACATGCTGGCGTACGTCCGGCACGACCAAGGACGGCTCACGGAGGCGGAAGCGGAGTACCGGGCAGTGCTGCGGACCCGCACCCGCGTGCTGGGCGAGACCGATCCGCTGACCCTGGCCACCCGCTATCGCGTGGCCCGCGTCCTGGGCGACCTGGGCCGCCCGGCGGAGGCCGAGACCGAGTACGCGGCAGTGCTCGCCCTGCGGACCGAGGTGTTCGGCGCCGCACACCCCCGCACACTGATCGTGCGCCGCGAACTCGCCCGTCTGCACCACGACATGGGCCGCCCGGACCTCGCCGGGCCGGAGTTCGACGAGGTCATCGCGGTGCAGCGGCAGGTGCTCGGCAACACCCACCGCGACACACTTCTCAGCCGCAGCTGCCGCGCGCGGCTCTGGCAGGAACAGGGCCGGACGACGCGGGCCGCCGCGGAGTTCCGGGAGGTGCTCCGGGACCTCACCACGGTGATGGGGGAGGACCACCCGTACACCGTGACCGCCAGGCGCTACCTGGCAGAGGCGCTCGACGAACCGCCCGGGCCGCCCGGGGCCGGCGGCAGCGTGCCCGGCTGATGCCGCGTCCGGTCCGTGACGTACCCGGCCGGACCCCCTCGCTCAGGGCAGGGCGACCGAGGGGGCTTTTGCCGGGGGGAGGGCCGGGAGGTGGGTGGTGTCCTGGGCCGGGGGAAGCAGGAGGGTGAACCAGACCGTCTTGCCGACGTTGGTGGGGCGGGTGCCCCAGGCGGCGGCGAGGGCCTCGACCAGGATCAGGCCGCGGCCGTTCTCCTCCATGCTCTCCGCCAGGCGGGCCCGGGGCCGGGGCACGCTGTTGTCGCTGATCTCCACGCCCAGTTCGCGGACGCTGTGCCACACCCGCAGGCCGATCGGGCCCTCCGCGTGGCGCACCCCGTTGGTGAGGAGTTCCGAGGCCAGCAGCAGCGCGGTGTCCGCCAGCCCCGCCAGCCCCCAGGCCTCCAGGCGCTGCCGCAGGAAACGCCGTCCGGCCGGTACCGAGACGGCCTCGCCGGGCAGCTCCGTCTCCGCGGTCTCCAGTGGAGCCGTGGGGAAGCTGACGAGCAGCAGGGTCACGTCGTCGGAGTACGCCGCGGTGTCCGGCAGGAGGGTGCGCAGGACCCGGTCGGCGGCTTCCTCCATGCCGTCGGCGGTTTCCCGCAGCCCTTCGGCGCTGGTGAACACCTGCTCCAGCGTGGTCGCCAGCAACGCCAGCTGGTGGTCGAGGTCGCCGTGCGCGCTCTCCACCAGGCCGTCGGTGTACAGCGCGAAGGCCGTGCCCGCCCGGATCGGGAAACGGACCTGCTGGTGCGGTACGCCGCCCACGCCCAGGGGGATACCGGTCGGCATCGCCAGCTCACGCACCGGCGCGTCCGGCTCGATGAGGAGGACCGGCAGATGCCCGGCCGAACAGGCCGTCACCTCACCCTGCGCCGGATCGGCCTCCAGGTAGACGCAGGTGACGAACTGTTCGGGCAGGTCGTGGGTGAAAGCGTCCAGGGCCCGCATCAGTTCCCACGGCGGAAGGCCGGCCAGCGCGAGGGCACGGGCCGCGGACCGCAGCTGCCCCATCACCACGGCCGCGTCCAGGCCGCGCCCCATCACGTCCCCGACGAAGACCCCCACCCGCCCGGCGCCCAGGTCGATCAGGTCGAGCCAGTCCCCGCCGACGCCCTGCCCCTGCGTCGACGGCAGGTAGCGGCTGGCCGCCCGGGCCCCGGGGATCTGCCGCGAGGACCCCATGAGGTTCAGCGCCAGGGAGATGTGCCGCTGCTGTGCGTACAGTTCGGCCAGCTCCGTCTCGGCGCGCTTGCGGTCGGTGATGTCGCGCATGATGGAACAGGCGGCGGTGATCGTGCCGTCCTGGGCGCGGATGGGCCACAGGGTGACGTCGATGTCCAGGATGCGCCCGTCCTTGGTGGTGCGGCGGGTCTCGTAGTGCTCGATCCGCACGCCGCGGGCGATGCGCCCCAGCAGCTCGTCCTCCTCGCTCTTGAGGTCGGGCGGTACGAGCATGCCGACGTGGCGGCCGACGGCTTCGGCGGGCGGGTAACCGTACAGGCGCTGGGCTGCCGCGTTCCAGAACGTGATCTCCCCGCCGAGGGTCTTGATGAGGATCGCGTCCTGGGAGGACTCGACCACCACCGCCAGCTCGTCGACGCGTGCCTCGGCACGTTTGCGGTCGGTGATGTCCCGCATGATGGAACAGGCGGCGATGACGTTGCCGTCCTCGTCGCGGAGGGGCCACAGGGTCACGTCGATGTCCCGGACCCGGGCGTCGCTGGTGGTGCGGCGGGTCTCGTAGTGCTCGATCCACTCGCCGCGGGCGATGCGCCCCAGCAGCTCGTCCTCCTCGTCCTTGAGGTCGGGCGGTACGAGCATGCCGACGTGGCGGCCCAGCGCTTCGGCGGGGGTATGGCCGTACAGGCGCTGGGCGGCCGCGTTCCAGAAGGTGATGACCCCGTCGAGGGTCTTGATGAGGATCGCGTCCTGGGAGGACTCGACGAGCCCCTGAAAGAGTCCGTACCGGCTCCCGTCGCCCCGCAGCGCTTCGATTGACAATTGGTGCCTCGCTTCACATGGCGCCACCGCACCCGGACAACGAGGCCACGGCCCCCTGTTCGCCCTGCGATCCGCGCCGTCCAACACCTGCTGAGATGCCCGACATTGCAGCACATCGCCTGTCAGGAGCGTTAACTTGCAGGTATTTGACCGCGCCGGTTCGTAGTTGAATTCTTTGTGCACCCCTCCGGAAGATCACGGAGCGTATTGGGACCACTGGAACCACCAGAAGCGATCCGGGGAAGTTGCCGTCGAACGGCAGCCGATACGGCCGCCGTTCGGGGCGGCGTCAGCTCTTCTGCAACGCGTCGATCAGATCCTCCTCGCGGTCCTTCGTGAGCGACGTACGGAGCACGACGGGCTCGAAGGGACGCAGCGCCTCCCGTACCCGGTCCGGCGTCGACCGCCGTACGAGGGCGAAGACCGCCGCCCGGCCCGGCTCCAGCGTGCCCGCCACTTCCTTGATGAACGCGTCGTTGACCCCGACGTCGGTGAGCTTGCCGATGAGCGCGCCGGAGGCGGCGCCGACGGCCGCGCCGAAGACGGGCATCAGGAACAGCATGCCGAGCAGCGTGCCCCAGAGGGCGCCGCCCGCGGCCCCGGCGGCAGCGGGGTGGTACGTCTGTTCCACATGGATCTTGCCGTCCTGCGTCCGCCACGCCAGCGCGGCGTCCTCCAGGTCGAGCAGCTCCTGCCGGGAGAGATCCTTCCCCAGCCGCATGACGGCCTCGGCCTTCTCCTTGTCGGGGAAACCGAGCACGACGAGATCGGTCATCGAAGCCTCCTACGGATCCGGCGGATCCCGGGTCCCATTGAGCCGCTGTACACGCCGCCGGGCGTCACCCGGAACGGGTGAGGTCGCGTCCCGGAGGTCCGCGGTACCAGTCGTGCACCACCGTGCTGGCCGCGATTACGTCCTGGAGCGACCTGCCGTACCGGCTGACCGGGATCCAGAGCAGCCCCCACGGGAAGACGACGCACAGCACCGCCCGCAGCAGGGCGCGGCCGGGGCCGAGCGGCCGCCCCGACCGCCCGGCCACCCGAAGCCCCATGAGCCGGCCGCCGACGGTGCGGCCGGCGGTCAGCCAGCTCCCCGCGAGGTAGCCGACGGCGAGCGCGGCCGCGCACCCGGAGCTGACCCGGGGCGGCAGGTGCGGCAGGGCGAACGGCGGCCCGGTCACCATGAACCGGAGGGCGCCCGCGGCCAGCAGCGTCACGAGCCCGAGGCCGAGCACGACGCCGGTGTCGACGACGGCCGCGAGGGCACGGGAGACGAGCCCGGCCGCCCGCCCCTGCATCGCGGCCGGGCCGGGCGGCGGCGCGGACGCCGTCACGGCGCCTCGGGGCGGGTGGCGTCCGGGGGAGGGGCGGGTGTGGGACCCACGCCGCCGTCCCTGCGCAGCAGCCGTCCCGCGGCCCGGTTCACGAGGTGGTCGGCGCGCATGGCCCGGAGGCGGAACGCGTCGACGGTCTCCTCGGCCATCCCGCCGCCCGTGTCCCGCACGATCCGGCCGATGTCGATCTCCTTGAGCACCTGCTCGACGATGGCCGCCAGATCGATCCGGGCCAGCACCGCGTCGATGTCGACGCGCTCGGCGATCCGGTCCACGTCTACGCGCTCGGCGATCCGGTCCACGTCGACGCGGTCGGCAACTCGGTGAACGTCGACCCGGTCCGCGATCCCGTCGACGTCGACTCGTTCGGCCACGCGATGGACGTCCACCCGGTCCGCGATCCGGTTCACGTCCACCCGGTCCGCCACCCGGTGGACATCGACCCGGTCCGCGATCCGGTCGACATCCACTCGCGCCACCACGGATTCCACATCGACTCGTGCCACCACGGCGTCCAGGTCCAGTTGGTCGAGCACGGCGTACACCGCGGTGCGCACCGCCGACCGGAGCGACGCGAGGACCGCCGCTCGCACCGCCGACCGGGCGGCGCCCGCCGCCTCCGTCACGCCGGCCGGTACGAGCCACCGTGTCACGGCCCGGCTCCACGTGACGGCCCGTCCGCCGAGCGACACCGCGCCGAGCACGCCCCGCCCGGTGTGCCGGCACAACGCCGCCCCGACATGCCCCTTCACCCGGGCATCGCAGCACACCGGCCGGGTGCCCGCCTCCTCCGTTGCGGGTGACCGGACGCGGGTGACCGGACCGGCGGCGGAGCGAAACGGGGAAGCGCTCAGCTCCGGTACACGTCCACGATCCGGTCGATCACCGCGGCGGTGGTGCGCAGTTCCTCCTCGGAGAAGCCGTGCAGCGCGTCGGAGAGCCACTGCCGGCCGGTCGCCTCGGCGCGCAGTACGACGTCCCGGCCCCGGTCGGTGACCTCGGCCCGGCGTACGCGCTGGTCCCCGGGCTCGGCCGTGGTCCGCACCAGGCCGAGGTCCTCCAGGCGCCGGACCTCGCGCGTCACGTGCGGGGCACGGACCAGCAGCGCCTCCGCGAGTTCGCCCATCCGCAAGGGGGCGGGGGCGGCCGCGAGCGCCCGCAGCAGGGCGAGGGAGCCGCGGTCGACGGCTACTCCCGACTCCGAGCGGAGCCGCTTGTGTGTGCGGTTTCCGGCCATTACGTAGGCGAGGCCGGAGAGGGCGGCGTGCAGGTCGGTTATGGGTTCCCGGTCGGGGGATTCGGTGTGGTCCACGCCCCGATCATGTCGCAGTGGCGGGGAGCGTGGGCGGCACGGGGCGCGCATACGGGCTGGCGAAAAACGTGCCTCTTGCATGTACCGGCTTGGACGAGGGGATTCCGGTGCGCTGATCGCGGTGTTAGCGTCAGCGGCACGTAGTTACTTTTGTTAAGTAATGCGCAGGCAATGTCCGACCGAGGAGTTGGCAAGGAGTGCTGGAGAACGCGCCAACTGCCGCTCCGTACAACCGCATTCGCACCCCGCCTGTGCGGAGCCAGCTCCGCGGGGGAGCAAGAGGAGAAACCGTGCGCATCATCATCGACGAGGACAAGTGCTGCGGTGCCGGGCAGTGTGTGCTGGCGGCGCCCGAGGTGTTCGACCAGCGGGACGAGGACGGCGTCGTGGTCCTGCTGGACGCCGAGCCGCCGGCGGAGCAGCACGCGGCCGTCACGGAGGCCGCGCAGATCTGCCCCGCGGCGGCCATCGCGCTCGCCTGACCCACCGTCATCACCGGCTCCTGCCCGCCCCACCGTGGAAGGACAACCATGACCGAGGCTCCCGCCGCCCCTGCCCCCGCCCTCACCACCCGACGCGCCCCCGGCTGCCCCTTCGACCCGCCTCCCGTGACCCAGGAGCTGCGCGAGCAGGCGCCCGTGACCCGTGTGTCGTTGTGGAACGGCTCGACGGCGTGGCTGGTCACCCGGCACGAGGAGCAGGTCGCGGTGTTGCGCGACCCGCGGATCAGCGCGGACAACCAGCATCCCGGCTACCCCAGCGTCAGCGCGTCGTTCGAGGCGACCCGGGCCCACAACCGCACGTTCATCACGATGGACGAGCCCGAACACAACGCCCAGCGGCGCCGTTTCACCGGTGACTTCACCATCAAGCGCACGCAGTCCCTGCGGCCGCGCATCGAACGGATCGTCACCGACCTGCTGGACTCCATGGAGCAGACGGGCCCGCCGGCCGACCTGGTCACCGCGTTCGCGCTGCCGCTGCCGTCCCTGGTGATCTGCGAACTGCTCGGCGTGCCGTACGAGGACCACGACTTCTTCCAGCGGTGCAGCGCCGTCATGATCGACACTCGCAGTGCGCCGGAGGCCGCCCTCGCCGCCTCCCAGGAACTGCTCGCCTACCTCGCAAAGCTGGTGGAGTCCAAGGCGGAGCAGCCCGGCGACGACCTCCTGAGCCGGCTCGCGGCCCAGTACCTGCTCACCGGCGAGAGCACCGTCGACGAGTGCGCCAAGCAGGCCCGACTGCTGCTGGTCGCCGGGCACGAGACCACCGCCAACATGATCGCGCTCGGCACCTGCGCCCTGCTCCAGCACCCCGAGCAGCTGGCCGCGGTCCGGGACGGCAGTCCGCAGCGGGTCGCCAACGCGGTCGAGGAACTGCTGCGGTACCTGACCATCACGCACATGGGGCGGCGCCGCGTCGCGGTCGCCGACATCGAGATCGGCGGGCAGCTCATCCGGGCCGGTGAGGCCGTGATCTGCGCCAACGACCTGGCGAACCGGGACCCCGAGGTCTTCGCCGACCCCGACCGGCTCGACGTGGACCGGGCCGCCCGGGCACACCTCGCCTTCGGTTCGGGCCCCCACCAGTGCCTGGGCCAGAACCTCGCCCGCATCGAACTTCAGCTCGCCTATCCGGCGTTGCTGCGCCGCTTCCCGGGCCTCCGGTTGGACCGCCCGCTGGAGGAGCTGCCCTTCCGTACGGACATGGCGGTCTACGGCCTGCACGAACTGCCGGTCAGCTGGTGAGACACCGGCCCGCCCCGCGGGTCCGGCCGTGCCGGGTACGGGCCCGCAGGCGGGCCGGGTACGCCGGGACGCGCGTCCGTACCGAACGGCGTCCCGGTGCGGTCAGCCGACCGGGAGCCGACTGCTGATCTTGTGCGTCCTGCGGGCCGTACGGGCCCGCAGGGCCGCCTCGCGGCGTGCCTGTTGCGCCGCGTGCCGCCCCTGCCAGGCGAGTGACGGCTTGCCGTGGGTGTCGGCACCGGCGATCAGCAGCCCGCCGAGCATCGAGAGGTTCTTGAGGAACTGGATGCGCTCCTGAGTGCGCGTCTGTTCGTCCTCGGCCTCCCAGAACCGGTGCCCGGCGAGCGTCGTCGGCACCAGGGTGGCGGCGATCGCCAGCGCGGACAGCCGCGGCAGCCGACCGATCGAGAGCAGCGAACCGGCGACCAGCTGGACACCGCCGCTGAGCTTGACGAGCTGTTCGGTCTCCTGCGGCAGACCGGGCACGCGCCGGGCGATCGGCTGGACCACCGGCTCGGCGGCCGGGACGAGGGGCTCGGGGTTGCGGAAGGTCTGGTAGCCCTGGATGACGTAGGTCGAGGCCAGCATGGGCCGGGCGAGAAGTCGCAGTAGCAGCATGGCCCACGAGTGCCCCCTTCGGTCGGTCCTCATCCCTCGCCGCGGTCCTCGCCGCTCGGATGGGCCACATCGTGGACCGTACGGTTGCGGACGCCCGCCGCACACCGTAGGGGGGCCGGGGCCGTGGGGTGGGGCCGGCGGGCCCTTCACTCTTCGCCCGGCACGGTCTTTACTTCAGTCGTGACCTATGAGATCCGTACCCTCCCCGGCGGCGCCCGGACCGTCCACCCGCAGCCCGGACCACCCCGGGACGACCGGGCCGGCCGGGTGGTGGCCGTCAGCGACCTGCACGTCCGGTACGCGGAGAACCGCGACATCGTCGAACGGCTGGAACCGGAGTCGGCCGACGACTGGCTGCTGGTCGCCGGGGACCTCGGCGAGTACGTCGCGGACATCCGCTGGGCCCTGGAACGGCTCGTCGAGCGCTTCGCCAAGGTCGTCTGGGTGCCGGGCAACCACGAGCTGTGGACGCCGGGCGACGACCCGGTGCAGCTCCGCGGCGTCGCGCGCTACGAGCATCTGGTCGGCATCTGCCGGGAGCTGGGCGTCGTCACCCCCGAGGACCCGTATCCCGTGTGGGAGGGCGCGGGTGGCCCGGTCGTGATCGCGCCCCTGTTCCTGCTCTACGACTACACCTTCCGCCCGGCGGGGACGGCCACCAAGGAAGCGGCGCTCGCCGTGGCCGAGAAGGCGGGCGTCGTCTGCACCGACGAGTTCTTCCTGCACCCCGACCCGTACCCGACGCGGGACGCGTGGTGCCGGGCCCGGCTGGCGGTCACCGAGGCCCGGCTCGCCGCCGTCCCGGAGGACCTGCCCACCGTCCTGGTCAACCACTTCCCGCTCGTCCGCGAGCCGGTCCGGCCGCTGCGGTACCCGGAGTTCGCGCTGTGGTGCGGTACGGAGGCGACGGCGGACTGGCCGCGCCGCTTCCGCGCCACCACGGTCGTCCACGGCCATCTGCACATCCCCCGGCTGGTGATGTGGGACGGCGTGCCCCACCAGGAGGTGTCCCTCGGCTACCCCAGGGAGTGGCGGCAGCGGTCCGGCCCCCAGGGGCGGCCCGTCCAGATCCTCCCGCCCGTGACCGCACCGGCCGCCGCGCCCAGCGGGAGCCCCGCGTGATCGACAAGCTGCTGCCGGCGCCCGTGGTCACCGCAGAGACCTTCCACGACGCGCCGGTCTCGGAGATGTTCCCCGAGGAATGGGCGCTGGTGGACCAGGCCGTACCGAAGCGACAGCTGGAGTTCGGCACCGTACGCGGCTGCGCCCGCGAGGCGCTCGGGCGGCTGGGATTCCCGCCGGCGCCCCTGCTGCCGGGTGCCGACCGTGCGCCGCAGTGGCCGGACGGTGTCGTGGGGGCGCTGACCCACTGCGACGGCTACCGTGCCGCCGCGGTCGCCCGCGCCACCGACGTGCTGACGCTCGGCCTGGACGCGGAGCCGCACGCGCCGGTGTCCGACCCGGGTGTGCTGGAGCTGATCGCCCTCCCCGGGGAGCGGGCCGAGGTCGCCCGGCTGACCGCGCTGGTCCCCGAGGTGTGCTGGGACCGGCTGCTGTTCAGCGCGAAGGAGAGCGTCTTCAAGGCCTGGTATCCGCTCGCCCGCCGCTGGCTGGGCTTCGAGGACGCGCGGATCACCCTGGACCCGACGGACGCCACCTTCACCGCCCGGCTCCTCGTCCCGGGGCCGGTGGTCGAGGGCCGGGAGCTCACCGGATTCACCGGCCGCTGGCTGATCGAGTCGGGGCTGGTGACGACGTCCGTGGTGATGCCGGCGAGCCGTACCTGAGCGCCCCGCAGCCGTACCTGAGCGCCCCGCGGCGCCCGTCACGTGCGGGGATGCGGGGCGGGAGGGGCGGGCGCAGCCTGGAGGGGGAGGGTGTGCGGGGGAGCATAACGAAACGTTTGCGTTTCGCTCGGGGCCGGGCGTACGCTCGAAGAGGGTAAGAGTACGAAACCGTTTCGATCCGCTCTGCCCCGCCGCTCGTCCCGAAGGCCGCACGCCCGGGAGCAGGCACACACGCCCCGAACGAACAGGTGCCCATGTCCGTCTCCACTCCGCCGTCGGCCACCCCCGCGCCGCGTCACAGCGGCGAAGGGGCGACCCGCCGGACCCGGCTCTCGCCGGAGCGCGAGAGCGAGCTGTACGCGGCCGTCCTCGACCTGGTGCGCGAGGTCGGGTACGAGAGCCTCACCCTGGACGCCGTCGCCGCGCGTTCCCGGTGCAGCAAAGCCACGCTGTACCGGCGCTGGCACGGCAAACCCCGGCTGGTGTCCGCCGCGCTGCGGCACATGCGGCCCTTCTCGCTGGAGGACCTGGACACCGGCTCGCTCCGCGGCGACGTGCACGAGCTCGCCCGGCGCATCGGGGAGACCAAGAAGGACATCGAGCTGATGCGCGGCATCACCCATGCCGTGCACAAGGACGCGGAGCTGGCCGAGGCCATGCGCACGGCCCTGATCGAACCCGAACTGGAGGTGATGCAGGCGATGCTCGACCGGGCGGTCGCCCGCGGCGAGGTCGATCCCGGCTGCCCCGCGATCCCCTTCTTCCCGCACGCGTTGTCCGGCGCCGTCTTCGCGCGCCCGATGATCGAACAGCGCCCGGCGGACACCGCGTACCTCACGGGGTACCTGGACGCCGTGGTGCTGCCCGCCCTGCTGCGGACCTGAATCCGGCCCGGGCCCGGAGCCGGACCACGAGCCCGGACCGGCAGCACGGACCACAGCGGCCCGGACCGGACGCCGGGCAGTACGCACGAGAACCACCCCCTGGGGACTCCGGAAGAGGAGTACCGGACCCCGGAAGATCCAAAGGACTCCGTATGACATCCACCCCTGTCGATGAACGTGCCGACGCGGGACAGCCGGCGGAAGCGCCGTCCGACGGCCGGGCGACGGGGCACGCACCCCACCGCTGGTGGGTGCTGGCCGTCATCGGCCTCGCCCAGCTCATGGTGGTGCTGGATGCCACCATCGTGAACATCGCCCTCCCGTCCGCCCAGCAGGACCTGGGCTTCAACAACGACGGCCGGCAGTGGGTCGTCACCGCCTACTCCCTCGCCTTCGGCTCCCTGCTGCTGCTCGGCGGCCGGCTCGCCGACCTCTTCGGCCGGAAGACGACGCTGCTGATCGGCCTGATCGGCTTCGCGGGCTCCTCCGCGCTGGCCGGCGCCGCGAACGGCTTCTCGATGCTGGTCGTCGGCCGCGCGCTGCAGGGCCTGTTCGGCGCGCTCCTCGCGCCCTCGGCACTGTCCCTGCTGACGACGACCTTCACGGACGCCAAGGAACGCGCCAAGGCGTTCGGCATCTTCGGTGCGATCGCCGGTTCCGGCGGCGCGATCGGACTGCTGCTCGGCGGCGTCCTGACCGAGCACCTGGACTGGCGCTGGACGCTGTACGTCAACCTCGTCATCGCCGTCGTCGCGGTCATCGGCGCGCTGGTCTTCATCCGCCGTCCCGCACCGACCACCCGGCCCCGGCTGGACCTGTTCGGCACGCTCCTCGTGGCGGCCGGCCTCTTCGGCATCGTCTTCGGCTTCTCCAACGCCGAGACGCACGCCTGGAGCCACTGGATGTGCTGGGCCTTCCTCGCGGGCGGCGGTGTGCTGCTGCTGGCCTTCGTGCTCTGGGAGACGCGTGCCGGACACCCGCTGCTGCCGCTGCGTGTCCTGGGTGACCGCAACCGTGCCGCGTCCTTCATATCCGTGTTCATCTCGGGCGCGGGCATGTTCGGGGTCTTCCTGTTCCTGACCTACTACCTCCAGCAGACGCTCGCCTACACCCCGGTCAAGACCGGTCTCGCGTTCCTGCCCATGGTCGGCATGCTGATGGTGATGGCGCAGCTGTCCATGAACATCCTGGTGCCGAAGATCGGCCCCAAGCCGATCGTGCCACTGGGCATGCTCTTCGCGGGCGCCGGCATGGTCTGGCTCACGCGGCTGGACCTGGACAGCACCTACGCCGCGCATGTGCTGCCGCCGCTGCTGGTGATGGGCCTCGGGCTCGGCATGGTCATGCCGCCCGCCATGAGCCTGGCCACCCTCGGCGTGGCCCCCAACGACCAGGGCGTCGCCTCCGCGACGGTCAACACCATGCAGCAGGTCGGCGGCTCGATCGGCACCGCGCTGTTCAACACGATGGCCGCCAGCGCCGTCACGAACTACCTCGCCGACCGCAAGCCGACCAAGCTCAACCAGGCCGAGGCCGCGCTGCACAGCTACGACGTCGCGTACTGGTGGGCCGCCGCGTTCTTCGCCGCCGGCCTGGTCGTCACGCTGCTGCTGTACCGCCGGGGCAAGGCCGTCGCCGACCACGGCCCGGCCGTCCCCGTCGAGGCCGAACACCACGGCCACGGCCGGCACGGTGCGCCGTACGACCCGTCCGAAGGCGCCGACCCCACGGCCACGGCCGAACTCCCGGTGACCGGCGCCGGCGCGGCGCCCGGCGCGGAGACGGCACCGACCCCGGTGACCGCGGCCACCGCGACGCCGTCCGGCCCCGCCGTGCACGGCCGGGTCCTGGACGCGGCCGGCGGCCCGGTGCCGCACGCCGCCGTCACGCTGATCGACCCGGGCGGCCGTCAGCTCGGCCGCGCCACGGCCGATGGCGACGGCCAGTACGCACTGGCCACCCCGGCCGCCGGCAGCTACGTACTGGTCGGCGCCGCCGCCGGGCACCAGCCGCGGGTCGCCACCCTGGCCGTCGGCGAGGAGCCGGTCGCGTTCGACCTGATGCTGGCCGGCACCGGCGGCCTGGAGGGCACGGTGCGCAGTGGCACGGCGCCGGTGGCGGGAGCCCTGGTCGTGGCCACCGACGAGCGCGGCGACGTCATCGAGTCGGCCGCCTCCGGCGCGGACGGCGGCTACCGGCTGCCCTCGCTGGTGCCGGGGGTCTACACCCTGACGGCCAGCGCGGAGGGCTTCCAGCCGTACGCCGGCATGGTCGAGGTCTCCGGCGGCGTACCGACCCGCCAGGACGCCGTGCTCCAGCAGGCGGCCACCCTCCGCGGCACGGTGCACAACCGCACCGGCACCCCGCTGGACGACGCACGCGTCTCGCTGCTGGACCCCGCGGGCAACGTGGTGGCGGTCCGCACGACGGGCCCGGACGGCGCGTACGCGTTCGCCGACCTGTCCGGCGGCGAATACACGGTCGTCGCCAGCGGCTACCCCCCGGTCGCCACCCCCCTGACCGTCACGGCCGACGGCCACGACGGCTTCGACATCACCCTGACCCACGGGGAGTGACCCAGAGATAACCGATGGAGGGCGGCATCCCACTGGATGCCGCCCTCTTCGTCATCCCGACTGCTCGACGGGCCAGAACTGCAGCAGATACACCTCGACGTCGTCCACCGGGCCCACCTCCCGGGAGAGCCGCGCCACCGTGTCCCGCCCGGCACAGTAGGCCCGTACCCGCCGGACTCCCGGTGACAGCAGCTTCACCCCGGGGGCGCAGCCGTCCGACCAGAACGCGGCCTCGCCGGACGCCGAGGCGAACGTCACCTCGCTCCGCTCGTCCCAGCGTCGCCGGGTGTCCGGTGGGGGAGCGGCGTCCCACTGTTCGACGGTTACCGCCGCGGTGTGGGTGTGTCCCGCGCTGGCCACGTCGAAGCGTCCCGTGTACTCGGTCAGGAAGCCCGCGCCGTACGTGATGTCGCCGGGCCGGCCGTTGCCCTCGTCCGGGTAGACGGGGTCCGCGCACTCGTAGGCGTCCTGCACGCACCAGCTGCCGTAGGTGACGTACACCTTCCGCGCGTTCGCGCGCCGCAGGCGGGCCACGGCGGCTATCGCTCCCCGTCCGTGTCCCCGCGTGCCGGGCGCCGCATGGGCCACAGGGGTGGGCCGTCGGGGTGGGGGTGGAGTTCGGTGGTGACGGTGAAGCCGAAGTGTGTGTAGAAGGGGATGTTGTCCGGCTTGGAGGACTCCAGGTGGACGGGGAGGCCCGCGGCGTCGGCGCGGGCGAGGCCGGAGCGGAGCAGGGCGGCGCCGTGGCCCTGTCCGCGGACCAGGGGGTCGGCGCCGATCACCGCGAGATACCAGTGCGGTTCCGGGGGCGTGTGTGCGGCGACCTGTTCCACGACGTCGCGCAGCAGCGGGGCCCGGCCGCCGAGGATGTCCACCAGCTGCCGCACCGTGTCGGCGTCCGGTACGGCCTTGTCACGGGATTCCGGTGGGACCCAGAACGCGGCCGCCGATTCGGTGAGTTCGCACCGGGCGTAGGGCTCGTACTGACGGCGGAAGAGGGTGGTGAAGTACCGCCCGAGCCGTTCGCCGCGGGTGGCGGCGTCGGGGAGCAGCCAGGACATCAACGGGTCGTCGTCGAAGGCCCGGGCCAGCGACCGGCTGATCGACGGTGCGTCGTCGGCGGTAGCGGCCCTAGGGGTACGTGTGTTCGGCATGCCGCACATTCTGCCCGGTCATGATCAGCCGGTGGTGCCCGGTTCCGCCGGTTCCTCCGTGAAGCTCATTTCGGGCGGCGGGATGCGGAACAGGCGGGTGAGGTACGCGAGGTAGCAGATGCCGACGGCAAGCCAGACCAGGCCGAGGGTGAGGGCCTTGCCGTCCAGCCGGCTGAGCAGCCAGAGGTCGACCGCGGCGCCGATGGCCGGGAACGCCAGGTAGGTGACCGGGTGGAGCCGGGTACCGGCGTGCCGCTCGCGCAGATACGTCGCGATGACGCTGATGTTGACCAGTGTGAAGGCGGTGAAGGCGCCGAAGTTGATGAACGAGGTGGAGGTAGTGACGCTCAGCCGGAGGGCGATGAGGCCGATCAGGCCGGTGAGGGCGATGTTGAGGGCAGGGGTGCGGAGCCGGGGGTGGAGGTAGCCGAAGAGGCGGCGCGGGAGGACGCCGTCGCGCCCCATGGCGTACAGCAGGCGCGAGGCGCTGGCCTGGGCGGCGATGCCGGAGGCGAACTGGGCGACGACGAGGCCGGCGAGGAAGACGGAGGCGAAGAGGTCGCCCGCGATGGTCTTCGCGATCTCGAAGGCCGCCGAGTCGGGCTCGTCGAACGTCGCGCCGGGGTGCACGAGCTGCGTGGTGTAGGCGAGGAAGACGAAGATGCCGCCGCCGATGAGGGCGGTGAGGAGGATGGCGCGCGGGATGGTGCGCTTCGGATCGACCGCCTCCTCGGTGAGGGTGGTGACCGCGTCGAAGCCGAGGAAGGAGTACGCGGCGACGGCCGCGCCCGCGGAGATGCCGGTCACCGTGGTCGCGTCGTTGACGAAGGGCGTGGCGCTGAACAGGGCCCCGGTACCGCCCTGGTGGAAGACGTGCAGCAGGGAGAGGACCGCGAAGAAGCCGATGACCAGGATCTGGAAGGCCATGAGGAGGTCGTTGGCGCGCTCGGCGGTGCGGATGCCGCAGATGTTCAGCGTGGTGGTGAGGGCGATGAACGCGAGGATCCACACCCAGGAAGGGACGCCGGGGAACTCGGCCTTGAGGTAGGCGGCGCCGATCAGCCAGATGACCATCGGCAGGAAGAAGTAGTCCAGCAGGGTCGCCCAGCCGACGAGGAAGCCGGCCCTGGAGTCGATGGCGCGCCGTACGTAGGTGTAGGCGGAGCCGGCGACGGGGTGGCGGGCTGCCATCTTGCCGTAGCTGTGCGCCGTGAAGATCATCGCGAACATCGCGAGCAGATACGCGGTGGGTACGGAGCCGTCGGTCTCACCGGCGACGACACCGAACGTGCCGAGCACGATCAGCGGGGCCATGTAGGCGAGGCCGAAGGCGACGACGCCCTTGAGGGACAGGGTCCGGCGAAGCGCGGGGGCTTGCTCGGTCACGGTGGTGCTCCAGAGTGGTGGTGACGAGGGTGCGGGGGCCGGGCGGGCCCGGAGTCGGAGCGGGGCCCGGAGTCAGGGACGGGCGCGGTGCGGGCCGGGGCGCCAGGTGCGGGGGTCGATCCGGCCGTCGTACAGCGGCAGTTCGATGGCCGCGTCCCGCTCTCCGAACTGCTCCCACATGCGGCTGAGGCCCGCCGTCCCGTACGTGCGGACCCGCTCGACGTCGTCGAGGTCGAGTACGTCGGTGAGGACGGTGGACGCGGAGTCCGCCGCTTCGGTGCGGACCCGGCCCTCCGGGTCGACGATCAGGCTCCGGCCGGTGCCCTCCGGCCCCGCCGTGTTCACGCTGAGCACGTACACCTGGTTCACGATGGCGTTGGCGCGCGCGAGCACCAGCTCCTGCGCCCGGTCGGCGGTGGTCGTCATGACGGGGTTCACGATGACCTCGGCGCCCATCCACGCCAGCTGCCGCGCCACCTCGGGGAACCAGGCGTCGTAACAGATCGCGAACCCGACCCGGCCCGCCTCTCCCAGGTCCGCGACGACGAAGCGGTCCCCGGACGCGTACGGCTCGTACGGGCGCCAGGGGAAGACCTTGCGGTACGAGGCGGCCAGCCGGCCTTCGGGCGAGAAGGCCAGGGCGGTGTTGAACAGCTCGCCGCCGGGGCCCCGTTCGCACACGGTGCCGGGCAGCAGCCAGATGCCGAGGTCGCCGGCAAGCTCGGTGAGGGCCTTGGCCCGCGGGCCGTCCAGCGGCTCGGCGGCGTCCTGGAGCCGTGCTTCGCTCTCCTCACCGGACCCGGCCACTCCGCAGAGGTGCAGCTCGGGGTGGGCGACCAGCCGCGTCTGCGGGAACTTCGCCAGCAGTTCCTGGACATCCTCGGCGAAACCGGACAGGGGTGCCTCGGCGGGGCGGGGCGGCGCCTGGGCGAGTGCGACGGGCAGCGGACGGGACATGACGGTCACCTGCTTCGGTAGCGGAACGTGGTGTTCGGGTCGTCGAGAAAATAGAGCACATTGATCACTTAAACAAGAGTGTTCAAGATGAGCAGTTTTTTGGTTACGGTGCCTCCATGGTCGGCTCCTCCTCGTCCCGCTCCATGCCCGACGCGCCGCCGGCCGCGGCGGGCCCACCGATACCCCCGGCGCCCGACGCCCTGACCGCGCCACCGCTGGCCGGCATCCGGCGGCTGTCGGCGCTCGACGCCGTACGCGCCCGCATCGCCCTCGCGGTCGACCTGGGGCTCCTCAAGCCCGGCGAGCGGCTGCCGGCCACCGACCGGATCGCCGAGGCGCTGGACGCCTCCGAGATCACCGTCCGCCGCGCCCTGGTGGCCCTGTGCCGGGACGGCATCCTGGAACGCCGCCGGGGACGCACCGGCGGCACCCTGGTGGCCGAGCGCCCGCCCCGCGGCGCGGTCGCCGCCGTGGAGTCCTACCGGGCCGCCGCGCCCGACGTCCACGCCCTGATCGACCGCCGGCTCGTCCTCGAATGCGGCATCGCCCACCTCGCGGCCGTCCGTGCCCCGGACGAGGCGGCAGGGCGTGAGCTGGAGCGGCTGGTGGAGGAGATGGAGCAGGCCGCGAGCTGGGCCGAATTCCACCGCTGGGACGAGCGGTTCCATCTCGCCGTCGCGGCCGCCACGGGCCTGCCCTCGGTGGCCGAGCCGTACGGGCTCGCGCTGAAGGAGCTGTACCGCTACTACCTGCCCTATCCGCTGGCGCACCTGCGCGAGTCCAACGCGGAGCACCGGGCCCTGGTCGAGGCGGTGCGCCGGGCCGATCCGGCCGCCGCGGCGGAGGTCGCCCGGCGCCACGTACAGACCCTGCACGAGAGCATGTTCATGCACTTGTTGGGGGGTTCCTGACCGAGTTACGTTGCCGAAGGCAACTATTGGTCGGTGTGAAGCGAGGGATCGTGACAGCAGTCGTGCAGGGCCACTGCGCCCCCGGGTTCGAGAACGTCCGCGCCGAGTTCGCGCGCAACTTCGCCGAGCGCGGCGAGGTCGGCGCCTCGCTCGCGGTGACGCGCGACGGTGAGTTCGTGGTGGACCTGTGGGGCGGGTACGCCGACGCCGCCCGCAGCCGCCCGTGGGAGCGCGACACCCTGGTCAACGTCTACTCCACCAGCAAGGGTATGACCGCGCTCTGCGCGCACCTGCTGGCCGACCGCGGCGAACTCGACCTCGACGCGCCCGTCGCCCGCTACTGGCCGGAGTTCGCGCAGGCGGGCAAGGCCGAGGTCCCGGTGCGCTGGCTGCTCTCCCACCGCGCGGGCCTGATCGCCCCGCGCGAGCCGCTGGCCCCCGACGACGTCTACGACTGGGAGAAGACCTGCGCCGTACTGGCCGCCACCGAACCGTGGTGGCAGCCGGGCACCGCACAGGGCTACCACGCCGTCAGCTTCGGCTTCCTGGTCGGCGAGGTCGTCCGCCGGATCACCGGCGCCTCGCTCGGCGCGTTCCTGCGTACCGAGATCACCGAACCGCTCGGCGCCGACCTGTTCATCGGCACGCCCGAATCCGAGCACGCCCGCTGCGCCGAGCTGATCACTTCCGGCGCGGGCGGCAGCCTGCGGCAGGTGTTCCCCGGCATGCCCGAAGGGCCCTTCACGTCGCTGGACGCGCACCCCCTGGCCGGCGTGGCCGTGGCCATGGGGCACCTGCCGATCGGCGATGTGAACAGCGCCCGCTGCCGCAGCGCCGAGATCCCCGCCGCCAACGGCAACGCCACCGCGCACGGCCTGGCCACGGTCTACCGCGCCCTCGCCACCGGCGACCTGGTCGGCCCCGGCACCCTGGCGGCGATGCGTGCGCAGCAGAGCCGCGACGACGAGCAGGACCTGGTGCTCAGCGCCGCCGCGCCGGAGCGGTTGCCGTTCGCCTGGGCGGCCGGGTACATGCTCAACTCCTACGGCTACTTCGGCCCCAACCGCGACTCCTTCGGCCACGGCGGCGCGGGCGGCTCGCTGGCCTTCGCCGACCCGGAGAACCGGCTCTCCTACGCGTACACGATGAACCGCTTCGGCGGCAGCACGACCGGCGGCGACACCCGCAACCTCCAGCTCGTCGAGGCGGTGTACGCGGCCCCGCCGCTGAGCGGGAAGGAGTAGCGGCGGCTGCCTGCTGCTGACGACGCCGCCCGGCGGCGGTGCGCGCCTGGTCCGGCGCGTTCCGCTGCCGGGCGGCAGCCGGTCATGACCGGGGCGGGTCCGCCGCCCCGCGTTCCGTCACATCTCGCGCGCCGGGTTACCGGCCCAGCGGGCGTGCGGCGGCACTTCCTCGCCCTTCATGAGGAAGGAGTCGGGTCCCAGCACCGCGCCGTCGCCCACGGTCACGCCGTAGTGGACGAGGGTGCCGGTCCCCAGGGTGCAGCCGTTCCCGAGCGTGGAGCGGTCGGACTTGAACGTGCCGTCCTCCTGGGAGTGGCACTGGATGACGCTGCTGATGTTGAGCGTGCAGTCGTCGCCGATGGTGACGAGCGTCCGCTCGGGCATCCGGGCGCCGTCGTCGAAGAGCCGCCGCCCGAGCCGGACCCCCAGCAGCCGCCAGAACAGGCCCTTGAACGGGGTGCCGTTCAGCAGCCGCGGCTCCATCGCCTGGTGCTTCCAGAACCGTTCGTGCTGCCAGAAGTGCGGGTGGTAGATGGAGCAGAAGCGCGGGCTCTGCGGCCGGAACCGGGTCGAGGCGCGCTCGGCGAGCGCGGTGAACCCGAGCGTGAACACCAGGGTGAGGACGGTGGCCGCGGCGAACGCCAGCGCGCCCACCGACGCGTAGAGACCCGCGGCCGCACCCGCCAGCAGCAGTACGCCGAAGAGGTGGATCCACCGGGCGAACAGGAACGAGGCCAGTGTGACGGCGTTGTGCCGGTTCTTGCGGGCGAGCTGCTGACGCAGCTCCGCGCCGCTCCGCAGGTGGTCGAAGGTGGCGTCGCGCTCGACAGACCGCGGGATCTCGAAGCTGGGGGAGCCCAGGAGCCCCACGCCCTCCCGCACCTCCCCGTCGATCGGGACCATGACCTTGGTCGCGAGCAGGCAGTTGTCGCCCGTCCGGCCCCCGGCGGGGTAGGCCACCTGATTACCGAGGAAGTTGTGCGGGCCGATCGCCACCCGCGTGACGCGGAAGGACGTACTGGAGTAGTCCGCGTTGATGACCGACAGGCCGTCGGCGACCATCGTGCCGGTGCCGATGGTGCTCAGGTACGGGTTCTCGTGCTTGACGTCGGTGCCGAAGTTCGAGCCGGTCTGCTCCACCTGCGACAGGTCGTACCCGATGCCGCGCAGGTAGTGGACGACGAGGGAGCTGTCGCCCGCGAGCCGCATGAAGACCTTGCTGTTGGTCAGGCGCGCGATGGCCCGGTGCACCGAGTAGTGGAAGCCGTACAGCGGATAGACCTTGTCCGGCTTCAGGAAGAGGTGCAGCAGCCGGGGAACGGTGGTCACGAAGAGGAGCCCGAAGAGCAGCGAACCGAAGAAGAGCACGAAGGACGCGGCCAGCGCGTCACGGTAGAACACCCAGCTCGTGAAGGTCAGCGGCTCCGTGCTCAGCACCGATTTCAGCTGCGGCACCTGCGAGACCAGCAGGTCGGCGCCGCTCAGCATCAGCGGCACGTAGACGAGCAGCGCGGTCAGCAGCTGGGCCAGGCTGTAGGAGACCCGGCTCGCCGTGGTGCACCGGGCGGGGCCGGTCCGCCGGTAGTCCGTGTCCGTCGGCTGCCCGGGAGTGCCGTGCCGGCGTTCCCCCGCGGGCACGGCCTGCCCGGCGTGCAGCGACGAGGCGTGGCCGAGCTGCGCCCCGTCGCCCATCGAGACGTCGATGTCCAGCACCGTGCTCTCGCTGATGTACACGTCCTTGCCGAGGGTCACGGGACCGGTGCGGATCCAGCCCGATTCGGCCCGGTAGCACGTGAGGAAGGCTTCCTTGCGGATGACCGTGTTGTCGCCGACGGTCAGCAGGTCGGTGCAGACGGGCACGTGCTTGGAGAGAATCGTGACCCGGCGGCCGATGTGCGCGCCCAGTGCCTTGAGGTAGAGCACGTACAGCGGCGAACCGGCGAACAGCACCAGCGGGTTGAGCTGAATCAACGTCCTGACCAGCCAGAACCGTACGTATGCCAGGCTCCAGATGCGGATCCGCTGTGGCTTCCACCGGCCGATGAGCAGCCACTTGGCCAGGATCGGCAGGACACACATGCCGAGGAAGACCGCACCGCCGAACAGGACCGTGCGCACATAGCCGTCGAGCAGTCCCGAGCCGGCCGCGATCCAGTCGTAGCCGAGGGCGAGCACGAGGGCGGTGACGTAGGCGTAGCCCAGGAACAGCAGCAACTGCAGGGCGCCGCACATGACATAGCGTGCGGTGCTCGGCGTGGCCGGCTCCGGCGGGGCCGGCACGTCGGCCACCACCACGTCCGGAACGGCGGGTGCGGGCGCCGGGGCGTCGAAGGCCGCGGCCAGGCTGCGGATCGTCGGGTACCGGTAGATGTCCTTCATGGACACCGTCGGCAGGTCGTCGCGCTTCCTGAGTCGGGCGCAGAATTGCGCCATCAGCAGCGAGTCGGCGCTGAGGTCGTCGAAGAAGTGGCTGTCGAGCGGTACGTGCTCGACGTGGACGACGGCGGCCAGCACGTCGGCGAGGAGACTTTCGGTGCCGGCCGTCGTGGCGACGGACGGCTCGCGTGGGGCGGTTGACGGTTCCGCCAGGTCGGTAGCCGTGACCTGAGCGTTCTTTCCCACCACATGAACTCCTTGAGAGTAACGATCGAGCGGGCGGGCGAGGGCGGAGTGGAGGCGTCCACTCGCCCGCGGGTCGGGGGGCCGGGCCTCGGGGTCCGGGGGTGCGGTGGGGGAAGCCCCCGGGGCCGGAGGAGAAGGACGGGGCGGCGGGGAGGGCCGCGTACCGGAACCGCCGTGCGCCGACGGCGGCGGCACGCGTCCGTCAGGACCGCCGCTCCCGAACGGTGGCTGTCACCGGGACACCACCGGCCGCGCGGCGGGTCTGGGGACCCGCCCGGCCGGGTACATGCCCGATGACACCTGCGGCAGTGCGCTGTGCGTCGTCACGGCCCACAGTCTTCAAAACGGACGGGATTCAACCGATCCGCCAAGTTTCCGGAGCCGCCCCGCCGGGCGGCCGGAGCCGTTCCGCCGTTCGGCCGGGCCGCCCCCGCCGACCGGCGGGAGCCGCCCCGCCGCATGGCGGGAACCAGCCGCGGGCACCCGGAAGCCGCAGTTCAACGTGGTACACATCGGGCGGTGTCCCGAGGCGAGTGGAGCACGCGTGATCCGGGTACTGGTGGTCGACGACGAGGCCCTGATCCGTACGGGCTTCCAGCACATCCTCGGCGCGGCCGACGACATCGAGGTCGTGGCGGCGGTCCCCGGGGGCCAGGCGGTCCGGTCCGTACGGGAGTTACGGCCGGACGTCGTGCTGCTCGACATCCGGATGCCGGACGTGGACGGGCTCACCGTCCTGGCCGACCTCCGCAGTCTGCGGCAGCCGCCGGTGGTGGCGATGCTCACCACCTTCGACACCGACGAGTACGTGGCGGCCGCGCTGCGCTCCGGCGCCGACGGCTTCCTCCTCAAGGACACCGATCCCGAACAACTCCCGCACCTGATACGTACGTTGGCGGCCGGTGGGGTCGTCCTGTCCGCCACCGTCACCCGCACGGTCGTCAACGGCTTCCTGGACAGCGGACCCGACGAGCCCGCCGTGCGCGGCGTGGCCCGGCTGACCGACCGCGAACGCGCCGTGCTCCGGCTCGTCGCGGACGGACTGTCCAACGCCGACATCGGGACGCGGATGCACCTGAGCACTGGGACGGTCAAGGACCACGTGAGCACCATCCTCACCAAACTGGAGGTGGGCAGCCGGGTCCAGGCCGCTCTGCTCGCCGAACGCGCGGGGCTGCTCAGAACCCCGCGGGCCGGGGAGGCCACATGACGAGCCGGGAAGCACAGCCGAGATTCAGATCCGGCCGCCCGCTGGGCCGGCTGAAGTCCCGCCGGCCACCGGTGCTGCTGCTGGACACCGCCCTCATCGTCGCCGTCCTGCTGGACGCCTGGGCCCACTACGAACCGGACGACCCGTGGGGCACCGCCTTCTCCCTGCTCGCCGCCTTCTCCCTCGCGCTGCGCCGCCGCCTGCCGCTCACCACCTTCCTGCTCACCCTGCCGGCGCTCGTCATCGCGGACGCCAAGTACGCCTCGCTGGCGGCGCTGTACACCTTCGCCTCCCTGACCCACCGCCGCGTACTGCTCGCCATCTGCGCCCTGACGGTCGTGGCGGGCCACGTCGTGCCCTGGCCGTATCCGGAGTACGACGACTACCAGGACACCTCGACCCTGATCCACGTCGGGTACAAGCTGGCGATGGCCGCGGCGCCCGTCTTCCTCGGCCAGCTCGTCCAGGCCCGCCGGGACCTGTCGGTGCGGCTCGCCGAGATCTCCGAGGCACGCGACCACGAACGGCTGCTGCTCTCGCAGACCGTCCTCGCCAAGGAACGCGCCCAGCTCGCCCGGGAGATGCACGACGTGGTCTCCCACCAGGTCAGCCTGATCGCCGTACGGGCCGGGGCGCTCCAGGTCGGCACCCGCGACCCGGCGGTGAAGGAGGCGGCGGCCACCATCCGGCGGCTCAGCGTGCAGACCCTGGAAGAACTGCGGCACATGGTCAGCGTGTTGCGCGCCTCCGGCAGCCGGCCGACCGAACTGACCCCGCAGCCCTCCCTCGCCGACCTCCAGCGCCTGGTGAGCTGCAGCGGCATCGAGGCGGAGCTGAAGACCGACCTGCCCGAGGGGCTGCCGCCGACCGTCCAGCGGGCCGTCTACCGCACCGTCCAGGAAGCCCTGACCAACGTGCGCAAGCACGCCCCGGGCGCCACCGCGACCGTTCGCATTTACTCGGAGGGCGGCACCCTGCACGCCGTCGTCACCAACACGGCACCCACCCGCCCGGCGCTGCCGCTGCCCAGCGCGTCCCACGGCCTGGTCGGCCTGCGCCAGCGGGCCGAACTCCTCGGCGGCACCGTCACCGCCGGCCCCACGGACGAGGGCGGCTACCGGCTCCACCTGGAGCTGCCGGCCGAGGGCCGGCCGGGCGCCGGCGGGCAGCGCTGAGCGGCCGGCTACGGTGCGTCGTGCAGCATGGCGCGGGCCCGGTCGATCAGGGCGCGCGCGGCCGGGCTGCGCGGCCCGTCGGCCCGCCAGGCGAACACCAGGCGCCCGCGCAGCGCGGGCGGATCGATCCTGACCGTCCGCAGCCGGTCGGCCGACGCCTCGGCGGCGACGCCCGGGAGGATCGCGGTCCCCAGTCCGCGTGCGGCGAGCTGGGCGAGGACCTCGGGCTTGCTCGCCTCGAAGGCGATCTCCGGCCTGAAACCCGCCGCCGCACAGGCCTCGTCGAGCCGGGTGCGCAGGCCTGTGCCGCGCGGCAGGCTGATCAGCGGGCGGCCGCGCAGGGTGTCGAGCGAGATGACGGAGTGCACGGCCAGTTCGTGGTCCGGACCGACCGCCGCGACGAGCGGCTGGTCGTCCACCACGATGATCTCCAGGCCGGCCGGGGTGTCGCTCCCCACGCTGACGATCGCCGCGTCCAGCCGGCCCGTCCGCAGGTCCTCCATGAGCGCGTCCGACGTGGCTTCGGACAGCGTGATGTCGACCGCGGGGTGGGCTTCGTGGAACTCCGCCAGCAGCCCGGGGAGATCGACGTGGTGCGAGGTCACCGTCCCCACGGCGACATGCCCGCGCAGCAGCCCGGTCAGCTCGTCGACGGCCGCCCGGGCCCCGTCCACCGCCGCGAGCGCCGCCCGCGCGTACGGCAGGACGGCCGCCCCCACCTCGGTGAGCCGCACCGCGCGCCCCGAGCGGTCCAGCAGCTCCTGGCCCAGCTCCCGCTCCAGCCGCCGGATCTGCGCGCTCACCCCGGGCTGGGCGACGTGCAGCCGCTCCGCGGCCCGGGTGAAGTTCCGCTCCTCGGCCACGGCGACGAAGTACTGCAACTGATGAAGCTCCATGACCGCGCAGTCTAGCCCTCCATAACCACTGCTTCTGATCGGCATACTCATCATCTCTTGGACTTCTCATCGCCGCCGGACGAGAGTGAAGACACGCGGAACCGACCGGCCGCGGAAACGAGAAGGAGACCGTCATGACCGAGACCCGTGAACGCGCCAACACCCCCGAGGACCTGGCCCGGCTCTTCGTGGAGCGCGCCAACGCCCGGGACGCCGAAGGGCTCGCCGAGCTCTACGCGCCCGACGCCGTCCTCGCCTTCCCGCCGGGCTCCGCCACCGTGGGCCGGGACGCGATCCGTGCCGTGTGCGAGTGGTTGGTGACGCACGCGCCGCTGGCCTTCGTGGCCGAGGAGCCGCTGCCCACGCTCCGGTACGGCGACCTCGCCCTGACCTCCACCCGGCCCGCCGACGGCACGGGCGGCCGGGTCCAGGTCGCGCGCCGGCAGCCGGACGGCACCTGGCTGCGCATCATGGACCGTCCGGAGACCCCCGCGGCCGAGGCCGGACGGTGAGCGTCCTCATCGCCGGAGCCGGGATCGGCGGCCTCACCGCGGCGCTGAGCCTGCACGCCGCCGGGATCGACGCGCTCGTGGTGGAGAGCGCCCGCGAGGTCCGCCCGCTCGGCGTCGGGATCAACCTGCTGCCGCACGCGGTACGCGAACTCACCGAACTGGGCCTTGCCGACGACCTCGCGGCGCTCGGCGTGGCCACGGCCGAGAACGTCTACAGCGACCGGTACGGCCGGCGGCTCTTCACCGACCTGTGCGGCAGGGCGCAGGGCTACCACTGGCCCCAGTACTCCATCCACCGCGGCGAGCTGCAGCTGCTGCTCCTCGCCGCGGTCCGCGAGCGGCTGGGCGCCGACGCGGTCCGTACCGGAACCCGCCTGGTCGGCTTCGAGGAGCGGGCGGGCGGGGTTCGAGCCCGGCTCCTGGACCGGGCGACCGGGGAGGAGCGGGAGCAGGAGGCCACCGCGCTCGTCGGCGCCGACGGCCTGCACTCGGTGGTCCGGGCCCGGCTGCACCCGCAGGACGGCCCGCTGCGGTGGTCGGGCATCCGGATGTGGCGCGGGGTGACCGAGGCGCCACCGTTCCTCACCGGCTCCTCGATGACCGTCGTGACCGGCGGGGACGCGCAGCTGGTCGCGTACCCGATCGGCCGCGGCCGCATCAACTGGGTCTGCCTGGTCCGGGTGGCCGAGCCGCAGCCGCTCACCGAGGACGCCGGCTGGAACCGCGCGGGCCGCCCGGCCGACGTCCTGCCCCACGTCGCGGACTGGCAGCTCGGCTGGCTCGACGTACCGGGCCTGGTGGCGGGCAGCGACGTCCTCCTGCAGTACCCCATGGTCGACCGCGACCCGCTGCCCGCGTGGGGGCGCGGCCGGATCACCCTGCTTGGTGACGCCGCGCATCCGATGTACCCCGTCGGCGCCAACGGCGGATCCCAGGCCGTCGTCGACGCCCGCGTACTCGCCCACGAACTCGCGCGGGCACCCGGCGTACCGGAGGGCCTGGCCCGTTATGAGTCCGCGCGCCGCGACGCGACCGCGGCCGTCGTCCGGGCGAACCGCGAGATGCACCGGTCCATCGGCCGTACCCCGCAGGAGCTGGCCCGCATCACCGGCACCTACCGCCACGCCACCGGAAGCGACGTGGCCGTACTCAACTCCCGGGCGTCACTGACGCCTTGACGGCCCCGGTGGGGAGCGGCCGGTCGCCGTCAGGCCGTACGGAAGCTCGTGGCGGCCTGCTGGACGCGGAGCCGCTCCAAGGTCTCGGCCTGGCGGTCGGCGCGCGCCAGGAGGTCGTCGAGGCGGGCGGCGTCCAGGCGGGCGTCGGTCTCCGCCAGTTCGCGCAGCGTCCGCCAGCCCGCCGCCTTGCCCGCCACGCCCAGCCGCAGCACCTCCAACTCCAGCAGCGGGCTGAGCGGCGAGCGGGACAGCAGCCGGCGGTTGCTCTTCAGCCGGCCGACCTTCTCGGCGGCCCAGCCCGCACCGGCCTTGTAGCCCCGGGCGCGGATGCCGAGGTCTTTCATGATGCGCAGCAGGGCCGCCCGGTCCGCGGTGATCTCGGTGGCCAGGCCCTTGAGGGTCTCCTCGGGCGCGGCAGCCACGGAACTCCTGGCCAGCCGGCGCGCCAGCTCCGTACCGAACGTCGCCCCGGCCAGATGGTCGTTGAGGTACACGCCGAGCAGCGCGAGCCGGTCGTCTCGCGGGCCGCGCGGCACGGAAGGGGACACGGTGCGCTTCATCATGCGGCCACGGGTACCCCCGGGTACCGCGCATATCCTCGGTCCATGACTGCTCTCACCGATCAGGCGTTCCCCGGTCACGTCGCCGACCGGCTCGCCGCCCTGCCCACCGTGCAGGCCGTCACCCTCGGCGGCTCCCGCGCCCAGGGCACCCACACCCCGGACAGCGACTGGGACTTCGCGCTCTACTACCGCGGCGCCTTCGACCCGGCCGAGCTGCGTGCCGTCGGCTGGGAGGGGGAGGTCTCCGAGGTCGGCGACTGGGGCGGCGGCGTGTTCAACGGCGGTGCCTGGCTGACCATCGACGGCCGGTCCGCCGACGTCCACTACCGGGACCTCGACGTCGTCGAGCACGAACTGGCAGAGGCGCGGGAGGGCCGTTTCCACTGGGAGCCGCTGATGTTCCACCTCGCGGGCATCCCCAGCTACCTCGTGGTCGCCGAGCTGGCCGTCAATGAGGTGCTGCGTGGCGAACTGCCCCGCCCCGATTACCCCGAAGCGCTGCGCGCCACGGCACCCTCGGTGTGGCGCGGCCGGGCGGAGCTCACGCTCCGGTACGCCAGGGGCGGGTACGCCGCGCGCGGCCGGGCCACCGAGGTGGCCGGGGCCCTCGCCACGGCCGGCATGCAGACCGCGCACGCTGTCCTCGCGGCACGCGGCGAATGGACCACCAACGAGAAGCGCCTCCTGGAACAGGCGGGACTCCGCGGCCTCGACACGCTCGTCGCCGGACTGCGCCCGGACCCGCGGCACCTCATGGACACCCTCACCGAGGCGGAGACGCTGTTCGGCGCCGCGGTGTGAGGGGCCGGAGGGCCGCGGGCCGGTGCCCGTGTGCGGCTAGGCCGTGGCCTTGCTGAACTTCCACTGGCCGGTGCCCTTGCCCCGGTCGCTGTAGAAGCTCGTGGACACCCCGTAGAGGCCGGCCTCCGGGCCCTGGTGGCAGGTGTCCAGGAATCCGCCGCGCCAGTCGTTGTAGCCGTTCAGCAGGCGTACCACGTCCCCGTGGCGCACCTTGTTGTCGTCGGTGGTGGAGCTGTCGGCGAAGACCCGCCACCGCCCGGTACCCGCTGCGCGGTCCCGGCCCGGTGAGGTGAGGACCTCGTACTCGTTGGGCGCGGGGGCGTGCCCGTTGGTGTCGAGGTAACCGCCGTCGCCGCCGTAGAGGTTGCGCAGGTAGATGATGTCGCCGCTGGTGACCTCGGTCCCGTTGGCCTTGCCCTCGGCGGAGAGCACTTCCCAGGTGCCGGTGCCCTTGCCGCGCGAGGCGGATTCCGCCGTGGACACGCCGTACTTGCCGCCGGAGCTGCCGTCGGCGTGCCCGTTGGTGTCGAGGTAGCCGCCCTTCCAGGAGTTGTAGCCGTTCTGGAGGTGGACGTGGTCCCCGTACTTCAGCACATCAGCCATGGTCGCTCTTCCCTTGGTCAATGGGATGGGGCACCGTGGGCGAACGGTGTGAGGGAAGCCAATCAGCGGGCGGGGGCCCCGGGCAGCGGCGGAACAGGTCAACGGCGGGACGGCCGGGATCAAGCGCTCAGGTGTGCGATGAGCCGGTCCACGAAGGCGCGTTGGGCCGTGACGAGGTGTTCTCCGACCCGGTCCGGGGCGTACCAGGCGACGCGGTCGATCTCGGGGAAGGAGCGGGTGATGCCGGAGCCCCTGGGCCACTCCGTCTCGAAGGTGCCCGGGACGATCGCCTCGGGGTCGAGGTCGGCCTCGGCGGCCCAGCAGGTGACCGTCTTGCCGCCCGACTGGCGGACCTCGCCCAGCGGGACGTACGGCCCGTCCGGCGGGGGCAGGCCCAGCTCCTCCTCGAACTCCCGTCGGGCGGCCGCCAGCGGTTCCTCCGGCGGTACGTACTCGCCCTTGGGCACCGTCCACGCGCCGGCCGTCCGGCGGGCCCACAGCGGCCCGCCCATGTGGGCCAGCAGCACCTCGATCCCGGTGCCCGCACGGCGGTACAGCAGCAGTCCGGCGCTCCGCTTCCCGGTCATGACGGCGGTGCGTCGTGGGCCGCGAGGATGCTCTTCACCGTGTCGGCCTCCTCGGGTCTCTTGTCCTCCCGGTACCGCACGACCCGGGCGAACCGCAGGGTCACCCCGGCCGGGTAGCGGGAGGAGGTCTGGAGGCCGTCGTAGGCGATCTCCACGACCAGTTCCGGGCGTACGGTCACCACGTACCCGCTCTCGTCCACGGCCAGCTCCCGCAGCCGCTCGGTCTGCCAGGCCAGTACGGCGTCCGTGAGGCCCTTGAAGGTCTTGCCGAGCATGACGAAGGAGCCGTCCTCCGCGCGGGCCCCGAGGTGGAGGTTGGACAGCTTCCCGGCGCGGCGGCCGTGCCCCCACTCGGCGGCCAGGACGACGAGGTCCAGGGTGTGCACCGGCTTCACCTTGAGCCACGAGGCGCCGCGCCGCCCCGCGCTGTAGGGCGCGGCGAGCCCTTTCACGACGACGCCTTCGTGGCCGCGGCGCAGGGTCGCCGCCCAGAAGTCCTCCACCGCCTCCAGGGCCGCCGCGTCGCCGGGCTCCCGGACCACGACCCGGCGGACGCGCATCGGCTCGGGCACGAAGCGGGCCAGCTCCGCGTGGCGCTCCTCGAAGGGCAGGTCCATCAGATCGCGGTCGCCGGCGTACAGGACGTCGAAGAAGACCGGTGACAGTGGCAGCGCGGCCTGCGCGGCGGCCACGTCCACCCGGGAGCCGAAGCGCCCGGCGGTGCGCTGGAAGGGCAGCGGCCGGCCGTCCGCGTCCAGCGCGATGACCTCGCCGTCGAGCACGAAGCGGGTGGCGGGGAGGGCCAGCGCGGCCTCGACGACCTCGGGGAGCCGGTCGGTGACGTCGTCCAGGGTGCGGGTGTGGACACGGACGTCGTCGCCGTCGCGGTGCACCTGTACGCGAATGCCGTCGAGCTTCTCCTCCACGGCGCAGGGGCCCAGCTTGGCGACCGCCTCGGCCGGCGACCTCGCGCTCTGCGCGAGCATCGGGCCGACCGGCCGCCCGACGGTGAGCCGGAACCGGGCCAGTGCGGGCGGCCCGTCGGCCAGCAGCGTCCGCGCCACCTCCTGGAGGCCGCCCAGCATCACGGCCCGCCGGACGTCGGCGGCCGGCGCGTCCGTGGCCGCCGCGAGCGCCTCGACGGCGAGCGCGTCCAGTGCGCCCTGGCGCACCTCGCCGGTCAGCAGGCCGGTCAGGAGGTGCTGCTCCGGCTCGGTGGCGGCGGCGAGCAGTTCCTGCACCAGCCGCCGGCGTTCGCCCTGCGAACCGGTCCCGGTGACCCCGGACAGCTCGGTCAGCGCCGCGTCGACGCCGCGCACGGTGAGCGTGGCGTCGGCCGCCGGGGGAGCCGGGTCGCGCAGCGCGTTCCAGCCGATGCCGATCCGCCCCTGGGGCAGCCGCCCGGCAAGATACGGGATGACGACCGGTACGTCCTCGGGCGCGGCCTCCCGGAACAGCTCGGCCAGCAGCGCGACCTTCTTGGAACGCGCGGAGGTCGAGGCGACTTCCCGGGACACGCGGGCAAGGTGGGCCAGCAGCATACGGCCATCCTGCCTCGCACGGTCGGGCCACGCCTCCGGGCGGGAGCACCCGGCGCGCCGGACCCGCGCGGCGGCCGTCACGACGCTATCCCGCCAAAAGTTGGCGCGCCCCGCCTGCTTCACCCTCCACAGGGATTGCCATTCATTGACACTCGCTTGGCAAATCTTTTACCTTCGACCGGTGCGGCAAAAGCGCACGTCAGCGCCGCATGTCCAGCTCACGCTCCACCTCACGGAGGTTCGCATGGAACAGCTCATCAAGAAGATGGCCCAGGATGACGTCTGGCAGGGCTGGGTCGCCGCCAACTCGGCGCAGAAGGCGGACAAGGACGGCTGCATCAGCGCGTCCCCGAAGAGCGGCTGCATCAGCGCGACGAAGACCGGCTGTATCTCCTGACCCGTCGCCGCCCGGCGTTCCGGGGCCGGCCGGCGGTGGCGCATCCGCGCCGCCGGCCGGCCCCGGCACCGGTCCATGAGCACTGTTGAGGTTTCCCTTGAAGGTTTCCCCGGACGGTCAGCCGACGGCCGACGTCATCGCGCGCGTCAAGGACATCCCGATCTACCGCGACGCACTCGCGCGTGGTCATTTCCCCGTCCTGGACAAGGCCGAGATCGCGCGCGGCTTCCCGGACAACTGGATGACACCGGAGCTCGCGGCCGCCCTCGACGCCGGCGAGGCGGAGTTCGTGCTCTCCACGGGCACCAACCACGCCCGTATGCAGATCATCCGGCCCCCGTACTTCCTCCTGAAGTCCTACTACCGGCTGTGGAGCGCACACCCGGACATCAAGGAGACCTGGGAAGCGGGCTGCCGCCGCGTCTCGCTGACGACGGTGCTCGCCACGGAGCACGTGGCCCGGGTGAACGCGAGGAAGCGCGGCGAGGAACCGCGGCCCGACCCGCGTCCCGAGGACCGTCGCCTGGACGCCCGCACCTTCTACCTCAACACCCGCCTCGACCCCGCGCTCTGGGAGCGCGCCGACGTCGAGCGGATGCTCGCGGAGATGGAGGAGGCCCGGCAGGCGCATCCGCGCGGCTGGTACCACCTGGACTGCTCCGGGTACCACCTGGCGCACCTGCTGCAGAAGATCAGCAGGTGGGGGCTGTGGGACGCCTTCTCGCCCCCGGCGAGCATCGTCCACGCCTACGAATTCACGCCGGTCAACGTACGGCGGTATCTCCAGCAGCACTTCGCGTGCCCGATCATCGACCTCTTCGGCAGTACGGAGCTGGGCTACCTCTTCTACAGCGACCGCCGCGGCCGCTACCACCCGTACCTCGACGACATGGGCGTCGAGCTGGCGCCGGTCACCGAGGGCAGCGGACTCTTCCACCTCATCGTCACCAGCGTGCGCAACCCGCACATGCCCCTGGTGCGCTACCGCTCCGGCGACTGCGCCCGCACCCTGGACGGCACCCCCGACCCGGCGAAGATCACGCAATTCTGCGGCCGGGAGAAGGAACTGCTGGAGACCTCCTCGGGCCCGGTGGCGCAAGGCGACCTGGACGCCCTCGTCGGCTCCGTCTCGCCCCAGGTCTTCGTGCACCAGCTGCGGGTCCTCAGCCCCGCCGAGGCCGTACTCGCGTACACCACGTTCGACGGCCGGCCCCTCGCCCCGCAGCAGGTGGCAGCGCTGGGCCACGGCGTCCGCGAACTGACCGGCCGCCGCTGCGTGCTCGACCACCGCGACCACATCGCCATCGGAAAGTCGGGGAAGTACGCCTGGCTCGCCAGGGACGGAAAGTGAGAGGGACCATGACCACGAAGACGCAGGTGACCGCGGACGACCTCACGGCACTGCTCGGCCCCGCCCTGTACACGGAGCTGGTCGACCACTTCGCCGCCTCCGGTGAAGCGCCGCGGGAGTACACCGAGCGGCAGGCCCTGGAGTGCCTGCGCTACCTCTTCCTGATCTCCAAGTACCCCGAGGAGCTGAGCGGCCTGTTCCTCCCCGTGGAGCAGGAGATCGACGAGTTCTGGCACTACCTCATCCTGCAGACGCGCGAGTACCGCTACCTCTGCGAGGAGCGGCTGCCGGGGAAGTTCTTCATCGAGCACCGCAGCATTCCGTACGAGGAGTACCAGCAGGAGCCCGGCCGCGAGCAGGCCGCCGAAGAGGCGCTGCGCTGGATACCGCTGTACTGCCGGGAGTTCGGCCCCTTCGACGAGGGCGCGCTGCCGCACTGGACCGTCGTCCGGTTCCTGCACGAGCAGCTGGAGATGCCGCTGTCGGAGATCTCCGCACTGGAGCCGATGGCGGGGACGGCCACGTGACCGAAGGGACCGGTGCGGTGCCCGCCGCCCACGACCCACCGCTTGCGGCGGCGCCGACCGCCCCGGCGGTGTCCGTCGCCGCCGCCCAGCGGCGCGTCCTGACCGTCCTGGTGGTCTCGCAGGTCCTCAGCGGTGCGGGCCTGGCCGCCGGCATCACCGTGGGCGCGCTGCTCGCCGAGGAGATGCTCGGTTCCACGGGCCTCGCCGGCCTCCCGAGCGCCCTGTTCACCGCCGGTGCGGCGCTGGGCGCGGTCGGCATCGGGCGGCTCTCGCAGCGCTGGGGCCGGCGCCCCGGCCTCGCGCTGGGGTATGCCGGTGGTGCCGTCGGCAGCCTCGGCGTCGTCGTGGCGGCCGCGACCGGCAACGCACCGCTGCTCTTCGTCGCGCTCACGGTCTACGGCGCGGGTACGGCGACCAACCTGATGGCGCGGTACGCGGGCGCCGACCTGGCGGCGCCCGAGCGGCGCGGCCGCGCGGTGAGCACGGTACTGCTGGCCACCACGCTCGGCGCGGTGGCCGGTCCGCTGCTGGTGAGCGTGACGGGCGAGGTGGCGCACGGCTGGGGCATTCCCCGCCTCGCGGGCCCGTTCGCGCTGGCCACCGTCGCCTTCACGGCGGCCGCGCTCCTCCTGGCCGCGCTGCTGCGCCCCGACCCGCTCCGGCTGTCCCGCACGCTGGCGGAGGCGGAGGCAGAGGCGGCAGCAGAAGCAGAAGCAGAAGCCGCAGCCTCCAACCCGGACCAGGCGCAGGTCGAACCCCCGGGCGCGGCCGACGCGCGCACCGAAGAGCCCCGTCACACGGCGGGCGGCACCCGGCACGACCTGCCGGACCGGCGCGGCCTCCTCGGCGGTACGGCCGTCATGGTGCTCGGCCAGCTCGCCATGATCGCAATCATGACGATGACGCCGGTCCACATGCGGGCGCACGGCCACGGCACGGGCGACGCCGGACTGGTCATCGCCCTCCACGTCGGGGCGATGTTCCTGCCGTCGCCGCTGACCGGGCTGCTCGTCGACCGCATCGGCCGGCTGCCGGTCGCGGCCGCGTCGGGCGTGACGCTGTTCGCCGCCGGCGCGGTCGCCGCGCTGGCGCCGGCCCACTCCGTGCCCGCGCTCGCCACCGCCCTGGTCCTGCTCGGCATCGGCTGGAACTTCGGGCTGATCAGCGGCACCGCCCTGGTCACGGACGCGCTCCCGGCCGCCACCCGGGCCCGCACCCAGGGGGTGCTGGACGTGGGCATCGCCGTGGCCGGGGCCACCGGCGGGATGTCCTCCGGGCTGGTCGTGGTGGCGGGCGGCTTCCCGGTACTGGCCCTCGCGGGCGGTGTGCTGGCGCTGGCGATCATCCCGGCCCTGGCACTGACCGTACGGCGCCGCTCCGGCGCAGCGGTCGCGTCCCGGCGCCCGCAGGGGGAGCCCGCGGCATGACCGGGTTCCGTACCGCTGCCGGCCCGGTCATCCGGGGCCCGCGCCCGCCGCCCGCGCGGCGCCGGCTGTGCGCACCCCGCCCACCTGCGCGGACGCCGCACCGACGATCATTGTTCCGCTATGCAATCCGCACCTGCCACACCTCTCCGTGGCACCCTCACCAACAGGAGACACCTCCCGTGGAATCCTTCATCCAGCACGCCCGGAACCTGAACGCCCGGATCGCCGAGCGCCCCGAGGAGCGGGAGGTCTTCGGTCGCCTCGCGGAGGGCCAGTCGCCGCAGGCCCTGTTCATCACCTGCTCCGACTCCCGGGTCATCCCCTCCCTGATCACCGGCGCGCGCCCCGGTGAGCTGTTCGAGCTGCGGACCGCGGGCAACGCCGTCCCCGCCTACCACGAGGGAATGGCCTGCTCGGAGGCCGCGACCATCGAGTACGCGATGCGGGTGCTGAAGGTGTCCGACATCGTGGTGTGCGGCCACTCCCACTGCGGTGCGGTGGGTGCGCGGGCACGCGCCGAGGACCTGAACGACGCGCCCGCCGTGCGCGACTGGCTCGCCCGGGAGTTCTCCGCCGAGCTGCCCCGGGACGAGACCCCCACGGTCGCCGACGCGGTCCAGCGCCACGTGTGCGAGCAGGTCGAGCGGCTGCGCGCCTACCCCTGTGTCCAGGAGCGCCTGGAAGCCGGTGAGGTGTCGCTGCACGGCTGGTTCTACGAGGTGCACACCGGTCTGGTGACGGCGCACGACCCGAAGGCCGACGCCTTCCTGCCTGTCTGACGCCGTCCTGCCCGTCCGAGGACGAGGCACGATCGCCCGCACCCGCGCGGTGCGGGCACCAGCGGAGCCCCGGGTCGGTGTTGCCCCGGGGCTCCGCCCGTAGCGCGCGGGGCCGGGGCGCCGTGCCGCGGCCCTGCGGGGAACAGCCAGCAGGCCGAAGCTCAGTCGCGTGTCCGGTCGGCGGGCTCGCGGCTGCCGCTCTTCGCCAGGCCGCGGCTGATCAGGTAGCCGATGCTGAGCAGCGTGACGTACAGCCAGGCCTGGCCTGCGGGGAAGGGATCCGGGCCGACGTCCGCGCCCACCACGGCGGAGGCGATGAGCACGGCCACCACTGCGGCCACGTAGACGAAGAATTCGGTGGTCTTGAAGGACGGCTTGGTCTCCGTACTGACCGGCCGTGCGGCGGTGTAGGTACTCCGGGGCATGCCGGATTCGGAGTACCCGGGGGACGAGGCTGCGGTCATGACGCGCCTGCCTTCTCACGTGGGTCGTCCGGCGGTCGCCGGATGCGGCTCACGCGTACCCGGGCGCCGGACTCGGGAACGCCCTACGGCGGCCGTCCGCCGGCACCGGACCGCTGTCGGCCAGTGACCCGCCCACCGGGAGACGTCCGCTGTGACGGGGCGGGCCGGCGGGGGCCGCCGCGGGGGCGGGAGGAGCGGCCGGGGACGGACGGGCCCGGGTTCCGGGGCGCAGTTTGACCGAATCACCCCGCTGGGCGGTGGTCACCCGGACGGGTGTCGGGTGGCCCACTGTTGACAGTACCGGCAATAGGGACATTTCCGACATGTGTCTCTCCGTGTGGGACACTCGGCTTGTATCACATGCCCGTAGTTCACTGCCTGTAGTTCACGGTCCGGCGCCGAGAGGCGGCTACCGCTTGGTAAGCCATGGCTGGTCCGTTCGACAGGTGACCGGAGGTGCGATGTCCACGGGTTCAGGACGGCTGGCCGTCACTGTTCTCACCCAGTCCGCCGACTGCGCCGTGCTGCGCGTCAGCGGCGAGCTCGACCATGCCTCCGAAGCGTCGTTCCTCTCCTCCACCGGCGTGGTGCTGGCCGACGGCTACCGCTACCTCGTGCTGGACGTGGCCGCGCTCACGTTCTGCGACTCGCGCGGCCTGAACTGCCTGCTCGCACTGCACTGGATCCTGCGCCGGCGGGAGGGCACCCTGCTGCTCGCGTGCGCCGGCCGCCGGCTGTCCGACCTCCTCACCCACACGGGCAGCGACAAGCTGTTCCCGCAGCACCCCACGGTCAGCAAGGCCCTCGCCGCCCTCCCCGAGGAGGCCCGCCCCACCTGGCCGCCCGTGGCCGCGCACTAGCCGTGCGGCCGGCCCGCGTCCGACGGCGTACGGACACGGCCGGGCCGCGCACGGCTCAGGCGAGCGTGACCTCGACCGGCAGCTTCTTGATGCCGTTGACGAAGTTGGAGCGGACGCGGGGGATTTCGCCGGTGACGCGGATGTCGGCGAGGCGCGGGATCAGCTCCTCGAACATGATGCGCATCTCGGTGCGGGCCAGCAGGTTGCCCAGGCACAGGTGCGGGCTGCCCTTGCCGAAGGTGACGTGGTCGTTGTTCTCGCGGGTCACGTCGAAGTCGTAGGGGTTGCCGAAGACCTTCTCGTCGCGGTTTCCGGAGGCGTACCACATGACGACCTTGTCGCCTTCCTTGATCCGCTTGCCGCCGAGCTCGACGTCGCGGGTGGCGGTGCGGCGGAAGTGGTAGACGGGCGAGGCCCAGCGCAGGAACTCCTCGACCGCGGTGGGGATGAGGGAGGGGTCCTGCCGCAGCCGGTCGAGCTGGTCGGGGTTGTTGATCAGCGCGTGCATGGCGTGCGTGATGGAGTGCCGGGTGGTCTCGTTGCCGGCCACGACCAGCAGCAGGAAGTAGTTGTCGAAGTCCTGCGCGGAGAGCGGGACGCCGTCCCGCGGGGTCTGGTTGACCAGCCGGGAGACCAGGTCGGTGCCGTCGCCCCCGCGCCGCTGCCGGGCCAGCTCGCGCCCGTACGCGAAGACCTCCAGCGAGGCCGGGGAGCGGAACGGCAGATCACGGTACCGCTCGCTCTCCTCGCTCTCCAGCAGTACGTCGGCGTAGTCGGGGTCGGTGTTGCCGATGATGCGGTTGCCCCAGTCGATGAGCTGCTGGTTGTCCTCCGGCGGCACGTCCAGCAGCCGGGCGAGGACGTTGATGGGGAAGTCGGCGGAGACCTCCCGCACGAAGTCGAAGCTGCCCTTGGCGAGCGCGGCGTCCAGCGTCCTGGCGGTCAGTCCGCGCAGGAAGTCCGCGTACTGGTTGATGACGCCGGCGCCGAACTGGCGCTGGAGGAGCCTGCGCATGGCGCGGTGGCGTACGCCGTCCAGCTCCAGGATCGAGGCGCGTTTCTTGATCTGGTCCTCGTCGACCTCTTCGAGGTTGACGAACTTGGTGGAGGTGAAGGTCTCCGCGTCGCGGTCGACGCGGGCGATGTCCTCGTGCCGGGTGACCGACCAGAAGCCGGCGTTGGGCGCCTCCTCCGGCTGCCAGTGGACCGGGTCTTCGTGGCGCAGGGTGTGGAACATCCGCCACGGGGTGACGCCGTCGGTGAAGTTGTCGAGGTCGGCGAGGTTCACCTCGTCCAGCGGCAGCGGCTCGTGGACGGCGGGCGGGCTGGTGGTCATCGATGGCTCCTTGCGGTGGCGGGTCGGGGCGGCCGTGTCACAGGTGGTAGGCGTACTCGGTGAACTCCCAGTCCGTGACGTGCCGCTGGAAGCGCTGGACCTCGTCGCGCTTGTAGGCGAGGAAGGCGGCGGTGAAGCCCTTGCCGAGGACTTCGGTGAGCGCGGTGTCGGCCTCCAGGGCGTCGAGCGCCGCGGGCAGTGTCATCGGCAGGGTCGCGGCCCGGGCGGTGTCGTAGCCGTAGCCCTCCAGGGGTGCGGGCGGCTCCTGGCCGGCGCGCACGCCGAGCAGGGCGGCCGCGAGGGTGCCCGCGAGCAGCAGGTACGGATTGGCGCTCGCGTCGGCGAGGCGCAGTTCGAAGCGGGTGCCGGCGCCGCGCTCGGGCGGTACGCGGACCATGGCGCTGCGGTTGTCCAGGCCCCAGTCGATCAGCCAGGGGGCGAGGGTGTCGGGGCCGAACCGCTTGTAGGAGTTGACCGTGGGGTTGAGCAGTGCGGTCAGCGCGGGGGCGTGCGCGAGGACGCCGGCGATGGCGTGCCGGGCGGTGGTGGAGAGCCCGTGCGGTGCGGCCGGGTCGTCGAAGGTGTTGTGTCCGTCGGCGTCCGGACAGGAGACGTGGACGTGGAAACCGGAGCCGCCCTCGTCGGCGAAGGGCTTGGCCATGAAGGTGGCCAGGCGGCCTTCCGCGCGGGCGAGTTCCTTGACGGCGGATTTGAAGCGGAAGGCCCGGTCGGCGGCGTCGAGGGCGGCCGAGTGGGTGAGGTTGATCTCGAACTGGCCGCTGCTGAACTCGTGGTTGCCCATGCTGGCGCCGATGCCCAGCCCGCGCAGTTGGCGGAGGGTGCGCAGGAGGTGGCCGTCGGGGTCGCCGCGGCGGCCCGCGGTGTAGACGTTGCCGGGTGCCTCGGCGTACCGCTTCCAGCCGGTGGGGGACTCGGGGGCCGGGTCGCAGAGGAAGTACTCCAGCTCGGGCCCGACGACGGGGGCCAGACCTTCGCCTGTGCACTGGTCGAGCACGTGGCGCAGCAGGTCGCGGGGTGATTCGGGGGCGGGGGAGCCGGTGGCGGGGTCGAGCACGTCGCCCAGGCACGTGGCGACGCCCGGCTCCCAGGGCAGCGGGGCGAGCGTGCTCAGGTCGGGGTGTACGGAGATGTCCGGCAGCCCGGCGTCCAGGCCCCCCTCGACCTCGACGACGTCGCCCTGCGGGCTCGTGTGGTAGACGGCCCGGCAGAAGGCGAGGCCGTGCGCGCAGGCGGTGGGGAGGTGTTCGAGCAGCACGTCGCGGGCGCGGTCGGTGCCGATGAGGTCGGGATAGGTCACCCGGACCACGTCGACGCCGTCGGCGGCCAGGCGGTCCATGTGCTGTCGGACCTGGGCGGATTCGGGAGCGCTCACCAGTGTCTCCTCAGAGGGGCGGGAACGGTGGCGGGGGAGAGGGCCCGGGGCCGCGCTGGGGGAACCCGTGCCTCATTTGAAGCCAAACGGTAGGGAGCGGCCGGGGGGACCGCAAGGGGCGGGCGGCAAAAATTTATCCATGCGGATAGGTCTTGACCCCGGGCCGGGCGCTCCCTACCTTGTTTGAGGTCAAACGAGTTAGGGATCCGCATCCTCAGGAGGACCGGCCATGAAGGTCGTCGTCGACATGAACAAGTGCCAGGACCACGGCCAGTGCGTCTTCGCGGCGCCCGAGGTCTTCCGGCTCGACGAGGGCGGACGGCTCGCGTACGTCAGCGACCCGGACGACACGCTGCGCGAGGACGTCGAGGAAGCCGCCGACGTCTGCCCCCTCCAGGCCATCCGGATCGAGGACTGACCGGATGAGCCCCCGCATCGTGGTCGCCGGCGCCGCCATGGCCGGCCTGCGCGCCGCCGAGCAGCTGCGCGCCGCCGGCTGGACCGGCACGCTCACCCTGGTCGGCGACGAACCGCACATGCCGTACAACCGGCCGCCGCTCTCCAAGGAAGTCCTCGCCGGCAGGGCTCCGTTCGACTCACTGGCCTTCCGGCCCCGCGCGAGCGTCGCGGACGCCGAATGGCGCCTGGGTACGCGCGTGACCGCCGCCCGGCTCGCCGAGCGCACCGTGGATCTGGCCGACGGCGAACGGCTGGACTTCGACGGCCTGGTGATCGCCACCGGCATGCGGCCCCGCCGACTGCCCTGCCCCGGCCCGGCCGCCGGCCGCCACACCGTCCGTACCCTCACCGACGCACAGGGCCTGCGCGACGCGCTGACCCGGCCCGGCGCCCGGGTCGTCGTGGTCGGTGCCGGCTTCATCGGCTGCGAGGTCGCCGCCACCGCCGTCGGCCTCGGCGCCACCGAGGTCACCGTCGTCGACCCCGAACCGCTGCCGATGCTGCGCCCGCTCGGCGAACTGCCGGCCCGCCTGCTGCACCGGCGGCACGAGGAACGCGGCGTACGCTTCGCCCTCGGCACCGGCGTCACCGCCTTCGCGGGCGAGGACCACGTCACCGGCGTCGTCCTCGACGACGGCCGGACTCTCCCGGCCGACGTCGTCGTCGAGGCGGTCGGCTCGGCCGCCAACACCGAGTGGCTCGACGGCAACGGCCTGGACCTGACCGACGGCGTGCTCACCGACGCAATGCTGCGCGTCGGCGGCCTGCCGTACGTGGTCGCCATCGGCGACGTCGCCCGCTTCCCCAACGCCCGCTACGACAACGTCCCCCGCCGCGTCGAGCACTGGTCCATCCCCGGCGACACCGCCAAGCGCGCCGCGAAGACCCTCGCGGCCCACCTGGCCGGCGCCGAGCCCGACCCCACGCCCTTCGCGCCGTTCCCCACCTTCTGGAGCGACCAGCACGACTTCCGCCTCCAGTCCTTCGGCGCCCCGTCCCTCGGACTCGCCGACATACGCGTCCTGGAGGGCGACCCCGAAGGGGACGTCGTCCTCGGCTACCACGCCGACGGCCGCTTGGTCGGCGTGCTCGCGCTCGGCGGTACCGCCGCAGCAGGTGCCGCCGCCCGCCACCGCGCCGAGCTGCTCCAGCAGCCGGCCCCCAGTCCCCAGCACGCCTGAAGGAGACCGACCACCATGGCCAGCGTCCGCGGCTACTTCCACCCCAAGACGGCGACCGGTGCCGCCTCGCTCATCCCCTCGCCCCCGTGGCACTACTCCGGCGACCTCCTCACCGTCGAGTACCGCACCGACCCCGCGCGCGTCCGCGAACTGCTGCCCGAGCCGCTCGGACTCGCCGACGAGGACCCCGGCGCCGTCGCCCTCATCTGGGCCGACTGGCAGTCCTGCGCCGCCTCCGGCGAGGAGCTGCTCGACCCCGTGCGCGCCCAGTACAAGGAGGCCTTCGCGGTCGTCCGCTGCTCCTACAGGGGCCGTACGTACTCGCGTTGTGTGTACATCTGGGTCGACAAGGACTTCGCCGTCGCCCGCGGCCTGCACCAGGGCTACCCGAAGAAGCTCGGCTCCATCCACCAGACCCGCCCCCACCCCTACGGGCCCGCGCCGCGCATCGAGGCGGGCGCCCGCTTCGGCGCCACGCTCGCGGCGGCCGACCGACGGCTCGCCCAGACCGTCGTGACACTGACCGGGCCCTCCGGGACCAACGGCTTCGTCAACGGCCACCCGATGGCACACCACCGCTGGCTGCCGTCGATCGAACCGGGCAAGGGACTCGCCCTCGACGAGCTGATCGAGTCCGGCGCCGCGTCCTTCGAGGCCGGCCCGGCCTGGCGCGGCGAGGCCGAACTGGAGCTGTTCGAGGCCCCCACCGAGGAGCTGGCCCGGCTGGAGATCCGCGAGCCGATCGCCGCGTACTACCGCCAGGTCGGCGTCGTCTGGAACGGCGGCACCCTCCTGGAGTCCGGCACCTCGGCAGCCGAGTGACGACCCGAACCTGACACCTGGGAGACCGGACATGCCCGCACACCTCACCACCGTCGCCGGGGTCACCGTCGACACCCGGCACTGGATCGGCGGCCGCCGCGTCGCCTCCGACGGGACCTTCGCCGACGTCTCGCCCCTCGACGGCGCACACCTCGGCGATCTCGCCCGCGGCACCGCCACCGAGGCCGAGGCCGCCGTCGCCGCAGCGCAGGAGGCGTTCCCCGGCTGGGCCGCCACCCCGCGCGCCGAACGCGCCCGCATCCTGCACGCCGTCGCCGACGGCGTCGAGAAGCGCATCGAGGACCTGGCGATCGTCGAGACCACCGACAACGGCGCGCTGCTGCGCTCGCACCGCCGCGGTGTGATGCCCCGCGTCGCGCACAACTTCCGCTTCTTCGCCGACTGGCTGCTGAAGCTGGAACACGAGGACTTCACGACGTACACGAGCGGCTCCGCCGCGGGCCGCGGACACACCAACCACGTCTCCTGGGACCCGGCGGGCCCCTGCGTACTGATCACGCCGTGGAACGCACCGCTCATGCTCGCGAGCTGGAAGATCGCACCGGCCCTCGCCGCCGGCAACACGGTGGTTCTCAAGCCCGCCGAGTGGACCCCGCTCACCGCCTCCCTCCTCGCCGACATCGCCCACGAGGCCGGGCTGCCGGCCGGCGTCCTCAACGTCGTCCAGGGCCACGGCGCGGAAGCGGGCAGCGCCCTCGTCTCCCACCCCGGCGTACGCCGCATCAGCTTCACCGGCTCGGTGCCGACCGCGAAGACCATCGCCGCGGCGGCCGCCGCACATCTCACCCCCGCAAGCTTCGAACTGGGCGGCAAGTCCCCGCTGCTGGTGTTCGCCGACGCCGACCTGGACCTGGCCGTCGACCTCGCCGTCGAGCAGTACGACAACGCCGGGCAGGTCTGCCTGGCCGCCACCCGCCTCCTCGTGGAGTCCTCGGTGGCCGAGGAGTTCACCCGCCGCTTCACCGAGAAGGCCGGGCGGCTCCGGCAGGGCGATCCGCGCGACGAAACCACCGACATCGGCCCCAACATCCACCCCCGCCAGCTGGAGAAGATCGACGGCTTCGTGCGGCGGGCGGTCGCCGCCGGGGCGCGTGCCGTCATCGGCGGGCACCGCAAGGACGGCCAGTACTACGCGCCGACCCTCCTCACCGACGTCGCCCAGGGCAGCGAGATCGTCCAGGAGGAGGTCTTCGGCCCGGTCCTGACCCTGCAGACCTTCGAGACGGAGGAGGAGGCCGTCCGGCTGGCCAACGACACCCGCTTCGGCCTCGCCGCCACCGTCGCCACCGGCGACCCCGAGCGCGCCGAACGGGTCACCGGACAGCTGGTCGCCGGCACCGTCTGGGTCAACTGCTTCTTCGTCCGCGACCTCCGGGCGCCCTTCGGCGGCTCCCGGGAGTCCGGCATCGGCCGCGAGGGCGGCACCTGGAGCTTCGACTTCTACTGCGACCTGAAGAACACTGTCAGCTCGCCGAAGGGCCGGCGCGACCATGGGTGATATCACCGGGGCCGGGCTCCTCGCCCACGTCCCCACCATCGTGCTGCCCGAGGAGACCCGGCGGGAGCTGAACGAGGGCAAGGAGATCACCCTCGTCACCGGCCTCCGGCAGCTCCGCGAGGACGTCTTCGAGACCGCCGACTACGACACCGTCGTCGTCCTGGACTCCCACTGGGCCACCACGGTCGAATTCGTCGTCACCGCCCACCAGCGCAGGGCCGGCCTCTTCACCTCCGAAGAGCTCCCGCGCGGCATGTGCCGGATGCCGTACGACTTCCCCGGCGACCCCGAACTCGCGCACAACATCGCCCGGTTCGCCGACAAGCACGGCACCTGGATCACCCCCATCGACGACGCCTACCTCCCGATCTACTACGCCACCACCAACCTCTGGAAGTACCTCGGCGAGGGCCTGCCCGAGAAGAAGTGGGTGACCATCGGCGTCTGCCAGACCGGCGACATGGAGGACCACCTCCGGCTGGGCCGCGCCCTGGCCGACGGCATCGCCGCCACCGAGGGCCGCAAGGTCCTGCTCATCGCCTCCGGCGCCCTCTCGCACACCTTCTGGCCGCTCCGCCAGCTCCGCGACCACGAGGCCAGCGACCCGTCCCACCTCTTCACCCCCGAGGCACGCGCCGCCGACGAAGAACGCATCGCCTGGTTCAAGGACGGCCGCCACGACGAAGTGCTGCGCACCATGCCGGAGTTCTGGCGCTTCAAGCCCGAGGCCAAGTTCTTCCACTACCTGATGATGGCCGGCGCCCTGGGCGAGGCGGCCTGCACCGCCCGCGGCCGGCAGTACGGCGAGTACGAGAACTCCGTCGGCACCGGCCAGGTCCACCTGTGGTTCGACCGTCCCGAAGGCGGCTGGACCGCGCCCCGCCCCTCCAAGGAGACCACCCATGCCTGAGTACCGCCGCATCCTCCTCGACGGCGCCGCCGTCCAGACCGTCCGCGAGGGCGAGGAACTGGTCGCCGGTGACGGCCGCCGCGTCAAGATCGAGGAGGCCCAGCACCTGCCGCCGGCCGTCCCCTCCAAGGTCGTCGCGGTCCACCTCAACCACCGCAGCCGGGTCGAGGAGTTCCAGATCAAGCTGCCAGGGACGCCCACCTACTTCCACAAGCCCACCTCAGCGCTCAACTCCCACCGGGGCGCCGTCGTCCGCCCCGAGGGCTGCAAGTGGCTCAACTACGAGGGCGAGGTCGCGATCGTCATCGGGAGGACCGCGCGCAACATCGCCCCGGCCGACGCGGGGCAGTACATCGCGGGCTACACCGTCGCCAACGACTACGGCCTGCACGACTTCCGGGACACCGACGCCGGCTCGATGCTCCGAGTCAAGGGCTCCGACACCCTCTGCCCGCTCGGCCCGGGCCTGGTCACCGACTGGGACTTCCGCGGCAAGTACCTCCGCACCTACGTCAACGGCGAACTGGTCCAGGACGGCTCGACCGACGAGATGAAGTGGGACATGCACTACCTCGTCGCCGACATCGCCCGCACCATCACCCTGTACCCCGGTGACGTCCTGCTCTCCGGCACGCCCGCCAACTCCCGGCCCGTACAGCCCGGCGACGTCGTGGAGGTCGAGGCCGAGGGCCTGGGCCGGCTCACCAACCACATCGTCACCGGCCCCACCGCCGTCCGCACCGACGTCGGCGCCCAGCCCACCGAGTCCGAGGAGGTCCTCTCCACGGCCCTCGGCGGCGACTGGGAGTTCCGCGGCATCCGCCCGCCGAAGCGGGGCTGACCCCCTGCCCGGTACCCGCCCGGAGGGCCCCGCGGCCGCGCGCGCCCGAGCCCTCCGGGCGGCTCCCTCGGGCCGTACGGCCCTCCGTGACCTGCGGATAGGGTGGCCGGCATGACGGAAGCAGCCAAGGGGACCGGCCGTCGCCGCAGCCGCCGGGGGTACGGCGAGGGCCGCGACGCCCTCCTCAACGCCGCCATCCGCGTCGTCGCCCGCGGCGGACTGCGCAAGCTCACCTACCGCGCGGTCGCCGAGGAGGCCGGCGTCACGCACGGCCTGGTCGTCCACCACTTCGGCTCCCGCGACGCCCTGATCGAGGAAGCACTGGGCTACGTCGTACGGCAGAGCCTGCGCAGCAGCCTGCTGGAGCCCGGCACCGGCGAGCCGGACGACTTCGCTTCGGGCGTCTCCGAAATGGTCGAGTCGGGCCCCGACCTCCAGGCCTTCCAGTACGAGCTGCTGCTCGAAGCGCGCCGCCGCCCGGAGCTGCTGCCCCAGGTACGGAACCTGTACGACGGCTACTTCGCCGCCTCCGAACGCGAACTGTCCCGGATGCTGCCGTACGAGCCGGGCTCCGCCCTCGCCCGCCTGGTCTTCGCCGCCCTGGACGGGCTCGTCCTGCACCAGCTGACCATGGGCGACCGGGCGGACACCGAAGCCGCCCTGGCCGAGCTGCGGACCTTGTTGAGCAGGGCGGCCGCCGCGGAGGACGACCCGGCAACCCGCGCCACGGGCGCCGGCTGACGCTCCCCGTCAGGCGGCCGGAACGGCGCCCCCGGAGTCCAGCGCCGCGCGCAGCCAGTCGTGGGTGACGCCCGGCGTCGGCGGCGCCGCCGGGCCGGTCACCTCCGCCGTGAGCCGCCAGTAGTGGTCGATACGCGGGTCGGCGGCGAGCTGGCCGCTGAGCACCCGGCGGAAGGCCGGCGTGTCCCGGGCGCCACGGGAACGGGCGTAGGCATCGACGAAGCAGTCCAGCGCCTCGCCCCCGTACGGCGCCCGCCGCCCCTGGATGTCGGCGGCGGCCAGCCCGTACGCCTCGATGAGCCCCTCGTAGAGGACGGCCGGACGGTAGCCCTCGTCGGGCCGGTGCGCCGCGGGCTGACAGTGCGCCATGCCCGTACCGGGGCAGGGGCCGGAGACGAAGGCGTGCAGCCGGGCGAAGGCCAGTACCTGGTCCGGCGCCGGGTCCGCCGGCGGCTGCGGCACCGAGTGGTCGAGGATCACGGAGGTCAGCCGGGCCGGGAGCCGCGGCGGCAGCCAGCGCCGCCAGAAGCGGGCCAGCGCGGCCGTGTCGGGCGGCGCGGTCACGGCGCCGATCAGCCGCAGCCGGTCGGCCCGTTCCGCCGGGGCGCAGTCCCGCAGCAGGTGCAGGGCGGCCTCGCGCCAGCGCAGGGCCGCCATCCGCGAGCCGACCTCCCGCAGCTGCCCCGCGATGACGTCCTCCAGCGCGTCCTCCCGGTCCAGGACCCGGCCGACGTCCGGTACGGGCAGGTCGAGGGTGCGCAGGGAGCGGATCAGCCGGAGCCGGTCGAGCGCCTCGGGACCGTACCGGCGATGGCCCCCGGCGCTGCGCGCCGCCTCGGGCAGCAGGCCGCGGTCGGAGTAGAAGCGGACGGTCTTGACGGTGACGCCCGCGTGCTCGGCCAGCTCGCCGATGCTCCACCTGCCGTCGGCCGCTTCGGGCGACGGCGCCGGACCGGGGGCCGCTTCGGGCGACGGCGCTGGGCCGGGGGCCGCGGCTTCGGGGCCCTCGAAGAACTCGGAGAACTCTGCGGTCACGCTTGAACCTCCCTCAGGGGGAGTTCCTACGGTACCCGCGAGCGCGGACGGCCTACGGGGGCGGTCTCGCGGACGCACGGTATGCGAGGAGACCAACATGACGGCATTCATCCTGGTGTCGGGCGCCCACACCGGCGACTGGGTATGGCAGGAAGTGGCCGGCCGGCTGCGGGAGTCGGGGGCCGAGGTCCACGCGGCGACGCTGACCGGCATGGGCGGCCGCCGCCACGAGGCGGGACCGGACACCGACCTGGCGACGCACGTCCAGGACGTGGTCGCGCTGATCGACCGGACCGAGGCGACCGAGGTGGTGCTCGTCGGCCACTGCTACGGCATCCACCCCGTACTGGGCGCCGCCGGGCACCGCCCGGAACGCATCGCGAGGATCGTCTACCTGGACGCGGGCATGCCCCGGGACGGCGACCCGGCGCTCAAGCTCATCCCCGACCAGACGGTCCGCGACCGGCTGGGGCAGGAGGCAGGGCCGGACGCACCGACCGGGCCGGACGCACCGACCGGCGACGACCGGCTCGTGCCGCCGCCCGCGCCCGGCGAATGGCACCGCTGGGGCAGCACCGAGGGCGTGCCCGAAGCCGCGCTCGCCCGCCTCTCCGAACTCGCCGCACCACAGCCGGTGCGCACCCTCACCCAGCCGCTCCGGCTGACCGAGGCCGCCGCCGCACTGCCGGCGACCGGCATCCTGTGCACCGCCAACGGGTCGAGCATCGCCATGGTCGAGCAGGTGCTGCGGCTCGGCGAGCCGACCCTGATGGCGCTCGTCGACGCCGAGGTCACCTTCTTCGACCTGGCCACCGGACACTGGCCGATGCTCTCCGCCCCCGGCGAGCTGACCGAGGTACTGCTCGACGCTGCCGCCGGCGAGGGCCACCGGCTGTCAGCACCGGACGACACCCGTCCCGGCCACCTCCGGCCCTTCCTCCTGGACGTACCGGAACGGCCCCGCGAGCGGATGGGGCGCGTCGACCTGTACCCGCCGGACGCCGACGGGCCGCGCCCCGCCGTGGTCTTCGTCCACGGCGGCCCGGTACCGGCCGGGCTGCGGCCGACACCGCGGGACTGGCCGTCGTACACCGGCTACGGCAGGTACGTGGCGGAGCAGGGCGCGGTCGGCGTGACGGTGGACCACCGGCTGCACGACCTCACGGACTACGGGCGCGCCGCCGAGGACATCGCCGACGCCGTCGCCCTCGTACGCGCCGATCCCCGCGTCGACGAAGACCGCGTCGCACTGTGGTTCTTCTCCGGCGGCGGCCCGCTGTCGGCGGACTGGCTCGCGGCGCCCCCGCCGTGGCTGCGCTGCGTGGCCGCCACCTACCCGGTCCTGATGCCGCCGCCGAGCTGGGGACTCACCGGATCCCGGTTCCGCCCGGCGGATGCGATCCGGTCGGCGGGACGGCTGCCTTTCGTACTGACGCGGGTCGGGCAGGAGGTCCCCGAGATCGCCGCCACCGTCGAGGAGTTCCTGGCCGCCGCCAAAGAGTGCGCGGCCGAGGTCGAGATCGTGGACCTGCCGGACGGCCACCACGGGTTCGAGACGATCGACCACACCGAGCAGGCGCGGGACGCCGTCCGCCACGCGGTCCGCTCGGTACTGGGCCATCTGAGGAGCTGATGCACCTGGGCTCGGGCCCGGGCCCGGACCGCCCGTGACCGCGCGATAAGTGCGGCCTATTGACCGATAACCAAGCCGTCTTTGACGCCTCCGCAGGACTGGCGGAAGCTGATCGGACCGGATCGCCGCGCCCGCACGGGCGCGGCGTGAACCGGTGTCGAAGCGGTGGCGCGGGCGTGCCCGGGCAGGGAAGGCGAGGTCAGGCAATGCGTGCCGACGAGGACCCGACGGACGAGGGACTGGCGGTCACCCCGCCCAAGACGTGGGCGACCGGCGCACCGGCCGTGGCACACGCGCTGAAGTACGCCCTCGGCCAGACCTCCCCCCGCCGCACGGCGCTCACCCTGCTCAACATCAACCAGGCCAAGGGGTTCGACTGCCCCGGCTGCGCCTGGCCCGAGCCCGGGGCCAAGGAGCGCCACAAGAACGAGTACTGCGAGAACGGCGCCAAGCACATCGCCGACGAGGCCACCAGCCGCCGCGTCACCGCCGACTTCTTCCGGCAGCACACCGTCTCCGAGCTGGCCGAAAAGTCCGACTACTGGCTCAACCAGCAGGGCCGCCTCACCGAGCCCATGGTCAAGCGCCCCGGCGCCGACCACTACGAACCGATCGGCTGGGACGAGGCCTTCGACCTCCTCGCCACGGAACTGCGCGCCCTGGACTCGCCCGACGAAGCGCTCTTCTACACCTCGGGCCGGCTCAACAACGAGGCCGCCTTCCTCCTCCAGCTCTTCGTCCGCGCCTTCGGCACCAACAACCTGCCCGACTGCTCCAACATGTGCCACGAGTCCAGCGGCAGCGCACTGAACGAGACGCTGGGCATCGGCAAGGGCAGCGTCAGCCTCCAGGACCTCTACGAGGCCGACCTGGTGTTCGTCGTCGGCCAGAACCCCGGCACCAACCACCCCCGGATGCTCTCCGCGCTGGAGGAGACCAAGCGCAACGGCGGACGCGTCATCGCCGTGAACCCGCTGCCCGAAGCCGGCCTGCTGCGCTTCAAGCACCCGCAGAAGGCCCGCGGCGTGATCGGCCGCGGCACCGAGATCGCCGACCGCTTCCTGCAGATCCGGCCCGGCGGCGACCTCGCCCTCTTCCAGGGACTCAACCGGCTGCTCCTGGAGGCCGAGGACGCCGCGCCCGGCACCGTCCTCGACCACGACTTCATCGAGAAGCACACCACCGGCTTCGCCGACTTCGCCGAACACGCCCGCAAGGTCTCCTGGGACGACATCCTCGACGCCACCGGCCTGAGCCGCGAGGAGATCGACCGGGTCCACGAGATGGTCCTGGCCAGCAAGAAGGTCATTGTCTGCTGGGCGATGGGCCTCACCCAGCACAAGCACGGCGTACCCACCATCCGCGAGGTGGTCGACTTCCTGCTGCTGCGCGGCAACATCGGCCGCCCCGGCGCCGGCGTCTGTCCCGTACGCGGCCACAGCAACGTCCAGGGCGACCGCACCATGGGCATCTGGGAACGCATGCCGCAGCGGTTCCTCGACGCCCTGGAGCGCGAATTCGGCTTCACCCCGCCGACCAAGCACGGCCTGGACTCCGTGGACGCGATCCGCGCCATGCGCGACGGCAGCGCCAAGTTCTTCCTCGGCGTCGCCGGCAACTTCGTCCGCGCCACTCCCGACAGCGACGTCACCGAACGGGCGATGCGCCGCTGCTCCCTCACCGCCCACATCTCGACCAAGCTGAACCGCTCCCACGCCGTCTGCGGGGAAACGGCCCTCATCCTGCCCACACTCGGCCGCAGCGACCGCGACATCCAGGGCGGCGTCGAGCAGTTCATCACGGTCGAGGACTCCATGAGCGAGGTGCACGCCTCCCGCGGCCGCCTCGCACCCGCCTCGGAACACCTGCTCAGCGAGGTCGCCATCATCGGCCGGCTGGCCCGCCGGACCCTCGGCGACAGCCCGGACATCCCCTGGGAGGAGTTCGAGCGGGACTACAGCACCATCCGCGACCGGATCTCCCGCGTCATCCCCGGCTTCCACGACTTCAACGCCCGCGTGGCCGAGCCCGGCGGCTTCCGGCTGCCCAACCCGGTCAACGAAGGCGTCTTCCCCACCCCCAGCGGCAAAGCCGTCTTCACTCGCAACGACTTCGAGGCGCCGCAGGTACCCGAAGGCCACCTCCTGCTCCAGACGCTCCGCTCCCACGACCAGTGGAACACCATCCCGTACGCCATGAACGACCGCTACCGGGGCATCCACAACGCCCGTCGCGTCGTCCTCGTCAACCCCGCCGACCTGGCCGCGCTGGGCCTGGCCGACCGCGACGAGGTGGACCTGGTCAGCGTCTGGCGGGACGGTGCCGAACGGCGCGCGCCCGCCTTCCGGGTCATCCCGTACCCGACCACACCGGGGTCCGCCGCCGCGTACTACCCGGAGACCAACGTCCTGGTGCCCCTGGACAGCGTCGCTGACATCAGCAACACACCGACGTCGAAGAGCGTGGTGGTGCGCCTGGAGCCGACCGGGGCCTGATTGGCGCATCGGGCCCGGCCGGTGTAGACCGGTGCGGTGCTCTTCCGCCAGCTCGAATACCTGGTCGCCCTCTCGCGCGAACGCCACTTCGCCCGTGCCGCGCAGTCCTGCTACGTCTCCCAGCCCGCGCTGTCGGAGGCGATCCGCAAACTGGAGGAGGAACTCGACGTCCCGCTGATCCGGCGGGGCCGCAAGTACGAGGGCCTCACCCCCGAGGGCGAGCGCGTCGTGCTGTGGGCGCAGCGCATCCTCGCCGACCGCGACGCACTCACCTCCGAGGTGCAGGCGCTGCGCACCGGACTGAGCGGGGACCTGCGCATCGGCTGCGTCCCCACCGCCTCGGCCGCCGTCGCGCTCCTCGTCGAGCCGTTCTGCTCGGCCCACCCGCTGGTCGACGTGCGCATCGCCTCGGACCTGCGCTCCCGGGACATCCTCGGCCGGCTGGAGAACTTCGAGCTCGACGCCGGCGTGACGTACCTGACCGAGGACATCTCGGACCAGTTCCGCACCGTGCCGCTCTACCGCGAGCGCTACGTCCTGCTGACCGGCGCGGCGCATCCGGCGGCGGCCTCGGCCACCGTGTCCTGGGCGGCCGCCGCCACCCTGCCGCTCTGCCTGCTCAGCACCGGCATGCAGGGGCGCCGGGTGCTCGACGAGGTGTTCGCCGACGCCGGGGTCCGCGCCGCGCCCCAGGTGGAGACCGACTCCATCGCCTCCGTGTACGCGCACGTCCGGACCGGACGGTGGGCCGGCATCGTGCCGCGCGCCTGGCTCCGCGTCTTCGAGATGCCGCCCGGCATGCGGGCCGTACCGCTGGTCGAACCGGTCCGCACCGCGCCCATCGGGCTGGTCCTCACCGCCCGCGAGCCCGGCTCGGTCATGGCCCGCGCGCTGACCGACATCGCCCGGCGCACCGACATGGCGGCGACGCTGGAACACCTGCCGGGAGAGCGGCCGCTGCCGGAGGAATAGGCGGTACTACCCAGCGAACTACGGATTGTTCGGAGCGAGCGGCGGGCGGAGGGTGAGTCCCGCCCCGCCCGGCCCACCGGCCGGGCGCGACGGCACCCCCCTCGTACGAAAGGTCTGCCGCTCCCATGAAGCGCTCCCACCTCGCTGCGCTGCTGCTGGCACTGCCCGCGGCCGTCGTCCCCGCCGCCGGCACCGCGGTCGCCTCGGGTCAGGACACCTCCCCCCGGCTCGTGACCGTCGAGCAGGCTCCGGACAGCAAGGTCATCAAGGACACCTACATCGTCACGCTCAAGCCCGGCGTGGCGCCCGGGACCCTGACGGCCAGAGAGGACATCAGAGCCGGTCACCTCTACAAGAAGGTCCTCAACGGCTTCGCCGCGAAGCTCTCCGCCGACCAGCTCGCCGACCTCCGCAGCGACCCCTCCGTACAGGCGATAGAGGAGGACCAGAAGGTCACCGCATCCGCGACGCAGACCAACGCCACCTGGGGCCTGGACCGCATCGACCAGCGCAACCGCCCGCTGAACGGCACCTACACCTACAACCGCAATGGCTCCGGCGTCACCGCGTACATCATCGACACCGGCATCGACACCACCCACTCCGACTTCGGCGGCCGGGCCCGCAACGTCTACGACGCGTTCGGCGGCAACGGGCAGGACTGCAACGGACACGGCACGCACGTGGCCGGCACGGTCGGCAGCACCACGTACGGCGTCGCCAAGGGCGTCCAGCTCCGCGGCGTCAGAGTGCTGGACTGCAACGGATCCGGCTCCTACTCGGGCATCATCGCCGGCTTCGACTGGGTCCGTAACAACGCCGCCAAGCCCGCCGTCGCCAACGCCTCGCTCGGCGGCGGCTACTCCTCCGCGGTGAACGACGCGGCCGCGGCGCTGAACAACTCCGGCGTCTTCCTCTCCGTCGCCGCCGGCAACGACAACGCGGACGCCTGCAACACCTCGCCCGCCAGCGCCCCGGGCGTGATCAGCATCGCCGCCTCGGACAGCGCCGACCGCAAGGCGTCGTTCAGCAACTACGGGAGCTGCACGGACCTGTTCGCGCCCGGCGTCTCCGTCACCTCCACCCGCCTCGGCGGTGGCACCACCCAGATGAGCGGCACCTCGATGGCCTCCCCGCACGTGGCGGGCGTGGCGGCCCTGTACAAGTCGAGCAAGGGCGACACGGCGTCCTCGACCCTGAACACCTGGCTGATCAACAACGCCACCCCCAACGTGATCAGCAACCCGACCGGCACCCCGAACCGCCTGCTGTTCAAGTCGGACCTCTGAGCCCGGACCTGTGCCCATCGGCTGAAGAGCCTTACTGGGGCGCCACTTGCCCGGAACCCCCGGGCAGGTGGCGTCCCGCCGGCCTTTCCGGAGGCCCGCTGGGGCGCGGCTTGGCGGGCGCGGGTCGATTGTCAGTGGCGGGCGGTAGCTTCGGGAGGTGTGCGGCGGAGGTGGGGGAGGGGCCTTTGTCGCGGGTCTTCTTGGGGGGTGGTTCCTCCCGGGAGACGCTCTCCTCGGCGGGGAGAGGGAGGGGCCCTGCCGGGAAACGAGGCGGGACTGCCCCGCTACCGTACCCAGTCGGCAACCATGGAGGGGGACCGGATGGACCGGCACGTGCGCACCATCGACGATGTACTCAGGCTCATGGACGACCTGTTCGAGCCGGCGGCCGATCGGTGGACGGAGCGCGCGGCCGACTGGTGGGACGGTTTCTACACCGACCGGGCCCGGCCCGTGCCGTTCTTCGCGGCGAAGCCGGACGAGAACCTCGCTTCGTACCTCGCCCGCGGTACGGTCACCCCGGGCCGGGCGCTCGACCTCGGCTGCGGTCCCGGCCGCAACGCCCTCCACCTCGCCGCCGCGGGCTTCCGGGTGGACGCCGTCGACCTCTCGCCGGCGGCTCTCGACTGGGCCGAGGAGCGCGCCCGCGAGGCCGGCGCCGACATCCGGTTCCTCCGCGGGAACGCCTTCGACCTGGCCGGGACCACCCTCGCCGGTCCGTACGACCTGATCTACGACTCCGGCTGCTTCCACCACCTCCCGCCGCACCGCCGCATCAGCTACCTCGCCCTCCTGGATCGGTCCCTCGCCCCCGGCGGGCACTTCGCCCTCAGCTGCTTCGCGGCCGGCGCGATGGGCTCCGAACTCCCCGATGCCGAGCTGTACCGCAGCTCGCGTCTGCACGGCGGGGTCGCCTACACACCGGAGTCGCTGCGCCGGATCTTCGCGAGCCTCACCGAGGTGGAGCTGCGCCGCATGCGCGACGAGCCCGACGACTCCCCGCACTTCGGTGCACCCTTCCTGTGGACGGCCCTGTTCCGCCGCGACGAACCGCCCCGCGCGCAATCCCGCGCAGGCTGACCGGGCGCGCGCCGGGCGCCGCCCCGTACTCGGCACTCCATCGGGTGAAGCTGTGATCAGGCCCTCTGCCGCCCGGCCGGTGAACCCTAGCCTGATCGATATGTCGATTTTCGCGGTGAATTCCGCTTCGGCGAGGCGCAGTCCGATCCTGCTCGGCGCCGTCGCCCTCCTGGGAATGTCCCTCACGGCCGCCGCCGGTGGGCCAGCCGTCTCCGATTCCGGTGCGAGAGGTCCCACCGACGGCGCCGTGCCCGTCCAGTTCCTCGCGCTGAACGACCTGCACGGCAACCTCGAACCGGTCGACGGCCCCGCCGGAGCCGTCACCCGCCGCACCGGGACCGGCGAGCTGGTGAGCTCACAGGCCGGCGGCGCCGCCCAGTTGGCGACCCTGGTGAAGCGGGCCCGCGAAGGGCAGGAGAACAGCCTGACCGTCGGAGCCGGCGACATCATCGGCGGCAGCCCGCTGCTGTCGGCCAACTTCCACGACGAGCCGACCGTCGACGCCATGGAGCAACTCGGTCTGGACGTCACCTCGGTGGGCAACCACGAGTTCGACGAGGGCCCCGACGAACTGCTGCGGATGGACAGGGGCGGCTGCCACCCCGAGGACGGCTGCGCGGTGTCCGGGAAGCCGTACGACGGCGCCCGCTTCCCGTACCTCGCCGCCAACGTCACCCGGAAGGGCAGCGAGAAGCCGCTGCTGCCGCCGTACTGGATCAAGAAGCTGCCCGGCGGCGAGCGCATCGGCTTCATCGGCCTGATCACCCGGCACGCGCCCGACTCGATCTCCGCGTCCCGGATCAAGGACGTGGAGTTCCACGACGAGGCGAGCACCATCGCCCGCTACGCGAAGGAACTGTCCGACCAGGGCGTGAAGGCACAGGCCGTACTCATCCACGAAGGCGGCGCCCACAGCGGAGTGAAGCCGTACAACGAGGACTGCGACGCGCAGGGCCCCGGTGCCGGGCTGGACGAGCCCATCAAGGGCATCGCCCGGAAGACCGCACCCGAGGTCGACCTGATCATCAGCGGCCACTCCCACGAGCCGTACGTGTGCTCCGTGCCCGACCCCGAGGGGCGGCCGCGCATCGTCACGCAGGCGGCCTCGTTCGGCCGCACCTTCACCGACGTACGCTTCGACCTCGACCCGCGGACGCACGACGTGCTCCGCGACTCCGTACGCGCCGTCAACCGTCCCGTCGACACCGCCACGCCCCAGGACCCGGACATGTCCCGGCTCGTCCGCACCTGGCGGGAGCGCTCCGCCGACCTGGAGAAGAAGCCGGTCGGCTACATCTCGGGCGACCTGCCGGGCCGCGGCTCCACGGCCCCCGAGCGGCCGCTCGGCGACCTGATCGCCGACGCGCAGGCCGAGGCCACCCGCGGCGACCGCGCGCAACTCGCCCTCGTCCAGCCCGGTTCGATCCGCGCCGACCTCACGTACAAGGCGTCCGGCGAGGAGGGCGACGGCGTGGTCACGTACGCCGAGGCCTTCCGTACGGCGCCGTTCGAGACCCCGCTGGTGACCATGACGCTCACGGGCGAACAGCTCGTCTCCGCCCTGAAGCAGGGGTTCTCCGGCGCCAACGCCGCGTCCCCGCGCTTCCTCCAGCCCTCCGACGCCCTGCGTTACGCGGTGGACCTGCGCCGCAACGGCGCCGACCGGCTCCTCGCCGACAGTGTCCGGGTGGCCGGCCGCCCGGTGGCCGACGACAGCACCTACCGGGTCACCGTCAACGAGTTCCTCTCGGACGGCGGCGACGGGTTCGTCGCGTTCAAGGACGGCACCGACCGCGACAGCGGCTCGACCGACACCGCCTCACTCGTCGACCACCTGCAGAACCACACCTCACCGTCGAAGCCGCTGGCCCCGCCCGCCGCGGACCGGATCACGGTCCAGGACTGAGCCGGGCCTTCCGCCGCCGCCCGGTCATGTGCCCTCGTTGCCGCGCAGCTCCTCCACGGCCGTCCGGGCGGCCGCGCCGATGACCGCGTCGGCGCGGGGGAGGGTGCTGTCGGCGCGCGCCGCCTGGGTGAAGACCACGGCGGTGTACGTGCTGCCGTCGGCGAGTTCGACGACCCCGGCCTCGTGCCGCATCTGGCCGAAGGTGCCCGTCTTCCCCGACACGGTGACGTCGTCGTACGGGAAGCCGGAGGCGAGCCGGTGCCGCCACGGCTGCCTCCCCATCACGTCGCGCATGAACGCGCAGCGCTCGGGGGAGGCCGCCTCGCCGGTCCAGATCGCCCGCAGCAGCCGCGCCATGTCCGACGGCGTGGTGGAGGCCTTGGACACCGGGTCGTAGACGCCGGCCGGTGCGGTCGTGTCGTTGCTGGAGATGCGCTCCATGGCGGCCGCCAGCGATGCGGTGCCGGTCTCGTCGACCAGCCGGGCCCAGGTGCCCGCGACACCGCCGAGGATGCGGGTGTCCGGCAGGCCCAGCTCGCGGCAGACCTCGTCGACCACCGTGGTGCCGACGGCACGGAGCACCGCGTCGGCCGCCGTGTTGTCCGAGATGGTCATCATGAGGACGACCAGGTCGCGGAGCGACATCGTGACGGGGTCCTGAAGGATGGAGATGCCGGTGGGGCCGGCGACCCGGTGCGACGGTTCCAGGGTGACGCGCCGGCCCGGATCGATCTCCCCGGCGTCCGCCAGCCGGCAGAAGGCCGCCATCAGCGGCACCTTGTAGACGGAGCCCATGGGCACCGGCTCGTCGGGGTCGATGGTCACCCGTGCCTCGGGGCGGTGCAGCTCCGCCACGTGCAGCCAGCCGCGCACACCGGCGTCGGCGAACATCTCGCGGATCGTGCGCGCCACGCCGCCGCTCCGCCGCGCCGCGCTCACTTCGCCGCCTGCCGGGCGAGCGTGTCCACCAGCAGCTGAGCCATGTCCGCCGTCTCCGCGGCGTCGGGCCGCCGGGGGTCCCACACCACCCGGAGCCGCAACGGCAGCGCCGGATCCGTGGCCGGGCGCCGCTCGACGCCCTCGGCGGTCAGTGTGTCGTCGGCCGTGACCAGTACCGCCTGTCCGGCGGCCACGAGGGCGAGGCCGGCGCGCTCGTCGGACACCACGACGGTCTCCACCCGCCGCCCGCGGCTGGCCAGCGTGTCGATGAACAGGTCGTGGGCCGCCGGTGCCTCCTCGCGCGGCCGTACGGCGACGGGCAGCCGCCGGGGCGTCCCGCCGTCGTGGTCCTCGGGGGAGAGGAGCCAGGTCGGGAAGAGGACCACGCGGCCGGCGGCCAGCCCGTCCAGCACCGCCGGATGCCGGATCACCGCGAGGTCCAGCCGGCCCGCCGCGACGTCGGACAGGAGCGTGGCGGTCGGCGCGGTCAGCACGCCGATGCGGGTCTGCTCCCCGGCCCGTACGGGCGCGGCGGCCACGGCGGCGGCGAGCCGCGCGGGCACCTCGGGGGCCAGGCCGAGCCGGAGCCGCCGGCCGTCGGCGTGCTCGCGGGCGCCGATCTCGCGCAGTTCGGAGAGTGCGGCGAGCGCCCGGCGCGCGTGCGGCAGCAGCAGGGAACCCTCGTCGGTGAGGGCGACGCCGCGGTTGCGGTCGAAGAGGCGGACACCGAGCAGCGCCTCCAGCCGCCGCAGGCCCTGGGACAGCGGCGGCTGGGTGATCCCCACCCGCTGTGCCGCGGCGCCGAAGTGTTCCTCTTCGGCCAGTGCGACGAAGATTTCCAGGTGCCGTTCCGTGAGCATGCTGTCCTCGTGGCGTGCGCTGATATCTCCTGCGAATCGTTCTTGGCGCAAAAGCATATTCGACATGCACGGTGGTCGCGGGTTGACTCCGAGGAGTGACGCCCAGGGGGAGGGACGTGCTCGTCGCGGGTGTCCTGGCACAGCGGAGGGAACCATATGACGTACCTGAATTTTCCGGGGGGACCGGGCCTGCACGATCAGCGGCGGAGTCGCCGGCGGCTGTACGGAAGCGTCGCAGCGCTGCTCGTCCTGGGCGGCGGAGGCTGGGCCGGCTACCACTTCCTGCTGGCGGACCGGGGCGCGCAGGACCCGCAGGTGGTCGCCGCCACCGCCCGGTTCGAGCGGTTCGCCGGGGCCTGGGAGGACGGCGAGGCGCGCAAGGCCGCCGCGTACACCGACAGCCCGGACGCCGCCCGGTCGCTCCTCACGTCCGTCATGACGAACCTCGCCCCGTCCGCGACCGAGGTCACTCCGGGCGACGGGGCGAAGGAGCGGGACGGGGAGGTGCGTCTCCCCTTCACGGTGGCGATGCAGATACCGGGCGCGGGGCCCTTCCGGTGGGACGCGCAGGCCCGCCTGCGGGAGACCTCGGGGCGGTGGACGGTGGAGTTCACGACGCCGATGGTCCATCCGAGGATGAAGGCCGGCCAGACGCTCGCCCTCAAGAGCCGGAACACCCGGGCGAAGGTGCTCGACAAGGACGGCGACCCGCTGGAGGCCGCCTCCCTCGTCGGTAGCGTCGACGAGGTGACCGGCAAGGGCACCTCCGGCCTCGAAGCGCGGTACGACGCCCGCCTCTCCGGGGGCAAGGGGCCCAAGAAGTCCGTGGTGGTCGTGGACCGCGCGAGCGGGCAGCCGGTCAAGACGCTCACCGCCGTGAAGGCCGCCAAGGGCCGTCCCGTACGGACCACCATCGACCCGCGCGTGCAGCGGGCGGCGGCCGAGGCGCTGTCCGGGGTCACCAAGAAGGCGGCCATCGTCGCCGTCGACCCGCGCAACGGGCACGTCCTGGCCGCCGCGAACAAGCCCGGTGGGCTGAACCGCGCGCTGGCGGGGCGCTATCCGCCCGGTTCCACCTTCAAGGTCGTCACCGCGGCGGCGCTGCTGAAGGGGGGCCTGGCCCCCGCGGACCCGGCGGCGTGCCCGAAGTACGCCCGTGTCGACGGGCAGCGCTTCGAGAATCAGGACCTGTTCACCCTGCCGGACGACGCCACGTTCCAGGACGCCTTCGCCCGGTCCTGCAACACCTTCTTCGTCGACGCCGCCGGCAAGCTCTCCGACACGGCGCTCCGCGACACCGCGCGGGCGTTCGGCATCGGGGGCAGTTGGGACGTGGGCATCACGACGTACGACGGCATTGTCCCGGCCGCCACGAGTGGCAACGACAAGGCCGCCGCGGCCATCGGCCAGGCCCGCGTCCAGGCGTCACCGCTGGTCATGGCGTCCATCGCGGCCACCGTCAAGCAGGGGTCCTTCGAGCAGCCCGTGCTGGTGCCGGACGCGGTGAAGAAGAAGTACCGGGCTCCGGAGAAGCTCGATGCGGAAGTGGCCGACGACCTCCGGAAGATGATGCGCGCCACGGTCACCTCGGGCTCGGGACACGCCCTGAAAGACCTGCCGGGCGCACCGCACGCCAAGACCGGCACCGCGGAGTTCGGTACCGAGAATCCGCCGCACACCCACGCCTGGATGATCGGCTACCAGGGCGGATCCGACCTGGCCTGGGCGGTGTTCCTGGAGGACGGCGGGTCCGGCGGCTCGGACGCCGGCCCGGTCGCGGCGCGGTTCTTGAAGAACATCGCCTGAAGCACATCGCCTGAAGAACGCCGCCTGAAGAACATCGGCTGAGCACGCAAGCCTGCCGCACACAGAGAAGAGAAGGAACGTGGAAACCACCAGAACGCGTCCGTCCCGTCGTACGGTGCTGGCTCTCGGCGCCGGCACGGCCCTGGCCGCCGCCCTGCCCGCGAGCGGCACGGCGTACGCCGGCGGACCCCGGGCCGGGCGGGCCGACGGCATCACCCGGCAGTTGCAGGCGCTCGAAGAGCAGTACGCGGCCCGCCTCGGAGTGTTCGCCCGCAACATGGCCACGGGCCGCACGGTGCGGTACCGCGCGGACGAACGCTTCCCGATGTGTTCGGTCTTCAAGGGGCTCGCCGCGGGCGCCGTCCTGCGCGACCTCGACCACGACGGCGAGTTCCTCGCCCGGCGCATCCACTACACCCGCAGCGAGGTCGAGAAGGCGGGGCACACGCCCGTCACCGGAAAGCCCGAGAACCTGGCGGGCGGCATGACGGTCGGTGAGCTGTGCGCCGCCACGGTCGGTGAGAGCGACAACGCCGCCGCGAACCTCCTCCTCCGCGAGCTGGGCGGCCCGACGGCGATCACCCGGTTCTGCCGTTCGGTCGGGGACGGTGTCACCCGGCTGGACCGGTGGGAGCCCGAGCTGAACTCCGCCGAGCCCTGGCGGCGGACCGACATCACCAGCCCGCGCGCCGTCGGTACGACCTATGCCCGGCTCCTTCTCGGGCGCGCGCTCACGCGCCCGGACCGCGAGCGGCTCACCGGCTGGCTGGTCGCCAACACCACCAACACCGAGCGCTTCCGCGCCGGTCTCCCCGCCGACTGGGTGCTGGCGGACAAGACCGGCGGCGGCTCGGACTACGGCGTCGCCAACGACGTGGGTGTGGTGTGGCCTCCGCACGGCGCACCGCTCGCGCTGTCCGTGCTCTCCACCACCTACGACCCCGCGGGGCCCGCGAAGAACCCGATGGTCGCCAAGGTCGCGGAGCTGGTGGCGGCACGGATCGCCTGAGGGCCCGCCGGTAGGTACGCCGGCCCCCTCCGGCCCTGACGATGCGTCAGGGAGATCCGGAGGGGGCCGGGTAGGCCGAGTGGGCCGTGGGGACCTGGCGGTGCGTCAGCCGATGTCGGCCGCGTCCAGCCGGTACAGCGTCTGGCTGTTGTTCGCGCCGTTGCCCGTACCGGAGGAGGCGGAGGAGGTCTTGCCGCCGTACTCGGACGCCTTCACCACCGTGCCGTGCTTCTTGACCCAGGCGTCGACCTCGGTGGAGAGGCTGTTGCCGCCGCCCGGGCCGCCACCCCGGCGCGCGCTGCCGTCCGCCGAGCCGCCGCCCGGACCCCCGGACGCCACGCCCGGACCACTGGACGCACCGCCCGGACCACCGGACGGCGGTGTCATGGCACCGCCCTCGGCGCCGGGCGAGCGGCCCTTCCCGCCCGAAGGGGGACCGCCGCGCCCGCCGGGGCCGCCCATGCCGCCGCCGGTCGACGGGCCCGCCGTCGGATTGACCCCGCCCATGCCGCCGCCTCCGGAGGAGAACGGGACCGAGGCCGCGTACGCCGCAGGTCCGGCCAGTGCGGCCACCACGGCCACGACGAGCGACACCGCGAGCAGCTTCGTACGGGTCCTCCACCGCGCGCTTGCCGCGGCCGGTGACCATCAGCACGTCGTCCAGCCCCGCGCCGGCCGCCTCCTCCACGACGTACTGGATCGCCGGCTTGTCGACGACCGGCAGCATTTCCTTGGGCGTGGCCTTCGTGGCGGGCAGGAAGCGGGTGCCGAGGCCGGCGGCGGGGACGACGGCCTTGCGCACGGCGGTGCGTACGGGCAGGGAGCTGCGTACGGGCATGGAGATCCTCACGGGAACGGAGAAGTGCAAGTGCCCTCACACCCTGCGTCCCTTCGATGTGGGGAGGCTTGGCCCGTCCTTTGAGCGAGCTGTGAAGAGGTACCGCCGCGTGGCCTGCGGAAAGAGCCGTACAGTGGGGGTTTCTGTGCGGATTTACCTCATGCATATGATGTGCAAATGCGCGGCTACAGCATCAGGACGGCGACCACCGACGACCTCGACGGAGCCCGTGGCGTCATGCTCGACACGGTCTACCGGGACTTCGGCACGGGGTACGTACCGCGCTGGCACCGCGACATCATCGATCTTGACGGAGCCTACGTCGCACCCGCCCGGCACACGCTGCTGGTGGCCGTCGACGAGGCGGACGGGACGGTCGTCGCGACCGGCGCCCTCGACTCCCGGGGCCCGGCCCACCCGCCGAACCCCCGCGAGATCGCCGAGCGCTTCCCCTCGGGGGAGACCGCGCAGCTGCGCCGCATCTACGTACAGCCCGCCCACCGGCGGCACGGACTCGCCCGCCTGCTCGTCCGGCAGCTGATGGACTTCGCGGCGGCCGAGGGCGGCTACCGCGCGGTGTACCTGCACACGGACCCGGAGGTGACAGGCGCCGAGCCGTTCTGGCGGTCGCAGGGCACCGTCGTCTGCGACGAGCGACTGCTGCCGGACGGCGGGCAGGGCATCGTCCACTTCGAGGTGCCGTTGCCGGTGTCCGTCCCGGCGCCCCGCGCCCTGGCCGGAGCGGACCGCGCCTCCTGAGCCCGGCGCTCCCCGTGCCCTGACCGCGGCGCCCGCCCGCCACGTACCCCTCGCCCCAGCAACGCAGAGAACGAGGACCATGAGCCCTCTCCGCCGCCGTCGGTTCGCCGCCGCCGTCCTGCTCGCCCCCCTGCTCTCCGGCTGCTTCGCCGCCCACAACGGCGGGTCGTCGTCGTCCGGCGCCGAGGGCGGCGACCGGCTGCGGGTCGCGCTCGCCTTCCCGCCCGCCGAACACTTCTCCCCGTACGGTGCCGACGCCACCCTCCTCAGCCGGCTCGGCGTCACCGAGGGGCTGACCCGGCTCGACGCCAACGGGACCGCGGAGCCCGCCCTCGCCGACTCCTGGACCCGCGAGAACGGCCACAGCTGGCTGTTCACGCTGCGCGACGCCACGTTCCAGGACGGCTCCGAGGTCACCCCGAAGGCCGTCGCGGCGTCCCTCACCCGCGCCGCGGAGGCGAAGCCCGTGCCCGCCGCGCTGTCCGGTGTGCGACTGACCGCCGAGGCGGCGGGGGACCGGAAGGTCCGGATCACCACTGCCGACGCCGACCCGGCGCTGCCGCTCCGGATGTCCAGCCCCGGCCTCGTGGTCCTCTCCGGCAAGGCGTACGAGGACGGCAAGAAGGCCGGCGCCGGCGCGAAGGACACCGTCGACCCCGTCGGCACCGCCACCGGACCCTTCGAGCTGACCAAGGTCACCGGCACCACCCGGGCGTCCCTCGACCGCTTCGACGACTACTGGGGCGGCCGGGCGCAGGCGTCCGGCGTGGACGCGCGGTTCATCGCCGACGGCGCGGCCCGCACCAACGCGCTGCGCACCGGCGAGGTCGACATCGCCGAGGCCGTACCGGTCTCCCAGGCGGCCTCCCTGGACAAGAAGACCGTCCACGAGACGGGCACCTCCCGCACGACCAGCCTGCTGCTCAACACCCGCAAGGGCGCCTTCGCCGACGCCGGCGTGCGGGCCGCCGCCCGGAAGGCGATCGACACCTCCGCGCTCGCCAAGGGCGTGTACGAGGGCCATGCGGACCCCGGCAAGGGCATCTTCGGCCCCGCGCTGACCTGGGCGGAAGGCAAGCGCGAGAAGCCATCCGGGCGGGCGGAGCCGGCGGCCCCCGGCGGCCGCACCCTGAACATCGCCACGTACAATAACCGGCCCGAGCTGCCCGAGGTCGCGCAGGTGCTCCAGCAGCAGCTGGAGAAGGCGGGCTTCAAGGTCGAGCTGACGGTGCGCGACTACGCGCGGCTGGAGAGCGACGCGCTCGACGGCAAGTTCGACGCCATCGTCTCGGCCCGCAACACCATGCTCGACACCGGCGACCCCGTGTCGATCCTCGCCAGCGACTACACCTGCAAGGGCAGCTACAACCTTGCGCAGCTGTGCGACAAGAAGGCCGACACGGCCGTGGCCAAGGCCGCCGGCCAGGCCGACACCGCCAAACGGCAGGACGCCACGATGGCGGCGGAGGCCGCGGTCCTCGGCACGGACGCGGTGGTGCCGCTGGTCCACCAGCGGATCATCACCGGCGTCGGCACCTCTGTGCAGGGCGTCACCTACGACCCGTACGAGCGTGCCCTCCTCGGCACCGGAACGCGGCGCTGAGCGGCGGGCGGGGCAGCGGTATGCGGCGCGGCGGGACCGGTGTGACCGGAGGCGGTGAGCACGCCGGTCCGGCGGTACGGATACGCGCGGCGGCCGGGGCGCTCGTCAGCGGGCGTGCCCCCGCGCTGCTCTGGCGGCTCGTCCTCGCCGCCGTCCTGGTGTGCGGCATCGGCCTGCTGCCGTGGCTGTCCCGTACCGACCCCGCGCTGACGGTGCTCAAGGCGCGGTCCGCCGACCGTGACCCCACCCCCGACGTGCTGCGCGCGATCCGGGACGAGCTGGGGCTCGACAGCGGGCCGCTGCACCTGCTCGGGCAGTGGCTCGGACGGCTGTTCCTGCACGGCGACGCGGGCCGGTCCTGGATCTCCGGCGCCGACGTCACCCCGTCCGTCGCCCAGGCCCTCGGCGTCTCCCTGCTGCTCATGGCCGGTGCCCTGGTGGTCGCCCTGCTCACGGCCGGGGCGGTGTGCGCCCGTACGCTCCGGCTCGGCGCGGCCCGTCGGCTGGGCGGCCGCCGGTCCGGGGGCAGCGGGACGGCGATGCTGGCCGCGCTGCCGGAGTTCCTGACCGGGTCGGTGCTGGCCGCGGTGGTCGGCGTACAGCTCGGCTGGCTGCCCGCGCTCGGCTGGTACGGGCCGCAGTGGATGGTGCTGCCCGCGCTCGCGCTGGGGCTGCCGGCGGGCGGCCTGCTCGGCCGGGTGCTGGACGACCTGCTGCCCGGCGCGTTCGCCGAGCCCTGGGCGCTGGCCGCCACCGCGCGCGGCCTGCCCGCCCGGCGCGTCGCCCGGCAGGCGCTGCGCCGCTGCGTCCCCGGACTGCTGCCGAACCTCGGGCTGTTCGTGGTCGGCCTGACCGGCGGCGCGGTCGCCGTGGAGCAGATCTTCGACATCCCCGGGCTCGGCCGCCTCACCCTCCAGGCCGCAACCGCCCAGGACCTGCCCGTCCTCCAGGCCGGCACGCTGGCCCTCGTCCTGCTCGCGGCGGTCGCCGGGGCCGTGACCCGCGGCGCCGCCCGGCTGCTGCTCGGCCCCGCGCTCCGCGACGGCGCGCTGCCGACGCTCCACCGGCCCGTCCCGGCCACCCGCCGGACCCTGCCGGTCCTCTACGGCGTGGTGCTGCTGGGCGTGGTCGCGGCCGGGCTGCCCCGCGACCCGCTGGCCCTGGACACCACCGCCAAGCTCCGGGCGCCCTCCGGGGCGCACCCCTTCGGCACCGACTCCCTCGGCCGGGACATGCTGGCGCGCGTCGCCCACGGCGCGCTCGACACCTTGACGCTCGCCCTCGCGCTGAGCGCCGCGGCGCTCGTGACCGGCGTCCTGCTGGGCCTGCTGCCGCGGCTCTCCGGACCCCTGGTCGACACCGTCAACGCCGTACCGCCCGTCCTCGCCGGCCTGCTCGTCGCGGGCGTCGCCGGCAGCGGCCCGTCGACGCCCGCGCTCGCCGTGGCCGCCGTCGCGTGGGCGCCGCTGGCCGCGCACACCTCGGCCCTGCTCCAGCAGGAACGGGCCACCACCCACCTCGCCTCGACCCGCGCGCTGGGCGCGGGCCGCTGGTACGTGCTCCGGCACGAGCTGCTGCCGGCCGTGCTGCCGCCGGTCACCCGCCACGCCCTCGTTCGGCTGCCCGGAATCGCCCTGGCCCTCGCCGCGCTCGGCTTCCTGGGGCTGGGCGCGCAGCCGCCGTCGCCGGAGTGGGGGCTGCTGCTCGCCGAGAACCAGCCGTACGTGGAGCGCGCTCCCTGGACCGTGCTCGCGCCGGCCGCCGTCCTCGCCCTGCTCGGCGCCCTCGCGGTGACGGCGGCGGGCGCCTTCCGGGGCCGTCATCGCAGGAGCGTGTCCGCGCCCGGCGGCCCGGGCGACGGCCCGCGGAACCTCCTCCCGGACGCGAGTCCGAAGGGTGCTCAACAGGATTACGGTGTACGGGAGTTGGTGTGACCGACGTCCGCTCCGGGGAGCGGGGCCGGGTTATGTCGCGGCTCCGGGCGCCCGGCTCGCTCGCGCACACCTGGCGGGCCCTCTCGCCGCTCCTCCGCCTGCTGATCCTCACCCAGCTCGCCTTCAACATCGGCTTCTTCGCCGTCCTGCCGTTCCTCGCCGAACACCTCGGCACCGGGATCGGCATGGCCGGCTGGCTGGTCGGCCTGGTGCTGGGCCTGCGGACCTTCAGCCAGCAGGGGCTGTTCGTCGTGGGCGGCGCGCTGGCCGACCGGTACGGCGTGCGGCCCGTCGTCCTGACCGGCTGCGTACTGCGGATCGCGGGCTTCGCGTGGCTGGGATACGCGGCACGGCCCTGGGCCGTGATCGGCGCGGTGCTGCTCATCGGCTTCGCCGCCGCGCTGTTCTCGCCCGCCGTGGAGTCCGAGGTCGCCCGGCAGGCCGTGGCCTGGGAGGACGCGGGCAACGGCCCCCGTACCCGAGTGCTGGCGCTGCTCACCGTGGCCGGCCAGGCCGGCGCGTTCCTCGGCCCGCTCCTCGGCTCCCTCCTGCTGGCCGTGGACTTCCGCACGGCGTGCCTCGCCGGAGCCGGCGTCTTCGTCCTGGTCCTGGCCGGCCAGGTCCGGCTGCTGCCCCAGCACATCCCCGGCCGGACCAGGACGCGCGGCAGGGGCGGCATCCGCACGGCCCTCCGCAACGGCCGCTTCCTCGCCCTGTGCGTGGCCTACGGCGCCTACCTGCTCGCCTACAACCAGCTCTATCTGGCCCTCCCCGAGGAGGTGGCCCGCGCCGCCGGCTCGCAGGCCCCGCTCGCCTGGCTGTTCGCGCTGTCCTCGCTGCTCGTCGTGACGGCCCAGCTGCCGGTCACCCGCTGGGCGGCCGACCGCCTGGACCTGCGCCGCTCCATGGCGGCCGGGCTGCTGCTCATCGCTGCCGGGTTCGGCGTGGTGGCCCTCGCCCGCCCGGCGGGCTGGACGGGCGTACCGGGCCTGCTTCCCGCCGCCGCGTTCGTCGTCCTGCTGACCCTCGGTCAGATGCTGGTCGCGCCCGCCGCCCGCGCCTGGGTCCCCGACCTCGCCGAGGACGGCCGCCTCGGCCTCTACACCGGCGCGATGTCCTCCGTCTCCGGCCTCCTCGTGCTGCTCGGCAGCTCCGCCACCGGCTCCCTCCTCACCACGGGACTCCCGCCGGCCGTCCCCTGGCTCGCCCTCGCCGCGGTACCGGCCCTGGCCGTCCTCCTGCTGCCCCGTCGGCCCCGGGAAACCGCCTAGTCCGCGCGCCCGAGGAGCCGGAGCAGCACGCGGAACGCGGCCGGCATGTCGACGGCCTCGGGGTCCAGGAGCCACTGGTACTGAAGGCCGTCCATCACCGCGATGAGGAGGGGCGCCGCTTCTTCCGGGGTGAGACCGCCGGGGAGCCGGTCACCGAACTCGCCGCGCAGTGAGTCGGCGGCGGACTGCCGCACCAATGCGTACCGGTGGGCGAAGAACTCCCGCGCCGGATGGTCGCCGGTGACGCTCTCGCCGAGCAGGGCCGAGAACGTCTGGACGATGCCGGGCCGCATCGCGTTGTACTCGACCAGCGAGGCGTACAGGTCCAGTGGCCAGGGCTCGCCGCCGGGCCGCGGGCCACCGCTGATGTCCCACTCGTCCCGCGCCTCCAGTAGCGCGACGAGCAGCGCTTCCTTGCTCGGGAAGTGGTGCAGCAGCCCCTGTTGGGTGATGCCGACGCGCTCGGCGACCGCGCTCAGCGAGGCGCCGCGGTAACCGCGCTCCGCGATGACCTCCAGCGCCGCTCGGAGGAGTTCGGCACGGCGGTCCTCGCCGCGCACGGCCCGCCCCTTGCCGTGCCGTGCCCCGGGTCCGTTCGCTTTCACGCCGCCGAGCCTAGCCGAACGGGAACGCCCCGGATCCTTGAAGGTAACGAAAAGGAAACGGTACCTACCGCTTAACAGGTAGCAGGTACAGGATGCTGCGAACAACAGGGAGCCGCCCCCGCCTCCTCCCTGTCCGAGCCGTTTTTCATTGCCTCAATGAGGAGGTACGGCAGTGGATCAGGCAGCCGTTCCCGCCCCCGCCACCAGACCTGCCGGGTCCGTGGGACCCGCCCCGGACACCGCGCCGCGCGGCTTCGTCCTCCGCCTCGGACTCGCCAACTTCGGCCTGTACAGCGCCCTGATGACGCCGGTCATCGTCACCATGGCGCTGCGCGTCGCGGACGTCGCCCCGCACCGCAAGGAAGCCGTACTGGGCCTGGTCCTCGGCGTGGGCGCCGTCGTGGCGGTGATCGCCAACCCGCTCTTCGGCAGGCTCTCGGACCGCACCCGTTCCCGCTTCGGCCGGCGCCGCCCCTGGCTCGTCGGGGGAGTGCTCGGCGGCCTGCTGGGTCTTACGGTGATCGCCTTCGTGCCCTCCGTGCCCGCCCTCGTCGCCGGCTGGGCCCTCGTCCAGGCCGCCTTCAACGCTGTATACGCGGCGCTCATGGCGACCATCCCCGACCAGGTGCCCGAAGCCGCCCGCGGCAGTGCCTCCGGCGCCATCGGCACCGGCCTCACCGCCGCCGTACTGGCCGGATCGGGCATCGCCGCGGTCACCTCCGACCCCCGTGCGATGTTCCTGCTGCCGGCCGTCCTGACCGTCGTGTTCGTCGGCTGGTTCGTCCTCCGGCTGGCCGACCGCCCGCCCGCCGAACCGCCCGAACCGTTCTCGCCGCGGGAGTTCCTCGCGAGCTTCGTCTTCGACCCGCGCCGCAGCCCGGACCTCGGCTGGGCCTGGCTCACCAAGTTCCTGGTGATCTTCGGCTCGGTCGCCCCGATGACCTACCTGGCCTACTACCTCCCCTTCCGGATGGGGCTGAGCGCCGCCGCCACGGCCGGCACCGTGGCACTGCTCGTCGCCGGCGGCTACGCCGTCCAGTCCGTCATGGCCGCGGCCGGCGGCTGGGTCTCCGACCGGTTCGGCCGCCGGAAGCCCTTCGTGGTCGCCGCCGGGATCGTGGTCGCGGCGGGGCTCGCCCTGCTGGCCCTCGCACCCGACCTGACCTGGATCGTCGTCGCCCAGCTCGTCATGAGCGTCGGCGGCGGGCTGTTCTACGCCGTCGACATGGCGATGATCACCCAGGTGCTGCCCGACCAGGCCAACCCCGCCAAGGACCTCGGCGTCATCAACATCGCCAACGCGCTCCCGCAGTCGCTGATGCCGATGATCGCGCCGTTCGTCCTGGCGACCGGCGGGGGAGAGAACTATCCCCTGCTGTTCGGCATCGCCGCCGCCGCGGCGCTCGCCGGATCCGTCCTCGTCACCCGCATCAAGGGCACTTGATGAGCCCGGCCGGCACCGGCCGGGCCGCCGCGCCCGACGCACCACCCCCGCGCACCAAGGAGGAGCCACCGATGACCCCGTACGACGCGACCGTCGAGGACGCGCTCGGCAAGCTGGACCTCGACGCCAAGACCCGGCTGCTGGCCGGCCGGAACATGTGGGCGCTGCCCGCACTGCCCGAGATCGGCCTGCGGTCGCTGGTGATGTCCGACGGCCCGATCGGGGTGCGCGGCGTCCGCTGGACCGCCGACGACCCCTCCGTCGCGCTGCCCAGCCCCACCGCGCTGGCCGCGACGTGGGACCCGGAGCTGGCCCGCCGCGCCGGTCACCTGCTCGCGCAGGAGGCCCGCCGCAAGGGTGTGCACGTCCTCCTCGCGCCGACCGTCAACCTGCACCGCTCCCCGCTCGGCGGGCGTCACTTCGAGTGCTACTCGGAGGACCCGCACCTCACCGGCGAGATCGGCGCCGGATACGTCACCGGAGTGCAGGAAGGCGGCGTCGGCACCACCGTCAAACACTTCGTCGCCAACGACGCCGAGACCGACCGCTTCACCGTCAACAACCTCGTCGCCCCGCGACCGCTGCGCGAGCTGTACCTCGCGCCGTTCGAGACGATCGTCAAGAAGGCCCGCCCCTGGGGCGTCATGGCCGCCTACAACTCGGTCAACGGAACCACCATGACCGAGCACCACCACCTCCAGAACGAGGTCCTGCGCGGCGAGTGGGGCTTCGACGGCTTCCTCGTCTCCGACTGGATGGCCGCCCGCTCCACCAAGGGCGCGATCGAGGGCGGCCTGGACGTCGCCATGCCCGGACCGCGTACCGTCTACGGCCCGGCACTGGCCGCCGCCGTCCGCACGGGCGAGGTCGACGAGGCCCTGGTCGACGCCGCCGTACGCCGCGTACTCCGGCTCGCCGCCCGCGTCGGCGCCCTCGACGGCGCACCGCCCGCCGTCGAGCCCGCCGCCCTGCCGGCCCCGGTCGACGGCCCGGCGCTGGCCCGCGAGATCGCCCGCCGCGCCTTCGTCCTCGTACGGAACGAGAGCGGCACCCTGCCCCTCGGCCCCGACCGGCCCGGCACCGTCGCCCTCATCGGGGCCGCGGCCCGCGACGCCCGCGTACTCGGCGGCGGCTCGGCGCAGGTCTTCCCCGACCACATCGTCTCCCCGCTCGACGGGCTGCGCGCCGCCCTCCCCGAGAGCGACCTCACCTACTGCGTGGGCGCCGACCCCAGCGACGAACTGGCAGCGGCGGGGCGGGACTTCACGCTGCGCGCCGTCTGCCGGGACCGGGCCGGGCGGGTGCTGGGGGAGACCACACTGCCCAACGGCGCGGTCCAGTGGCACGGCGACGACCTGCCGGCCGGCGTCACCCACGAAACACTGCACACCGTCGAGATCACCGGCACCTTCACCCCGCGCGAGAGCGGCACGCACCTCTTCGGCACCAAGGGTGTGGGCGGCTTCCGGCTCACCGTCGGCGACCGCGTGCTCCACGACGGCACCGAGCGCCCCGACCACGCCGACCCGTTCGAGGCGTTCTTCGGCGCTCCCGTGGCACGCGGGGAAGCGGAACTCACCGCGGGCGAGCCGGTCGAGGTCGCCCTGATGCACACCGTTCCCGACCTGCCGGACACGCCGATCCAGGCCGTCGGATTCGCCCTCGCCCACCGCGAGCCCCGGCGCGACGCGGAGGAACTCATCGAGGAGGCGGTGGCCGCCGCACGCGCCGCCGACACCGCCGTCGTCGTGGTCGCCACCACCGAGCGGGTGGAGAGCGAGGGCTTCGACCGTACCGGCCTCCGGCTGCCCGGCCGCCAGGACGAGCTGGTCGAGCGGGTGGCCGCCGCCAACCCCCGTACCGTCGTGGTCGTCAACTCCGGCTCGCCCGTGGAGATGCCCTGGCGGAACGGTGTGGCCGCCGTGCTGCTCAGCTGGTTCCCCGGCCAGGAGGCCGGCGCGGCCCTCGCGGACGTCCTCCTCGGTGCCGCGGAGCCCGGCGGGCGGCTGCCCACCACCTGGCCGGCCCGCCTCGTCGATGCGCCGGTCACCCGCGTGACCCCCGAAGACGGTGAACTCCCCTACGAGGAGGGTGTCTTCATCGGCTACCGGGCATGGCAGCAGGCGGGCGCCGAGCCCGCGTACTGCTTCGGACACGGCCTGGGATACACCGACTGGGAGTACGAGACGGCCACCTGCGCCCCCGCCGCGGGCGGCGACGCGCTGGGCACGGTCACCGTACGGGTGCGCAACACCGGCGACCGGGCGGGCCGGGAGGTGGTGCAGGTCTACCTCGCCGTGCCCGACGGCGACTCCGTCGAGCGGCCGGCCCGCCGTCTCGCGGGCTTCGCCACGGTCTCGGCGGCGCCCGGGGAGACCGCCGAGGCGACCGTCGCCGTGCCCCGCCGCGCGGCCGAGATCTGGGACGAGCGGGCGCACGGCTGGCGGCTGGTCCCCGGTACGTACACCGCCGAGACCGGGCGCTCCCTCGACGACGTCCGCCTGCGGAGCAGTGTGACGGCCGAAAGCTGAGCCACCCCCCGCCGCCCGCCGAGGGCGGCGGGCCCCGCTCGTCGCTCCGCCGTTTACATTGGGCTCGGCACCGTATTCGATCTTCGCCCGCCCGCCGAGGAGTACCCGTTGAACCCCAGCGCACCGGCCCCGGACAGCTACTTCGAGCGCATCGACGAGCACCGCTACAAGCCCACTCCGCACGTCGGCGGCGCTTGGGATCCGGACGAGCAGCACTTCAGCCCGCTCGGCGGGCTGGTCGTGCACGCCATCGACCGTTACCTGGCCGGGCGCCCCGACACGGGCATGGTGCTCGGCCGGATCAGCTTCGACATCCTCGGGCGGCTCGCCACCGACGAGTGCGAGGTCCGGGTGGAGACCGTCCGGCCCGGCCGCACCATCGAGCTGGTCGAGGCCACCGTGCTGATAGCGGGCCGTTCGGTGGTCCGGGCCCGCGCCTGGCTGCTGACCTCCCTGGACACCGGTGCCGTCGCGGGCGGCGGCGCCGACCGGCTCACCCCGCCCGAGGAGCTGGCGTCCTGGCACATGGCCGGCGTATGGCCCGGCGGCTACATCGGCACCCTGGACGTGCGGCCGGTCGCCCCGCCGCAGCCCGGCCGGACGACCGCCTGGATCGCCACCGGCGTGGACCTCGTCGCCGGGGAACCGGCGAGCCCGCTGGCGTCCTTCATCACGCTGGTCGACACCGCCAACGGCATCGCCGTCCGGCAGTCGCCCGCCGAGTGGATGTTCCCCAACGTCGACCTGACCATCCATCTGCACCGGCAGCCCGAGGGGAGCTGGACCGGCCTGGACACCACCGTCGTGTTCGGGCCCACCGGCCAGGGCATCACCAGCACCGTCCTGCACGACACGGCCGGACCCGTCGGACACGCGCAGCAGATCCTCACCGTCCGGCCGCAGCCCACGGGAGACTGACCGGATGGACGAGGAAGTCATCCCGATTCTGCACGTCACGGACGCGGTCGCCGCGGTCGCGTGGTACGCGCGCCTGGGCTTCACCCAGGAGTGGGAGCACCGCTTCGCACCGGGGCTGCCCGCGTTCGTCGAGATCGCCCGCGGCGGGATGCGGCTGTTCCTGTCGGAGCACGCGGGCGACGCCCGGCCCGACACACTGGTGTACCTCCGCGTCCGTGACGTCGACGCGGTCGCGGAGGCGTTCGGGGCAGCGCCGACGGACGCTCCGTGGGCCCGCGAGATCGAGCTGCGCGACCCCGACGGCAACCGGCTGCGGGTGGGTACGCCGACGGACTGACCCCGCCACCGGCCGCCGTCCCGCCCGCCGTCAGTCGTCCCGCCCGGGGGAGTCCTTCGCCTTCGGGCGGGCGCGGAGGTGGGCGCGCTCGCCCTGCTTCCCGAACAGGCTGAGGATCTCCACGGGCTGATCGTCGGCGGCGCCGAACCAGTGCGGTACCCGGGTGTCGAACTCGGCCGCCTCGCCGGGCGTGAGCACCAGATCGTGTTCGCCGAGGACCACCCGCAGCCGGCCGTTGAGGATGTAGAGCCACTCGTAGCCCTCGTGGGTCTGCGGGGCGGGCTCCCGGCGTGAGCTGTCGGCCGGGATGATCAGCTTGTACGCCTGGATGCCGCCTGCGCGGCGGGTCAACGGCAGCATGGTCATGCCGTGCCGGGTGACCGGGCGGAGGTGGACGCGCGGGTCCCCGGTGGGCGGCGCGTCCACGAGTTCGTCGAGCGTGACGCCGTGGGCCTTGGCCAGGGGGAGCAGGAGTTCCAGGTTGGGGCGGCGGGCGCCGGACTCCAGCCGGGAGAGGGTGCTCACCGAGATGCCGGTCGCCGCCGACAGCTCGGACAGCGTGATCTCGCGCTGAGTGCGCAGCGCGCGGAGCCTGGGGCCGACTGCCTCCAGTGCGTGGTCGAGGTCGTTGTCCATATCCGCAAGCTTGCCATAACGGCAAAGAACTTTGCGGATATCGCCGAGGTGCCCGCATGGTCGTCCGTGAAGGAGGTGGTCACGGTGACCGAGCGAGGGGAACACGAGTACGACGTGGTGGTGGTCGGTGGTGGCGCCGCGGGCCTGAACGGGGCGCTGATGCTGGCCAGGGCACGGCGGTCGGTGGTGGTGATCGACGCGGGCGCGCCGCGCAATGCCCCGGCGGACGGCGTGCACGGCCTGCTGGGCAGAGAGGGGATGCCGCCCGCCGAGCTGCTGGAGCGGGGCCGGGCGGAGGTCCGCGCGTACGGCGGGCAGGTGGTGACCGGCGAGGTCGCGACGGCGGCCCGGGACGCGGCAGGGCCGACCGTGACACTGGCCGACGGCCGTACGCTCCGGGCGCGCCGGCTGCTGGTGACCACCGGGCTGGTCGACGAACTGCCGGATGTGCCGGGGCTGCGGGAGCGGTGGGGCCGGGAGGTGGTGCACTGCCCGTACTGCCACGGCTGGGAGATCCGCGACCGCGCCATCGGCGTGCTGGCCGCCGGGCCGCTCTCCGTGCACCAGGCGCTGATGTTCCGGCAGTGGAGCGACGACGTCACCTTCTTCACCCGCGCCGCGGCACCGCCGGCCGGTGAGCAGGCCGAGCAGCTGGCGGCGCGCGGGATCCGGGTGGTGGAAGAACCGGTGGCGGGCCTGGAGATCACCGGCGACCGGCTGACCGGGGTGCGGCTGGGCGACGGCACGGTGGTCGCCCGGGAGGCGCTGGCGGTCGCGCCGCGGGTGGCGGCGCGGGCCGGCTTCCTCGCGGGGCTCGGGCTGCGGCCCGCGGAACACCCGTCCGGGGCGGGGGAGTACCTCCCCTCCGACGCGACAGGGCGTACCGAGGTTCCCGACGTGTGGGCCGCCGGGAACGTCACCGACCCGACGGCCCAGGTCGGCACCGCCGCCGCTGCGGGCGCCACGGCCGGCGCACAGATCAACGGCGACCTGATCGCCGAGGAGACGCGGCGGGCGGTCGCCGCGTACCGGGACCCGTTCTCTGCCGAGTCCGAGGCGCGCGTCTGCGAACTGGTCGCGGGCGACCGGCGCCACGGCCTGTGAACCACGGAAAGGAACCGAACATCGTGACCGAGGAATTCGGCAAGGACTTCTGGGAGCAGCGCTACCGCGGCCACACCGCGACCCGCGTACGGCAGCCCAACGCCCAGCTGGTGGCGGAGGCCGCGGCCCTCGCGCCCGGCACGGCGCTGGACGCGGGCTGCGGTGAGGGCGCCGACGCGCGCTGGCTCGCCCAGCGCGGCTGGCGGGTGACGGCGGTGGACATCGCCGCCGCCGCGCTGGAACACGCCCGGAAGCAGGCGGAGATGACCGGCGCGGAGGCGGCGGACCGGATCGACTGGGTGGAGGCCGATCTGACGGCCTGGGTGCCGCCCGCCGACCACTTCGACCTGGTCTCCACGCACTACGTGCACGCGGCGGCGTCGCGGGAGGCGCTGTTCGGCCGGCTGGCCGCGGCGGTCGCGCCGGGCGGCACGCTGCTCGTCGTGGGGCACCACCCGTCGGGGCACGGGACGGCCGCGGTCCACGGTGCGCCGCGGGAGGTGCACTTCACCGCCGAGGAGATCGCGGCAGACCTGGACCCCGCCCGGTGGGAGATCGTCGTCGCCGAGGCCAGGAGCCGGTCGGTCACCGGCCACGGCGGCCAGGAACTCACCCTGGAGGACGCCGTCCTGCGCGCCCGCAAGCGCCTCTGACCGCCCGGCGCGGGGATCCGGTGGCCGAGCGGTTCAGCGGTCGAGCCGGATGCGGTTCACCCGGTCCTCGCCGGCCGGGCCGGTGCCCGACTTGTCGACCACGTACGCGGTGTTGCCGGCCACCTCGACGTGGTTGGGGTTGGCGCCGGTCGGGACGGTTTTCACGACGGAGCCTTTGCGGGGGTCCACCACCGACACGGTGGCGTCGGTGCGGTTGACGACGAGCACCCGGCCGGAACGGTGGTCGGTGGCCACGGAGAGCGCGCCCTTGCCGGTGGCGACCGATGTGGTGACGGCTCCCTTGCGCAGGTCGACGACGGAGAGGCCGGCGCCGTTCTGGTCGGCGGTGTAGGCGGTGCGGCCGTCCTTGGACAGTGCGATCGAGATCGGCGCGTCGCCGGCCGGGATGAATCGCGGGTCCGTGGCGGCGCCGGGGGAGGCCTGGATGATGCGGTCGTTGTTGAGGTCGGCGGCGTACGCGGTGCCGGACCGCTCGTCCACGGCCAGGCCCGTCGGGGTGGCGCCGTCGACCGTGATCCGCTTCCTCTCCTTGAAGGTGCGGCTGTTGAAGGCGACGAGGGAGCCGTCGCCGAACCCGCTCGCCCACACCGTGTCGTGCCGCTCGTCGACGACGATCTCGCGGGCGTGCGCCACGTCGGGAAGCGTGGCGAGGTGTTTGCCGGTGCGCTGGCTGTAGACGGCCACGGTGTTGTTGCGGGTGTTCGTCGTCCAGACGGTGTTGTGCTCGTCGTCCACGGCGACGCCGTAGACGGCCTCGACGGCGCCGGTGGCCTCATCGGTGACCGGCGGGGTGTACGTCGCCTTCACCTTCAGCGTCCGCGGATCCACTTTCAGCAGGCCGGACCGGGTCACCGGCGGCCGGCCGACGGCGGCGGTGGTCCACAGCACGTGATTCCGCTCGGAGTACGCGGACTGGTAGAGGCCTTTGGTGAGCGGTGCGCTCGTGGCGGCCTCGCCGCCGGCGGTACCGGAGTGTGCGGAGGCGGTGCCGGTGAGGGCCAGCGAGCTGCCTGCCGCGGCGGCCACGGCGATGGCCGCGGTACGGCGGATGCGTCGGATGAATGAGGTCATGCTGCGTCAATCTCCTTCACGGATGGCACTTCTGGGGAAGTACGCACCATGTAACTTAGCTTAGGCTTACCTAAGTAAAGTGCCGTTTTGAGTGTGGCGCGCGCCACACTCAACGGCAAGGTAAGGTAACCCTAAGTTGACCTTCTCGTCGGTCGGAGCCCGCCCGCATGCCCCTGTCCACGCCTCCTCAGGGGGACCCGCACCAGCCGCCCCGGCTGGCGCGTCCGCACCCCCTCCCGCGCCTCACGGAACCCGCCTGCGCCCTGCCGGAACCCGGCGGAGTCCAGGAGTTCTGGGCCGACGTACAGCGGCGCGGCACTCCGCTCGTCGCACCGGACCCCCTGGGCAGCGCGGACCACCGCGCCGTGACCTTCCTCTGGCGCGGCACGCCCGCCACCCGGGCGGTCCAGGTCATGCCCAACAAACTCGCCGACCCGCGCGCCCCCGAGGGCAACCTGATGGAGCATGTTCCGGGCACCGACGTCTGGCACTGGACGCTCCGCCTGCGCCACGACTGGTACGGCACCTACGACTTCCACGTCGACGAGGGCGACGGCCCCGAGCCGGACGGCGCCGCGTACTGGCAGTGGCTCCGTACCCAGCGCCGCAGTGACCCCTTCAACCCGCGCACAGTGCCGCGTCGTTGGGACGGCGAGCCGATCGCCTGTGCCGAACTCCCGGGCGCCCCACGCGCGGTGAACTGGGAGCCGCGGCCGGACACCGCCCGCGGCACCGCGTCCGAGCACAAGGTGGCGAGCGCGCACCTCGACGGGGGCCGGCGGGTGTGGCTGTACCGGCCGCCGCACACCGCACACCTGCGGAAGCGGCTGCCCGTCCTCGTCCTGCTCGACGGCGAGCACTGGCAGCAGCCCGGACTCGGCCTCGCCCACCTCCTCGACAACCTCATCGCCGACGGCCGCATCCCCCCGCTCGCCGTCGTCCTGCCGGAGTCCGTGGACGCCGCCACGCGGTGGGCGGAACTCACCTGCCGCCCGGAGTACGTCGCCTTCCTCGCCGAGGAACTGCTGCCCTGGGCCGGCGGCCTGCTGCCGGTCACCGAGGACCCGGCCGGCACCGTCATCGCCGGGCAGAGCCTGGGCGGCCTCACCGCCGCCTACGCAGCCCTCTCCGCACCGCACCGGTTCGGCAACGCCCTCGCCCAGTCGGGCTCGTTCTGGTGGCCCAACGGCCCCCGGGCCGAATGGCTCACCCGCCGCATCGCCGACGGCCCCCGCCTGCCGGTGCGCTTCTGGCTCTCCTTCGGCGAGCAGGAATGGGTGGCGCTCCCCGCGGCACGGCGCCTGCGCGACGCACTCTCGTCCGCCGGCTACGACGACGCCGTGTACCGCGAGTTCAACGGCGGCCACGACTACCTGTGCTGGCGCACGGAACTGGCGGCCGGCCTGGAGGCGTTGCTCTCCGGCACCCCGGACTGAGGCGCCGTACGCCCCTGCCCGGGCAGTGCGCACGCTGCCGCGTAACCCGGCGGCACCTCGACGTCGTCGAGCAGCCACCCGGGCAGCCCGGCCGGTTCGGGGCCCGTCCCGAGATGCGCACTGCCCAGGCCGTCCCCGGACAGGCCCTCGCCGATCGCCTTCAGGTACGCCTCCTTACGCGTCCAGCAGCGTGCGAAGGCGGCGGCGCGCTCGGCCTCGGGCAGTGCGGCCAGCTCCTCCTGCTCCGCCGGGTGCAGCGCACCGGCCGCATCCCGCACCAGCCCCACGTCCGGGACGCGTTCGACGTCCACGCCCACCGGCCGGGCGGCCAGCCCCAGCAGGGCCAGGCCGCCCGTGTGCGACAGCGAGAAGTGCACCGCTGCGCCGGCCGGCCCGGCCACGGCGGGACGGCCGTGCGGCCCGCCGCAGCCCGGACACGGCAGCCGCGTCAGCGGAACCCGCCCGGCCGGCACCCCCAGGCAGCCACCCAGTACGCGGCGCAGCGCCACATGCGCCGCCACGTACAGGGCCCGGTCCGCCGGGCGCCGCAGCGCGGCCGCACGGCGGCGCTCCTCCTCGTCCAGTACCGACTCATCGGGGGCGACGCCCGGGCCCGGGGCCCGGACCAGCCACAGCCGCGGGCCCGGGGCGAGGTCGTGCGGCCGGGGCAGCGGTCCGGGGTCCGGCCACGGCCGCACCGCGGTCGTCGGCGTCATGCCGCCCGCGTCTCCACGTGGCGTACGCACGCGTCGTGCGGCGCCGGCCCGAAGCACGCCGACCATCCCGGCGGCACGGCGCGCCACACCGGCCACAGCGACCGGCGGCCGTGGTCGTTCTCCAGGACCAGGTGCGTGTCGCCCTCACCCGTACCCGCGTCGAACGGGCCGGCCTGCTGCGTCATGCGTCGAGCTCCTTCAGCCGGGCCGCCAGCACGGCGGCGATGTCGTCGAGCTGCCGCTCCCGCATCATCTGCGGGTGCGTGCAGTCCAGGTCATGGTTGACGACGGTGCCGCTCACGTGCGGACGCCACGCCTCCCGGGTCAGCCAGTCCTCGGCGCGGGGCGCGGCAGCCGTGAAGAACAGCACGTCGCCGTCGAACACACCGTGGTGGTGCTCGCGCATCATGCGCGCGTGGTTCGGCACGATGTCCACGATCCGCGCCAGGGTGTGGTCGGTGAGCCCGGCCAGCGGGCTGCCCGCCTGCCGCAGCGTGGCGAGCACGTCGTCCCGGTCGCGTTCGTGGGTGCGGTCGAAGCCCGCCATGCGCAGCACCGCGGTCAGTGCGTCGCCCTCCTCGGGCGCGGCGTTCTCCCGCCACTGCTCGGCCGGGAACGCGTCCAGCAGCGCGAGCAATTCGACCTCCTCGCCCGCCTGTTGCAGCAGCACGGCCACTGTGTGGGCGAGGACGCCGCCCACCGACCAGCCCAGCAGCCGGTACGGGCCGTGCGGCCGGAGGGCGCGGATGCGCTCGACGTAGTCGGCCGCCTCCTCCTGGAGCGTCGCCGGCAGCGGCTCGTCGTGCACCAGGCCGCGCGCCTGGATGCCGTACAGCGGCTGCCCCTGGCCGAGCCGCGCGGAGAGGCCCGCGTAGCACCACGCGATGCCGCCCGCCGGGTGGATCGCGAACAGCGGCGGCCGGTCGCCCTCGGTGCGCAGCGGCAGTACGACGCCCAGGGCGTCCTCGGCCGCCGGCCCCGCGGTCTCGATCCGGGCCGCGAGCGACGCCGGAGTGGGCGCCTCGAACAGCGAGCCGATCGTCAGCTCGGCACCCAGCTCCTCCCGGACGCGCGCCACCAGCCGCACCGCGAGCAGCGAGGTGCCGCCCAGGTCGAAGAACGCGTCGTCGGGACCGATGCGTTCGGCGCCGAGCACCTGCGCGAACAGGCGGGTCAGCGCCTCCTCGCGCGCGCTCGCGGGACGCCGGCCGCCCCCGCTGCCGGTGAAGACCGGCGCGGGCAGTGCTTTGCGGTCCAGCTTCCCGTTGGGGCTCAGCGGGAACGCGTCCAGGGGCACCACCGCAGCCGGGACCATGTGCTCCGGGAGTACGCCCGTCAGCCCGGCGCGCACGGCGGCCGGGTCGGCGCCGCCCGTGACGTAGCCGACGAGCTGCTGCTCGCCCGGCCGGTCCTCGCGCACCAGCGCGCAGGCCCCGTCCACCCCGGCCTGTGCCGCCAGTGCCGTCTCGATCTCCCCCAGCTCGATGCGCTGGCCGCGCAGCTTCACCTGGTGGTCGGTGCGGCCGAGGTACTCCACCTCGCCCTGGTCGGTCCAGCGCGCCAGGTCGCCCGTGCGGTACATGAGGCTGCCCGGCGGACCGAAGGGGTTCGCCACGAAGCGGGAAGCGGTCAGGTCGGCGCGGTTCAGGTAGCCGTCGGCGAGCTGCCGCCCGGCGAGGTACAGCTCGCCCGCCACGCCGGGCGGGCAGGGCTGGAGCGCCGCGTCGAGGACGTACAGCCGGGTGTTCCACACCGGCCGGCCGATCGGCACCGGGCCGTCGGCCTCCGGAACGCAGGTGTGGTACGTGACGTCGACGGCGGCCTCCGTGGGCCCGTACAGGTTGTGCAGCTCGGTCCCGGGCAGGGTGCGCGCGAAGGCGTTCGCGGTCTCGCGGGGCAGCGCCTCCCCGCTGCAGAACACCTGCCGCAGGCTGTCGCAGGCGGTCGCGCCGGACTCCGCCCCGGCCAGGAAGACCTGGAGCATCGACGGCACGAAGTGGCAGGTGGTGATCTGCTGTTCGCGGATGACGCGGGTCAGGTAGGCGGGGTCCTTGTGGCCGCCCGGCGCCGCGACGACGAGCGTGGCGCCCGCGCGCAGCGGCCAGAAGAACTCCCACACGGACACGTCGAACGAGGAGGGTGTCTTCTGCAGCACCCGGTCCCCGGCACCGAGCCCGTAGGCGTGCTGCATCCAGCGCAACCGGTTGTCGATGGCCCCGTGCGAAACCACGACGCCCTTGGGCCTGCCGGTGGACCCGGAGGTGTAGATGACGTACGCGGGATGCGCGGGCGTCAGCGGACGCCCGGGATTGATGGCCAGGTATCCGGAGACGTCGAGGCCGTCCAGGACGACGAGCGGGGTGCCCGCGTCGTCCGGCAGCCGGCCGGCGCGGTCGGTGACGGCACACACCGGCGCCGCGTCCTGAAGCATGAACGTGAGCCGCTCGGCCGGGTAGTCCGGGTCCAGCGGCAGGTACGCCGCACCGGTCTTGACCACGGCGAGCAGGGCGATCACCAGCTCCGCCGACCGGGGCACCGAGACGGCCACCACCGCGCCGGGCCGCGCGCCGAAGGTCCGCAGATGCCGGGCGAGGCGGTTGGCGCGGGCGTTCAGCTCGGCGAAGGTGAGCGATGTCCCCTCGTACACCAGCGCCGTGGCGTTCGGGGTCCGCATGACCTGCGCCTCGATCGGGCCGACCAGGTTCGTGGGCGGCACCACTTGGTCCGTTCGGTTGAACTCGGTGACGACCAGGTCGAGTTCGGCGGGTGTGGCGACCGGGTGTGCGGCGAGCGGCAGCTGGGGGTCGGCCTGCGCGAGTCGGTCCACCAGGTGCAGGAAACGCTCCTGGTGGGCGGCGAGTTCGGCGTCCTCGTACAGCGCCGGGTTGCCGTCGTGGTCGATCTGGAGGCCGCGGCCGTCGGCACGGTCGTAGATGTTGACCGTCAGGTCGTCGACCGGGCCGGCGGAGAGATTGCGGGCCCGCGCGGGCGCGCCGGCGAAGTCGATGTCGTAGTCGAACGGCATGACGTTGACCAGTGGACCGGCCAGGCCGCGGCTCTCGCCGAGCAGCCCCAGGTCGCGGCGGATGTCCTCGTACCGGTAGTGCTGGTGGCGGCGGACCTGCCGGACCGCGAGCACGACCTGTCGCACCAGCTGCGCGAAGGTCTCCTCCGGGGAGACGGCCAGGCGCAGCGGCAGCACGTTCATCACCATGCCCGGCACCCGCAGCGCGACCGACCCCATGCGGCCCATCATCGGCAGGCCGAGCACGACGTCGGCGCGGCCGGTGACCCGCGAGGTGTACAGGGCCTGCGCCGCGATCAGCACGTCCGGCCAGGTCGCGCGCAGCGTGGCGGCCAGTGCGCGGACCCGCTCCGTCGCCTCGGGGGCGAGCCGGGCGCTGTGCCGCAGGAACGTACGGGAGGGCAGCGCGCCGCGGCCCGCGAGGCGGGACGCCTCCGGCCGGTCGGCGAACGCCGCCGACCAGTGGGCCCGGTCGGCGGCGAAGGCGTCCGAGGCCCGGTACTCGGCGTCCTGGGTGAGGAGGTCGGTCAGCGTGCCGAACGTGCGCGGCACCGGCTCCTCACCGCGGACCAGCGCCGTGTAGACCTCGGACGTGCGGCGGACGAGCAGCGAGTAGCCGTAACCGTCCATGACCAGGTGGTGGATGCGCTGGTACCACAGCCACCGCTCGTCGCCGACCCGGAACAGCGCGTGCCGGAACAGCGGGCCGGTGGCCAGGTCGAAGGGCCGGCCGAGGTCCGCGCGCATCCATGCCTCGGCCTCCTCCTCGGCCCGGTCGCGGCCCCGGAGGTCGCGCAGGGTCAGCGGCGGCTCGACGGCGTCCAGGACCCGCTGGCGGGGGCCGTCGGGGGTGTCCGTGACGCGTATCCGCAGCGAGTCGGCCTCGGCGGTGACGCGGCGCAGCGCGGCATCGAACAGCTGCGGGTCGAGGGGCCCGTCGATGTGCAGGCACTCGGCGGTGTTCTGCGCGGGGCTCAGCGGGTCGAGGGCCTGCGCGTACCACATGCCCGACTGGGCCGCCGTGAGCGGCAGCGGGGCGTCGGCGGCGCCGGCAGGCCGGCGGGCGTCCGCCGTGACGGGGGCGGTCATGCCACCCCCAGCAGCGGTGCCCAGGCCTCGACGGCCGGCTGCTCGGCGAGGTCGGCGAAGGCCGCCTCGACACCGTGCTCGCGGCGCCATCGTTCCAGCAGCGCCATGATGCGCACCGAGTCCAGGCCGTGGTCGACCAGGTTCTCGTCGTACGGGATGTCCGCGGGGTCCTCGCCGAGGGTGTCGGCGACGTCGGCGCGGATCTGCTCCAGGGTGAGCGCCATGGTGGTCAGATCTCCTTGAGAAGGGCGTCGGTGGTGGTCACGACGGCGCAGCGGCCGGCGGCCCAGCGCAGGGCCATGTCGTGGTCGGCGCGGGAGAAGTCGGCCACCGCGTCGGCGACGACGAACGCCCGGATGTCCCGCTGCCATGCGTCGGCGGCGCTCATCAGTACGCCGATGTGCGCGTACACACCGGTGATCACCAGTTGGTCGCGGCCGGCGTCGCGCATCAGCCGTTCCAGCTCGGAGCGGACGAAGGCGCTGTACTTCCACTTGGTGAGGAGGGTGTCCCCGGCGACGGGCGCGACCACGTCCGGCACGGCGAGCTTGTACGGGTCGTCGGCGACGCCCGGGCCCCAGAAGTCCAGCTGGAGGCCGCGTTCCTCGGGCGTCTGGCCGCCGCGCTGGGCGGAGTAGACGACCGGGGTGCCCTGGCGGCGGAACGCGTCCAGCAGCCGTGCGGTGTTGTCGAGCATGCCGGTCACGGGCTGCTCACCGGCCGGGAACGCGTCGAGGAAGTGGTGCTGCAGGTCGTGGACGAGCAACAGCGCGCGCGAGGGGTCCACGGTCCAGGACACCCGGTTGGCGGGCAGCTCCTCCGGAGCCGGCAGCTGATAGGGGGCGATGGCGGGAAGTGCCATGGGGGCGGCAGCCTTTCGGGTGGTGCGCGTCAGCGGTCGGTGTCGGCGGCGGGCGTGGCGGCGGAGGACTGCAGCCCCTTCTTGCTGACCTTTCCGACGCCGGTCCGCGGGAAGGCGTCGACGAACTCGACGAGGTCGGGGACCTTGTAGGCGGCCAGGCCGCGCTCGCGGACGAACCGTTTGACGGCGACGGGCTTCAGCGGCTCGGCACCGTCGCGCAGGATCACGTAGGCGAGGGAGCGCTCGCCGAGGTACTCGTCGGCCACCGCGACGACGGACACGTCGTGCACGGCGGGGTGGGCGAGGATGACGTTCTCGACCTCCTCCGGCGCGATCTTCTCGCCGCCCCGGTTGATCTGGTCCTTGGCCCGGCCCTCGACGACGAGGTGGCCGGTCGCGGTGGAGCGCACGATGTCGCCGGTGCGGTAGAAGCCGTCCTCGGTGAAGGTGCGCGCGTTGTGTTCGGGGGCCCGCCAGTAACCGCGGATCGTGTACGGGCCGCGGGTCAGCAGGTGCCCGAACTCGCCGTCCGCGACGTCCTGTCCGGCGTCGTCGACGATGCGGATCTCGTCGTCCGGGGAGATCGGACGGCCCTGGGTGGTGACGATGGTCTCGTAGTCGTCGTCCAGCCGGGTGTAGTTGACGAGCCCCTCGGCCATCCCGAAGACCTGCATCAGCCGGCAGCCCAGCGCGGGCTCCAGCCGGCGTGCGGCCTCCTCGCTGTACTTGGCGCCGCCGACCAGCACCAGCTCCAGGCTGGACAGGTCGTGTTCCGCCGATGGGGCGGCGTCGGTCCACACCAGCGCCAGCGGCGGCACCATCCCGGTCATGGTGATGCGTTCCCGCTCGATGAGGGGGAAGGCCGTCGCGGGGTCGGGCCGCGGGCACAGGACGACGGTGCCGCCGGCGTACAGCACGCCCAGCCAGCCGGGGGAGCTCATGGGGAAGTTGTGCGCGGCGGGCAGCACCACGAGGAAGCGGGTGTCGCCGTCGACACCGCAGATCTCGTTGGAACCCCACAGCGAGTACAGGTAGTCGTCGTGGGTGCGCGGGATGAGCTTGGACACCCCGGTCGTACCGCCGGACAGCTGGAGGAACGCCAGCTCGTGCGGGGCCGGCCCGTCGGGCAGGACGGCCGGCTCGCGGGGGACCTCGGCCAGCGCGGTGTGCCCGCCCGGGTCGCCGACGACGAAGACGTGCCGCAGGCCCGGGGTGCGTTCCTGGATCCTGGTGGCGAGGTCCCGGTGGTCGAACCCGGCGTGCCGGTCGGGGATCACGTAGGCGACGGCCTCGGTGAAGGAGCAGAAGTGCGCGATCTCCGTCTCGCGGTGGGCCGGCAGCGCGTACACCGGCAGCGCACCGATCCGGAAGAGCGCGAAGACGACCTCGATGAACTCACCGACGTTGGGCAGCTGCACGACGACCCGGTCGCCCTTGGCGATGCCGCGCGCGAGGAACCCGGCGGCGAGCCGGTCGGCGCGCTCGTCCAGCTCCCGGTAGGTCCAGGTACGGCGTACGGGGCCGGGGTCGACCAGCGCGACGCGGTCGGGGTGGGCGGCGGCGCGCTCGCGCAGTACGCCTCCGAAGGTCTCCCCGCGCCAGTAGCCCGCGGCGCGGTAGCGCGCGGCGAACTCGGCCGGCCAGGTGGGTGCGTCGACGCCCGGCGCGAGGGCGCTCACGGCTTCGGCGGTGCTCACAGGGAGGCCCCCACGGCGTTGAGGAAGGTACCGAACTTGGCGCCGGTCTCGGCGGTCTCGGCCTCCGGCGAGGAGGCGGCCACCACGCCGGCCCCGGCGAACAGCCGCAGCGAGCGGCCCTCGGCCTCGGCGCAGCGGATCGTCACGACCCACTCGCCGTCGCCGTCCGCGCCCTGCCAGCCCACCATCCCGGTGTACGGGCCGCGGTCGAAGGGCTCGGACTCGGCGATGACGGCGCGCGCCACGTCGGTGGGGGTGCCGCACACGGCGGGGGTGGGGTGCAGTGCGGACGCCAGGTGCAGGGCGGTGGTGGCCGGGCCGGCCAGTTCGCCGGTGACGGTGGTCGACAAGTGCCACATGGCGGCGGTGCGGACCAGGGTGGGCCGCGCGGGAACGTCCAGGCGGGTGCAGAACGGTGCGAGCGCCGCGCGTACGGCCTCCACCACGACGGCGTGCTCGTGCAGGTCCTTCGGCGACTCCAGGAGCGCGGCCGCGCGCCGGACGTCCTCCGCCAGGTCGGAGCTGCGCGGTGCCGAACCCGCCAGCGGGTTGGCGACGAGGCGCCCGTCGCGCCGGGCCACCAGCAGCTCGGGGCTGGCGCCGATGAGGGTGCGGTCCGGGCCGCTGGGCACGGCGAAGGTGTATCCGGCCGGGTCGCGCTGGGCCAGCCGGCGCAGCATGGCGGGCAGGTCCAGCGCGCGGTCGGAGGTCAGCTCCAGCGTGCGGGCCAGGACGACCTTGTCGAACTCTCCGGCCCGCATTCGTGCGACAGCGGCGGCGACGGCCGCACCGTACTGCTCCGGCTCCGGCACGGGCCGCATGTCCCACTGGCCCCGGTCGTCGCCGGCCGGCGCGGGCAGCGCGACGAGCGGGTCCTCGCGCAGGGGCGGTGCCCAGCGCACCGAGCGCGGCACGGCGAGTGCGGGCGGGGCGTCCGGGGCGAAGGGCAGCGAGCCGACGACGATGGGTGCCGCGTCGCCCGCGCGCCGCCTCGTATCGAGTACGTCCTGCACGCGTTCGGTCAACGGTCTCTGATCGTGCGGGACTTCGGCCGCGGTGCCGCGGCCCAGCAGTGTGTGGTGCGGGGTGGCGAGGAACCGGTCCGTGCCCGGGCGGTACCCGTCGAGCAGGGCGGTCGCCGAGCCGGGGGTGACCACGGCGGCGGGCGCCGCGCCGTGGGGGAGGGTGGGTTCGCGCAAGGAGGCGGACATGGTGTCTCCAAGGGGAAGAGAGGTGCGGCCGTGGTCGGCGGCCGTGCTGCGAGGGTCGGCGGGTCAGGCCCGGAGGGTGGCGCCACCGTCGACGTACAGGTCGTGCATGGTGATGTGGCGGGCCCGGTCGGAGGCGAGGAAGACGACCGCCTCGGCGATGTCGGACGGGTCGGCGATGCGGCCGAGCGGGATGCCGGTGCGGTGGGTCGCGAGGTTCCCCTCGATCACGCGCCGCGCGGCGGCCTCCTCGTCACCGGTGGTCCACATGCCGCGTTGCATGTCGGTGAGGGTCGAGCCGGGGGAGACGGTGTTGCAGCGGACGCCGCGGGAGGCGAGCTCCAGGCCGAGGCACTTGGTGAACATCACGGTCGCCGCCTTGGACGCGGCGTAGGCGGACATGCCGGAGCGCGGTATTCCGGCCGCGTTCGAGGCGACGGTGACGATGCTGCCGCGGCCCCGCTCGCCCATCCGGCGGGCGACCGCGCGCGAGACGTGGAAGACCCCGTCGGTGTTGACGGCGAAGGTGGCGGCCCACTCCTCGTCGGTGGTGTCCACCACGGCGGACTCGCGCAGGACCCCGGCGACGTTGACCGCGATGTCCAGTGCTCCCAGGGTGTCTTCGGCCTCGGTGACGAGCCGCTCGACGGCCGGCGCGTCGGTGACGTCCAGCCGGCGGGCCACGACCTGGTCGCCGTGCTCCTTGGCGACGGTCTGCACGTCCTCGCCGGACAGGTCGGTGGCGAGGACGCGGGCGCCGCGTTCGACGAGGGCCGCCACCACCGCGCGGCCGATGCCCCGACCGGCGCCCGTGACGAGCGCGAACCGTCCGGCGAGTTCCTGGTCGGTGCTCACTTGACCATCGCCTTCCGGATGTCGTCGAGTACGGACACGGCTGCCTGCGCGCCCCCGAGACTGGTCCACTTCGAGCCGTCGACGACGGTCGCGTGGCCGTTCCGTACGGCCTTCAGCTCCTTGTAGGCCGGCTTCTTCGCGAGCTCGTCCAGGAGGCCCTTGTCCGGCCCTGTGGTCGACAGGGTGCCGATGAACAGCCGGTCGCCGTCGATCTCCTGGAGGTTCTCGTCGCTGATCGGCGACGAGTGGCCCTCGCCCTTCTCGTTCTGGATGCCGGGCCGCTGGAATCCCAGGTCCTTGAGCACGTCGCTGATGAACACGCCCTGCTGCATGACGGCGGTGCCCTTGGCGGAGTAGCGGGCCACCGAGACACTGTCGTCCGCGTCGTCGCCGAGGTCCTTCTTCAGCGCCGCGACCTTGGTGTCGTACGAGGTGAGGAACTTCTTGGCCGCGTTGCTCTTCCCGAGCACCGTGGCGGTGAGTTGGAGCGACTTCTGCCAGTTCTTGGTGCGGTCCACGGTGACGACGGTGGGGGCGATCTTCTTGAGCTGCTGGAGCACCTGCTGGTCGGCGAGCTGCCCGGCGAGGATGACGTCGGGCTCGGCCCGGACGACCTTCTCGATGTCCGGGCCGGTCACCGCGCCCACCACCGGTATGCCCTCGGCACGGTCGGCCAGGTAGGCGGGGGCGCCCTTCTGGCCGCGTCCCGCGGTGAGTCCGACGGGCTTGACGCCGAGCGTGAGCGCGGAGTCCAGGTCCATCTCGCTGAGCGCCACGACCCGCTTCGGGGCCGCGGGCACCCGCACCTTCGCGCCGGTCGCGTCGGTGACCGGGGTGGTGCCGGATTTACCGGAGTCGCCCGCGGCACTGCTCCGGTCCGAGGAGCCGCAGGCGGTGGCGGCCAGCGCGAGAGCGGCGAGCACGGCGGCTGCGGCGACGGACCGCGCGGGTCTGCGGGAGGGCGAGACGGTACTGGACACCAGGAGCCTCTTTCTGTGTTTGTTGTGCTGTCGCGGGGGGCGATCCGGAAGGCGCTGCCGGGGCGTTGAACGGTGGCCGGGGCGTGACGCAGTGCGCATTGCGGGCATGCGTGAGCCTTCCGAGCCGTCGACTGACGGAACGAAACTTAGGTTAGGCTAACCATATGTGGAGAATGCAAGAAGCCCGGGGTGAGACCACGGGCCGCCGCTTCGGCCGGCGCCCACCGCCCGAAGCCGGCCCCGTGGCGTGGGCCGCCCTCGGCCTCGTCGTCCTCTTCCTCGGACTCGCCCTGCTCTCTCTCCTCATCGGAACGGGCAACAGCTCGCCCGCCCGCGCCTGGGACTACCTCCTCGGCGACCCCGCCGCCCGCGCCGACACCCAACTGCGCCTGGCGCTCCTGGACGTGCGCCTGCCGCGCACCCTCGCCGCCGTCCTGGTCGGGGTCTGCCTGGGCGCTTCCGGCTGCCTGCTCCAGGCCGCGACCCGCAACCCGCTCGCGGAGACCGGCCTGCTCGGCGTCAACTCCGGTGCCGCCTTCGCCGTCGTCCTCGGCCTCACCTTCTTCGGCGCCACCTCGCCGGCCGCGCTGCTGGTCTGGGCGCTCGTCGGCGGCACGGCCGCCAGCGCCGTCGTCCTCCTGCTCGCCGCTTCCGGCCGCGCCGCCGGCTCCCCGCTGCGGCTCGTCCTGGCCGGATCGGCGCTGGGTGCCACCTTCCACGGCCTCACCGCCTACGTCCTGCTCGGTACGCAGTCGACCTTCGACACGTACCGGTACTGGACGATCGGCTCCCTTGCCGGAGTGCAGGTCTCCGACCTGCTGCCGCTGCTGCCGCCGGCAGCCGTCGGCCTGCTCACCGCGCTGGGCTGCGCCCGGCCGCTGTCCGCACTGGGCCTCGGCGACGACAGTGCCCGCTCGCTCGGCCACCACCCCGGCCGGATCCGCCTGGTGGTGGCCGGCGCGGTGTCGCTGCTCGTCGGCTGCGCGGTCGCCGTCGCCGGGCCCATCGCCTTCCTCGGCCTGCTCGCTCCGTACGCGGCGCGCGCCGTCGCAGGCGCCCGGATGACCGCGACACTCGTCCTGTCCGCGCTGGTCGCGGCCGATGTCATGCTCCTCGCCGACATCCTCGCGCGCGTCGTCATCCGGCCCTGGGAAACCCCGGTCAGCGTGCTGCTCGCCTTCGTCGGCGGGCCGCTGCTCATCTGGATCGCGCGCTCGGCCCGGCTCTCCACCGCGGGAGCCTCGGCATGACCGAGGTGACCCCGCCGGACAGCGTCGTACTGCGCACCGGCACCCTCTCGTGGCTCCTGCCCCGCCGCAGCGCACTGGCCGCGGCGCTCCTCGTACCCCTCGTCGCGGTCCTCGTCTGCCTCGGCGTGCTGGCGAGTTCGACCGGCATGAGCCTGCCGCAGACCGTCTCCGGGCTGCTGGGCACGGGCGACCCGGGCACCGTGATGATCGTCCGGGACTTCCGGCTGCCGCGCGTCCTCGTCGGGCTGCTGGTCGGCGCCGCGCTCGGCGTCGCCGGCTGCCTGACCCAGACCCTGGCCGGCAACCGGCTGGCCACCCCCGACCTCATCGGCGTCAACGAGGGCGCGACCGCGGCGGTCGTCGCCTCCGTCGCCGGCTCCGCGACCGGCATGGTGGGGGACTGGTGGCTCGGGCCCCTGGGTGCCGTGGCCGCCGCCGCGATCGTGGTGCTGTGCGCGGGCGGCGCGGGCGCGGCCGGCTACCGCGTACTCGTGGTCGGCATCGGCGTCTCCACGTTCATCGGCGCCGTCAGCGACCTCATCATGTCCCGGGAGAACGACAACACCGCGGGCGGCGTGTTCCTGTGGGCCGTCGGCAGCTTGAACGGCCGCGACGGCGGCGTCGGCGTACCGCTCTCGCTCGCCCTGCTCTTCCTCCTCCCGCTCGCCCTGGCGGCCGGACACCGGCTGCAACTCCTGCGCTTCGACGACGACATGGCGGCCTCCCTGGGCGTCGATCTGCGGCGCGTACGGGCGGCCGCGCTCGCCGTGGCCGTCGCGCTGGCGGGCCTCGCCGTCGGCATCGGCGGCCCCATCGCCTTCGTCGCCCTGGCGGCCCCCGTCGTCGCGCAGCGACTGGCCGGCCCCACCCGCGTACCGATCACCGGCTCCGCCCTGACCGGAGCCGCGCTCATCGCCGCCGCCGACGCGCTGGGGCGCGTCATCGCCCCTGTCGAGCTGCCCGTCGGCGTCGTCACCAGCGTCCTCGGCGGACCGTTCCTTCTTTGGGTCCTCTTCCGTACGGAACGGGCCACCGGAAAGGCGTGAACACTCCCATGACCGACCCCCTGACCGCCACGGCGCCGGGCCTCGAAGTCCGGTCCCTGCACGCCGGTTACCCCGGCCGTCCCGCCGTCCGGGACGTCGACCTCACCGTCCCCGCCGGCCAGGTCGCCGTCGTCGTCGGCCCCAATGGCTGCGGGAAGTCCACCCTGCTGCGCACCGCCGCCCGGCTGCACCGGCCCGAGTCCGGCACCGTGCTGGCCGGCGGTGAGGACATCTGGAAACTCGGCCAACGGCAGGCAGCCCACCGGGTCGCCCTGCTGCCCCAGTCGCCGCGCGCCCCCGAGGCCGTCACCGTGGCCGGGCTGGTCCGCTACGGCCGCCACCCGCACCAGGGACTGCTGCGGCAGTGGTCGCGCGCCGACGAGGACGCCGTACGCGAGGCACTGGCGGCCACCGGCACCACCGAACTAACCGCCGAACGCCTCGACCGGCTCTCCGGCGGGCAGCGTCAGCGCTGCTGGCTGGCGATGGTCCTCGCCCAGCACACCCCCGTCATCCTCCTCGACGAGCCCACCAGCGCCCTCGACCCGGGCCACGCCGTCGACGTACTGGAACTCGTCCGCGAGGTCGCCGCGGCGGGGCGCACCGTCGTCATGGTCCAGCACGACCTGGCCGCCGCCGCCCGCTACGCCGACACGCTCGTGGCCATGAAGGATGGGCGCGTCGTCGCGCAGGGCGCACCCCGCGACATCGTCGACGAGGCACTGATCAAGGAGGTCTACGGCCTGGAGGCGGACATCCTGCCGGCCCCCGGCGACGGCTCGCCGGTCGTCGTCCCGCGCGCCCGTTCAGGAGCGGCCGTGTGACGTGTTCGGTGTGACCGGCGCCAGCCAGATGCCGGTGATCGCGTCGCTGAGCCCGCTCGCGTACTCGGGCCAAGTGGAGGCGGTGGCCTGGGTGTTGCCGGCGAGGGCGCGTTCCCGCTCGGCCAGCATGTGCATCAGCAGGTGCCGGGCCATCTCGCCGCGCTCGATCCGTACGGGCAGCGGCAGGTCCGGCAGGCAGCGGTTGAGTCCGTCGAGCGTCTGCTGGATCGTCGGCCCGAACGTCTCGTCGATCATGATCTCGCGCAGTACCGGGTCGGTCATCACCTGGATGGCGAACCGCGCGAACCACGTGGGGCTGTCCAGCTCGGCCAGATGATCGGTGGAGGGGCGGACGAGGCACGCCACCCAGTCCCGTACGTCCTCGGAATCGCCGGTCTCGGCCAGCATCGCCTGCCGCAGCTCGTCGATCCGCCGGGCGTGCTTGCGGACGATCGCCCGCAGCAGGTCGTTCTTGGTGCCGAAGTGGTAGCCGACGGCGGCGTTGTTGCCCTGCCCCGCGGCCTCGCTGACCTGGCGGTTGGAGACGGCGAACACACCGTGCTCGGCGAACATGCGCTCCGCGACGGTGAGGATCGTCTCTCTGGTGCCCTCGGCCCGCCCGGACCGGGTCGTCCTGCCGGCCATCACGCTTCCCTTCGGTTCCCTACGTCTGGGCTCAGTGAACGTGGCCGGTCGGGCTGAGTCAAACGACTGAAGGGGAGTGGTGGCGGCCTCGGCGTCGAGGGGCCAGTCGGGCCACCTGGTGCAACCGCCCGCCGGGCGCCGAGCGGAAAAGGGGACGACGGGCGCTTTCCGGACGCGTCCGGGGGAGTGGTCCGGATCATCGGGCGGTGGTGGACAAGGCCGGCCGGCGGCCCACGGCCGAACGGACAGTGGGCGGGGCATCGGACGAGGCGGCCACCCGGGAGGGCCGAGGCCGTACTGAAGGGCGAGCGGTCACCTGGACCGGTGGGAACGGCCCACCGCCGTTCCCGCCGGGCCAGGTGAGCGGCGTCATACGGCCCGTTTCTGGGGTCCCGCTCAACACCGCGGAAAAATGTGCCCGAAATCAGAGGTGCGAAAGATGCGTTTCTGGGTACTGGGGTGCGGCTGCCCGGACTTGGCCGACGGCGGGGCAGCGCAGGTGGATCTTTGCGTGCTTGACTGCGCTCGGTAAGATTTGCCGGGCCGAAGAAGCTCGGGAAAGGTGGCTTCCGGTCGCAGCAGACCCTTGCCGGGGGCCACCCGGAATCGCCGTTGACCTGGAAGGACCGTGGTTTTGAGTTCCATCGAGACCGGCGCGCGGGAGCTTGTCGCCGGTGCGTTGGAGGCAGAGGCCGACGACATCGCCGACCGCTGGGTGCAGTTGCAGCTGACGCGGGCCGAGCAGGGCACCGACCTGAGCGAGAGCCTGCTGCGGGAGGAGGCCGACGGACTCGTCGGTGTGCTCGGCGCCGGTCTGCGCAGTGACGCGCCTGTGGAGCGGGTGGTCGCCACCCACCAGGACCTGCGCCGCGCGGTGTCCGAGTTCTCCATGCGCAGGGCCCGCAAGGGCGCGTCGCCGACCGCGACGTCCATGGCGGTGCTCACCCTCAAGGAGGCACTGCTGGAGGCGGTGCAGCGGCGGACGCACGACGGCGACGAGCTGTTCGCCGCCGCTCTGCTGATCAACCAGCTGCTGGACAGGGCCGGGGCACTCAGCTTCGACACGTTCGTCGAGGGCCGCGAGGAGATCATCCGGCGGCAGAGCCGGCAGCTGCTGGAGGTCTCCACGCCCGTGGTGCGCCTGTGGCGCCAGGTGCTCGCCGTCCCGCTGATCGGCACCCTGGACACCGCCCGCACCCAAGTCGTCATGGAGAACCTCCTCCAGGCGATCCAGGAGCACGAGGCGCGAATCGCGATCATCGACATCACCGGTGTCCCCACGGTGGACACCGCGGTCGCGCAGCACCTCATGCACACGGTCAACGCCGTACGGCTGATGGGCGCCGACTGCGTGATCAGCGGCATCCGGCCGCCCATCGCGCAGACCATCGCCCAGCTGGGCATCGACCTGTCCACCATCCTCACCCGTGCCACGCTCGCCGACGCGCTGTCCGCGGCCATCGAGCTCAGGGACTCGCCCGCTTCGGCCACCCTGACGGAGCGATGACCGTGCCCGCATCGACCGGAGTGCCGATCCTCCGCCTCGGCGACGTCCTGGTGACGGGGCTGCTCAACGAGCTCGACGACAAGACGGCTGTCGCCTTCGCCGACGAGCTGACCGAGCGGATCTCGGCCGACGGCGCGCGCGGCGTACTGATCGACATCTCCCGGCTGGAGATCATCGACTCCTACGTGGCACGGATGCTGATGGAACTGACCACGATGTCCCGCCTGCTCGGCGCGCGGGTCATAGTGGCCGGCATGCAGCCGCCCGTCGCCATCACCCTGGTCGAGCTCGGCCTCCAGCTGACCGGTGTGGAGACCGCGCTCAACGCCGAACAGGGCCTCACCGCCCTGGGCTGGCACCGAAGTCCCCAGGCACCCGAGGGAGTCTTGCGTGACGCCCATAGGTGAACTGCACGCGGACGTCGCCGACTTGACCGGCGCCGGACCGGAAGAGGTGGTCACCGGCGGCAGAGAGACGCCGTCGATGTACCCCGTCGAGAGCGAGGAGGACCTGCTGGCCGTACGGCACGCCGTACGGGCGGCCACCATCCGTGCCGGTTTCGGGATCGTGGACCAGACGCGGGTGGTCACGGCAGCCAGCGAACTGGCCCGCAACGCCTACATCCACGGCGGGGGCGGCACCCTCACCATCGAGCACCCGGCCGCCGGCGACAAGGCGGGGCTGCGTCTGGTCGTGCGGGACAAGGGACCCGGCATCGCCGACCTGGAGACCGCCCTGACCGACGGCTACACCACGGGTGCCGGGCTGGGGCACGGCCTGGGCGGCGCGCGGCGGCTGATGGACGAGTTCGAGGTGGACAGCGTGGAAGGCCGTGGCACGACCGTCGTGGCCACACGGTGGGCGAGCCGTTGACCGACCCTTCCGTCCCGCCCACCCTCGCCGTCCGTATCGATCATTACAGCGCGGTTCACGTCGCGGCCCGGACCGCCGGCCGGCTCGCCGAGCGGTCGGGGCTGCCCGGCGCGCTGCCCGACCAGGCCGCGGTCATCGCGTCCGAACTGGGCAGCAACCTCGCCAAACACGCCACGGACGGCGTCCTCTACCTCCAGCAACTGCCCACGGGCGGCGGCCTGGAGGTGCTCGCCGCCGACCGCGGCCCCGGCATGCCCGAGCTGGAGCGCTGTCTCGCGGACGGCTTCAGCACCACCGGCACGCTCGGCGCCGGCCTGGGCGCGGTACGCCGGATAGCGTCCCACTTCAGCATCCGCAGCGGCTCCGCCGAGGGCACGCTGGCCTGCGCCCGGCTCTGCGCACCGGATCAGCTCCCGGCATGCGACGGCGGGGTGGGCGCGGTGTGCCTGCCCGCCGACGGCGAGCAGGAGAGCGGTGACGCCTGCACGGTCATCGACACGGGCGACTTCCGTACCGCGATGGTCGTCGACGGCCTGGGCCACGGGGCGCCAGCGGCCGAGGCCGCGCAGACGGCGCTGCGGGCCTTCCGCCGGGTACCGGACGCACCGCTGCCGGACATTCTCACCACCGTCCACCGAGCCCTGCGGCGCACCCGCGGGGCCGCGGTGGGCCTGCTGCGGCTGCACGAGGAGCGCGGCGAGTACTGCGGCGTCGGCAACATCCGCGTCCTGGCGCTCGGCCCGGAAGGCGTCCACCACCGGCTCACCGGCCGCCCCGGCATCGCCGGCCTGCAAATGCCCACCGGCGGCCGGGTCAGCGACATCCCGCTGGGCCCGGCCACGATCGCCGTGCTGTACACGGACGGCATCAACCACCGCTGGAGCCAGACGCCCCCGCTCTTCACCCTCAGGCTGCCGCCGCCGCTGCTGGCCGCCTCCCTCGCACACGGACACCGGATCCCCCGCGACGACGCGACCGTACTGGCCGCCACTCCCCGACAGAGAATGCCGTGACCCCGCAGACCTTTCACACACTGCCGGCGCTCCGCTGTGCGGTGCGCCGCCTCGGCGACGCCCACCGGCTGCCCATCGAGACCCGGGCCCGGCTGGTCCTCGCCATATCTGCGGTCGCGCAGCAGGAGTTCCAAGCGGGCGGCTACACCGTTCTGGAGACGCTGCCCGCACGGCAGAGCGAGGAGCCGAGTCCGCTGACCGTCATCCTGCGCGCTCCGCTCAAGCGCTGCCTGCTGCCCACCTCGGGCCTGCCGCTGCCCGCGCAGGCCACCACCGACGGCGCCGCGGTCTGGCGCGTCACGCCCGGCGCGCCTCCCGGCTCCGGCGGGCTCGGCGGCGTGCCCGCCGAAGGGCTCGGCCAGGACGGTGGCGCGCTGTCGGCGGTCGTCGACGGGCGGCAGGCCGTGGAGGCGGACGGGGACCGGGCCGCGCGGCAGGACGGGGCGGGGCAGCCGCCGGCTCCCTCGGCCGAGGTCGCCGCGCTGGAGGAGGAGCTGCGCGCCGCCCTCGCGCACGTGGACGCCGTCAACGCGGAGCACCAGCGCCTCAAGCACGAACTCGCCGAGACCAACAGCGGCGTGCTCGCCCTCTACGTCCAGCTCGAAGAGCGCGACGAGCAGCTGCGCAACGCGCACGGCAAGATGCTGCGCGAGCTGGAGGACGCCCTGCGGCCGTCCCCCATCGCCGTCGAGGGCCTGGAGCTGGCGGTGCACTACGCGCCGGCCGAGGCGGCAGCGCCGACCGGCGGCGACTTCTACGACTGGTTCGTCCTGCCCGACGGAACCGTGCACATCACCGTCGTGGACGCCCTCGGGCACGGCGTACGCAGTACCAAGAGCGCGCTCAACGTCACCCATGCCGTCCGCACGCTGGCCCTCGAAGGCCACCCGCTGCACTTCATCGTCGAACGGGTCAACGAAGTCCTCGCGCCCTTCGACCCCGACCTGATGGCGACGGTGCTGCTGGCCAGGATCGAGCCGGCGACCGGCCGCCTCCAGCTCGCCAACGGGAGCCACCCGCCCGCCCTCGTGCTGCGCGCGGACGGCACGGGGGAGTACCAGGAGGCGCGCGGGCGGGGCATCGGCTTCCCCGTACCCGGCAGCGACAAGGTGCTCGACACCCGCCTCGCGGCCGGCGATCTCCTCATGCTCTACACCGACGGCCTGACCGAGAGCCGCCGCGACCCGCTGGAGGGCGAACGCCGGCTCATCGACAGCGCCCGGAACCACCGGCACCTGCCGATCGACGAGATCCCCGGCGCCATCGCCGAGGACATGCACCGCGTCATACTCCACTCCGACGACACCCTCGCCCTGGCCGTACGGGTCGTCCACCCGGGCTGAGCGGGCGCGGCGCAGAACGGTGAGGCCCCCGGCGCGCCGGGGGCCTCACCGTTCCGCTACGCCTGCGGAGCGGCCGGGGCGGTGTCGATGGCGGCCAGGGCGTCCGCCACGGTCGCGTAGACGGGGCTGGTGGCGCTCAGCCCCGTCAGGTCCAGCAGCCGGCTCACGGCGGGCGTCACGGCCGCGACGTAGAGGTTGCCGGACACCTGCCGCGCCTCCCGGGTCGCGCGCAGCAGGACGTTCAGGCCCATGGAGTCCATGAAGTCCAGGGCGGCCAGGTCCAGTACAAGGTGCTTGCGGCCGTGGTGGAGCTGGTTGACCAGATGGTGGTGGAGCAAGGTCGCCGAGTCGAGGTCCAGCTCACCGCCGACGGTGACGACGGCGGTGTCGGAGCTCCGGACCTCGACCTCGACCTCGACGTTCAGTGCTTCGTTGTCGGTGGACACGAGCGCGGTACCTCCTGTGGGGGTGGCCGGCCCGAGTGCCGGCCGGTCGGGTCGGCCGGGTACGCGGGCGCGGGTGTGCTGACGGTTCCCACTCACGTACTGCCCCGAATGGGGGACTTAAACATGTGTCACCCCGAGAAGAATTCCGCGCCCCACCCGGCGCACGACCTGCGGAAGGGGCCGTGCCGCAGGCACGTGCCTCGGCCCTCTTCCGGGCGGGCCGGTGTGAGAGCTGCCACGGCGGGCACCAGCACCTCCGAACATGGCGACGCGGAACAGCACAGTGCGGGACGGAACCCGTACCATGCGACAAGTGTGCGCATGCTTCCGCCGCGCCCACAGCGGGATACCGGTGCGTACCGGAGGAACGAGCGGGATGATCACGAGTTCGCAGGAGGCCGACGTCTCCCAGGCCAGGCGCGCCACAGCCGCCTTCCTGTCGGAGCAATGTCCATGGGTGGACCGGGATGCGGTGGTGCTCGTGGTGTCCGAGCTGATCGCCAACGCCGAGCGGCACGCCTCGGGCTGGTGGCGGCTGAACGTCTCGGTGCAGGAGGGCTTCCTGGTGGTGGAGCTCCACGACGCGAGCGCCGCGGCACCCGTCGCCCGCCAGGGCGACCTGGGCGGCGCGGGCGGCCACGGCTGGCACATCGTCCAGCGGCTGGCCACCGACGTGGAGGTCGTGGACCTGCCGGGCGGCAAGTCGGTACGCGCCCGCTGGCAGCAGTCGGCGAACGCCCTGTGCGCCTGACGGCCGGGAGCGGCGTACCGGGACGTTGACGCCACGGACGTCAACGCCCGGTGGCAGGCGGAGATGGCGACCTTCTTCGAGACCCTTGACGGCGTGCGGCCGGACGAGGCCATGCGCCCGCTGACCGAGGTGTTCCACCTCGACTGACACGCGGCGTCCTGATCGACGTACGGCAGCGGCTCTCAGCTGCTGCTCGGCGCGTCCGTGTCATCCGGTACGCGGTCCTGTCCGCAGTCCCGTTCCCGCTCGCGGCGGCGCTGCCGGGAGGCGCGCAGATTGGCGGCGTTGCCGCAGCCGCGCGTGGAGTGCCAGACCCCGCTGTTGTTGCGCGAGCGGTCGTAGAACGCGCCGCCGCACTTCTCGTTGCGGCAGATCTTCAGCCGCTGCCAGACCCCGGTGGCCTGCGCCAGCAGTGCCTCGCCCAGTACCGCGGAGGTCAGCCAGCGCCAGCCCTCGCCCTCGGGCTCGGCGGTCAGCGCCGCGTCCCCGTGCAGGCTGACCCGGAGCGTGCACGAGGTGAAGCGCACGGCGTCGGCGTCCGCCGCGCCCTGCCGGGCGGTCAGCGCCCGCCGCAGCTGTTCGCGCAGCCGCCGCAGCTCCGGCAGATCCTCTTCGGTGAGCGTCAGCCGCACTCGGCCGCGCCCGGTGCCCTCGGCCCAGGAGCGCAGCGCCGTCGCGGCCCACTCCTGCGCGGACGCCACCTCCGCCAGCAGGTCGGGCTGACGTGGCCGTCCGCCGGACGCGGTGTTCAGCAGATCCTGGACGAGGCCGAGGCCGCCGGGCACGGCGGTGGGGTAGTAGCGCTCGGTGGCCGGCCAGTTCATGCGCCCATGGTACGCGTCCGGATATCGACAGCCGGTATTCGACGGGAGGGGATGACAGGGGGCCATGACATGAGCGTAAGCTTTTGCTCATGTCGTCCGGGGCAGTCCCGGACCGCACTGTCCACACCCACATCAGGAGGACATGTGACTGCCGGGATCGAGCACCGCTTCGTCGAGGTCAACGGGGTCAAGCTGCACATCGCGGAGCAGGGCGAAGGACCTCTGGTCGTCCTGCTGCACGGCTTTCCGGAGAGCTGGTACTCCTGGCGCCACCAGTTCGGGCCGCTGGTCGAGGCCGGATACCGGGTCGTCGCGCCCGATCAGCGGGGGTACGCCCGCAGTGCGCAGCCCGCCGACGCCGACGCGTACAGCCTGCTGCACCTCACCGGCGACGTGATCGCCCTGATCCACGCGCTGGGCGAGGAGCGGGCCGTGGTCGTCGGGCACGACTGGGGCGCGCCGGTCGCCTGGACGACGGCCATGCTCCGCCCGGACGTCGTACGGGCCGTCGCCGGCCTCAGCGTGCCGCCGGTGCTGCCCGGCGGGATGGCGCCGCCGTCCGTCAGCCGGAAGCAGTACGGCGACCGCTACTACCAGGTCTACTTCCAGCAGCCGGGCGTCGCGGACGCCGAGCTGGCCCGGGACCTGCCCTCGACCTTCCGCCGGATGCTGTTCAACGGTTCGGGCGACAACCCCGCCAACGAGAAGCCGCGCCCGTGGGTCGTCCCCGAGGGCGCCTCGCTGCTCGGTACCGGCCCGGACCCCGAGCTGCCGTCCTGGCTCACCCCGGAAGACATCGACGCCTTCGCCCGCGACTACGCGAACCATGGCGACCGGGCCTTCACCGGGCCCCTGAACTGGTACCGCAACATCGAGCGGAACAACGAACTCCTGGAGGTCTTCCGCGGCCGCGGCATCGACGTACCGGCGCTGTACGTCACCGGCGACCGCGACATGGTCACCTCCCTGCGCGGCATCGACCGGATCGTCGACTCCCTCGACAAGGTCGCGCCGAAGCTGCACCGCAAGGTGACGCTCCCCGGCTGCGGCCACTGGACCCAGCAGGAGCGCCCCGCCGAGGTCAACGAGGCGCTGCTGGACTTCCTCGGCCACCTGCCGAAGGAGGACTGACCCGCACGCCTGGGGCAACGGGGCCGTGCCGCGCGACTGTTCACGCGGCACGGCCCTCGCGTGCCGCCTCCGTCAGACGGCCGACCAGGCGTCGTCGACCGGGAGGACGGCGCCGTTGATGAACGCCGCCGCGTCGGACGCCAGGAAGACGAGGGCGTCCGCCTGCTCCTCGGCGCTGCCCAGCCGGCCGATGTTCGCGCCGATCAACTGGCCGATGACGGTGGGCCCGTGCGCATCGGGCACCGCGTCGACGCTGATGTTGGTGGCGGTGGGGCCGGGGGCTATGGCGTTGGCCCGTATGCCCTGCTTCCGGTACGTCACGGCGAGGCTCTTCACCAGGCCGACCACACCGTGCTTGGAAGCGGTGTAGGCCGCGCCCGCCGCGCCGCCCCGCAGCCCGGCCTCGGACGCGGTGAAGACGATCGACCCACGCCCGGCGTCGAGCATGTGCGGCAGCACGGCGCGCGTCAGCAGGAAGGGCGCGGTCAGGTTGATCCGCACGACGCGCTCCCACTCCGCGTCGTCGGTCTCACCCAGCGCCGACATCCGGTCCATGATCCCGGCGTTGTTCACCAGGACGTCCAGGCCGCCGAATTCCGCGACGGCCCGCTCGACGACCGCGTCCACCACCTGCTGGTCGCTGAGGTCACCGGCGACGGCCAGCGCCGTGCCACCGGCCTTCCCGATCTCGCGGACGACGTCCTCGGCGCCGTCCCCGTTCAGGTCCGCGACCAGTACCCGGGCACCCTCCGCCGCGAACTTCAGGGCAGCGGCACGGCCGATGCCGGAAGCGGCTCCGGTGACCACGACACCACGTCCCGACAGGCCTGTCTTCGTCATGGGGTTTCCTCTCCGCCGGGGACTCCGGCACGGTGAACGGTGGCTCCCTCGCGGGGAGAGAGGCGCAGTACGGTTCCCTCGCCGTTGGCCGCAAGCAGCAGCGAGCCGTCGGGCGCCGCGGCGAGGCCGGCGAACTGCCGCGGCACGCCGGGCATGCCGTGGGTGAACAGCGCCGGATCGGTACGGGACCCGGTGCCCGGCGGCAGCCCGACCGGCAGGTCCTCGGCCTCGATCCGGTGCGCCCCGGTGGTGAGCGACACCGCCCGCAGCTTCCGCGAGCCGGTCTCCACGACGAAGACCTCGTCGCCCAGCACGGCCAGCCCCTGCGGGGCGTCGAGCCCCGCCACGACGGTTTCGGCCCGGCCGTCCTCGATCCCGAGCACGGCGCCGCGCCGCTCGTCGCTCACGTAACAGCGCCCCGCGGCGTCGAACGCCACATCCACGGGCTGGTCGAGTCCTTCGGCGAGCACGGTCACGGTGTCGTGCCCCGCCCCGTCCCCTTCGCGGCTCTCGTCCAGTTCACTGCTCTCATCGAGGGCCAGGACCCGGCCGGCGTCCGTCTCCGCGACGGCCAGCCCGCCGTCCGGCCGTACGGCGATGCCCGTGGGCCGCCGCAGCCCGGCCGCCCGGACACGGGTGGTGCCGCGCTCGGGGTCGTAGGTGGTGACCTCGCCGTACTGCGAGGTGAGGTGCAGCAGCCCGTCGGCGGCGGTGATGCCGTGCGCGAAGGGCCGCAGCACGTGCGTGGTGACCTCGTCCGTGCCGTCCGCCGCGCGGCTCTCCGGCCCGGCCACGCGGTAGTGGTCGGCCGCGTACACCGTGCCGCCCAGGTCCACGGTGACCCCGAAGGGGCCGTCGAGGCCGCGGGGCACGATCTCCCGCGTCCGGCCGTCGGGGTGCAGCTCAGTGATGCCGCCGGTGGCGAAGCTGGAGACGAACATCCGGTTCTCGGTGTCGAACGCCGCGTTGTCGAGGCCCACGAGCCCGCTGGTGACGAGGGACCGGGAGCCCGTGCCGTGCAGGTCGATGCGGGTCACGATGCCGGACCGGCCCCGGGACAGGACCATCAGGACACCGCCCCGGTCGAAGCGGACCGCGACCGGTTCGTGCACGTCCTCGGCGACCACTTCCGGGCTACCGCCGTCCGGCGGGATCCGCCAGACCTGGCCCGTCACCATGTGCGGGTAGTACAGGTGGCCGTCGGGGCCGAGCTGCATCGCGTTGCCCAGGGCCAGCCCCTCGGTGAGCACTTTCGGCGCTCGACCGCTGTCCGGGAACAGCTCCAGCAGCCGGCCGTTCATCCGCATCTCGTTCACGAAGAGCCGGTCGCCGATGCAGGTGATGCCGTTGGGCACCTGCACCTCGTCGGAGACGAGGCGGTACTCGCCCTGCGGGGTGCGGCGCCACACCCGCCCCGGCACCAGGTCGGTGATGTACATCGAGCCGTCGGCGCCGAAGGCGAGGTCGTCCGGCGACTGCACCGGACCGTCCATCGGCACGATCGTCTCGACGTCCCCGGTGGCCGGGTCCACGGCGCTGATCTGCCCGGCCAGGAACTGCGCGGCGTACAGCCGCCCGTCGGGCCCGAACGCGACACCGTTCGAACCCCACAGCGGGCTGGGCAGGTTGAGCCGCCGCACGTCCCACCGCGTACTGTCCGAGGCCGGTGCGGACGCGGTGGAGCCGTACCGGCTGGAATGCTCCGTCATCGTCGCGCTCCTCCGCAGGCCTCGTCCGGACCGGCCTCGACGAGCACCTCGTCCAGGCCGCCGTTGGCGCGCCACTCCCGGAGCAGCGCGTGGAAGGCGACCGGCCCGTCCCCGTACGACTCGCTGCGTTTCCGCGGCATGCCTTCGTTGTTGTAGTAGCCGGGGGTGCACTCGGCCTGGAACGCGTACAGGTCGGGTGCCTTCTCGCGGATCGTCGCGACCCAGGCGGCCTCGGCCTCGGCGGTGGGCTCCACGTACCGGGCCCGCCGCGCGCGTGCCCCGGCGACGACCTCGGCGACATGGGTCGCCTGCTCGTCGAGGATGTGCACGTAATTCACCGAGCTGGCGTTCTGCAGCGGGCCGAGCTGGAAGAGGTTGGGGAAGCCGTGGCTGTAGAAGCCGTGCAGCGTCCGGGGGCCCTCCCGCCACGCCTCGGGCAGGGCGATGCCTCCTCTGCCGTGCACCGGCAGCCGTCCGGAGGTGATGCCCGAGACGCCGACCTGGAAGCCGGTGCCGAAAATGATGCAGTCGACCTCGTACGAGACGCCGCCGACCACCACGGCGTTCTCGGTGATCCGCTCCACGCCGTGGCTGTCGGCGGTGTCCACCAGGGTGACGTTGGGCCGGTTGAAGGTCTGCAGGTAACTGTCGCTGAACGTGGGCCGCTTGCACATGTAGCGGTACCACGGCTTGAGCAGTTCGGCCGTCCTCGGGTCCGTGACGACCTCGTCGACCCGCGCCCGGATCTCGTCCATCTTCTGGTGGTCGGCGAGTTCGTAGGCGCGCTCCCGCTCCTCGGACGGCACGTCCCGGTAGCTGTCGCTCGGGATGAGCTTCTGCTGGAGCCGGGCGCTGCTGGTCCAGCCGTCGTCGATCAGGTCCTCCTCGACCCGGCCGCCGGTGACGAGGGTGAGGAAGTTGTCCCTGCGCTCCCGCGTCCAGCCGGGGGAGAGGGCGGCGGCCCACTCGGGGTCCGTGGGGCGGTTGCCGCGCACGTCGACCGAGGACGGCGTCCGCTGGAACACGTACAGCCGCTCCGCGTCCGCGCCGAGGTGGGGCACGCACTGGATGGCCGTGGCGCCCGTGCCGATCAGGGCGACCCGCTTGTCGGCCAGCTTGTGCAGGCCGCCGTCGGCGTCACCGCCGGTGTAGGCGTAGTCCCAGCGGCTGGTGTGGAACGTGTGCCCCCGGAACGTCTCGATGCCGGGGATGCCCGGGAGCTTGGCCTCGCTCAGCGTGCCGCTGGCCGTGATCACGTACCGGGCCCTGATCAGGTCGTCCCGGTCGGTGCTCACCAGCCACTCGTCCGTCTCGTCGGCCCAGCGCAGCCCGGTCACCTGCGTCTGGAACACGGCGTCGCGGTAGAGGCCGAAGGTGCGCGCGATGGCCTGTGCGTGCTGCCGTATCTCCTCGCCCGGCGCGTACTTCCACTTCGGGACGTAGCCGACCTCCTCCAGCAGCGGCATGTAGATGTACGACTCGATGTCGCAGTGGATGCCGGGGTACCGGTTCCAGTACCAGGTGCCGCCGAAGTCGCCGCCCTTCTCGATGATCCGGATCGACTCCACGCCCGCCTGACGGAGGCGGGCGCCCGCGAGGAGGCCGCCGAACCCGCCGCCGAGGACGACCGCTTCGACCGCGTCGCGCAGCGGCTCACGGGCGGGCGCGGCCTCGGTGTACGGGTCCTCGTCGTAGTACCCGAACCGGCCGGTGACGGGCTGGTACTGGCGGCCGCCCTCGGGCCGGATCCGGCGTTCCCGTTCGGCCCGGTAGCGGGCCTTGAGGGCGTCGAGGTCGAGTGCGGGTTCCCCGGCGGGGGCGGAGCCGGACGGACTGTGGGGGTAGGACATCGGCGGTCCTGTTCCTCTCTGTAGCGGTGCTGCGGTACGGGCTGTCAGCCGTGCCGCGGTGCGGAGGCGAGGTGTCCGGGTTCGGTCCCGGTGGCCGGGCCGGCGTCGGCGGCGGCGCGCGGCCCGCCCGGTATGGCGGCCGCGATCGCGACGGCGATCAGCGCGACGCCGCAGCCGACGAGCAGGGCGGTGCGGAAGCCGCTCTCGGAGGTGAAGGTGTGGCCGCCCGCCGTGGTGGTCAGCTGGGCGAGGATCACGCCGATCACGGCGGCGCCGGCCGAGGTGCCCAGCGAGCGCATCAGGGTGTTGAAGCCGTTGGCCGCGGCGGTCTCCGACTGCGGCACCGCACTCATGATGAGCGCGGGCATGGAGCCGTACGCGAGGCCCACCCCGCTGTTGATCACGAGGGCGAAGAGCATCATGCCCCAGGCGGTGCCCATCAGCACCATGGACAGCCCGTAGCCGGCGGCGATGACCAGGGCGCCGCAGATCAGCGTGAACTTCGGGCCGCGGGCGTCGGTGAGCTTTCCGCCGAGCGGGGAGACGAGCATCATCATGATGCCGCCGGGCGCCATCCACAGGCCCGCCGCGAGCATCGACTGCCCCAGGCCGTAACCGGTGGCCTCGGGGAACTGGAGCAGCTGCGGCATCACGAGCATGCCGGCGTACATGCCGAAGCCGACGAAGACCGAGGCGGCGTTGGTGAGCAGCACGCGGGGGCGTGCGGTGGTGCGCAGGTCTATCAGCGGGTCCCGCGTACGCAGCTCCCACCAGCCCCAGAGAGCCAGGACCACGACGGCGGCGGCGAGGAGGCCGAGCGTGGTGGCCGAACTCCAGCCCCAGTCGGCCCCCTTGGAGACCGCGAGCAGCAGGCAGACCAGGCCTATGCCGAGTCCGATGGCGCCGGGCCCGTCGAAGCGCTGGCCCTTGGCGCCGGCCGGCACGTCCGGGATGAAGCACCACAGCAGGGCGGCGACCACCACGGCCAGCCCGGCGCAGCCCCAGAAGAGCGCGCGCCAGCTCGCGTACTGGGCGACGGCGGCGGCGATCGGCAGGCCGAGTCCGCCGCCGATGCCCATCGACGCACTGACCAGCGCGATGGAGGAGCTGAGCTGCTCCTTCGGGACCACATCGCGCAGGAGGGCGATGCCGAGCGGCACCATGCCCATCCCCATGCCCTGGAGGCACCGTCCGGCGATCATCGGGAGTACGGAGGAGGCGAGCGCGCACACCACTGAGCCGGCCACCAGCGGCACGGCGCACACGAGCAGCATCCGGCGCTTGCCGACCAGGTCACCGAGCCGGCCGAAGACGGGGACGCAGACGGCGCCCACCACCAGAGTTGCGGTGATCACCCAGGCGGCGTTGGAGGCGCTGGTGTGCAGGATCGTCGGCAGCTCGGCGAGGAGCGGGGTGACCAGCGTCTGCGTGGTCGCCGCCGTGATGCCGGCGACCGCCAGCGTGGCGACCACGCCACCTGGGCGGGATGTCGAGCGTGGGGCGTCCATGGCGGACTCCTTGACTGTGTTCGCGGCACCACGACTGTGCTCGCAGCGATGTGCATCGTACACGTCGCATGTATGGGCCACATTGTGTGCGTGATGCATCTTCGTGAGAGGATGACGGCAAGGAGCCACCCAGAGGCGCGATGCGTCGGCGGCGCGGCAGGAGCGGGAAGCAGGAGGCGGCGGGACGCATGGTCAGGCCGACGCACGAGGTCGAGTACGAGCAGATGCTGCTCAGCCGTCACACGTTCTTGAACAAGCGGGGCGGCCGGCACAAGGACGGCGCGCTGGAGCGCAGCGCCTACGTCCTGCTCAGCCGCATCCGCATGCAGGGGCCGATGTCGATCGGCGAGCTGAGCGACGCCTTCGGCCTCGACGCCTCCACCCTCAACCGGCAGACGGCCGCGGCGATGCGCGCCGGACTCGTCGAGCGCATCCCCGACCCCGCCGGGGGCATGGCCCGCAAGTTCCGGATCACGGACAAGGGCACGCAGATGCTCGACGAGGAACGCGAGGACCTGATCCACATACTGGACGACATCCTGGTGGACTGGACCGACGAGGACATCGCGGCCTTCGCCGGCTACCTGCGGCGCTTCAACACCGGCATCGAGCGCATCGGCGGCCGCCCCTGGCCGCGTCCGTGACCGGCAGGTCCGCCCCGGCTCCCGTACGCCGCTGAGGAAGTCCCCCGCACAGTCGCGCAGGGGTTGCCACGGCGCACGACAGGGGGCACAGGGACTGACGGTGCGCCTGCAGTGCAACGGGACGACCGGGGAGAAAAGTTCGCTTTCGAAGTATGCGGGCACTCCTGCGGTGCGGCCGGCGAGCGGGGAGCGCGACGACCGCATCCGGGTGGGACGAACCGAAGGGTGGGCAATGATCCAGGTGACCGTGGCGCACGACGTGGACCTCTTCCGGTCGGCGCTCGTGGCGCTATTACGCGCGGAGCCGTCTTTCGAGGTGACTGCGGTGCCTTGTCGGAACTGGCACCGGCAGGCAGTGGCGCTCCGCTCCGACGTGGCCGTACTGGACTGTCAGTCCTCCGGCGCCGCGGCGGCCTTGGAGGCGTTCGGCCGGTTCCGGCCGCACGCCCGCCGCGTGGGGGAGCTGCTCGTGCTGGTACCGACGGGACGGCCGAGGCTGCTGCTCAAGGCATGCGACGCAGGTGCCCGTGCCTTCGTGGACCGCGACGGGGATGTGGGCACCCTGGTGAAGGCGATCCGGACGCTCGCCGAGGGCGAGAGCTTCGTCGACGACTCCCTCGCCCTGGACTTCCTCCGGGCCAAGGACATGCCGCTGTCGGCCAGAGAGGTGACCGTCCTGTCCCTCACCGCCGACGGCCAGGCGACGTCCGACATCGCACGGATTCTCAACCTCTCGATCGGCACCGTGCGCAACTACTTGGCCGCGGCGACGCGCAAGGTGAACGCCCGCAACCGTATGGACGCCATCCGCCTCTGCCGGCAGCACGGCTGGATATGAGCATCCCGGTGCGGACCTCAGCGGCCTGCGCCGCCGCTCCAGACGCCGACGAGATCCCGGTAGAGGGGCGAAGCGGCCAACAGCTCGTCATGGGTGCCCGACGCGGGCCTCGTCCCGTCCAGGACCAGCACCCGGTCGGCGCGCCGGGCCGAGGAGAGCCGGTGGGCCACCACGATCAGCGTGCCCGGCCGCGCGGCGAGTGCCGTCTCGGCGCGCTCCTCCTCCCGCGGGGACAGGTGGCAGGTCGCCTCGTCGAGAAGGAGCAGCGGGGCGGCGGAGAGATGGGCGCGGGCAAGGGCGAACAGCTGGCGTTCCCCCTGAGAGAGCCGATGCGGCTCGACGGCCGCCGACAGCCCGCCGAGCCCGTCCACCAGCCGGTGCAGGCTCAGCGCTTCGAGGGTGGCGTCCAGTTCCCCGTCCGTGGCCTCCGGCCGCAGATAGCAGAGGTTTTCCCGGACGGTGCCGCTGCAGACGTAGGCCTCCTGCGGTACGAGCGACCGCCGCCGCGCCAGCTCCTCCGGGGGGCGGCCCACGACCGTACCGCCGTCCACCAGGATCTCACCCGCCTGCGGGGTCAGCATCCCTGAGACGAGTGCGGTCAGGGTGGACTTCCCGATCCCGCTGGGCCCCACCACGGCCAGGTGCTCCCCGTGCCGCACGGTGAGGTCCAGCCGTTCCAGCACGGGGCGGGCCCCGTATCCGAAGGTCACGGAGCGGAGTTCGACGGCGGGCGGGCGCGCCCCCACGGCGTCGCGTACGGGAGCGGGCGGGGAGGCGGCAGTTCTGAGCGGGCCCGCTCCCGCGGTACCCGGCGTGGCCGGAACCGGCCGGGTTCCCGGTCCGTCAACGGGGTGCGGGCGGTGTGCCGGGGAGGGGGCCCCACCGGCCAGCCGGTCGAGTACCACCAGCAGCCGGGTTCCCGTGGCGCCGAGTGCGGTCATGAGCGTGTTGAGCGCAGGCAGCAGGGACTGGGTCAGATAGGTGAGGGCGCCGACCAGGGCTCCGGCGGTGACACCGTTCCGCAGCAGCCACGGCGCACCGGCCAGCAACGACAGCACCGGAAGGTGCGCCGAGACGCCGAGTGCCACGGTGCGCGCCGCCGACCACCGGGCCAGCGCCCGGGACGCGGCGGCCTCGGCCGCGACGAGCTCCGTCAACTCCTCTGCGGTGCGCGGGCCGGCACCGCAGGCGGTGATGTCCCGCAGCCCTTCGCAGGTCCGTCCGGCAGCGGCCGCCAGCGCCTCGTCGGCGTCGAGATAGGCTCGCTGCCGCGCCGCCATGGGGGAGAGCACCGCGAGGAACAGGCCGGTGCCCAGCACGAGCGGCAGCACCACGAACGGCAGCAGCAGAGGAGCGAGCGCCCCCAGCCCGAGCAGCGCGCCCGCCGCGGTGAACACGAACGAGCGCAGGGTGAGCAGCACCCCGGCGAAGCCGTCCCGTGCCGCCTCCGTCTGCCCGGTGAGCCGGGAGACCGCCGCGGTGTCGGCACGGGCGGGGTCGGCGAGCGCACCGGCCAGCGCACCGCGCACCGTACGTCGAACGAGTCCGTCGCGCAGCGGCTCCACCAGCCCGGCCAGGCCCGTGAACACCCCGCGGACGGCGAAGCCGCCCAGTACGGCGGCGGTTGCCGCGGCCGCCAGCCAGAGCAGGCCGGTCACCGGACGCCCTGCCAGGAAACCGTCGTCCAGCGCGCGCGCCGCGCCGTACCCGCCGAGGAAGGTGTGCCCGGACTCCAGGAGCGACCAGCCCGCGAGCACGGCGAGCGGACGCAGGTGCTGCCCGAGGAAGCGGCGGCCGGGCCGCCACAGGCGCCGCACCGGCCTCCCCGCTCCCCGCTCCGCACGAGCCCGTGCCTGCGCGCCCCGCTGCCGGCCGAGGGGCACCGCGCGCTCGTCGAGGGCGCTCACCGGCCGGTTCCGGTCGTCGTCGGCACGGCGAAGTTGGCGCGGTAATCCGGGTCCTGCCACAGTTGCCGGTGGGTTCCGGTGGCCCGCACCGTTCCCTTCTCCAGCCACACCACCGTGTCGGCGAGGGCGGCGCACGACGGGCGGTGCGCAACGATGAGCCGGGTACGGGCCCGCACCTCACCGGAGACCAGTGCGCGGTTGACCTGCTGTTCGGTGACCGTGTCGAGGCTGGACGTGGCATCGTCCATGATCAGGAAGCGCTCGCTTCCGGCGAAGGCACGGGCGAGACCGAGCCGTTGACGTTCACCGCCGGAGAGGGGGGCCGCTTCGAGCGGGGTGCGGTAGCCGTGCGGCAGCAGTGTGACGAAGCCGTCCGCACCGGCCGCGCGCGCCGCCCTGCGTACGTCCTGCGGCGGGTACCGCCGGGGACCGCAGGCGAGGGCGTCCTCGATGGTGCGGCCGAAGAGCGCGGGGCGCGCGAACGCGGTGCCGATCGCGCGCCGGGTCTCCTGGTGGGTCAGGTCGGCCAGCGGTACGCCGTCCAGGGTCACCGTTCCGGTGTCCGGATCGAGCAGCCGTCCGGCCACGGCGGCCAGCAGTGTCTTGCCGGAACCCGAGGGCCCGACGACGGCGGTGGTGGTGCCGCCCGGCAGCCGCAGCGAGGGAATGTCGAGCAGCCGTGTGCCGTCCCGGGTGACGGTGAGGCCACGCAGCTCCAGCGTGCCCTTGCCGTCGGCCGGCAGCCGTGCCTCGCCGTGGCGCAGCGCCGGGAGTTCTTCCAGCGTTCCCACGCGGCGCGCCGCAGTGCGCCCGCGTACCAGGGTGCTCAGGGCTCCGGTGACCGTGCCGATGCCCGCGGCGTAGGTCGCGTAACGGGACAGCGCGAGCAGCTCCCCGACGCTGATCTCCCCCGCGGCCAGCCGGAGTCCGCCCACGGCGAGTACCACGGTGGTCAGCAGCGGCATCAGGACGGTGCTGCCGGCCACGGCGAGCCCGTACACCCGCCACATGCGGCGGCCCTGCGCGCCGAGTTCGTCCAGCGGGGCCAGAATGCGTGCGCGCTCCAGGTCCCCGGTGCCGGCCGCTGCGATGGTCCGCGCGCCGGTCAGCGCTTCGGCCAGCCGACCGGCGATCGTGGCCTGCGTCCGCTGGTAGGCGGCGTTGCTGTCGGCGGTGCTCCGCATGAAGGAGCGCAACAGGAGCAGCAGCAGTGGGACGCCCGCGAGGAAGGCCAGCGCGGTCCAGGCGTCGATGACGAACAGGGCCACCAGCGCGCCCACCGGAGGCAGCACCGCGGTCACGGCGGTCACCGCCGTGACGGGCGCGGTGCCCGCGTCGGTGGTGTTCGCGGTCAGCCGGGTGGCCAGGTCGCCGGCGCCGAGCGACTCGGTGCGGTGCGGTTCGGCGGCCAGCAGCCGGCGGACGCCGCGCCGCCGCAGCCACGCGGTGGAACGGGCCGTGGCCGTGCCGCCGTGCCAGGCGACGGCGGTGTCCAGCCCGATCTCTGCGATGAGCAGTGCGGCGCAGGTCAGTACCGCCATGGTGCTGTGCGCACTGCCGGAGAGCAGCAGGTCGAGGGCGCGGCCGAGCACCGCGGGCACGGTGAGCGTCACACCTGCCGCCGCGGTGGCGCACAGCGCGACCACCACCAGCCGCCCTCCGCTGTGCCGGGCGGCGGCCCGCAGCAGGGGTCCGCCGCGGCCCGGCTCCGCCGTGCTCGCCGGGGGCGAGGCCATGGGTCCTCCTGGGAGAGTGCCGACATGCCTGGTTCCGGGCGGAGGACAACCCGCCCGGAACCAGAGGACCGTCTCACTGTCGGCGTCGATGCCTGACCGGCGCCTCAGAAGCCGGACGAAGGAAGGCCCCGCGTCACGGGGTGCAAGCGACGACGCTGAGGGAGCTGTACTCACAGATGAGCAGGCTCACCTGGCTGCCGGTGCCCAGGTCGCCGGTGGCCTCCTCGGCCGGGGTGTCCATCGCCTGAAGATCCAGAAGCGCCATGACGGTTACCTTTCTGGGGAGAGTGTTCCGGTGTGATGAGCGGTTACTTGCCTTCGGCCCCTGGCTGGGACCGGTCTGTGGGCCGCCGCAGCGGCGGGAGGAAGGGCAGGTGTGCCCGGTCGGGGCGGTGCACACTGCCGAGGGCGAGCAGACACCCGGCGGTGCCGGTGGACAGGTCCATCGACAGCCGGGACAGCTGCTCCCCGGGGAACGCGAGCTCCCCCTGCCGGGGAATCGCGTGCCAGGCGAGAAGTTCCGAGAGCCGGCGTAGGTCCTCGCGCAGGCCGTCACCGGGCGTGGCGGTGCGGGCGAGATGCAGGATCAGCCCCGCCACGCCCCTGAACAGCCCCGGCTGGATGTAGAAGGAGGAGCGCGCCGCCTGGAGGATCTCCGCGCGTGCCGTCGCGAACTCCTCGTCCGCCCGGTGGAGGAGGTAGTCGTCGAGGACCGTGCCGATGCCCACGCTGCCGCCGCCGAGGTACGGCATCGTACGGCGGGCCTCGCGGACCAGCAGCGCCCCTCGATCCTCGTCGCGGACACAATGGGCGAGGTCCCTGCGCAGCGCTGTCGCCGCGGCGTCCAGGAGCGCGGTGTCCTGGTAGCACTCGTACAGGCGGATGAAGAGCAGCGCGGCCCCGGACGCACCGTGCAGCAGCCCTGCGCGCGCGTTCTTCGCGGGTGTGCCGGAAAGCCGGCGGGCAGTCAGCTCGGCGCAGCGCACCGCCGTCTTCTGGAGTGCCTCCTCCCCGAGGAGCTGGGACAGTTCCAGCAGGGAGAGGCCGACCCCGGCCAGCCCGGAGTGCAGATCGGCGTTCAGCCCGTCCAGCGGCTGCCGGGCCACCAGGTCGGCGAGTTCACCGGCCGCCGTGCGATGGCCCAGCCGCGCCAGGGCCCAGGCCACACCGGACAACCCGTCGTAGAAGCCCACCGGCGACCCGGACTCGGGCTCCTTGCTGCGCCGCAGCAGCCACTCCTCGCCCTCTTCGCAGCGGACGCCCGCGCTCTGCAGCGCGTACAGGACGCCCGCGGTGCCGTAGCCGAACGACTGGCCGCCGCACGGCGAGGAGAACTGGGCGATGTCGCCCGGGAAGAAGCGGTCGTCCCGCAGCGGTGTGGCGGAGCCGAGGACGGCCCGCACCAGCGAGTCCCGGCTCGCTGGCCAGTTGTCCGGACGCACCGGAAGGTACGCAGGCCGTTCGGGCGCCCCTGCGGGCGCGGGCGGGATACCGGTGATCTCCGCGACCGCCTGGTCCAGGAGCTCGCGCCGTACTGGATAACGGTCGGCGATGATCTCCGCCAGATGACCGGCCTTCGCCGGGTCGAGCGGGAAGAGCGTGGTGAGGGGCACGAAAAGCGCCAGCCTCAGGCAGGCCAGTGCGTACCGGTCGATCGCCTTGCCGCGGCGGTCGGCGGGAGCGACGAACGCGGGGTTGGCCACCACCTGCCGCCGGTTCTCCTCGGCCGGTGTGGCGGCCTCGAAATCCAGGAGGGTGACCGAGGACTCGTCCGGCGAGACCATCACATTGCTCATGTGCAGGTCCCCGAAGACCAGGCCGCGGTCGTTCACCTGCCGCACCGCCCGCTCGACCAGCCGGTACAGCCGCTCCGCCCACTCCGTGTGCGCGGCGAGCCGGTCGGGCTGCGGATCGGCCTCGGAAAGGGGGAATCTTCGGGCGAAGAGGGTGTTGAGCGTGGTGCCCTCGATGTACTCCAGCACCATGAAGCAGTGCTCGCCGAGGGTGAAGGAGTCCTGTACCCGAGGGACGCAGTCCAGACCGTCCAGCCGCTCCAGCGCCTGCTGTTCACGCCGTAACCGGGCCACCGCATCGGCGCCGTCGGCGGCCAGCCCGGCATGCGGGCGGCCCTCCTTGAGGACCACCGGACGGCCGGTGCGCCGGTCGCGCGCCGCGTAGACGCCGCCACCGTTGGAGAAGTGCAGTGCCCGTTCGACCGTATAAGGCAGGTCGGCCAGGCTGTCCGCGGAGCGCGCCGCCAGGTGCGGCGCGAGGAACTCCGGGGGAGTCACCCATTCCGGCAGCCGGAAGACCGGCCCGCGCGGATCGGGTACGAGCTTTCCCTCCGGGTCCGCCACGGCGGGGACGAGCCCACCGTCGTCGGCGTGGCAGTACCGCCGGGCGAACGCGCCGTAGCGCAGGTGCACCGGACCGTCGCCCCAGCGCAGATCGCTCAGGATGTACGGGCCCTCCTCGCCGGCCAGCAGCCGGTCCAGCTCCCGCGCCGAGTCCTCGCACCGCCGCTCGTCCTCGGGGTACACCGTGAGGAACTTGCCGCTGCCCGCACGGTCGGCGTACTTGGCGTTCTTGATGTGCAGCAGATAGCGGCTGGGTACGAACTTGAAGGCGAGCCGCTGCGCGAAGCAGTACTCCGCGGCCTTCCGCAGCACCGTGCCGGCGTTGTCCGGCCCCGCCGAGACATGGATCTTCCACCCCTGTGCGGGGAGCCGTATGCCGGCCGGCGAGAACGCCGTCCAGTCGCCATTGTCCAGCCGCTCCCACCCCGGTGGCAGCGCGAGGCCCGCCTTCTGCTCGAAGAGGGTGCCGCGCTCCCGTTCCCCCGCCACCCGGCGTGGCGCGTCGTAGAACCAACGGTCGGCGTCACAGTAGACGGCGTACTCCGGATTCACATCCACCCCCCGCGTCATCGATCGCTCGCTGTCGGTGGCCGGGCGGCGCGGTGTGCTTCAGCTCCGTCCCCGGCGCACCGACGTTCTCATGACGACAGTGAGCACCAACAGTCGCAAACGTCACGTGAGTTATGTGTGAAACGCATATGCCTGCGGGACGGTCCCCTTGGCCCGCGGTCCGCGTCGTAGCGTCGGAACCCCCGGTGAGCGGGGCCTCCCACCTGCCCACCGGGGCCGTCCTGCTCAGCGACGCGGCCGCGGCCTCAGCGGACCGTTCGGGGTTCACGTACCCCTTGGCTCCGGCGTAGGAGTTGTCGACCCTGGCGGTACCGGCCGCCCTCGCACCGCAGGCTTACGCACGCACGTGACATGTCCCCGATCCTGTGAGGAGCGTCCGCATGCGCAGATCCGCGCTCGCCCGACCGATCACCCTGTTACTCGGTACCACCCTCGTCGCCCTCGCCGCGGCCGTGCCCGCCGAGGCCGGCGGGCACGGCGCCACCGCACTGCCCGCCGTCCCGCCCCGGGCCGAGACGGCCGCGCTGTACGACGACGAGGCGGGCGGCAACGCCGACGCGGACGACCCGGCGATCTGGCGGAACGCCGCGGCACCCGCACGCAGCCTGGTGATCGCCACGGCCAAGGAGGGCGGACTGCGGGTCTACGACCTCGACGCCAGGCCCGTGCAGGCTGTCCCCGCACCGCCAGCGCCGGAACCGGACGACGCCCCGGGGCGCTTCAACAACGTGGACCTCGTGCACGGCCTGCGTCTGCCGTCCGGCCGTACCGACCTGGCCATGACCACCGACCGCGGTCACGACACCCTGCGCATCTACCGCATCGACCGCGACCGGCCGGGCGGCCCGCTCAGCGACGTCACCGACCCCGCCGCACCGCCGGTGTTCTCGGCGGACCAGGACGAGGTCAACGCGCAGCAGACCGCTTACGGCCTGGCCACCTGGACCGACACCGCGACCGGCCGGTCGTACGCGCTCGTCAGCCGGCGCAACCGCACCACCCTCGCGCTGCTGGAGCTGACCGCCACAGCGCACGGCAAGGTCGGTTATCACCGGGTCCGCACGCTGGACCTGCCCGCCGCCTCCCGGCTTCCCAACGGCGACTCGTGGACGCCCTGCGCAGAGCCCGGCGAGCTTCCCCAGGTCGAGGGCATGGTCGTGGACCCGGGCGACAACACTCTCTACGCGGGCCAGGAGGACGTGGGGATCTGGCGGCTGCCGGCCGACCTCACCGCGAAGCCGCAACTCGTCGACAAGGTCCGCGAGTACGGTGTGCCCGGCCGGTACGACCCGGAGACCGAGGAGTGCACCCCGGGTGACGACCCCGGCTACGGCGGCACCCGGCTCTCCGCCGACGTCGAGGGGCTGACGCTGCTCACCGAGCCCGACGGGGACGGTCACCTGCTCGCCTCCAGCCAGGGCGACAACACCTTCGCCGTGTACGACCGCGAGCGGAGCGACGACAACGAGTACGAGGGCGGCTTCCGGATCACCGCCGCCTCGCCGGACCTCGACGGCTCCGAGGAGTGCGACGGCGCCGCCGCACTGAACGCGCCGCTCGGCCCCCGGTATCCGCACGGTCTGCTCGTCGTCCAGGACGGGCACGACGCCCCGGCGGACGGCGACCGCGCCGCCACCGGCTTCAAGTTCGTCGACCTCGCCGAGGTCACCGAGGCCGTCGACGACTGACCGCCCTGGCCGTACGTCTCTTCGCAGGTGTTCCGTGAGCCGTTGCGAGCTGCAACGATGCTCCTTTTTGGCACCTTCCCGCTCGGGCCACGGCCGGAGCGGGGACGCGAGGAGAAGAGGGCGACCGTGGCGCAGGCCGGACCGGAGAACGATTCCCTGCTGCGGAAGGTGCGGCTGATCCTGGCCGCCTTCGACACCGCGTCACCGGTGCTCGGCCTCTCCGAACTGGCGCGGCGTACCGGCCTCGCGAAGACCACCGCCCACCGGGTGGCCACCGAGCTGACCGACGTCGGCCTGCTGAACCGGCACGGCCGGCGCTACGTCCTCGGCTCCCTCCTCTTCGAGCTGGGACAGCGCGTCCCGCAGGCCAGGACCCTCCGCCTGAGCGCGGCGCGCTACCTGGAGGACCTGGCGCTCACCACCCGGGAGACCGCCGTGCTCGCGTTCCCCGGCGACCAGGACGTCCTCTTCGCCGAGAAGTACTTCAGCCAGCGCGGCGGCGGCGTCACGGTCACCCAGGTGGAAGGCCGGGTGCCGTTCCACTGCGGCGCTTCGGGCAAGGCGCTGCTGGCCTTCGGCGCCCCCGAGATCCACCGGCGCGTGCTGGCCGCGCCGCTGCGCCGCCGTACGCAGTGGACCATCACCGACCCGGACCGGCTCCGGGCCGAGCTGGACCGGGTGCGGCAGCAGGGCTACGCCGTCGACCGCCAGGAACTGGTCGCCGGCTACGGGGCGGTCGCCGCCCCGGTGCTCGCCTCGGGTGTCGCCGTGGCGACGCTGACCGTCGTCGGCCCGGTCGACCGCCTGGACGTCGCACGGCTCGCCCCCGTGGTCCGGCTGGCCGGCCGCGCGCTGACCCGGGACTCCGCGCACGCCACCGACTGAGCGGCGCGGGCGACCGCCGACGGCACCGCGTGGTCACCGGACGGCGCGAAGTTCCGGTCCGGTCAGCGGTCCAACGCCATTTCCTCCCTCCGAGCCGTCGCGAACAATCCCTGAGCAGCTGACCGGGGCTTCCGGTCACGGCAGCGACAGGTGGAGGCGGAGATGGCGGAGACGGGGAGCGCCCCGCGCGAAGTGCGCAGAGCGGCGGTCGCCGGCCTGGTCGGCAGTGCGCTGGAGTGGTACGACTTCTTCCTCTACGGCACGGCCGCCGCGCTGGTGTTCAACACCCTCTTCTTCCCCACCTTCGACCCGCTGGTGGGCACGATCGCCGCCTTCGGCACCAACGCGGCCGGCTTCCTCGCCAGGCCGCTGGGCGGTGCCGTCTTCGGGCACTTCGGCGACCGGCTCGGCCGCAAGTCGATGCTGGTCATCACCCTGATGATCATGGGTGTCTCGACCTTCCTGATCGGCGTCCTGCCGAGCTACGCCACCCTCGGCGTCTGGGCGCCCGTACTGCTGATGGCACTGCGGATCGTGCAGGGCATAGCGGTCGGCGGCGAGTGGGGCGGCGGCGTACTGATCGTCAGCGAGCACGCGCCGGACCACCGGCGCGGCTTCTACTCGGCCTGGAGCCAGACCGGTGTCGGCCTCGGATTCGTGCTGTGCGCCGCGGCGTACGCGGTGGTCCAGGCGACCACCAGCACCGCCTCCTTCCTCGCGTGGGGCTGGCGGATCCCGTTCCTGGCCGGCATCCTGCTCACCGTCGTCGGCCTGGTCATCCGGCTCCGGGTCATGGACACACCGGCGGCCCAAGAGACGGCAGCGGCACCGAAGCCGCCCAGGATGCCCCTCGTCGAGGTCCTCCGCACCCACCCCAGGGCCGTACTGATCGCCTTCGGCGCGCGCATCGCCGAGAACGGCGCGCTGTACATCTTCCTCACCTTCAGCCTCTCCTACGCGGACACGATCGGGCTGGACGGCGGTGTGGTGCTGGCCGCTGTCATGGTGGGCATGTTGTGCGAGTCGTTCGCGATGCCGGCCTTCGGAGCCCTCTCCGACCGCATCGGCCGCCGCCCCGTCTACCTGGGCGGCGCGGTCGGAGTGATCCTGTGGGCCTATCCGTTCTTCGCGATGTTCGACTCGCGCAATCCGGTCCTGGTGTTCGTGGCCGTGTTCGTGGCGGTCGTCCTCTGCCACGGGGCCATGATCGGCACCCAGCCGGCCTTCTTCACCGAGCTGTTCGACAGCCGGGTGCGCTACAGCGGCGTGGCCCTCGGACACGAACTCGCCTCGATGGTCGCCGGCGGATTCTCTCCCCTCGTCGCCACCGCACTGCTCGCCTGGGCGGGCGCGTCCTGGCCGATCGCACTGTTCCTCATCGGCCTGGGCGTGGTCACCGTCGTCGCCGTGGCGGCCGCCCCCGAAACCCGCCGCCGCCACCCCGAACACTGCAAGGAGGCCGCTCCCGCATGCGCGCAACCCCAGCCGTAGAAACCACCGGAGACACCGCCGCCGCACCGCCGCCCGGGCGCCTGGCACAGGACGTACTGACCCGGTACCTGGAACTCTGCGACGTGCCCCCGCCGCCGGACGCGACCGGCCGGCTGGTGGACCTGTTCACCCCGGACGCCGTGTGGGAGGGCGTCGGCCCGCTCTACAGCGCCCGGTTCGGCCGGACCACCGGCGCCGAGGCCATCGCGGAGATGGTCGCGGCCCACCTCCCGCCCCATCCGCACTTCCGCGCCAACGTGCACCTGCTCCACCCCGGTACGACATGGACCGACGGGCACACCGGCGAGGTCCGGGGCAGGTGGCTGATGCAGCAGCTGTCCCGGTACACCTCCGGCGCGGCGGAAGCCGTCGTGGCGAGGCTGGACGTGACCTTCCGCATCGAGGGGAACGCCGCCCGCATCGCGCACTTCCGTACGGAACGCCTCTTCGACGCGGAGCTGGGCCCGGCCCCGGCGGCCCCACCGCGGGAGACGGCGCGATGACCGCCCCGGACGGCCCGCGGATGACCCTCACCTGCTACCGGGACATCCGCTACTACGGCTGGCACCACGTGGACCTCTTCCTGCACGACAGCGACGGCAGGGAGCTGAACTGGGTGCACTGGGGAGCCGCCGAGGAAGGCCCGGCGGGCGCCGACGCCGCCTGCGCCGCCGTCGAACCCGCCCTGCGGCGCACCACCGAGTGGCGCCACGGCATCCGCGCCGACGGCAGCGACTACTGGACGGCCGACGCCGAATGGGACGAAGCGGCCGAACTCCATGACCCACCCACGGATCACCAAGGAATGACGCCATGAACACACCGACAGCAGCCGGCCCCGGCGACGCCGACATCGCCGGGCTGGTCCACCCCGACCGGGTGGACGTGTCCCTCTACACCGACCCGCACCTCTTCGAGCGGGAGATGGACCGCATCTTCCACCGCACCTGGGTATGGGTCGCCCACGAGAGCGAGATCCCCAAGGCGGGTGACTTCAAGACGGCGACCGTCGGCCGCCGGCCCGTGATCGTCACCCGCGACCGCCGCGGCGGCATCAACGTCCTGCTCAACCGCTGCCGGCACCGCGGCGCGAGCGTCTGCGAAACGCCCAAGGGCAACGCCAACGGCTTCACCTGCCCGTACCACGCCTGGTCGTACGCGCTCGACGGAAAGCTCCGCGGCATCCCGTACCCCGACGGCTACGAGGACGTCCTGGAGAAGAAGGACTTCCCGCTGCACCGGCTGAAGACCGACAGCTACGCGGGCATGGTCTTCGCCAGCTTCGACCCGGACGTGGAACCGCTGGCGGACTTCCTCGGCCCGGCCCGGCACTGGATGGACCTGTTCATGAAGCAGGGCGCCGGATACCCCATCAAGGTGCAGGGCGAGCACAAGTTCCGCTTCCGCGGCAACTGGAAGATCCAGCTGGAGAACACCACCGACGGCTACCACTTCCCGATCGTGCACCGGTCGTGGATGTCGTCGGTGGACGCCGAGACCGCGAGCATGCTGTCCTTCATGACCGACGAGAAGGCCGTCACGCACTCTCTCGGCAACGGGCACAGCGTCATGATCATGGTGCCCGAACACGTCGACCTCGACGCGGACGACGGCACCGAACAGCTCCAGGAGCGCTTCAGCCACCTCGTCGAGGAGCTGTCGCGGGACTTCGAACCGGCGAAGGTGCGGCGCCTCGTACGCTCCATGCACGGCGCCGGCTTCAACCTCAACCTGTTCCCGAACGTGGCCATGTCGATGTCCTTCTTCCGGGTACTGCGTCCGATCTCCGCGACCGAGACGGAGATCCGGCACCTGGCGCTGGGGCTCGACGGCGGCCCGGAGAGCGTCAACCGCGAACGGCTGCGGATCCATGAGCACTTCCAGGGCCCCTTCGGCTTCGGCAGCCCCGACGACTCCGAGGCCTGGGACCGGGTGCAGCGCGGCGCGGCGGCCGGCCCCGGCCTGCCGATCCTGGTCAACCGCGGCCTGTCCCGGGAGCGCGACGACCAGCGGGACGACGGCAAGGGACGCGTCTCCCACGCCACCGACGAGACCGGCATGCGCGAGGCGTACGCGATGTGGAAGGCGATGATGACCGATGCCCGCTGAGACCGGACCCGTCCTCGGCACCCCGTTCCTCACCGACCCGCGCACCGCCGCGGCGATACAACTGGTCTGGTACGAAGCGGAGTTGCTGGACCGCAAGGAGTACCACGCATGGGACCGACTGTGGGCGCCGGGAGGCCACTACGTGATTCCCGTCGACCCTCGGGCCGAGGACTTCGCCGCCACGCTCAACATGGTCTACGACGACGACCGGATGCGCCGGATGCGGATCGAGCGGCTGACCTCCGGCAACTCGATCTCGGCGACCGCCGCAGCGCGCACCGTCCGGACGCTGTCCCGGTTCGTCGTGGAGGACAGCGACGAGGACACCGTACGGCTCGGCTCGGCGCAGGTCCTGGTCGGCCACCGGCGCGAGGAGACGTTCGTACTCGCCGCCGACGTGACGCACCGCATCCGGCTGGACGGGCCCGAGCCGCTGATCGAGGAGAAGGTCGTCCGGCTGGTCAACTCCGAGGACGCCGTCAACGCGTCCGGCTTCCTGCTGTAGGCGGGAGAGAACACACGATGATCAGCACCACGGTCAGCGAGATCACCGCCGAGACCGGGGCGGTGAAGGTCTTCCGGCTGCGGCGCAGCGACGGCCGCCCCTTCGCACCGTACGAGGCCGGGGCACATGTGGACGTGCTGGGGCCGAGCGGCATCACCCGGCAGTTCTCACTGTGCGGACCGCCCGACGACACCGGTTCCCACCTCATCGCGGTCAAGCGCGAGGACCCCTCCCGAGGCGGCTCCGCCGCCCTGCACGACGACGTCAGCATGGGCGACGAACTCCTCATCAGCCAGCCCCGCAACCTCTTCCGGCTCGCCCCCGCCGCCACCCGGCACCTCCTGATCGCGGCCGGCATCGGCATCACCCCGCTGCTCGGCATGGCACACCACCTGCGGCGCGACGGCAGTCCGTACCGGCTGCACTACTTCGCCGGCGGCCGGGAGAAGGCCGCCTTCGTACCCCTCCTGGAAGGCCCGGAGTTCGCCGCCGACGTGGCGTTCCACTTCGGCCTGGCCCGCGACGCACAGCCCCCGGCGCTCGCTGACGCACTGTCGGAAGCGGACGCCGGCACGCACGTCTACACCTGCGGTCCCAAGGAGTTCATGCACCGCGTCGTCGAGATGGCGACCCGCACCCTGCCCGAGGACCAGGTCCACGTCGAACACTTCCAGCCCCTGGAGCCGACGGCCGACAGCGGGGACGCGTTCGAGGTGGAACTGGACACGGGAGAGGTGTTCCACGTCCCGCCCGGCCGCAGCATCGTCGAGGTGCTGGCGGACGCCGGCATCGACATCGACACCTCGTGCCGCGAGGGCATCTGCGGCACCTGTGTGCTCCCGGTGCTCGACGGCGTGCCGGACCACCGCGACAACTGCCTGACCCGCAAGGAGAAGGCGGCCGGCGACCAGATCGCGACCTGCGTCTCCCGCGCCAGGACGGGCCGCCTCGTACTGGAGCTGTGACCGAGCCATGGGAAAGGAACCACCACACATGTCGGCAGTACGGCACGGCCCCACCCTCTCTGCGCTCGCGGCGGGGACGGCCACGGGCGCACTGAGCGCGAACGACGCGGTCACCGGCGCGCTGGACCGGCTGGACGAGACCGAACCGCACATCAGCGCATGGGTACGCGTGGACCGGGACGGGGCCCTGCGCGCCGCCGGGCAGCTCGACAGCGCACCGGCGAAGGGGCCGCTCCACGGCATCCCGTTCGGCGTCAAGGACATCATCGACGTCGGCGGGCTGCCGACCGAATGCGGATCGCCGCTGCGCCGGGGCCGGACGGCGGCGGCCGACGCGCCGCTGGTCGCCCGGCTCCGGCAGCTCGGCGCGGTGCCCCTGGGCAAGACGGTCACCACCGAGTTCGCCTACTTCGCGCCCGGCCCCACCAGGAACCCGCACGACTTCGCACACACACCGGGCGGCTCCTCCAGCGGTTCGGCGGCCGCCGTCGCGGCGGGCGTGGTGCCCCTCGCCCTCGGCAGCCAGACCGCCGGCTCGCTGACCCGGCCGGCCGCCTACTGCGGTGTCGCGGGCTTCGTGGCACCGGCCGGGGGATCCCTCGACACCACCGGATTCGTGGGCCTGTCACCCTCCCTCGACACGGTCGGCCTGCTCACCCCGACCGTCGCCGACCTGCGCCTCGCCCACCGGGCACTGACCGGGGGACACGGGCCCGCCGACCCGCCCGAACCGCCGGCCCGGCCGAGGATCGCGGTGTGGCAGGGCACCGAACTGGCCGAGGTCTCCGCCGACATGCGTACGGCCCTGCACCGGACCGCCGAGCAGGCCGCCGCCCGCGGCGCGGAGCTGGTGGACATCGACTGGGCGGCACGCACCCCCGGCCTCGCCGAGGCGCACGCCACCGTCATGGCGTACGAGGCCGCCCGCGCGCTGGCCGACGAAGCCGCGACGCCGGACCGGCTGAGCGCACCCCTCAACCAGCTCCTCGCGGACGGCCGCATCATTCCGGAGACGGCGTACCGGCACGCCCGGTCCGTCGCCGAGCGGGGCCGCGCCGAGCTGCTGACGCTGCTCACCGAGGTGGACGCCGTCCTCGGCCCGGCTGCCCCCGGCGCCGCGCCACGGGGCCTGGCAGCCACCGGATCGCCGGTGCTGAGCCGGCCGTGGCAGCTCCTCGGCCTGCCGGTGGTGACCGTACCGGGCCACCGGGACGGCCGGTGCATGCCGCTGGGGCTGCAGCTCGTCGGACACCCCGACCGGCTCGAAGAGCTCTTCACGCTCGGCCACGCCGTCGAGCAGTCCGCCCGCGACGCCGCACCGGCCCGTTCCGCCGGGGACCCCGCCCCATAGGATCGCCGGAGGCCGCACGCACCGCACACGACCCGGCGCCCCCCCCGGCACGCCGGGTCGGCCACCGAGAAGCACAAGAGGTTCGACATGCTGGTATCCCGCCTGCACACCTGGGGCACGACCGTCGAGATCGAGGAGACGGCGCGGCCCGGGACGGCGCCGGACGGCGAGGCCGTGGTCGCCATGGAAGCCGCCGCGGTCACCCACCTGGACCTCACCGTGATGTCCGGCACCTTCGCCTACCGCCCCGAGCTGCCCTTCACCCCCGGCACGGCCGGCACCGGCACGGTGCTCGCGGGCGACCCGTCGCTCGTGGGCGAGCGGGTGCTGATCCGCGGTGGCGGCATCGGCCTGGAGCGTCCGGGCACCTGGGCCGAACAGGTCGTCCTCCCGTCGTCGGCGCTGCGCCCGATCCCCGCCGGTGTCGACGCGGCGCTGGCCGCCACCTGCCACTCGCCCCTGGCCACGGCGTGGGCGGCCGCCGACCCGGTCGGCCGGGTACGCGCCGGCGAACGGGTCCTGGTCACCGGGCCGGCGGGCGGTGTGGGCTCGCTGACCGTACAGCTGGCCGCGCGGGCCGGTGGGCATGTCATCGCCCTCGTACGCACCGAGAAGGAAGCGGAGAGCGTGCCCGCCGCCGCGGCCGAGGTCGTGGTGGGGCGGGACGCCGGTACGGTGCGGCGCCTCGCGGCGGACGGCGGGATCGATGTGGTGCTGGACACCGTGGGCGGCGACACCGTCCCGGCCCTCCTGCCCGCCATGAAGCCCGGCGGCCGGGTCGTGATGATCGGCTACGTCGCCGGCAAGACCCTCACCGTCGACCTGCCCAACCTGCTGGCCGCCGACGTGAGCCTGCTGCCGATGAACATGGTCCGCCGCCATGTCCCCGACGAGGTGTTCGCCACCCTGCTGGCCGAGCTCGGCGACGGCACGCTGCGGCTGAACGCCAGCACGTACCCCTTCGCCGAACTGAACCGTGCGCTGGCGGCCCGTACCGCCGGCGGTGTCTCGGGCACGGTCGCGGTCCTCATGTGAGGCACCGGAAGGTGAGGTCCGAATGGAGGTCCCGAATGTGAGGCCCCGTACGGGCCTCTCCGCAGCATTTCCGCGCATTACCACGACGTCGCTCCGCTGGTCTACAGTGGCGGACGGGTTCTTCGACATCTCGCAGCCGGCTTCTTTGCCCTGGTGAAACCTTCGGACCCGTTTCCCTCCCCTCTGAAGAACCCCTCTTCTCCGTTTTCAGGAGCATCGTCATGACCCACGACGCCTCGGCGCCGTTGTACGGCAGCGCGGTCGCGAAGGTCGAGCCCTTCGGGGTCGATCACATTCCCGAGAGTGAACGACACGGCAAATCCAGTTCACAGTTCTTCGTGTGGTTCGCCGCCGGACTGAACTTCCCGATCATCCTGCTGGGATTCAGTGCGGCCGGCTTCGGACTGAGCTTCGGTGCCGCGGTCGCCGCGATCGTGGCCGGTGCCGCGGTGGGTGCCGTACTGATGGCCGTGATGTCCCGCATGGGCGTACGGCTGGGTGTGCCGCAGCAGATCCAGGCGCGCGGCCCGCTCGGCTTCTTCGGCAACTTCCTGCCCGTCGCCTACATCAACGTCTTCGCCGGCGTCGGCTGGGCGGCCGTCACCGTCATCCTCGGCGGCAAGGCGTTCGCCGAGCTGACCCATCTGCCCTTCTGGGCCTGCGCGTTGATGCTGACCGCGGTCGAAGTGGTGGTGGCCGTCTACGGCTACAACATGATCAACTTCCTGCAGCGGATGCTGACCTACGTCCTCACCCCGCTGTTCCTGCTCATCACCGTCGTGGCGCTGGTGCGCGGCGCCGGCACCTTCGAGGCCAACCCGCACGCCTCCGGTTATCTGGGCGCCACCGGCGGCTGGATCACCTTCGGTGCCGGCTTCCTCTCCTTCCTCGTCGCCTGGGCGCCCTTCGCCTCGGACTACTCGCGCTACCTGCCCGACGACCCGAAGGTCGTGCGGCGTACGACCCTGTACACCGGGCTCGGCAACTTCGTCACCATCTGCTGGCTCGGCATCCTGGGCGTCCTGGTGGGCGGCCACGCCACCAGCGCGGACTCCATCACCGCGCTGCACCAGCTGGCCGGGCCGTTCGCCGTGCCCGCACTGATCGCGATCACCCTCTCCGCGCTCGCGCAGAACTTCCTCAACGTCTACGGCGGCGCGATCTCCGTCCAGACCCTCAAGATCCCCGTCAGCCGCACCCAGGCCGTCGTCGTCATCTGCGCGCTGGCCTACGTGATCAGCCTGTGGGGCGAGGCCGGCACCGAGGACAAGTTCGCGGTCTTCCTCAACCTCACCGCGTACTTCATCGCGCCCTTCGCCACCGTGCTGCTGCTCGACTACTACCTGGGCGGCCGCAACGACCCGGCCCGCATCGCCGAACTGTACGACCGCAAGCGGGTGTTGAACTGGGGACTCGTCGCCTGGGCGGGCGGCGTGCTGGCCTCGGTGCCGTTCTGGCGGTCCACCCTCTTCACCGGCCCGTTCGCGGCCGAGTTCCCGCACATGGGCGACCTGAGCATGTTCGTCGCGGCCGGCGCCGCCGCGCTCCTGTACCTCCTGACGTACCGGCTGAAGCCGCTGTGGGCGCGGGACGCCGGCACGCCCGCACCGGCGCAGCCGGCGGCGGAGACGGCGGCGGAGACGGTCTGAACGGTCTTCCGGCGGCCGGTTGAGGGGCCGGGCGGGAACAGCGCAATCGTGTCTGCCGGTCCGGACGGGGCCGTGCCATGCTGACAACCGTCGTGCGCCGCGCGCGGTGCACGGCAGACGTCCCTGACCGGTGTGTTCCGGGAGGCACGGTCATGTCGTTGCAGCTGCTCCTGGGCTCTCGGCCCCCGCACCGCCGCACCCGGCCCCGCACGGCCGGAGTGGTCGCCGCCATCACCCTGTCGCTGCTGGCGGCAGGCTGCTCCGGAGGGGGCGAGAGAGGGAGCGACGACGACACCTTCGTTTACCTGTCCAGCAGGGGGCTGGTGACCGAGTGGGACCCGGCGCGCTCGTACTCCGACGAAGTGGTGGCGCTGGCGAACATGTACGAGACCCTCACCCGGTACAACGCCGGGACCGGGAAGACCGAAGGGGTGCTCGCGACCCGGTGGACCACGTCCGAGGACCGCCGGACCTGGACCTTCACCCTGCGGGACAAGGTGCGTTTCCACTCCGGACGCCCGCTGACCCCCGAGGCGGTGCAGGCGTCGATCGAGCGCACCATGAGGCTGAAGGCCAGCGCCTCCTACGTGTGGGACCCGGTGGAGAAGATCACCCCGGTCGGGAAGCGGCAGGTCCGCTTCGAGCTGTCCCGCCCGGCGCCGCTGGACATCATCGCCTCCGCCACCTACGCGGCCTGGATCTACGAGGTCTCCGACGACGCCGGGGACTATCGGGCCACCGCCCGTGGCACCGGGCCGTACACGGTCGCCTCGTGGAACCCGGGCAGTGAGAACGAAGTGGAGCTGACCGCCTTCAAGGACTACTGGGGCGGGTGGCGCGGCAACCGCTACAAGAAGGTGGTCTTCCGGTCGGTGCCGCAGTCCTCCACGTCGGCGCAGCTCATGAGCTCGGGTGAGGGGACCTACGCCGGCGGGCTGCCGCCGCAGCTCCTGGACACGCTGCGCGGCCGGCCGAACCTCACCGTGTACGAGCGGCCCTCGTGGCAGACCCTGATCGGCCTGATGAACACGCAGAAGAACCCGCTCGACGACATCCGGGTGCGCCAGGCGGTCGCGAACGCGCTCGACTACGGGGAACTCATCAAGGCGAGCAGGGGCGCCCTCGTGGCCTCCGACGGCGTCATCCCCGAGGGCATGTTCGGGCACACCACCACCCTGGATCTGCCGGGTGACCCGGAGCTCGCCCGGAAGCTGCTGAAGGAGGCCGGGTACGGCCCGGGCAGCGGCCGGACCATCGAGCTGGAGATGACCTATCCCGCGGGCGAGGACACCATCCGTACCCTCGGCGACCTGATGAAGTCACAGCTCCGTCCGTTCGGCATCGATCTGAAGGTCGAGGGCCTGGCCTGGGCGTCGGCGCAGTGGCCGCGCGCCAAGGACAAGGACCCGGTCAAGCGCCAGGACATCTTCGTCATGTGGTGGTGGCCGGACGACCCCGAGCCGCTGTCGTACTTCCGCAACGTGTTCCGCACCGAGAAGGAGATCTCCTACAACCTCGCCTACTACTCCGACCCCGAGCTCGACGGGCTCATCGACCGGGTCAGTGGGCTCCAGGCGACGGACCCGGACGAAGCCGTGCGGACCTACCGCACGATGCAGGAGATCGTCATCAGGGACGCGGTGCAGCTCTTCCTCGGCACCAACACCTATCAGCGGGTGCTGGACAGCGACGTCAAGGGGTACGTCGACAACCCGGCGTACGCGAACGTCGTGTTCGTCCACGACCTCACCCACCAGTAGCCGCCCGCACCGGCCCAGGGGGTGGACATGACGCGCGCCCGGAACGGCCGCGGTCTGCCGGTGGTCCGTTACGCGGCCCGCCGTGCGGCGCTCTCGGCCCTGGTGGCCACCGGGGTGGTGGTGCTGACGTACCTGATCGCCCGGGTGGTGCCCAGCGACCCGGCCGGGGTCTGGGCGGGGCCGCGGGCCTCGGCCGCGGAACGGGTGCGGATCCGGGCCGAACTGGGGCTGGACCGCCCGGTCGCCGAGCAGATCGTTTCGTACGTGGCCGGGGTGCTGCGCGGCGACTGGGGTCTGTCGGTCCTCACCCACCGCCCCGTCCTCACCGATCTGCTCACGTTGCTGCCCAACACCCTGCAAGTGGTGCTCGCCGGACTGGTCATCGGGCTGGCGGTGGGCCTCCCCGCGGGACTGGCCGCCGTACGGTGGCACGGCAGGACCCCCGACACGGTGGTGCGGTCCGGTGCGCTGCTGAGTGCCTCGATACCGACGTTCTGGCTGGCACTCCTGCTGCAGACGATCCTCGCGAGCCGACTCGGCCTGCTGCCGATCGCCGGCAGCCACGACCGCGTGGTGCTCGCCGCACACCCGGTGACCACCGTCACCGGCCTGCCCCTGCTCGACGCCGTCCTCACCGGCAACGGGGCGGCGGCGGCCGACCTCTCCGCCCACTTGGTCCTGCCGGCCCTCGTCGTGGCTTCCTACCCGGCGGCCGTCGTCGCCCGCATGGTGCGGGCGAGCCTCCTGGACGCGGTCGGCGAGCCGCACATCCAGATGGTGCGCTCCCTCGGCTTCCCCGAGCGGGCCGTCCTCGGCCGCTTCGCCCTGCGGCTCGCCTGGAACCCGGTCCTGCAGCTCCTCGCGCTGATCTTCGGGTACTCGCTGGTCAACACCTTCCTCGTGGAGGCGGTGTTCGACTATCCGGGGCTCGGCCGGTACGCGGCCGATGGGGTGCAGTCCCTCGACGCACCGGCCGTCGTCGGCGTGACGCTCCTGGTCGCCCTGTTGTACCTCGGCGCGAACCTGGCCGTTGACCTGGCCCAGGCGGCCCTCGACCCGCGCATCACCCTGCGGTGAGGTGGTCGGCGATGACACGGGCCACCCGGGGCGGCCGAACGGCACTGGTCCTCGCCACCGGTGGAGTGGCGCTCGTCGTCCTCGTCGCACTGCTCGCACCCGTACTGGCCCCGTACCCGGCGGATGCGACCGGTGCCACCGAGACCGCCCGCATCCTGCGCCCGCCCTCCGCGGCCCACTGGTGCGGCACCGACGAACTGGGCCGCGACGTGTTCTCCCGGGTGCTGTACGGCGCGCGCGTCGGCCCGGTCGTCGCGGTGACCGTGGTGACGGTCTCGCTGCTCGTGGGCACCGTGACGGGGCTGGTCGCCGGCTACTTCGGCGGATGGATCGACGAGGTCCTGATGCGCCTCACCGACGTCTTCCTGGCAGTCCCCGCCCTGCTGCTGGCCCTGGCCCTGGCCACGGTGCTGGCGCCCGGCCCGGTGGGGCTGACCGTCGCGCTCACCGTGACCTGGTGGCCGTGGTATGCCCGGCTGGTGCGCGGTGAGGCCGCGTCGGTCGCCGGCCGCCCGTACACCGAGGCATGCCGGGCCCTCGGCCTCGGTCACCGGCGCATCCTGCTCCGCCACGTCCTGCCCAACGCCTCGACCCCCCTGCTGGTCCAGGCGTCGACCGATGTCGGCGGGGTGCTGCTCGTCACCTCCGCACTGTCCTTCCTCGGCCTGGGCCCGCAGCCGCCCACGCCGGACTGGGGCCTGATGGTGGAGCAGTCGCAGAACTACTTCACCACGCAGTGGTGGATCGGTACCTTCCCCGGTCTGGCCATCATGCTGGTCGCGGCCCTTTTCTTCCTGCTCGGCGACGTGCTCCGGGACCGCCTCGACCCGCGGCACACCCCACGGATCCGGCCGTGACCGCCGCGCCCCTCCTGGAACTGCGCGACGTCCGGGTCTCGTTCGGCCCCGAGCCGGCCGAACCGGTGCTGCACATCGGCGAACTGGTGCTGTGCCGGGGCGAGTTCCTGGGCGTCGCAGGGGAGAGCGGCGCGGGCAAGACGACGATCGGGCTGACGGTGCTGGGACTGACCCGCCACGCGGGCGCCCGGGTGACCGGCAGCATCCGGCTGGCCGGCGAGGAGCTGGTCGGGCTGCCGGAACGGTGGCTGCGCCGGCTGCGCGGCTCCGCCATGGCGCTGATCCCGCAGAACCCGGCCGCCGCCTTCAGCCCGGTCCTGCCCGTCGGTACGACCGTGCTGCGCGCGCTGCGGCTGCACGGCTGTACGCGAGCGGAGGCGCGGCAGCGGGCGACCGCCGAGGTGGAGCGGGTCGGCCTGCCCGCCGGCCACCTCGCCCGCTATCCGCACCAGCTCTCCGGCGGTCAGCTCCAGCGGGTGGCGATCGCCCTGGCCTCGGCCCTCAGGGCGCGGCTGCTCATCGCCGACGAACCGACCAGCGCGCTGGACGTGACGGCCCAGGCGCAGATCTGCACCCTGCTGACGGAACTGCGCGCGGCGCACGGCACGGCCGTGCTGTTCATCAGCCACGACCTCGCGCTGCTGGCCGGGCTCTGCGACCGGATCGCGGTGCTGCACCAGGGACGGGTCATCGAGGACCGCCCCGCCGCCGACCTGGTCTCCGCGCCCCGGGCCGACCGCACCAGACGACTGCTGGCCGCGGCCCCACGACTGGGCGGACCGCCCGGCTCAGGCCCGGGGGACGCGGCGGGGACGGAGCCGGGAACGGGGAGTGGTGAGGGAACAGGGAGTGGCGAAGGAACGGGACGGGGTGAAGGGACGGCGTAGGACACATCGACGGGTGCGGCGAAGGGGCGGTGGCCGGTGGTGCTCGAGGCGCGCGAACTGACCGTGGTGTACGGCGGTACGGCCGTGGTGGACGGCGTGAGCCTCACGCTGCCCGAGGGCCCGTACGGTCTGGGGCTGATCGGGGAGAGCGGTTCGGGCAAGTCGACGGTCGCCCGGTGTTTGCTGGGCCTGGTGGCGCCGACCAGTGGGACGGTGCGTTTCGGCGGCGTCGACATCAGCGGGCTGCGACGGTCGCGCCCGTACCGGCGTGCCGTTCAGATCGTCGTGCAGGACACCGAGGGCGCCCTCGATCCGCGCATGCGCGTGGGCGCGGCGATCTCGGAAGTGCTGCGGGCACACCGGATGGTGGCACGCGGCGCCGAGGCGGGGCGCGTCACCGAACTGCTGGCCGACGTGGGCCTGGCCGCCGAGCACGCGGCACGCTTCCCGCACCAGCTCTCCGGCGGCCAGCGCCAGCGTGCGGCGATCGCCCGGGCGCTGGCCGTGCGGCCGCGCTTCCTGGTCCTGGACGAACCCACCAGCGCCTTGGACACGACAGTCCAGGCCCGGATCCTCGACCTCCTGCGGAGGCTGCGCACCGAGCACCGGCTGTCCTGCCTGCTGATCTCCCACGATCTCGCGGTGGTGGAACAGCTCTGCCCCCACGTGATCGTGCTGCACGGCGGACGGGTGGTCGAGGAGGGCGCCCTCGCCGACGTGCTCCACCACCCCCGGCACCCCGCCACCCGCACCCTGCGCGACGCCGTACCACGCCTCGTCCCCGGCACCGAACACCCGACGCCGCAACCGTTCCGTCCGGAGCGTTTCCCGCAGTCGTAGCCGCACGGCCTACAGTGATCCGATGCCTCTCATCGAAGTCACCCACGCGCCGCAGGTCCCCGAAGAGACCCTCCGCGAACTGGCCGCGGTGCTGCCGCACCTGGTCTCCGAGGCGGTGGAGTGCCCCGAGGAGCCGTACGACGGGGACCTGCAACCGGGCGATGTGGAGATCCGGTTCCGGCGGCTGGGGCCGTTGGACCGCAGCGGGCTGGACGTGGTGGTGGAGGTGCGGTCGAAGTGGTTCGAGAGCAGGGCCGCCAACCGTCAGGAACGCACGGACCTGCTGCACCGTGCCATCGAAACCGCGACCGGACTCCGTGAGTTCGGCGTCTACCTCTCGCTCCCGGTGGCCGCGTGGTCGCAAGGGGAGTGACGGACTCCCACGTCGTAGTGCCGACCCTCACGCGGGGCTGTTGCGCAGCTCCGTGAGGGACTGTTCGGTCAGCGGCCGCGGGGCGCTGTCCGGGTCGACGAGTACGACCGTGCAGGTGGCACTGTGCGTGAGGGCGGTGGTCAGGCTGCCGTCGGCGAACTGGGTGAGGGGACCGCGCGGGGAGCGCCCGATGGCGACGGTGCGGGCGTGGACGTCCGCGGCGTGCTGGGCGAGGACGCGGCCGGCGGCGGTGTGGTCACCGACGCTGGTGAGGATCTGGCCGGTGGCGGGGACACCGAGGGCCGCCAGCCGGTCGAGGTGCGCGGTGACGGCGGCGCGGGCCTGGTCGTCGGTCTCGGTGTCGACGGCCTGTTCCTCGACCCCTGCGGTCTGCTGGACGTGCACGACCTCCAGCGGGCTGCCGGTGTCGCGGGCGAGGCGGGCGGCCGCGTCGACGATGGCGGGGGCCTTGTCGTGGCCGCCGACGGCGACGATGACGCGTGGTGCGTCGGTCGGGGCGTGGGTGCCGATCGGGGTGAGAGTCGGGGCCACCGGCTCGCTGTCACCGGTGCCGGCCTCGGCCCGGCGGAGCAGGCGGTGGCCGCTGGCCAGGACGGGGATGGCCAGCAGGAAGGTGGCGGCGCCGAGGTAGAAGGGGACGCTCAGGTCGGTGGCCTCGGCGAGCTTGCCGGCGACGTACGGGGCGAGGCCGCCGCCGATGAACCGCAGGAACCCGTACGCGGAGGAGGCCACGGGCCGCTCGACGGGGGAGACGAGCATGACGGCCTGGGTGGTGAGGGTGTTGTTGATGCCGATGAACGCGCCGCTGACGATGACGGCGACGATGACCACGGTGGGGTTGGCGACGCCGGCGGCGATGAGGGCCATGACGATGCCGAGGCCGAACAGGTTGGCGTACAGGACGGGTGCGGTGCCGTACCGGGCCTGCAGACGCGGGGCGAAGAAGACGCTGAAGGCCGCCACCAGCAGGCCCCAGCCGGTGAAGACCAGCCCGAGCTGATGGGCGCCGAGCTTCATCGGGTACGGGGCGTAGCCGAGCATGGTGAAGAAGCCCCAGTTGTACAGCAGGGCCATGAGGCCCATGGTCAGCAGCCCGCGGTGGCGCAGCGCCTTCAGTGGCGCGATCGGTGAGGTGGGCCGCTTCGGCTTGGGCAGGTGGGGTACGAAGGCGAGGGTCGCGAGCAGGGCGACGGCCATCAGGACGGCGACGCCGAAGAACGGGCCGCGCCAGCTGATGCTGCCCAACTCGCCGCCGAGCAGGGGCCCTACGGCGATCCCGAGGCCGAGGGCGGTCTCGTACAGGATGATCGCGCCGCCGAAGCCGCCGCTGGCGGAGGCGACGATGACGGCCAGCGACGTCGCGATGAACAGGGCGTTGCCCAGGCCCCAGCCGGCGCGGAAGCCGACGATGCCGTTGATGGAACCGGTGGCGCCGGCCAGCGCGCTGAAGACGACGATGACCGTCAGGCCTATGACCAGGGTGCGCTTGGCACCGATCCGGCTGGAGACCCAGCCGACGATCAGCATGGCGACCGCGGTGACGATCAGGTAGCTGCTGAACAGCAGGGACACCTGGCTGGGCGTGGCATGGAGACTGTCGGCCAGGGCGGGCAGGATCGGGTCTACCAGGCCGATGCCCATGAACGAGATGACGCAGGCGAACGCCACGGCCCAGACGGCCTTGGGCTGCCGGAAGGGGCTGGCGGCCTTTCCTTGCGATGCACTCATTGCGCTTCACTCCCGTGAGAACAGGTGGGGGAGGGGGACAGGTGCTCAGGCGGGTCGGGGACCAGGGACGGGTCGACGTCGGGCCGGTGACGGGCCGCAGTGGGCCGGGGGTGGGTCAGGAGCGGGTCTGGCGGTCCTGGATGGCACGGGCCAGCGCGGGCAGTGCGACCTTCACCGCCTGCTGCTCCGGCTCGCTCAGCTCCTCGACGAGCAGTCGAAGGGCGTGCGTACGCTCCGCTCGCCGCTGCCGGAAGATCTCCAGCCCGGTGTCGGTGGCCTCCACCAGCACCCCCCGGCCGTCACTGCTGTCGGCCACGCGCCGTACGAGTCCGGCACGCTCCATGCGCGTGACGACCTGGGTCATGTTCGGCTGGGAGACACCCTCGGCCCGCGCCAGCTCGGTGAGCCGGTACGGCCCTTCACGCCCCAGCCGCCCCAGCGCCGACGAAGCCGCCGTACTCAGCCCACCGGCATTGGCACTGTGCCGCACATGCCGAACCAGCCGCTCCACGGCTCCCATCAGTTCCTCGGCCGACACGTCGTCGTCCATAACCCGCTTATGCATAACCTCATTATGCATCTACATGTAACGTGAAACAAGACTGCGGCGGGCCGGAATGCCGGGCAACTCCCGTGACCAACTCCGGGGCCGAGTTGTGATGCTGCAGCTATCTGTCGATTCCGGATGAGTCGGTAATATCAAGTGCCTTCTGCTCATACGCGGGATAAGTGCGAACTCTCGGGCGTCGAGCGTGGGCTCCGTTTCGGCAAGATCAGGAAGAACGGCCATGAACCCGTACAGTCCCTCGACTCGGCAGTTACCCCCGGCGCGGAGATGGTGGCGGACCACCCCCGCCGCTCTGGGGTTGTTGGTGCTGGTTGCGCTCATCGGCGCGGTCAGCTTTCCCCTTGGATTTCTCGCACTGATCGTCGTCATCGTGCTGCTGTGGATCCTGCCGCCGTGGCGCTGGTTCGCCCGGGCCGGAGCGAGCGTCGGGGCTTTCTTCGTGCTGACGATCGGTGCGGGCCTCGGTGGTCAGCTGGATGATGCGGAGAAGGACGCTTCGCAGCAGGTGGCGGTGGGGGCGACTCCGCGGGCCTCGGCCAGCGCGACGCGCGCCGCAAAGGCGCCGGCGCTCACCGGTGAGCGTCTCGACGAGGCGGAGCGCCGGGCGCGCGCTGCCGGCTTCACCGTGAGCCGCCACGATGCCTCGCCGGAGGGCCGGGCGATCATTGCGCGGTCCGGCTGGCTCGTGTGCTTCCAGCAGGTCGGCGAGGACGGCGGCAGGACCCTCGACCTCGCGGCGGTCAAGCGGGGCGAGCCGTGCCCCGAACGGGACGGCGAAGAGCTTGCCTGGCCCACGATGCCGGATCTGCTCGGCAAGACGTGGCAGACCGCCGTGACGACGCTGACCGACCTCGGAGTCGACGAGGACAAGATCGAGGCAGCGGCTCACTACCTCAACGACGCGTTGCCGGACGACGCGTACGACGACTGGCGAGTGTGCGACCAGGACCCCGCGGAGGGCGAGGACATCACCGCTGAGGTGACCCTGGAACTGGCGCATCCGGATGCCGGCTGCACCGCCGAGGGGTCCCGGCTGGGCGACAAGGACCACGACGGCCGTCCCGACTACCGGGACTCGACCGACGACCGTCGCACCGCCGGCGGGGGCAGCTCATCGGGAGGTTCGGCCACCGACGACGGCGGGTCGACCGGCACGGGCGGCTCCACCACCAGCGGCGGGTCGGGCAGTGGGGGCTCGGCCACCAGCGGTGGAGGCGGTTCGTCGTCCACCGGCGGCAGCACGGGAGGCGGCGTCGGCACGGTCCACCCCGGTGCCTTCTGCTCCCCGGCCGGAGCGACCGGCGTCACCACCGCGGGGACGCCCATGGTGTGCGGCCCGGCGTCCGACGGCCGCAATCGCTGGCACAGCTCCTGACGCACGCACGTACGCACGTACGGCAGTCGGCCGACGGCTGATGTCACGCCGCGACCGGCTGCCGCCGTACCCGATACGCGCAGAGCGCCGTGCCTATGACCTTTTCCCGCCCGTTCGGGCAGAGACGCGGTGACCGCTTCGATGGGCCCGCAGCCCGCCTGGACGGGCGGGAAACGGGCACGGGATGGGGGGATTCGGGCGGGCTTTGGGGGTGGGGAGGGGGCTGACGTGCTGGATTGTGGGGCGTCGTGTGGGAGAAACGGGCACGGGACGCGTTGTGGGGAGGCTGGTCAGGGCGCGGAGTGCTTGTTTGAATCACACCCACTTGCCCGAACGGGCAGCGTGTCGACCTGGACGCAGGAGGAGTGTGATGGACGCCGCGGGACGCCGCAGGGGCATGCTGGAGCTGGTCCGGCATACGGGCTCCGTCGACGTCGTCCGACTGGCCGGGGAGTTCGGGGTCTCCAAGGAGACGGTGCGCCGGGACCTGAACATGCTGGAGGACCAGGGGCTCGTGCGGCGCACGCACGGCGGTGTGTACCCCGTGGAGAGTGCGGGTTTTGAGACCACGCTGGCCTTCCGTGCGACACAGCAGGTACCGGAGAAGTCGCGGATCGCAGCTGCCGCGGCGGAGCTTCTCGGGGATGCCGAGACGGTGTTCGTGGACGAGGGGTTCACTCCGCAGCTCATCGCCGAGGCGCTGCCGTACGAACGGCAGCTGACCGTGGTGACGGCCTCGCTGGCCGTGGTGAGCGCCCTCGCGAACAGGCCCAAGACCGCTGTCCTGCTGCTGGGCGGCCGGGTACGCAACGGCACGATGGCCACCGTCGATCACTGGGCCGTCCGCATGCTCTCCGACTTCGTCATCGACCTCGCGTACATCGGTGCCAACGGCATCTCCCGCGCCCACGGCCTCACCACGCCCGATCCCGTCGTCGGCGCGGTCAAGGAGCAGGCGATGCGGTCGTCCCGGCGGCATGTCTTCGCCGGCGTGCACACCAAGTTCGGCACCGCGAGCTTCTGCCGGTTCGCCGATGTCGCGGCGCTGGAAGCGATCGTCACCGGGAGCGGTCTGCCGGCCGCGGAGGCCCATCGCTACCAGCTCCTGGGGCCCAAGGTCATCCGGGTATGAAACCCCTGCCCGTCACCGGCCCGGCCGGCGTACCGCCCCCGCTGTACCGCATGCCCGGCGTCCCCCGCCCTTCGTCCACCGTCCCCGAGTTCCTGGAGCCACCATGCGCAGTCAGACCCGCCGGAGGATCTGCGCGACCATAGCGGCCGCCACCGCGAGCGCGCTGCTCGCCGGATGTGCGGGAGCCGGCGGCGCCGGCACCGACAGCGACGCCGTGAACGTCCTCATGGTGAACAACCCGCAGATGATGGATCTGCAGAAGCTCACCGCCAAGTACTTCACGAAGCAGACCGGCATCAAGGTCAACTTCACCGTGCTGCCCGAGAACGACGTCCGCGACAAGCTGAGCCAGGACTTCGCCAACCAGGCGGGCCAGTACGACGTCGCCACCCTCAGCAACTACGAGACCCCGATCTACGCCCGCAACGGCTGGCTGCGGAACCTCGACGCCTACGCCGAGCGCGACAAGGACTTCGACCGCGCCGACCTCCTCCCCTCGGTCCGCGAGGCGCTCAGCGACGCCGACGGCAAGATGCACGCCGAGCCCTTCTACGGCGAGTCGTCCTTCCTGATGTACCGCAAGGACGTGTTCAAGGAGAAAGGGCTGACGATGCCCGCCCACCCCACCTGGCGGCAGGTCGTGGACCTCGCCGCGAAGGTGGACGGCGCGGAGAAGGGCATGCGCGGCATCTGCCTGCGCGGACTGCCCGGCTGGGGCGAAATGATCGCGCCCCTCACCTCGGTGGTGAACACCTTCGGCGGCACATGGTTCGACGACAAGTGGCGGGCCAGGCTGACCGATCCCGGCTTCCGCAACGCGACGAAGACGTACGTCGACCTCGTACGGAAACACGGCACGGCGGGTGCCGCGCAGTCCGGCTACGCCGAGTGCCTGAACAACATGACGCAGGGCAAGAGCGCCATGTGGTACGACGCGACGGCCGGAGCCGGTTCGCTGGAGGCCAAGGGATCGCCGGTCAAGGGCAAGGTGGGCTACGTGGCCGCACCGGTGGAGAAGACGAAGTCCTCCGGCTGGCTCTACTCCTGGGCCTGGGGCCTGCAGAAGGCGTCCAAGAAGCCCGACAAGGCCTGGAAGTTCATCTCCTGGGCGTCCAGCAAGGAGTACGAACAGCTGGTGGGCAAGGAGTTCGGCTGGGCCAACGTACCGGCCGGCAAGCGCGCCTCCACCTACCGCAACCCCGCGTACAAGAAGGAGGCCGGGGCCTTCAGCGAGGTCGCCCGCAAGGCGATCGTCGAGGCCGACCCGCGCGATCCGGGAGTGCAGCCGCGCCCGGCGCCCGGCATCCAGTTCGTCGGCATCCCGGAATTCCCCGACCTGGGCACCAAGGTCTCCCAGGAAATCAGCGCGGCGATCGCCGGGCGCCAGTCGACCGACGAGGCACTGCGCCGCGCGCAGGAGCTGGCCGCCGTCGTCGCCAAGGACTACGAGGGGCGGGACACCCAGTGAGCACCGTTGCGAGCACCTCCACCCCGGCGCGGGGGCGCGGCGCCGCCAAGCCGGCCGGCCGTCCCGGCGGCCCGTCCGACCGGCTGCGCGCGTGGGCCGCGCGCGGCCCGCTGCTGCCCGCGCTGGTCTTCCTGATCCTGGTCACCCAGCTGCCGTTCGTGGCCACCCTGGTGATCTCCCTCTTCAAGTGGAACGCCTACTATCCCGACGAACGCAGCTTCACCGGGTTCGCCAACTACCAAGAGGTGCTGAGCGAACCGGCGTTGCGCGACTCGGTGCTCACCACCGTCCTGCTGACGGTGACCGTGGTGCTGGTCAGCCTCGTGCTCGGTCTCGGGCTCGCACTGCTGCTGGACCGTTCGTTCGCCGGACGCGGCATCGTCCGTACGATGCTCATCGCGCCCTTCCTGGTGGTGCCCATCGCCGCGGCGCTGCTGTGGAAGCACGTCCTCTACAACCCCGAGTACGGTCTGTTCAACGGCCTGCTCCACTGGGTCTTCGGCGACGGCGCCGCGCAGCCCGACTGGATTGCGGAGATGCCGCTCGGCGCGGTCGAGGCGGCGCTGGTGTGGCAGTGGACGCCGTTCATGATGCTGATCCTGCTGGCCGGGCTGCAGAGCCGGCCCGCCGACGCGATCGAGGCGGCCCGCATCGACGGTGCGAGTGCCTGGCAGATCTTCCGCTACCTCACCCTGCCGCACCTGCGGCGTTACCTGGAGCTGGGCGCACTGCTGGGCTCGGTGTACGTCGTGCAGAACTTCGACGCCGTCTACACCATCACCTCGGGCGGCCTGGGCACCGCCAATCTGCCGTACACCATCTACCAGACCTTCTACCAGGGGCACGAGTACGGGCGGGCCTCCGCGGCGGGCGTACTGGTGGTCATCGGCTCCCTGATCATCGCCACCTTCGCCCTCCGGGTGGTCTCGTCCCTGTTCCGTGAGGAGTCCGCCGCATGAGCGCCAGTGCCCCGACGACCGGTGCCCGCCGGACGAGCGCCCCGGCCACCCGCGCCCGCAAGCCTCGTACCGCCAACACCCTCCTCGGCCTGCTCGCCTGGATCTGTGCGATCGCGTTCTTCCTGCCGGTCGCCTGGATGGCGCTGACCTCGTTCCACTCCGAAGCGGACGCCGCCACCAACCCGCCCTCGCTGGGCGCCCCGCTCACCCTGGACGGCTACCGCGAATTCTTCGGCGTGGGCGGTGGCGCGAGCCCCTGGCCGCCGCTGGCCAACTCCGTGACGGCGAGCGTGGTGTCGACCCTGCTGGTGCTGCTTCTCGCGCTTCCGGCGGCGTACGCGCTGTCGATCCGGCCGGTGCGGAAGTGGACGGACGTGTTGTTCTTCTTCCTGTCGACGAAGATGCTGCCGGTCGTCGCGGGCCTGCTGCCGATCTACCTGTTCGCCAAGCAGACCGGCCTGCTGGACAACGTGTGGCTGCTGGTCATCCTGTACGCCTCGATGAATCTGCCGATCGCGGTCTGGATGATGCAGTCCTTCCTGCGGGAGGTACCGGTCGCCCTCATCGAGGCGGCCAAGGTCGACGGCGCCCGCCTCCCCACGGTGCTGGCCCGCGTCGTCGCACCCGTGGCTGCGCCCGGCATCGCGGCCACCGCACTGATCTGCTTCATCTTCAGCTGGAACGAGCTGCTGTTCGCCCGGGTGCTGACCGGTGTGGTCGCCGAGACCGCACCCGTCTTCCTGACCGGCTTCATCACCAGCCAGGGCCTCTTCCTTGCCAAGGTGTGCGCCGCTTCGCTGGTCATCTCCCTGCCGGTGCTCGCCGCCGGTTTCGCCGCCCAGGACAAGCTCGTCCAGGGACTGTCGCTCGGTGCGGTGAAGTAGCGGCCGGGACGCGTACGGCGAAGGCCGCCCGGCTGTGTACGCCGGGCGGCCTTCAAAGATGTGGCCGGCGGGACTAGCGGATGTTCACGTCGATGCAGGCGTAGAAGGCGTTCGAGGTGTCGGCGATGTTCCACACCGCGAGGACCTTGTGCCGTCCGGTGGCGCTGCCGAGGTTGACCTGGTGGGAGACCGTCTCGGGCGGCTGCTGGCCGTTGCCGTTGATGGTGGCGACCTTGGTGCCGTCGACGAAGTACTCGTAGGACGAGGTGCGGTGCCGGGCGGTGAACTTCCAGTTGAAGGTCGTGGTGCGGCTGACGTCGCTGGCCTTCCAGCCCTTGTTGTCGTCGTCCAGCTCGGCGAATCTGGAGTTGCCGCCGCTGCAGCTCTTCAGGCCCTTGGGGCCCTCGACGCTCTGCGGCTCGTACTTGATGGCACCGCACGAAACGGTGCCCCTGGCGCACTGCTCCTGGCGGCTGGCCGGGGCGTTGACCCAGCCGTGTGCGGACGCCGAGCCGGTCGGCAGGGTCAGGGCGAGGACCGGGGCCAGTGCCGCACCGATGGTGGCGGCCAACTTCCGCTTGCTGTCCATGCGTTCTCCTTCATGGGGGTGGTGCATGGGATGGGGGGCTTGCGTGAAGTTCTCCGGCGGGTGAGGGGGTGCGAGAGCCGGATTAGTCTAGACCATAGCGCTTGACGGGGGTCCGTCAAGCGCCCCTGCCCGGCGTCCTGGCGGCTACGGCAGGGCCTGCTCCAGAAGTTCCTGGAGGCGGAGCCCGCGGTGGACATCCGTGTCGGTGCTGCGCCCCGTGCGTACCGCCGTGGCGAACTCGCGGCGGAGAACCGGCCAGCACTCCTCGTGGTCCAGCTCGGCGGTGTCGTAGCTCAACTCCCCATCTGGGCCGAAGAGTTCGATACGGGTGCGGGCGCGCGGCAGCCGTACGGTCCCGGACAGCGAGGCCTGGCTCACGGCACCGTTCTCGTGCTCACAGGTCAACTCGATCCAGTGCCGCGGGTCTCCGGTGCCGCGTACGGACGCCACCGGGCCGACCGCGAGGTCCAGCAGGTCGAGCAGGTGCGGGCCGAGGTCGAGCAGTGCGCCGTGCTCCAGCCGCCAGGAGGTGGCGAAGTCGCCGCCGAGGAAGGCGCCGTGCAGGTAGCAGGAGCGGGCACCGGTGGCCGCGAACTCCCGCGCCTCGGCCAGGAAGGCGCGGGTGGCCGGGTGGTACCGCTTGGTCAGCACCAGCTGTGTCACCACGCCGCTCTCCCCGACCGCCTCGGTGACGGCACGCGCCGCGGCCAGGTCGGGGCCGAGCGGCTTCTCCAGGAGCAGGGCCTTGCCGGCCCGGGCGGCGCGTACTGCCGCTTCGGCCTGCACCGCGGGCGGTACGGCGAAGGCCACCGCCTCGCACCGGTCGAGGAGTTCGTCGAACGACGCGGCGACGGGCGCTCCGTGATCGGCGGCGACCTCCGCCGCCGCCTCGGGCCTGCGGGCCCAGACGCCCGCGAGCTCGGTTTCGGGCCCGGTGGCGAGCATCCGGGCGTGCATGGCGCGGGCCCAGGGCCCGGCTCCGACGAGGCCGACCCGCACGGGGCGGCCGGTCCAGGGCTCGGTCACGTACAACTCCACATCGAAATAAGGGCGTTGAGAAATGAACCGCGGCGGACGCGCGAGGTCGGCGTCCGCCGCGGTGGGACAGGGCGAGCAGGCACGGCGGTCAGGGAGCGGCCAGGACGGACGGCCAGCCGGGCAGCGCCGCGAGGCGGGCGTCCGCGCGGTCCGGGGCGTAGCGGTCCTCCACCACCATGGCCGCGGCGCCGAGCAGTCCGGCCCGGTCGCCCAGCCGGGAGGTGACGACCTGGAGGTGGGCGGTCGTACGGGGCATCGCGCGCTGGTACAGCAGCTCGCGCACGCCGGTGAGGAACGGGGTGCCCGCGAGGTCCCCGGCGATCACCAGCACCCCGGGGTTGAGCAGTGTCACGACGGTGACGAGCACCTCGCCGACCCGGCGGCCCGCCTCCCGGGACAGCCGTACGGCATCCGGCTGGCCCGCCGCCAGGTGCTCGCGTACGTCGGAGCCGGAGGCCGTCGGGATGCCCGCCTCGGCGAGCTGCTGGGCCAGGGCCCGGCCGCTGGCGACCGCGGCGAGGCAGCCGTACGAGCCGCACATGCACAGCGCGTCCGGGCAGTCGTGCAGCCGGATGTGGCCGATGTCGCCGGCGCCGCCGTCGATGCCCCGGTACATCCGGCCACCGACCACGACCCCGGCACCGATGCCGGTGGACACCTTGACCAGCAGGAACGCCGAACAGTCGGGATGGCCGTCGCGCTGCTCGGCGTAGGCCATCAGGTTGGCGTCGTTGTCGACCAGGACCGGCACGGTGTCGCCGTCGGCGCTGACGTGCTCCGCGTACGCCCGGCGCATCCGGTCCCGGATGGGGTAGCCGTCCCAGCCGGGCATGATCGGCGGCTGGATCACCAGGCCGGACTCCCAGTCGACCGGGCCGGGCACCGACAGGCCGATGCCGCAGACCCGCGCGGGGGCGGTCTCCGCCTGCTCCAGCAGCGTCGCGAACCACTGGCCGAGCCGGTCCAGCACCGAGTCCGGGCCGTCGCTGATCACCAGCTCGCCCGAGCGCTCGGCGAGCACGGTGCCCGCCAGGTCCAGTACGGCTGCCCGGGCGTGGCGGGTGCCGAGGTCGGCCGCGAGCACGACGGCGTGCTGCGCGTCGAACTCCAGCCGCGCCGAGGGCCGGCCGCCCGTGGATCCCTCGACCGGCTCGGCAGCGCCCTCGCGCAGCCAGCCGGCGGCGAACAGCTGGTCCAGCCGGTGGCCCACCGTCGATCGGGACAGCCCGGTGGCGCGCTGCAGTGCGCCACGGGTGGTGGCGGTCCCCTCGCGAATGAGGCGCAGCAGGTGGCCCGCGCTGGCCTGGTTGGCGTTCATCTCCTCGTTCCCCGTTTCAGCTCTTGTCGGCGCCGCTGGTCAGCCCCTCCGTCAGCAGGCGCTCCGCGGCGAAGAAGAGCAGTACGACGGGGACCGTCAGCACCACCGATCCTGCCATGAGCACCGTTTTGGATACTTCCACCCCGTTGGACAGCAGCTGGAGGCCGAGGGAGACGGTCCATTTGTCGGGCGAGGCGGCGAGGAAGAGCAGGGCGAAGAGGAACTCGTTCCAGGCGATCATGAAGATGTAGAGCCCGGTCGCCATCAGTGAGGGCAGCGCCAGCGGCAGCACCACCTTGCGTACGGTCTGCAGGCGGGAGCAGCCGTCCAGCGCGGCGGCCTCCTCGATGCTGTACGGGATGGTGGCGAAGTAGTTCTTCATCATGTAGATCGACACGGGCACGGTCTGCGCGATGTACACGAGGGCGAGGCCGGCCAGGCTGCCCTGGAGGCCCATCCGGGCGAACATCACGAAGAGCGGCACGGCCAGCAGGGTCGCCGGGAAGAGGTACACCGCGAGGAACAGGGCGCTGACCTGGCGTCCGCCGAAGAACTTCAGCCTGCTGATGGCGTACGCGCCCGGGATCGCCGCGAGCATGGTGAGTGCGACGGTGCCGAGCGAGACCAGCGCGGTGTTGCCGAGCATGCCGAGGAAGCCCTGGCCGCCCTCGGCGGTGGGGCGCAGCACTTCCTCGTACGTGGCGAGCGTGAAGTCCTTCGCCGAGACCCACAGCTGCCCGGGGTTGAGCAGCAGGGCGTCGATCGGCTTGACCGACAGCAGGAGCATGTAGCCGAAGGGGACGAGGGTGATCAGCGCGAGGAACGCGATCACCACCCGGCGGGTCACTGCGAAGAACCGCTCCTCGAAGCGGGCCCGGCTCATCCGCGGGCGGGCCGCGGCGCGGGGAGCCGCGGACTCGCGGGGTGGCGTCGGAGCAGGACGTGTCGTCGTTGCGCTGTTCATCACGCCTCCTCCTGCGTCTTCTTGGCGAAGAACGCGAAGTACACGCCCAGCAGCGCCATGAGGATCACGGCGAGGACCAGGGCCTGGGCCGCGGCGGCGCCCACGTCGAAGCGGGCGGTCAGGAAGTCGTACACCCGCACCGCCACCACATCGGTGCCCGAGCCGCCGCCGGTGAGCAGATAGATGTCGTCGAACTTGTTGAACGTCATGATGAACCGCAGCACGCAGAGCAGTGCGATCACCGGCATCAGCTGCGGCAGCAGCACGTAGCGGAACCGCTGGGTGGGCGCGGCGCCGTCCACCTTCGCGGCCTCCTCCAGCCCGTCGGGGACCGCCTGGAGGCGGGCGAGGAGGAAGAGGAAGGCGAAGGGGAAGTAGCGCCAGGTCTCGAAGGCGATGACGGTGAGCAGCGCCAGCGGTATGTCGAAGTGCAGCCCGAGCAGGCTCACCTCGTACGAGCGGGTGGACAGGAAGGCGATCGGGTCGTCCCAGCCCAGCAGCCTGGTGCCCCAGTCGTTGACGATGCCGAGTTGGGGGCTGAGCGCGACCTCCCAGACGAAGGCGACGGCGACGACCGGCGCGACGTACGGCAGCAGCATCGAGGCGCGCAGCAGCCCGCGGCCCCGGAAGGGCTTGCGGAGGGCGAGCGCGGCGATGAGGCCGAGGGCCACGGAACCCGCGGTGGAGCCGACGGTGTAGAGCACCGTGGTCCACAGGCTGGACCAGAAGCCGGGGGAGCCGAAGACCTTGCCGAAGTTGTCCAGGGACCAGTTGCCCAGCAGGCTCATGCCCTGGATGTCGACGAGCTTGGCATGCTGGAAGGCGAGCAGCACGGTCCACAGGATGGGCAGGACGACGACGACCAGCACCACGACGAAGGTGGGCGAGACGAAGGCGAGACCGGCGCGGTTCTCCCGGGCGGCGGCGGTCTGCGCACGGCGCGGCCGGCGGCCGGTGCGTGGTTCGGTGGTGGGGGCGGCGTTCACTGGAGCGACTCCTTGAGGGCGGTGACTTCCTCGTCGGCCTCGCGGGCCGCTTCGTCCGGCGGGGTCTGCCCACTGGTCATCTCGCCGAGGGCCTTGGGGACGGGGAGTTCGCCGTTGGTGGCACCGACGAGGGCGCCCTCGCCCTGCGTGATGCCCCAGCGGCGCATGCCGCCGATGCCGTCCGCGATGCGGTCGAGCAGCCGGTCCGAGTAGAGAGCGTCGAGGGGCTTGCGCACCTTCGCCTCGACGCCGAGCCGGCTGTGGTGCCAGGCGCGGGTGTACTTGTCCGGATCGGAGGCCGTCCCCTCGCGGACGGGGATCTTGCCCTCGGGCGCCATCCCGAACCAGTCCTCGTACCCGGCACCCATCATGTACGCGATGAAGTCGCGGGAGGCGTCACGCTCCGCGCTCTTGGTCACCGCCCACGACGTGACCTCGCCGAACTGCGCCGGCTGCTTTCCGTCGGGGCCCTTGAGCCCGGTGACGATGCCGCTGTTGTCGGAGAGGAAGGACGGGTCCTTCTTGCACTCCGGGCAGCTGGGCGTGGCGTCGGCGCGCAGCCCCGTCAGCTCGTCGAGGAGGAACGAGGACCAGACGAGCATCGGTGAGCGGCCCGCGAAGTAGGTGGCGCGCGTGGTGTCGAGCGTCTGGGTGCCGGGGGTGCCGTGGTCACGGGCGAGCGACCGGTAGGTGGCGAAGCTGCGGCGGCACGCGGGCGAGTCGAGCGTCACCTTGCCCTTACCGTCGACGAGTTGGCAGTCGTTGGCGAGGGCGAGGCTCTCGAAACTCTGCTGGGTGAAGGCATCGCCGGGGTCGCTGGCGACGGATATGCCGTCCATCTGCCCGCGGTCCAGCTTCCGCGCCGCCTTGAGGAGCGAGCCGTAGCTGTCGGGCGCGGCCAGGCCCGCCTTCTTGAACAGGTCCTTGCGGTAGACCAGCAGCTGGAGCCAGGCGTCCGAGGGTACGGCGAGCGGCGTGCCGCCGTCGGAGGCCAGCCGCAGGGCGTTGGCGTTGAAGGTGCCGGCGCCGAGGTCCTTGACGATGTCGCCGGCGAGCCGGGTGTCGAGCAGCCCGTTGCTGTACATCTGCCAGGTCTGGCCGAGGGGGAGCGCGGCGATGACGTCGGGGAGGTTGCCCGCTGCCGCCGCCGACATGATCAGTTGAGGGAGCTGCCCCTCGTCCACGCCGACGAGGTTCACCTCGACGCCGGTCTTCTTCTCGAAGCGTCCGACCACCTTGCGGGTGGCCGCCATCCGCGCGGGCAGATTCTCCTGGGTCCACACCGTGATCTTTTTGTCCGGCGTCGCCCGCCCGTCCGCCTGCCCTGCCGAGCAACTCGTCAGCAGGGCGGCGGCCAGTGCCACGGCGAGTCCTGCCGCGGTCGACCTCGACCGTCGGGACCACATACGCATGCCACGTCCTCACAGCACTTCCGTTTATTTGTCCTGCATCTCAGCACCAGTTTTGTCTATTAACAAGACGTAACCCTGATGTATCTTCGACGAAACCGCTGAACTTACGTCCCTTCGGAGTCCCTTGTGGAGCGAGTTGTCCAGTTCGTCGGCCCCCGCGACGTCGAAATCGCCGAGCATGAAAGCGCACCCCTGCCCGCCGGTCATCTCCGGGTGCGCACCCGCTACTCCGGCATATCGGCAGGTACGGAACTGACCGCTTACCGGGGGACGAACCCCTACCTCACCCGCACCTGGGACGCCGAGGCCCGCATCTTCCGCGACGGCGCGGCCGGCATCACGTACCCGGTCGTCGGCTGGGGCTACTCCGAGGTCGGCGAAGTCGCCGAGGTATCACCGGAGTTGACCGACCGCCCGGACATGCCCGCCGTCGGCGACCTGGTGTGGGGCATCTGGGGCCACCGCAGCGAGGGCATCGTGCCCGCCGAGCGGATGGCGGGCCACACCCTGCCGCCCGGCCTGGAGCCGCTGGCCGGTGCGTTCGCCCGGGTCGGCGCCATCGCATACAACGCCGTACTGGGCGCGGGCATCAACCTCGGGGAGGACGTCGCCGTCTTCGGGCAGGGCGTCATCGGCCTGCTCACCACCCGCCTCGCCCAGCTCAGCGGCGCCCGTGTCACCGCCGTCGACGCGCTCGACGTCCGGCTGGAGACCGCCCGGCAGTACGGCGCCGAGCGCACCCTCAACGCCCGTACCGACGCCGTCGCCGAGCGCATCAGGGAGGCGACCGGCGGCCGCGGAGCCGACGCCGCCATCGAGATCAGCGGCGTCTACCCCGCACTGCACGAGGCGCTCCGGTCCGTCGCCGTCGACGGCCGCGTGGTCGCCTCCGGCTTCTACCAGGGCGACGGCGAAGGGCTGCGCCTCGGCGACGAGTTCCACCACAACCGCGTGCAGCTCATCTGCTCCCAGATCGGCGGTGTGCCCCCGCACCTGGCAGGGCGCTGGACCGTCGAGCGCCTCCAGCAGACCTTCCTGCGGCTGGTCGCCGAATCCAAGGTGGACGTGAAGTCGCTGGTCAGCCATGTCATACCGGTGTCGGACGTGGCCGATGCCTACCGCCTGCTGGACGAGCGCCCGCACGACGCCCTCCAGATGGTGCTGGAGTTCTGAGACGCGTACGGCGCTCCACCGCACGGCTCCGCATCGCACACTCCGTACCGCACGAAAGGCCCGAAGCATGCTCAAGACCGCCTGCCAGGAACAACTCCTGCCGGGAGACACCCTCCAGCAGAAGTGGGAGTTCGCCCGGGAAGCCGGTTACGACGCCATCGAACTGCGCGGCAAGGGGGACTTCCACTTCCGCGAGCGGCTCCCGGAACTGCGCAAGGCCGCGGCCGACGGCGTCGTCATGCCCACCGTCTGCGTCGAGATGCTGCACTTCCTCGGCGACTTCGACGCCGACCGGCGGCGCGACGCCGTGGCACAGATGAAGTCCCAGCTGTCGGTCATCGCCGAACTGGGCGGCACCGGCGCGCAGACCCCCGCCTCGTACGGCATGTTCTCGCGGCGGCTGCCGCCCTTCGAGCCGCCCCGCGACGAGCACGCCGACCGGGAGGTCCTGCTCGCCGGACTCACCGAACTCGGCGAGCACGCCCGCGCCGAAGGCGTCACCCTCTTCCTCGAACCGCTCAACCGCTACGAGGACCACATGGTCAACCGGCTCGAACAGGCCGCCGACCTCATCAGCGAAGTGGGCCTGGACTCGGTCCGCATCGGCATCGACAGCTACCACATGAACATCGAGGAGGCCGACCCCGCCGCCGCCATCCTGGCCGCGGCCCCGTACATCGGCCACGCCCAGGTCAGCGACTCCAACCGCTTCCAGCCCGGCGCCGGACACCTGGACTGGGCCGCCTGGCTGGGCGCCCTCGACGCCGCCGGGTACGAAGGCCACCTGACGGTCGAGTGCCGGCTGACCGGCGACCCGGTACAGGCCGTACGGTCGATCCCGCCCTTCCTGGCGAGGGCCGCCGGATGACCCCACCGCCACCGACCGCAGCACCGGCGGCGCTCCGCACACCGCCGAGCGCCCCGGTACGTCCGGCGGACCGGGGCACGCTGCGCCGCGCGGCCCGCCGCGTCCTCCTGCGCAACTGGACGGGCGCCGCCACCGTCCCCTCGCACGGCCTCTACCCGCACCAGTGGAGCTGGGACTCCGCCTTCATCGCCATCGGCCTGCGCCATCTCTCACCGCTGCGCGCGCAGCGGGAGCTGGAGACGCTGCTCGGCGCGCAGTGGGGCGACGGCCGGATCCCGCACATCGTCTTCAACCCCGCGGTGCCGCTGGACGCCTACTTCCCCAGCCCGGACTTCTGGCGCTCCAGCACGGCCGGCGCGGCCGCCGGCGCGCCCCGCGGTCTGGAGACCTCCGGCATCGTCCAGCCGCCCGTCCACGCGCTGGCCGCCCTGCTGGTGCACCGGACCGACCCCGCGCTCTCCCACGGCCGGGGCTTCCTCGCCCGGGTGTACCCGCGCCTGGTGGCCTGGCACCGCTATCTCACCGAGCAGCGGGACCTGGGCGGCGGCGGCCTCGCCGCGATCGTGCATCCGTGGGAGCCGGGCATGGACAACAGCCCGTGCTGGGACCGCCCGCTGGCACGCGTCGAGCCCGCACCGCCCGGCGCGTTCCGCCGCGCGGACCTCGACCACGGCGCCGCCGCCGACCGCCCCACCGACCTCGACTACGGACGCTACGTACGGCTCGCCACGGACTACCGCGACCGGGGCTACCGGGACGGTGTCGGCACGCCGTCCGGGAAAACAACGCCCGGCACCGCCTTCGCCGTCGAGGACCCGGGCGTCAACGCCCTCCTCATCGCCTCCGAACACGCCCTGGCCGAGATCGCCACCGCGCTCGGCGCCGACCCGGCGCCGCACGAGCACCGCGCACGCGCGCTCACCACGGCGCTCCTGGAGCGGCTGTGGGACCCGGCCGCCGGCCAGTTCCTCTGCCGCGACCTGGTCGCCGGGGAACTGCTGCCCGACCGCAGTGCGGCCGGCCTCCTCCCGCTCCTCGTCCCCGGCCTGCCCCGCACGGTGGTACGCGCGCTGCTGGACACCGCCCGTGGCCCGCACTTCGGCCTCGGCACCACGGTCCCGCTGCTGCCCAGCTACGACCTGCGCGGCCCCGCGTTCGACCGGTACCGCTACTGGCGCGGGCCCGCCTGGTTCAACGTCAACTGGCTGATGGAGCGTGCCCTGCGCCGGTGCGGGGAGAGCACGGCCGCCGACGCGCTGCGCACCGCGGCACTCGACGCCGCGGCCGCGTCGGATTTCGCGGAGTACGTCGACCCGTACACGGCCGAGGGACGCGGCACCCGCGACTTCAGCTGGACCGCGGCCCTGACCCTGGATCTGCTGGCCGATCCCGGCCGTGACCGCGACAACCACCACGACACCGTCTCCGACGGAGAAGGACAGCGATGACCACGACGGACCAGCGCGTCCTCGTCCACGACGGCACCTTCGCCGTACTCGGCCCGGCCGGTGACATCACCGGCGTACGGGGTGCCGCACCCGACGGCCTCTTCCTGCGCGACGCCCGGCACCTGAGCCGCTGGCAGCTCACGGTCGACGGCGCGGCCCCCGTCGTCCTGGTCCCGGCGACGGCGGGCGACGCGACGACGCCATTGACCTCCGTACTCACCCCGCACGGCACCCGCGACGAACCGCCCGCCTACACCGTCTTCCGCGAACAGGCCGTACTCTCCGGCGCGTTGACCGAGCACATCCGCCTCACCAGCAATCGAGGCGAGACCACCACGGCCACCCTGGAGATCACGGTGGACGCCGACTTCGCCGACCAGTTCGAGCTGCGCGCGGACCACCGCGCGTACGCCAAGCCGCACACCGTCCGTACCCGGGACGCGCGTGAGGACGGTGTCGAGTTCGGCTACCGGCGCGGCCCGTGGCACTCGCGTACGACGGTCACCGCCGAGCCGCCGCCGGCCAGGGTCCAGAAGGCCGAGCCGACGGCCAGGACGGCCGACGCGGCGAAGCAACACCATGCCCATGCGCGGAAGCTGTGCTGGCAACTGGAGCTGCCCCCGCACGGCACCGCCGAACTGCGGCTGCGGGTGACCGCACACCCGCACGGCGCTCACCGGCGCGAGGCCGACCGCACCGCCGACGCGGATCCGCGGGCGGTGGCACACCGGCTGGCCGCCGAGGTCGCCGACTTCGCCGACACGGCGTCTCTCACCACCGGCCCGCACGACACGCACTGGCCCGAGCTGGACCGCGCCTGCGAACAGGGCCTCGCCGACCTGGCCGGGCTGCGGGTGACCGTACCGGGGCCCGACGGGCAACCCCTGCGCGTGCCGGGCGCCGGTGTGCCCTGGTTCCTCACCCTCTTCGGCCGCGACTCCCTCCTCACCTCCCTGTTCGCCCTCCCGTACCGGCCCGAGCTCGCCGAGGCCACGCTGCTCGCGCTGACGGCGGCCCAGGCCACGGCTGCCGACCCCGCGCGGCTCGCGCAGCCCGGCAAGATCGTGCACGAGATCCGCCACGGCGAGCTGGCCTTCTTCGACCAGGTCCCCTACAAGCGCTACTACGGGTCCGTCGACTCGACCCCGCTCTACCTCGTCCTGCTCAGCGCATACGCCGAGGCGGCCGGCGCCCCCGGCACGGAGCTGGCCCGCCGGCTGGAGGCGCCCGCCCGCGCGGCCGTGGACTGGATGTTCCGGCACGGCGGACTCGACACCCACGGCTATCTCGCCTACCGGGCACACGAGGGCGGCCTCGCCAACCAGAACTGGAAGGACTCGCCCGGCGCCATCTGCACCGCGGACGGCACCCGCCCCGAAGGCGCGGTGCTGGTCGCCGAGGTGCAGGGGTACGCGTACGACGCACTGCTCCGCACCGCCCGGCTCGCCCGCGACCTCTGGGACGACGCGCCGTACGCCGCACGCCTGGAGTCCGCGGCCGAAGCCCTGCGGCAGCGGTTCACCGCCGACTTCTGGCTGGCCGACCGGGCGTTCCCCGCGCTCGCGCTGGACGGTGCGGGCCGCCGCGCGGACGTCCTGGCCTCCGACGCCGGCCATTTGCTGTGGTCCGGCATCCTGGACCAGGAAGCGGGCGAGACGGTGGGCAGGCGGCTGCTGGAGCCGGATTTCTTCTCCGGCTGGGGCGTCCGCACACTGGCCGCCGACCAGCGGCCGTACCACCCGCTCTCGTACCACCGCGGCAGCATCTGGCCGCACGACAACGCCCTCGTCGTCCTCGGCCTGGCCCGCTACGGCCTGCACAAGGAGGCCCACACCGTCGCGCACGGTCTCGTCGAGGCCGCGGCCCTGCACGGCTACCGGCTCCCCGAAGTCCTCGCCGGCTACGACCGCGACCTCCACCCGGTCCCCGTCCCGTACCCGCACTCCTGCTCCCCACAGGCCTGGGCAGCGGCCACCCCGCTGGCTCTGCGCACCGCGGTGCACCACACCGGCGGGCCGGCGGGGAGCCGCCCCGCGGGTAACCCCCTCAGCCGTCCAGCCCCGCCTCCCACCTGAGCCGCCTCAGCGCCCGGTCGCTGAAGAGGTGCCGGCCGCGGTCGAGCAGCCGGCCGACCTCCGGGTCCCCTCGCCGTGCGTCCGCGGCCGGGCGCCAACGCACGACCGCCTGCTCGGCCCGGGTACACAGCTTCATGTCCGGGCCGTCCAGCAGCTTCACCGCCGCGCGCAGCGCCACGGCCCCGCCGTGCGCGTCGAGCAGGCGGAAGGCGGCGCCCCGGACGTGGCGCGGTCGCACGGAACCGGTGCGCTCCAGAAGCCGGTCGGCGGGCAGCTCCGCGGCCGACGGCAGCAGCGCGGCGGTCACCTCGCGGACGACAGCGGGCACCGGGTCGTCGAGCAGCGGCCACACCGTCGCGGTGTCCACACGGTCCAGCGCGCGCAGTCCGGCGACGGCCTGAGCCCGCACCGCACCGACCGGGTGGGCAAGCAGTGACCGAAGCAGCACGGCATCGGCGCGATCGCCGCACTCGGCCAGCCCGATCACCGTGCCGGGCAGCAGCTCGGCGTCGTCCAGTTCTGCGCACCGCTTCCGGTACCAGGCCGTCGGATCACCGCCGTACTGCCGTACGACGTACCGGGCGCAGGCACGGACCACGGCGGACCGGTCGTCGAGGAAGGGCTCCGCTTCCCGCGGGCGGCCCGCGCGCCGCAGGGCGGTGACCCCGGTCGAGCGGACTCGCGGATTGCGCGCGGCCAGCAGCGGCGCGAGCACGTCGTCGTAGGTGTCCTGATCCGTGTTTCCCATGGTGGCGAGTGCGGTGAGTGCGGCATCGGCGCACAGATCCTGCACGACGTTGTCCTCGTCCCGGGCGGCGGCGCGGGCCAGTTCGGCGGGGCCGAGGCGGCCTTGCCCGATGGCCAGCCGGTAGGCGAACCGCCGTACGCCGCGGTCGGGAGCGGCGAAGAGGACGGCGAGCCGGTCCCGAGGCGCACCGCGCAGAACCTCTTCGAGCAGCTGGACACCGAAGACGCCCCGGTCCCGGCGGCCCACACGCAGGATCAGGGGCGCGAGGCGGACGGCGGTGTCCACGTCCAGTGTGTCGCGCAGCAGTTGCCGGGCGTACTGACGTACCGGTGCGACCCAGTCGGCGCACCGGATCACCAGCAGCGGGAGCAGCCCGGGGTACTGCTCTGCCCGGCGCACCGCCACCTCGCGGATCCGCCCGTTGCGATGGCAGAGCGCGACCGCGAGCCCGGACTCGCCGGCCTGCGCGAGGTCGTCCGGCAGGGTGGCGGCGCACTCCCACTCCGGTATCGGCCCGCCCGGTCGGTACCAACGCACCTCCCGTACGCCCGCGTCCAACGCGAGCCACGCACCGGGATCGGCGGCCCCCAGAACGTCCCGCAGCGCCTCCCCCTCAGCGAGCCGCACCGCCAGCACCTCACCACGCCGCACGTCGTCCCCGGACACCGTGCCTCCCCCCGTTCCATCAGTCGTATCGGGTGATCGTACGGCGCGGGGTGCACGCCTGGCGCACGAGTATTCCGCGGCCCCGCTTCCGGCGGGCGGGAGCGGGGCCTTACGAGCGAGGCGTACGCGAAGTCGTCCTCACCTCCGCCTCGTCCTCCGTGGCACCACGGCCGAACCGGCCTGACCCGCCGCACGTCCGTAACGCGGCGGCCGCCGAACGGTGTTCAGGCCACGATGACGGTCGTACCGGCCCGGTCGAGGGCGGTGCGGAGGTCCGCCGGGCACGGTGTGTCGGTGAGGAGGGTGTCGAAGCCGCTCAGTTCGCACACGCGGTGGGCGGCGGTGCGGCCGACCTTGGTCGAGTCGGTGAGCACGTAACGGTGGGAGGCGTTGGCGAGCATCGCTCGTTTGGTGGCGACCTCGTCGAGGTGGAAGTCGGTCAGGCCGTAGGGGGCGAGACCGCCGGAGCCGACGAACACGGCGTCCGCGCGCAAGTCGGTGAAGAACTGCACCGCCTGGGCGTTCGAGCAGGCCAGGTCGCCGGGCCGGAGCCGGCCGCCGCTGACCAGCACCTCGACCCGGGGCCCGGGGCTGACCTCCGCCGCCACGAGCAGTGAGGGGGTGGCGATCACGCCGGCGTGGTCGGCGGGCAGCGCGCGGGCCGGTTCGAGTGCGGTGGTGCCGACGTCGATGACGACGGTCTGGTGGGGCTCGATGAGCCCGGCGGCTGCCCGGCCGATGGCCTGCTTCTCCGCGGCGAGGGCGCCGCTGCGTTCGGTGAAGGACGCCTCTTCCCCGACCGGCGCCTGAGGGGTGGTCGCGCCGCCGTGCACCCGGGAGAGTTCGCCGCGCCGTTCGAGCAGGGCGAGGTCCCTGCGGACCGTTTCGTGGGTGAACGGCGTCTCACCCACCGGCGGGCCGGTCCACATCGGGTTGGGGTAGCCCCCCATCGGTACGGAGGGACGGGTGCCGGGGAGTGTCAGTGCCCGTTGCCCGCCCCGATCGATGCCGTCAGTATCGGCAGGGCGCGGTGCAGTTCGCGTTCCCAGTACGGCCAGGTGTGGGTGCCCGGGCCGTAGAGGTCGGCCGTGACGCGCAGGCCGTGGGCGCGGGCCCGCTCGACGTACCGTTCCGACATGCCGCCCAGCCAGTTCTCCAGCGCGTCCGGCTGGGCATCGGGCGGATCCAGCGGCCCCGGCGTCCCGTTGCCCGTGGAGACGAACACCGGGAAGCCGCGCGGGAGCCGGCGGACCAGGTCGTACGGGTTGTGCGCCCGCCAGATGCCGGCCTGGGCCTGCGGGTCGCCCCAGAGCGCCGTCGGGTCGTCGGTGTATCCGGCGACGACGTTCAGGAGCTGCTGCGGATCGGCAGTGGTGTCCACGACGCCGCTGAACGAGGCGGCCGACCGGAACATGCCCGGATGCCGTCCGGCGTACGACAGGGCACCGAAGCCGCCCATCGACAGCCCGGCGATGGCCCGCCGGTCGTTCGCCCGCAGGTTGCGCTCCACGAGCTGCCGCACCTCGGTGAGGTGGAAGGTCTCCCAGGCGGGCGTGCCGCCCGCGCCGTGGTTCCACCAGTTGCTGTAGAAGCCCATCGGGCCGCCCTCGGGGAGGACGATCAGAGCCCGCGTCCGGGCCGTCGCCCGTACGACGTCCGTGTTATCCGTCCAGGCGCGCCAGCCGGGAGTGCTGTCGCAGCAGCCGTGCAGCAGGTACAGCACCGGCAGGCGGCGATGGTCCCGGTCGTAGCCGGTGGGCAGCAGTACGCGGGCGTGTCCCTCCCGGCCGAGCGCGGGGGAGTGGATGGTCAGGTCGAGGATGCGGTCGTCGACCCGCTCGACGGCGGTGAGGTACGCGCCGTCGTCGGCCCGTACGCCCGGCAGCGCGTCGGCGGGGGCCGGGGCGGGGGCTGCTGCGTGGGCCGACGGCGTCATGACGAGCCCGGTGCACAGGAGCAGCAGGACGGTGAGGACGGACCGGACGATGCGGAGGCGCGCGGGTCTGCGGCGTCCTGCGCCGGGGCGACGACGTGGCATGGGTGGCTGCTCCTGTCCGCTGCGAACGGCTACCGGGGTGAGGGCATGACCAGTGCTGAACGACGTTGTCCCGCTAGGGACTTGGTGAAGCTAGAGCCGCGTGGGGCGGGAGTCAAGGGTCCGGGCCCGCGGCTGTCGGTCCGGGAAGTTTTCCGGAATTTCCGCTGCCGTTTTCGCGTCTGGCGTGGGATTCGGCGGAACGGTGCGCCATTTAACGTGTGCGAGCCGCCGTATCGGAAATCGATCAGCGGGAGACGTACAACCATCTCCGCGAGTCGCCGGTCTTCTTGGGTGGTCGGAGATTTCCGCAGGGCGGCATTGTTCCGCATAACCGTCAGGGCAGCCGCGCGGACTCTTCGGAAAAGTCACGCACTTATGTGCGAATCCCAGGAGGTATTCCGTCGTGAGATATGCCAAGCGTGCCCTCGTCGGGCTGGCCTGTGCGTTTGCGCTCATTCCGGCCGGTTCCGCAATGGCCGGCAGTGGTCCGGCGCCCGCCCCGTCGGAGCGGAGCCTGGCCAAGTTCACCGCCCCTTCGGCCGCCGGAAATCCGCTCAGTGCAAAGGCGCAAGCGGCCGGTGTGTGCAGCGACGCCCATGCGATCGGGGAAACCGGATACATCACCCGCCAGGGTGTGAAGATCGCATCGGTGAAGCAGTTCTACTCCCCGAAATGCCAGCAGAACTACGGCTACCTGTGGGTCTGGGATTCCTTCCGGGACAAGGCCGGTGACTACGACGTCAGCACGGCCGTCTACAGCTACTCCCAGGACGAGATTCTCGGCAAGCGAGCCTGGACGAACAGCACCGCCCAGGAATTCTGGTCCAACGGCACCGACACCGTGACGGACTGCACCGCGGGCGTCGGCTCGCTGCGCCCGGCCGGGGACCCGTTGGCCTCCCAGGGGGCCAGCACGAAGCGCTGCTGACCAGTGAGTCATGTGCCCGGTGGAGGGGGGCTCTGCCGGGCACAACTGCTGCAAGAACGCCGGAGGCCCCGGGCCTCAGGCGCCGGTTGAGACACCGGACGAGGCGCCGGGCAGAATCACCGTCACCCCGGCGCCCCGCGCTTCGTCCATCGCCGCCAGGGCCGCCGGCGCGGCGTCCAGCGGGAGGGTCGCGGTCGTCAGCAGGTCCGGGCGCAGGGTGCCGGACCGGACCAGGTCCAGCATCGGCGGGTAGGCGTGCGCCGCCATGCCGTGGCTGCCCAGGATTTCCAGCTCCAGCGCGACCAGCCGGTCCATCGGCACCGGTATGGGCTGCGGGAGGAGCCCGACCTGTACGTGCCGGCCGCGCCGCCGCAGGCTGCCGACCGACGCCGCGCAGGTCGCGGCCGAGCCGAGAGCGTCCAGCGAGACATGGGCACCGCCGCCCGTCAGCTCGCGCACCGCCGCCGCCGGATCCGCGGTACGGGAGGCGTCCACGCATTCAGCGGCGCCGAATTTTCGCGCCAGGTCCAGCGCGCCCGGCGAGCGGTCGACCGCGACGACCTGCGCCCCGGCCGCCGCCGCGATCATCACGGCGGACAGCCCGACGCCGCCGCACCCGTACACCGCGACCCATTCGCCCGCCGCCACCCGCCCCTGCGCGGTCACGGCCCGGAAAGCGGTCGCGAACCGGCAGCCGAGCGACGCCGCCGTGACGGAGGACACCTCCTCGGGCACCGCGATCAGGTTCACGTCCGCATGATCGAGCGCCACGAACTCGGCGAAGGAGCCCCAGTGGGTGAAGCCGGGCTGCGTCTGCCGCTCGCACACCTGCTGGTCGCCCGCCGCGCAGGAAGCGCAGCTTCCGCAGGCGCAGACGAAGGGCACGGTCACCCGGTCGCCGGGACGCCAGTTCTCGACCCGCGCACCCACCTCCGCCACGACCCCGGCGAGTTCATGGCCCGGTACGTGCGGCAGCGTGATGCCGGAGTCGTGGCCCATCCAGCCGTGCCAGTCGCTGCGGCACAGTCCGGTGGCCTCGACCCGTACGACCACGCCGTGCGGCGCCGGTACGGGGTCGGGGACGTCCCGTACCTCGGCCGGTTGCGCGTATCGCTCGAACACCACAGCTCGCATGGCCCCGCCTCTCCTCGGAAGACTGCCGCCCCGTGCCGGGACGCGCAGCAGCCTTCCCGTCCCGGCCGACCGCTATCCGCGGCCCGGCGGGCGAATACCCCCGCGCGACCGGCGCGGAAAGTTCAATACACTGACAGAACGATGAAGACGACGGGGGCAGGGGTTGCAGTCGCCGCGCAGGTGAGGCCCGGGGGAGACGGAAAGCGAGGAGCGGTGGGGGCGCTCCGGTAGTTCGAGCCGATCACCGCGATGGACATGCGTACCGCGGCGGAGGGCGTCCTGGCCGCCGCCCCGGCGCCCCGACGACCAGACTTCCGACGACGGACCGACCGAGGTCCGGCGCGCGCCGCCGTGCCCGCGCCGATGCCGACCGATACCAGTGAGGTGTGCCTGACCATGATCGAACCCGCGAACGCCGAGGGCGCCGATTCGCCCCGCGGCAGTTCCCCCGCGCGCGCCCCCGTGCTGATAGCCGTGCTCGTCGTCTCGGCCTTCGTGATGATCCTCAACGAGACGATCCTGAGCGTCGCGCTCCGCGACCTCACGGTCGACCTGGGGATCTCCACCACGACAGTACAGTGGCTGACGAGCGGCTTCCTGCTGACCATGGCCGTGATCATCCCGATCACCGGTTTTCTGCTCGAACGTTTCACCGCGCGCCAGGTCTTCCTGGCCTCGCTGACCATGTTCAGCGTCGGCACGCTCGTCAGCGGCCTGGCCCCCGGCTTCGGCGTGCTGATGGCCGGGCGCGTGATCCAGGCGTGCGGTACCGCCGTCATGCTGCCGCTGCTCATGACCTCCGTGATGCGCCTCGTGCCGCCGGCCAAGCGCGGCGCGACGATGGGCACGATCAGCATCGTCATCGCGGTCGCCCCCGCCGTGGGCCCGACCGTGGGCGGCGCCGTGCTCGCCTCGCTGGGCTGGCGGTGGATGTTCTGGATCGTGCTGCCGCTCGCCGTGGCCGCGCTGGTCACCGGCGCGGTCCTGATGCGGCTGAACAGCGAGACGCGGCAGGTGCCGCTGGACGTCCTCTCGGTCGTGCTCTCCGCCATCGGCTTCGGCGGAGTCCTCTACGGCCTGGCGTCCGTCGGCGAGTCCGGCGGCGGGGCGCACACCCTCCCGCCGTGGATCCCGATCGTGGTCGGCCTGGTGTCGCTGGGCCTGTTCGTCGCCCGTCAGCTGCGCCTCCAGCGGGACGACCGCGCCCTGCTCGACCTGCGTCCGTTCAAGACCCGCCCCTTCAGCGTCGCTTTGGTCCTGTCGGCGCTGCTGTTCATGTGCCTGCTGGGCGTCGGATCGATCATGCTGCCGCTGTATCTCCAGACCGTGCTGCGTACCAGTACGTTCGTCAGCGGTCTGGCCGTCCTCCCCGGCGGTCTCCTGCTCGGTCTGCTGGGCCGCCCCGTGGGACGGTTGTTCGACCGCTTCGGTGCTCGCCCCCTGGTGATCCCGGGCGCGCTCGCCCTGGCCGTGTCGCTGTGGCTCTTCACGCTCCTCGGCGCCCACTCGCCGCTGGCCGCGGTCATCGCCATCCACATCCTGCTGATGGCCGGGCTCGGGCTGATGATGACGCCGCTGATGACCGAGTCGCTGGGCGCGCTGCCCGATCACCTCTACTCCCACGGCAGCGCGATCCTCTCCACCCTTCAGCAGGTGGCGGGCGCGTTCGGTACGGCCGTGTTCGTCACCGTCGCGTCGCTGAGCACCTCCGACCCGTCGGGCGCTCCGGACGCCGGGGGACTGCGTACGGCGTTCATCGTCGCGGGCGTCATCGGCCTGCTCGCGTTCGCCACGTCGCTGTTCGTCAGCCCCAAGGCACGGCCCGCGCACCAGGACCACGCGCCGGCGGCCGAGGGCACGATCGAGACCGAGGGCGCGATCGAGGCGGAGAAGGAAGCCGCCGGAGCCGGGGCCGCCCCCACCCGCCTCGACAAGTAGCGGCGCGGCCGGTGCCCTCGCGGGCGAGCGGACGCGGTACGCCGGGACGACGGCGGACCGGGGGCGGTGGTCGGCACACCGCCGCCCCCGGGGACCGGGAAGCACCGGCCGGACCGGCGACGCGACCCGGACCCGCCCCGCGTCAGTGCGGCTGCGCCGCCGACGCCGTGCCTCAGTGCGGCTGCGCTGCCGGCTCCAGGACGAAGACCGGGATCTCGCGGTCGGTCTTCTTCTGGTAGTCCGCGTAGTCCGGGAACGCCTCGACCGCGATGGCCCACCACGCGGCCTTCTCCTCCCCGGTCACCTCGCGCGCCACCATGTCCTGGCGCACCGGTCCGTCCTGGAGCTCCACCCGCGGGTCGGCCACCACGTTGTAGTACCAGACCGGATGCTTGGGGGCCCCGCCCAGCGAGGCGATCACGGCGTAGCGGCCGTCGTGCTCGACACGCATCAGCGGCGTCTTGCGGATCCTGCCGCTCTTCGCGCCGATCGTGGTCAGGATGATGACCGGCAGATCCCGTCGTTTCTCGTCGTCCGGTCCGACCATGGGGCGCAGTGTCGTGCCCTCCGTACCACCGGAGCTCTCGTACAGCTCCACCTGGTCACGTACCAACTTCGTGGTGCTCGGTTCGTACTCGCCCTTGAGCGGCATGTCACCATCTCCCAGCTCTGGAACAGTCCTCGTCTGCGGTTCGTGGTCCCGTACAACACACAGGGCGGATCCGATCATCCCTCGTACCGGGCGCACTTGCTCCGCGCCGTCGAACCGACCGGCTCCGGCGACACAACCTATCGGGCGTACCTGCGCCCGGCTCGCAATCGAGCCGGGCGTGGCCCGTCGTCAGGCGTCCGCGAGGGTGCGCGTGTCGAGCCCCAGCCAGTCGTTCAGCCCCTCTTCGCCGGCGGGCAGGATGCGTACGACCCGGCTGTTCGGCTTGCGTTCCACCCAGCCGCGTTCGATGCAGCAGTCCAGGAGGGCGGCGCCAACGGCCCCCGACAGATGGTGGCGCTGCTCGGTCCAGTCCACGCAGTACCCCACCGTTTTCCGGCGGGTCCCGGGGACCGTCACGCCGATCGCCGCCAGCATCTCCCAGCCGTGCGGGGTGAGCCGGTAGTCCAGGTCGTGGCCGCGGGAGGACAGCCGGTCCCGCGTGGCGCGGTCCGGGTCGTGCCTGCCGTCCCCGCCGACCACCGCCCGCTGCTCGATGAGCGCGCGCATGATGCCGACGCCGAGATGCCCGGCCAGGTGGTCGTAGCAGGTACGGGCGACACGCAGCGCGCCGGCGCGGGTTCCGGTGCGCAGCGAGGTGGGGCGGAAGGGCGGGGCCAGCCGGGCCAGTGACTCGATGGCGCGGGCGACGTCGGGAGAGGCCACGCTGTAGTAGCGGTGCCGGCCCTCCGTGCGGACGTGGAGCAGCCCGCCGTCCACGAGCCGGCTCAGGTGGCCGCTCATGGTGAACAGGGAGACCCCGGCCTCCGACGCCAGCATGGACATCGGCAGCGCACGCTTGTCGAGCAGCGCCAGCAGGACGCGCGCCCGGGTCCGGTCGCCCATCAGCGCGGCGGGGTCGGCGAAATTGGCGTCACCGGCAAGCTCACGAGCTGGGCAGCCGTTCCGCTTTCCAGGCCGGCATGGCGCTGTTCCTCCTCACGTCGGCCGCCTGCGGCCTCGCGCCGTCCCTGCCGTTCCTCATCGTGATGCGGCTGCTGCAAGGGCTGGCGGCGGCACTCGTCGTACCGACCTCGCTCGCCCTCATCCACGCCTCGTACGCCGACAAGCGGGACCGGGCCAGGGCGATCGGCGTGTGGGGCGGGATCGGCGGCCTGGCCGAGGCCTCGGGCCCGGTCCTCGGCGGCCTCCTGACCGCGGCCTTCGGCTGGCGCGCTGTGTTCTCCGTGAACCTGCCGGTCGGCATCCTGGGGCTCGTACTGACGGCCCGTTACGTCGTGGCGCCCCGGCCCGCACGAGGCGCCGCGCTCGATCTGCCGGCTCGGCTCCTCGGCATCCTGGCGCTCGGCGCGATGACGTTCGGGATCATCGAGGCGGGGCACTCCGGCCGGCCCGGTCCGGCGGTCCTCGCGGCCCTCGCCCTGTCCGTCCTCTGCGGCGCCGGCTTCCTGCTGGTGGAGAAGCGCGCCGCCGACCCGATGCTGCCACCGGGACTGTTCCGCAACACCACCTTCTCCAGCGCCACCGCCGTCGGGCTCCTCCTGAACACCGGCTTCTACGGCCAGTTGTTCGTCGTCAGCTTCTACTTCCAGCAGTACCGCCACTTCCCGGTGCTCTGGGCGGGACTGGCACTGCTGCCGCAGACCGCCATGGCGGCCGTCGCCTCCACCCTCGCCGGCCGGATGACGGCCCGCACTGGACCACGGAGGCCGATGCTGCTGGGCCTCGGGCTGGGCGCACTGGGCTTCCTGGGACTGGTCCTGGCAGGCCGCGGCACGCCCTACCCGGCCCTCGTACCGCCACTCGCCGCCATCGGCTTCGGCACCGCCCTCACGATGCCGGCCGCGGTCGCCGCCGTCGTCGAATCGGCCCCCGCACACCGCGCCGGACTGGCCTCGGGGGCGTTCAACGCGGCCCGCCAGGTCGGCAGTGCGGTGGGTGTGGCACTGCTCGGCGCGCTGCTCACACCGGCGTCCGCCTTCCTCCACGGCATGCGCGCCGGCTCACTGATCAGTGCGGCCTGCTTCACCGCGGGAGCCCTGCTGACCCTGCGTGGCGTGGAGCATACGCGGCGGGGAGTTGGAACGGCCTGACGGCGGGCTCACTCGAAGGCGTTCAGCAGTTGTTCGTAGGCCTTGTAGACGCGTCGTGCCTTCTGGAGGTCCCGCACCGTGGCATCGGGAATGGCGCGGAAGTACGAGCAGGCGGTGACCTGGTGGGCGCGAATACGGTCCTTGATGCCGGGATCATGTATGCCGGGGTAGTCCTCGGTGTGCTCCATGATGGCGTCGAAGATGTCGGGAATCTGCCGGGCGAAATCGTCGATGTAGGCGTCCCAGTCACCGTCGTAGGACGTGGCGAACAGCAGGCGTGTGTCCTCGTCGAAGAGGACCCACCGCGCGTCGTGCAGCGTGCCGATCCGCTGGGTCACCTCCCTGCTGAGCTGCCCGAACGTGTTCTGCCGGAAGATGTCGCGGATCAGCTTGCCGTGCCCGGGCTTCACCTTGAAGAAGAGGGTGAACTCGGAGGTGCGGCCGTCCGTCAGGCCCGGCCGGGCCGGCTTCGCGGGGTTCGTGGTCATCTCGGATCCCTTCTCGGCGACGTGCTGGGTGCGCTGCCTCCGTACGACGGGCCGCGGGACTCCGGCCGGCGTGAATCAGGTGTCGAGGCCCGCGATCCAGCGCAGGGCGCGGATGCCCGGCATGAAGAGGTACTCGCCGCCCTTGGTGACGACGAAGCGGGGCAGTTGCCCGTACTGGCGGCGGCGGGGACGCGGGTGCAGCGGAACGGTGAAGGAAGCGGTCCCGTCGCGGTTTCCGGTCAGGGGGTCCTGCTCCGTCTCCAGCCCGGCGAAGTTGCCGTCGTTGGTCCACTGGCCCTTGACGAACTCGAACTGCCGGACGAGGTCGGTGCCCATGAAGAGGAAGACGACGCCCCGTTCGGCTCCGTCGTCGTCCAGCTGCCCCTCGGGCAGCTCGGGGCCGTAGGGGGTACCGCGTCGCAGGAAGCAGTGCCGGCGTACGTCCCCGGGGTCGTCCGGGGAGTTGCGGGGGTTCATGCGCCGGATGTGGGCGCCGACCGGGCAGCGCCGGCCGCCGGGATCCTGTGCGCGGTAGGTGAAGTCGTTGTTGCGGGTGGCATCCGCGGCGAGCGCGGGATCGTCCTGGGCGGGAGCGAGCACCAGGGGTGCTCCGCTGCGCCAGCGGCCGACCATCTTGGCCGCGAGCAGTTCCCCTTCCTCGGGCGAGGAGGAGTTCGCCTTGAGGTAGCGCCGGAACTCGGCGGTTTTCACGTGCAGTTTGCGGAGGGCGACGTAGGTGCCGTTGCGGCGCAACACGTCGGGTACAGGCTGCGAGGCGAGGTGCTCGAGCTGGTCCGGACAGCCGAGAACGAACTCGCCGGCCTTGACCGCGGGGCCGGTGCCGGGCGGATCGCCGTAGTGCGTGGGGTCATCGGCGCCCGCCCGGTCGCTCCAGGGCGCCCCCGCGCCCTCGACGTTCGGTTTGCTGATGTTGTCCACGAAGCCCAGGTGCGTGCGTCCGGTCGGCAGCTGCGCGACCTCCAGCCGGTGGAGCAGCTGTACGGCGGGCAGACCGCGCAGGGCTTCCCGTACCGCCGCCAGCAGGGATTCGAGCGCGTGCCTGCCCGCGGCGAAGGAAGCCACGACGAGGTGCACGTCGGGGCTGCCCAGTGGGGCGTCCCAGTGCTCGGGGGCGCTCTCTCCGGTGTCCCCGAGCCGGTCGGCGCGGGCGGCCATGCCCTCGCTGAACGCAGTCGGGAAGCTGCCCAGCGACTCCTGCCGCACTCCCAGCGCCCGCAGCCCGGAATGGCTCAGCGCGATGCTCAGCCACGCGCCGCCGGGAGGGGCCCACCACCGGTCCGCCGAGGCGACGTACGGCAGCAGGCGCGCGAGCAGCCGACGGCCGTCCGACGGGCTGTCGATACGGAGCAGCAGGTAGCTGCCGACGCAGGGAACGGGGCGCTTCCGCAACAGGGCGCCCTGGATGTCGTCCAGTTCCAGCACCTGCGGTGCGGACGGGCTCGTACGGTCTGCCATGGTGATGCGCCTCCCTCCTCTGCGGTGCGGCCGGCTCACGCGTCAGGGACCGGTGGCGGGGCCGGACACCTTCGGTGTTGTGGTCCTCGGATCCGGTGCCTTCAGCGGCAGCACCTCGTCCGCGGTGCGCGGCTCGCGCCGTTCCTGGTGGTTGAGCCGGTGGCGCAGGACGGAGGAGCGGCGGTAGGCCTCCTTGCGGGCACGCATGATGCTGCCCAGCGGCCGGTGGGCAGCGGTCACCCGCCAGGGCGTGAAGGACAGGGCGTCCATCCGTTCCAGGTTGTCCGCGCCGGAGATGTCCTGCGCGGGGAAGCGGAGCCTCGCCACCGTGACGTACGGAGACAGCCACTCCGGCCATTCGACCGTGAGGTCGTCGACCGGCATGCGGTCCAGGCCGGTACAGAGCTGGACCTGGATGCGGAAGGCGTAGGGCCGCTCGCGCAGTTCGGCCACCAGCGCGGGCCGGAAGAAATCACCCTTGGCGGCAGGGTCCATGGACCGCTCGGCCACGGCGACCGCACACATGGGATCGGGGGCGAGGCGCACCTTGGCGACATGGTCGCCGTGCCGGACCGCGCCCATCGTCGTGTAGGTCGACAGCAATACGTTCACCAGGGGCCGTTGGGCGAGGGCGAGGAAGGCGAGCAGCTCTTCCCACGCCCACTCCTCCGGCGCCAGCGTCCCCATGCCGGTCACGTAGTCGCGGCAGAAACGGCGCCGGCCCGGCCTCCCCTCCGCGAAGTAGGCACCTGCCCGGAGGAAGAGCTCCTGGACGAAGAGGTAGTGCCGGACAGTGCTGCAGAAGAACACCGGCGCGTTGATGGTGGTGCAGTCGAAGGTCCCGCTGTCGGGTTCGTCCTCCAGCAGCGTCGGACCGTCGATGCCGAACATCTTCAACGCCAGCCCTACGGAGCCTCCCAACTTGTCGTCGGGCCCGGGGCGTGCGGAGCCGTTGGAGAACCGCACCAGCGCGTCGTGCCTGCCCGGAGTGGCGTAGATGCCCTGTGCGTACTCCGCGGGGAGCCCGTCCAGGATCTCCACTTCGCCCCGGACCAGTCCGTAGCCCTTGCTGTGCGCCTCGCGCAGCGCCCGGCCGTTGCCGTCGGACGTCATGGAGCCGGTGACGTGCTGCTCCATCGTCGCGATCAACTTCCGTACGTTCTCGTCGAAGTCCGGTTCGACGCTTTCCACGTCCGGTGTGTAGGCGATGAACTGCGGTGACATGACCCGACCGCCTTTCGTCTCCGCGGCCGACCGGAACGGAACAACACGCACGTCCGGCGGGCGTTCTGCCGGACCCACCGTACTCACGCGCGAAGCGTTGGCGACAGGTCGAAAAGCGGCCCGGAGGCGGCGTGCGGACTGAGGTCACAGGGCCCGCCGGAGGGGTACGGGGGAGGCGGGCCCTCGCTGATGGCTGTCCGTTGCGTGCCGATGGGTGCCGTTGGGTGTCCATATGGCGCTGTCCGGGGTAGCTTGTGAGGGATTGCCACGCGGGGAGGGCGAGAATGGGCGATCACGGAACAACGGGGGAGTTGCGTTTCGAGGCACTGGGCCCGCTGCGGGTGTGGCGGGACGGAGTGGAGCTGAATCCGGGGCCGGTGCAGCAGCGTGTGGTGCTCGCCGTGCTGCTGCTGCACGCGAACCGGCCGCTGCCGCGGGAGAAGCTGATCGACGCGGTGTGGGGCACGGCGGCTCCGGGACGCGCGGTGAATCTGGTGCAGCGGCACGCCGCCGGGCTGCGCAGAGTGCTGGAGCCGGACCGGCCGGCCCGTTCCCCGTCCCGGCTGCTGACCTGGACCGAGAGCGGATACGTCCTGGCCGTACCGCCCGGCGCACTGGACCTGGACACCGTCGACGAGCAGATCGAGCGGGGCAGGGCGGCGCGGACCGCGGGTGACTGGCGGACGGCGGCGGAGGCGCTGCACGCGGCGTTACGACAGTGGCGGGGCCGGCTGTGCGAGGGCCTGACCGGCCCGCTGCTGGACGCCGAGCGGGACCGGTTGGAGGAGCACCGGCTCAGCGTGCTGGAGGAGCGCATCGAGGCCGACCTGGCCCTGGGCCGGCACGCCTCGGTGGTGGCCGAACTGGCCGGGCTGGTACGCGAGCACCCCCTGCGGGAGCGGTTGTGCGAGCGGCTGATGGTGGCCCTGTACCGGTCGGGTCGCCAGGCGGAGGCGCTCGCGGCGTACCGCACCACGCGAACGTTGCTGGCCGAGGAGCTGGGCATCGAGCCCGGCCCCGAACTCCAGCGGCTGGAACAGGCGGTACTGAACGCCGACCCCGCCCTCACGCCGCCCGCACCGCAGCAGTCCCCGCCGCGTCCGGTGCCGTGCCTGCTGCCCGGCGACGTCGCGGGCTTCGCCGGCCGCACGCGCCAACTGGCGGAACTGGACGCGCTGACGAGCCCGGACCCGCACTCGACGGCCGCGGTGATCTGCCTGGTCACCGGTACCCCGGGCGTCGGCAAGACCGCGCTCACGGTGCACTGGGCACACCGGGTACGACAGGCCTTTCCCGACGGGCAGTTGTATGTGAACCTGCGCGGCTACGACCCCGAACAGCCGATGAGCGCCGGGGAGGCGCTCGCCCGCATGCTGGCCGCCCTGGGACTGCGTGGCCAGGACATCCCCCTGGACGTCGCCGACCGGTCCGCCCGGTACCGCAGTGAACTGGCCGGGCGCCGCATGCTCGTCATCCTGGACAACGCCGCGACCCCCGAGCAGATCAGGCCGCTGCTGCCCGGCACCGCAGGCTGCCCGACCCTGGTGACCAGCCGCGATGCCCTGCCGGGTCTGGTGGCCCTGCACGGAGCCCACCGCATCGACCTCGACCTGCTGCCCGCCGAGGACGCCCACGCCCTGCTGCACCAGCTCATCGGGGAGCGGGTGGCGGCCGAGCCCCGGGCCGCCGGCGTACTGGCGGACCGGTGCCGCCGGCTGCCCCTCGCGTTGCGTCTCACCGCCGAGCTCGCCGCAGCCCGACCCCATCAGAGCCTGGCCGAACTGGCCGCCGAGCTGGCCGACCGGGAGCGGCAGCTGGACCTCCTCCACGACGACGAAGACCCCAGCGCCGACGTGCGCGCGGTGTTCTCCTGGTCCTACCAGCGCCTGCCCGGCGAGGCCGCCCGGGCCTTCCGCCTGCTGGCCCTGCACCCCGGCCCCGACTGGAACACCGATGCCACCGCCGCGCTCACCGGCACCACCTCCGAGCAGGCCGGCCTGCTGCTCGACCGGCTGGCCCGCGCCCACCTCATCCAGCCCACCGGCCCCCACCGGTACACCATGCACGACCTGCTGCGCGCCTACGCCGCCGAGCTGGCCGCCACCACCGACCCGCCCGCCGACCGACACGCCGCGCTGACCCGCCTCTTCGACCACTACCTGGCCAGTGCCACCACCGCGACGACCACGCTCCACCAGCACCGGGAGGACCAGCGCCCGCTGCCCACCCATGCCCCGCCGGTCACCCCCGTACCGCCGATCGACGGACCGGAGGCGGCGCGCGCCTGGCTGGACGCCGAACGCGCCAACCTGGCCGCCGTCTGTGCCCACGCCGCCGGCCACGGCTGGGACGGCCATGCCGTGGAACTGGCCACCACGCTCTTCCGCTACCTGGACACCGGCGGGCACTACGCCGACGGCCTGGTCATCCACACGCACGCCCAGCGCGCCGCCCGGCACAACGGCGACCACAACGGCGAAGCCTACGTACTGACCCACCTGGGCTACGTCTACTGGCGCCAGGGCCACTTCCCGCGGGCCGTCGACCACCACCGCAGAGCACTGGACCTCTTCCGGCAGACCGGCAACCGCGACGGCCAGGCGTCCGCCCTGACCTACCTCGGCCTGGTCCACTGGCGCCAGGGCCACTACCCGCGCGCCGTCGACCACCACGACCGGGCCCTCGGCCTCTTCCGCCGGACCGGCAACCGGTACGGCCAGGCGTACGCCCTCCTCTTCCTCGGCCTGGTCCACTGGCGGCTGGGCCGGTACGAGAAGGCCGTCGACGAGCACCGCCGGTCGCTGGACCTCTTCGAGCAGCTCGGCGACGGGAACGGCCAGGCCTACGCGCTCACCCACCTGGGCCTGGACCACTGCGAGCAGCGGCGCCACCAACAGGCCATCGACCACCTCTCCCGGGCGCTGGACCTCTTCCGGCGGACCGGCAACCGCGACGGCCAGTCCTACACACTGACCCACCTGGGCCTGGTCCACTGCCGGCAGGGCCGCTACCGGCAAGCCGTCGACCAGCACTGCCGAGCCCTGGAACTGGCCCGGCAGACCGGTTACCGCGCCTGCGAGGTCGAGGCGCTCAACGGCCTCGGCGAAGCCACGCGGGCGAGTGGCGAACCGGCCGTGGCGCGTGCCTGGCACGCCGAGGCGCTGGCCAAGGCCGTGGAGATCGGCGAACGGTTCGAGCAGGCCCGGGCGCACGAGGGCATCGCCGCCCTCCACCACGCCGCCGGCGACCTCCAGCAGGCCCGCCGGCACTGGGAACACGCCCTGCACCTGTACGCCGGCCTCGGCGTCCCCGCGGCCGACACCGTGCGCGCCCGGCTGGCCGCCCTCGACCGCGAGGACCTGGTCGACAAGGAGGCCGACCCGGCTCCGCACCTCTGAGGGTGGTCAGGGGATGCTCAGTCGAGACAGAACTCGTTGCCCTCGATGTCCTGCATCACGAGGCACGACTCGTTCTCCTCGTCGGCAGGCAGCAGCCGGAAGCGTGTCGCGCCGAGCGGTACCAGCCGTGCGCACTCGGCCTCCAGCGCGGCGAGGCGCTCGTCACCCACCATCCCGGTGCCGACCCGCACACAGAGATGTACCCGATTCTTGACGACCTTGCCCTCGGGAACGCGCTGGAAGTACAGCCGAGGGCCGACACCCGAGGGATCACTGCAGACGAACCCTGCATCCCGCCGCTCGGGCGGCAGGGAGCGGTTGTACTCGTCCCATGTGCCGAATCCCTCCGGAGGCGGCGGTACGACGTATCCCAACACCTCGCACCAGAAGCGAGCGAGACGCTCGGGTTCCGCGCAGTCGAAGGTGACTTGGAACTGCCTGATCGTTGACATCGGCGCACCATAGCAGGGGTGCTGTCGCACAAAGGGCCGATCGCACCGAAAAGTGCTACGCCCTTGTGCGTATGGAAGGGCGGTACACCCGGCAATACGATGGAGAATTCTCGGAGTTGTAGAAAATATTGCACTGTGGCCCTGCGCCGATCGCTCCCGGGCGCGCAGGTCTCCGGTCGATACCGCCGGGATTCTCTCCGGCATTCAACTGCACGAGGCTTCCGCGCTGGGGGGAAGCATGCGAGTCATCTTTCAGATGCGGCCCGAACGCGATGTCATGGCAGCCGTCATCGATCCTCATGTCGCCACTCCGCCGGCCGCGGACGTTGCCGGGCCGATTCCCGGCCTCGCCCTGGACACCGGCTTCGCGCCGGTTCCCGTTCCGCAGCCGAAGCCGGCCACGCCCGGCGGTGATCCGCTGTCGCTGGAGCAGCCGCTCGTGTTCTCCATGGCCCCCGAGGACGCCAGCGTCCTGGTCCGCGGTGAGATCCAGGACTACGACGTCGCCGGCCGGCTGGCCATGCTCGCCACCGCACGTCCCGACATCGTCGGGATCTCCGCCGACCCCGTCGTCGAGACCACTCCGACCTGCGGCGGCGCCCCCGTCGGGGACTGGCACGACGTCGAGCATGCCGTCACCGACGACCTCAAGGGCGAAGGGCTCGACGGCCGGGGCGTCACGCTCGCCGTCGTCGACACCGGCATCAACGTCGAACACCTGGGGAAGGTGCTGGGGAACGCCGTGGAGATCGACGCAGAGCGGAGCTGGAAGCCCGCCGGGGTCGGCGAGGCCTTCGGCCGCTTCCCCGTGCGCCACGGCACGATGTGCGCCTTCGACGCCCTGATCGTCGCCCGGCGGATCGCCCTCCTCGACCTCCCCGTACTCGGTTCCACCCGGCAGGGGAGCACGGTCATGGAAGGGCTGCTCTCCGACGCCATCGCCGCCTACGCACACCTGAGGTCACTGCTGGAGGCGGTCCCGCCCGAACAGCGCACCGGGCTGGTCGTCAGCAACAGCTGGGGCTCGTACAGCCCGCGGTGGGACTTCCCGCCGGGGCATCCGGGCAACTACTCCGACAACCGTGCCCACCCCTTCAACCTCGCGGTGGCCGCCCTGGAGAACGCCGGCGCCGACATCCTGTTCGCCGCGGGCAACTGCGGCCGTGACTGTCCCGACGCCCGGTGCGGATTCCCCGACCGGCCCATCAACGGCGCCAACTCGCACCCCCGGGTGCTGTCGGTGGCCGGCATCGACACCCGGGGAGCGCGGGTCGGCTACTCCTCCCAGGGCCCGGGCCGGCTCAGTCAGCGCAAGCCCGACATCGCCACCTGCACCCACTTCGCGGGTTCACAGGCGTTCGGGCCCGACAACCCCGACTCCGGCACCTCGGCCGCCTGCCCGGTCGCCGCGGGCGTCGTCGCGGCCGTCCGCACGAGGCTGTCGCCCCAGGAACTCCCGCCCGCCAGGATGCGCACCCTGCTGCGCCGCACCGCCAACGACGCGGGTGTCGCCGGCTTCGACTTCGACCACGGCTACGGCATCATCAACACCGCGGCGATCGTGGAAGCACTGCGCCAACGCAGTAAGCACAACGCCCGCGCATAGGAGGCCCATGGCTCCCGGAGGCCGTACCGTCCTCGTCACCGTGACGCTGCCGCCGGGCACCACACTCCAGGGTGCCCAGCGGCGGCTCGGGCTGCGTGACGACGAGGTCGACTCCGCGTACGGCCTGGTGTCCGTCGACCCTGCCCGCAACCTCTTCGTCCTCATGGTGACCGAGGAGGCCGGCTCGCGGATCGCGGGAACGTCCGGCACGCAGGGCCCCTACGCGAACCCCAGGATCGAGCCCTTCGGCCCGGACCGCCCGGACGACACGGACGACGGCGGCACAGCGGGCTGACGAGCCCCTCTTCCGGCACACCTCCGTCGCGCGACGCGTGACACCCCTGTTTCTCGTCTGTCTGTCTTCACATGCCTCAACCACCCCTGCCCGCAACCCCGTTCGCGCTGCAGTGAGGACTGCAACGAGCCCTGCAACGCCCGGGAGCACGATGAAGTCGCCGCCGCGGAAGCTCCCGGAGGGCAGCGGGGGGACTGCTCTCCGGGTCCGCGCCGAAAGGCGCCGGAGCGGCGTGGTCCTCCCCGGCGGACAGCAGACGTCGGACAGGAACCCAGAGGCCGGTGAGATGCGAATCAATGTGACCGCCCCGGAAGGGCGCGCGCGTGCCGCTGCGCTCGTTCCCACCGAGGCGACCCTGGTCGCCCTGACGACCGCTTTCCGCACGCTGAGGAAAGCAACGCCCAGGCAGCCCTTCGCCACCCGGCGTCCCGAATTTCCCCGCCCGGCCGGCCTGCCGCGCCCGGCGCAGGACAGTGCCAGCCCGGTCGTCCTGGTCTCGGGGTACCTCTCCCCGCTGGGCTGCTGGGACGCCCTGTTGCCCCGGCTGCACGAGAGCGGTTTCCGGAACACCGTCTGCTTTCCCTACGACTCATTGCGCGCGGGCATTCCGGAGATCGCCGAGGCGCTGGCCGTGCAGGTGTCCGCCGCCACCCGGGCCGCCGGGACACCGGGTGTCCATCTCATCGGATACAGCATGGGCGGACTGGTCGTACGGTACGCCGTGCAGCGCCTTGGCCTGACCGGCGATCCGATCAGTGTCACCACCATCGCGACACCGCACCGCGGTTGCCCGCTCGCCTCCGCGGGGGTCGGCCCGGCCGCCCAGCAGATGCGGGTGAATTCGGAATTCCTCCGCGATCTGCCCGCGATGTATTCGAGCGGCCGGGTCCGCTGGTCCCTCATCGGCTCACCCACCGATCGTGTGGTCCCGCTGTCCAGCGCGACGGACGGCCGGCACGCCGATTCCCTCAGCCTCGGCGGGGGCGGCCACCTCGGCATCCTCGACTCTCCGCAGATGGCGGGCGCGGTGCTGAGCCACTTGGAGCTCTGCGAATTCGAGCAGGCCCTCGCGGTCAGTTGCGCCTGACAGCAATAGCGCCCTACGTACGGAAGGCTCCGCAGTGCACAGAACTGATGTGAAGCGCATGCCCGAAGAATTCGCCGACCGCCCGGCAGCCGTTCCCCCCGCGCAGGCGGGCCAGGAATCGACGGACATACTGCTGCGGCAACTCGTGCTGGCCACCGGCGCCACCGCTGTGGTCGCGTGCGGGCCGGCCGCGGTGCGCAGGACGGCGTCCATCGCCACCGCGCTCCGCGACAACGGAAGCGGCCGGGTCGTGGGCTGTGCGCCCGACGCCGAGCAGGCACAGGACGTGTCCGGCACGCTCGGAGCGGCGGGCGTCGCGAGGTACGCCGACGTCCTGCACGGCGACATCCGGCACGTATTACGACGGTTACCCGGCCCGGTCGACCTGCTGGTGCTCGGCTGCCCCGGCGAGGAATACCTGCCGGTATTCCAGGCGGTCGAACCCAGGCTGCTGCCCGGGGCGCTGATCGTGGCCCTGGGCGGCCAGGCACACGGCGATCCGCCGTCCGGCGATCCTCCGCCCGGGGAATCGCTGGCCCGCTTCCTCCGCCACGACGACGGCTATGTCTCGCTCTCCCTGCCCATCGAAGGAGGGGTGGAGGTGGCCGTCCGTGCGCTCTGATCTCGGCCCGGCTCGCTCGACGAATCTCCGGGTCGTCGAACTGGACATGATTTACGGCTCGCTGCTCGATTGCCTCGAACCACTCCCGGCTCCGGCCGGCACGAACGAGGACACGACCCATGAACCGGGAGACCGCCATGTACCGAACGCTGACCGTAGCGAAGATGGACCCCGCGAGCGCCGAGAGCGTGCGCGCAATATTCGCCGATTCCGATAACACCGAGCTGCCGCACCTGGTGGGCGTCACCAGGAGGACGCTGTTCACCTTCCACGGCCTGTACTTCCACCTCGCGGAGTCGGACCAGGACTTCGCGCCGAACCTGGACAAGGCGCGCAGCCACCCCCTTTTCCAGGAGGTCAATTCCCGCCTGAGTCATTTCCTTTCGCCGTTCGACCCCGACTCGCGGGACCGGAAGGACGCCCTGGCGGTGCCCTTCTACTCCTGGACGCAGGCCGAGAGCACCCGGGCACACGGGCAGCCTCGGCAGGCGTACAAGGTCTCCTCGGCCGATGTGCCGGCCAACACCAAACGCGGCGGCGACATCCGGGTGACGCTGAGCCCGAAGACGGCCGGCTGCACCTCCGGCTTCGGTGGAGTGCTGCACCTGGCGGCGGGGGAACACGTCACCGAGCACTACCACCCGTACTCCGAGGAGTTCCTCCACCTCGTCCAGGGCGAGGTGGAGATCACCCTGGACGGACGCCCGACACCCCTCCTGCCCGGCGACTCGCTTCTCGTGCCGATCGGCGTACGCCATCGCCTGGTCAACACCGGAAACGTGCCCGCGAAGGCCGTCTTCCACCTGTCCCCGCTCGCGCCGCGCCCCGAACTCGGCCATGTGGACACCGAAAGCCCTCTGCACGCCGAGGCGGGGAACCCGGACGTCGGCGGTGTGCGATGACGCGGCGCGCGGTGCTCACCGGCGTCGGCGTGGTGGCGCCCGGTGCCCACGGCCGGGACGCCTACTGGGACCTGCTCGCCGCGGGACGTACCGCCACCCGCCCCATCAGCCTCTTCGACGCCACCGGCTTCCGCTCCCGCGTCGCGGCCGAATGCGACTTCGATCCCGCCGCGGCCGGTCTCTCCCCGAAGGAGGCGCGACGGATGGACCGGGCCGCGCAGTTCGCGGTCGTCGCCGCGCGCGAGGCGGTCGCGGACAGCGGCATCGAGCTGCCCGCCGCCGACCCCGGCCGGGTCGGCGTCAGCATCGGCAGCGCGGTCGGCTGCACGACGGGCCTGGAGGAGGAGTACGCCGTACTGTCCGACGGCGGCCGGAACTGGCTGGTCGACCACTCCTACGGAGTGCCGCACCTGTACGGCTACATGGTGCCCAGCACCCTTGCCGTCGAGGTGGCGTGGCAGGCACGGGCCGAGGGGCCGGTGGCGCTGGTCTCCACCGGCTGCACCTCCGGTATCGACGCGGTCGGGCACGGTGTCCAGCTCATCGAGGAGGGCAGCGCCGACATCGTGCTGGCCGGTGCCACCGATGCCCCGCTCTCACCCATCACCTCCGCCTGCTTCGACGCCATCAAAGCCACCACGCCCAACAATGACGACCCCGCGCACGCCTCCCGGCCCTTCGACGGCCGCCGTGACGGCTTCGTACTGGGCGAGGGCGCCGCCGTACTGGTCATCGAGGAGGCGGCAGCCGCCAGGCGCCGGGGTGCCACGGTCTACGCCGAGGTGCTCGGGTTCGCGGGCCGCAGCAACGCCTTCCACATGACCGGCCTGAAGCCGGACGGCCGCGAGATGGCGGAGGCCATCCGCGTCGCCCTGGACCGGGCCCGGCTGGACCCGGACGACATCGACTACATCAACGCCCACGGTTCCGGCACCAAGCAGAACGACCGGCACGAGACCGCCGCCTTCAAACGCAGCCTCGGCCCGCACGCGTACGAAGTGCCCGTCAGCTCCATCAAGTCGATGATCGGGCATTCGCTCGGCGCGATCGGCTCGCTGGAGATCGCCGCGTGCGCGCTCGCACTGCGTCACCAGACCGTCCCGCCGACCGCCAACCTCGCCGCGGCCGACCCGGAGTGCGACCTGGACTACGTACCGGTCACGGCACGCGCGCACCGGATGGACCGGGTGCTCACCGTCGGCAGTGGGTTCGGCGGCTTCCAGAGCGCCATGGTGCTCGGCCGGTACGACCTGGACAGCAAGGGAGAGGCCGCATGAGCGCATCCGGAATCCGTACCGGCCACCGCGGCACGGCCGTGGTCACCGGTCTGGGCGTCGTCGCCCCCACCGGCATCGGCGCGCGCCGGCACTGGGAGTCGGTCCTCGCCGGGAAGAGCGGCCTGGGCCGTATCACCCGGTTCGACCCCGCCGGCTATCCGGTGCGAGTGGCAGGTGAAGTGCCGGGCTTCGAGGCCGGGGAACGGGTGCCCGGCCGGCTCGTCCCGCAGACCGACCGGTTCACACACTTCGCACTGGCCGCGGCCGAGGAGGCGCTGGACGACGCGGCCGTGGACCCGCGGGCGCTGCCCGAGTACGCGATGGCGGTGGTCACCGCCAGCTCCTCCGGCGGCACCGAGTTCGGCCAGCGCGAGATGGAGCGGCTGTACCAGCAGGGGCCGTCCTGGGTGGGCGCCTACCAGTCCATCGCCTGGTTCTACGCGGCCACCACCGGCCAGGTCTCCATCCGGCACGGCATGCGCGGCCCGTGCGGGGTGCTCTGCTGCGAGCAGGCCGGCGGCCTGGACGCGCTCGGACAGTCCCGGCGGCTCCTGGACACCGGTTCCGAGCTGGTGCTCAGCGGTGGTACCGATGCCTCGCTCAGCCCGTACGGCCTGGTCGCGCAGACGATGACCGGCGAGCTGTCCACCGCGGACGACCCGGCGTGCGCGTACCTGCCCTTCGACGCCGCTGCGTCGGGATTCGTACCGGGCGAGGGCGGTGCGTTCCTGGTGGTCGAGACCGCCGCGTCCGCACGCGCCCGGGGTGCGGAACACTACGGCGAACTCCTCGGCCACGCCGCCGGGTTCGACCCGCCGGCCGACTCCGGGCGGCCGCCGGTACTCGCGTCGGTCATCCGGCGCGCCCTCACTGACGCGCGCCTCGGCCCGGAGGACATCGGTGCGGTCTTCGCCGATGCCTCGGGCGTACCGGTGCGCGACCGGGCCGAGGCCCGGGCACTCCACGAGGTGTTCGGCGCCGGCGGCGTGCCCGTGGCCGCGCCGAAGGCGCTCACCGGCCGGCTCTACGGCGGCGCGGCCCTGGACGTCGCGACCGCCCTGCTCGCCCTGAGCGCGGGAGTGGTGCCGCACACCCCCGGCCTCGACCGGTCCGCCCCGGAGTACGCGATCGACCTCGTCGTGGACCGGCCGCGGCGCATCGGACCGCGCACCGCGCTGGTGCTGGCCCGCGGCCACGGCGGCTTCACCTCCGCACTGGTGGTGGGCGCCGGCAACCGCACCTGCCCCGAGACCTGACCGAACCGACGGATCCCACCGAACCTACCGAAAGGCAACCGGCCATGGCTGAGTTCACCGTCAACGATCTGAAGCGCATCCTCTACGAGGCCGCTGGAGTCAACGACGACGTCCACATGCAGGGGGAGGACTTCGCCGACCAGCGGTTCACCGACCTGGACTACGACTCGCTCGCAGTGCTGGAACTGTCCAGCCGGATCGAGCGGGAGTACGGGATCACGATCCCCGACGGCGATCTGGCGCACACCATGACGCTGCGCGAGGCTGTCACGTACGTCGTCTCGCGACTCGCGGAGGTGGAGGTCTGATGGCGGGGCACACGGACAACGCGATCGTCATCGACGCGCCGATGGACCTGGTGTGGTCCATGACCAACGACGTGGCCGCCTGGCCCCGGCTGTTCAGCGAGTACGCCGCGGCCGAGATCCTGGACCGGGACGGGGACACCGTCACCTTCCGGCTCACGCTGCACCCGGACGAGACGGGCACCATCTGGAGCTGGGTCTCCCGGCGCACCACCGATGCGGCGAACCGCACGGTATCGGCCCACCGCGTGGAGACCGGCGCCTTCATGTACATGAACATCCGCTGGACGTACGCGCAGCACCCCGGCGGCGTACGGATGCGCTGGGTCCAGGACTTCGCGATGAAACCGGGCGCGCCGCTGGAGGACGCCCAGATGACCGACCGGCTCAACCGCAACACCGCGACCCAGATGCAGCTGATCAAAGAAAAGATCGAGGCGCGCAGCGGAAGGACCGTGCCGTGACGTACCTCGCCCACCGGAGCAACGCCGTCGTCGAACTCATGCGGGTGGACGACGAGAAGTGCGGGGAGCAGTGGTTGAAGGACGCGCTGCAGACAGCGCTCATGCTGGAGCTGGCCACCATTCCCCCGTACGCCTGTGCCGTCTGGTCGATCAAGGACGCGCAGTCCACGACGGACGTGCACGACACCGTCCAGGAAGTGATGTTCGACGAGATGTCGCACTTCGGGCTGGCCGGCAACCTGCTGAGTGCCATCGGAGGCACGCCCGTGCTGACCGACCCGGAGCAACTGCCCACGTACCCGGGCCCGTTACCCGGCGGTGTGAACCGCGGCCTGACCGTCCACCTGAGCAAGCTCGACAGGGAAGCCGCCGGCCTGTTCGCGGCGATCGAGAAGACCGACCACCCGGTCGTCTCCGCCCAAGAGGAGGGCTACTCCTCGATCGGTGCCTTCTACGACAAGGTGCAACGCGTCCTGAGCGCGAACCGGCACCTGGTCGGCGACAAGGGGTACCAGCTGAAATGGCCCCTCCAGACCGTGCACGGGAAGGGGAACGAGATCAAACCCCTCCGCACGTGGGAGGCGGCGGACGAGGCGCTCACCATCATCAGGGAGCAGGGTGAGGGCACCTCGGCCTCGCCGCTCAATCCGTACCCCCTGCACGCCGGGGAGCCGGCCCACTACTACGCCTTCCTGGAGATCTGCCGGGGCCGGAAGCTGGAGAACCGCACCGGCACGTGGGAATTCTCGGGGGCACCCGTCGTCATTCCCCCGGTGTACCCCATGGGCAGGGTGCCGCCCGGTGGCTGGGCGAACGCCCCGGGAGCCGTCTCCCGGCTCCCCGAGGCGGTCGCCGTGCTGCTCGACGAGTTCAATGCCTACTTCAGCGAGATGCTCCGCGCCTTCGAGGCGGCCTGGCGCACGCCGGAGGAGGGCAGGCGGCTGGCCACGCTGCGGGGTGCGGTCGGCGCCATGACCAGCATGCGCGCGTTGGCACGCACCCTGATGCGCATCCCGCAGCCCGCCGACCCCGAAGCCACCTACGGCCCGGAATTCCGCTACACGAACCGGCGGCCCTGACCCCGTGGTCCCGTCAGCCCAGTGTGAGGGTGCCGTCGATGCGACGGGGGATGGTGTACGGGTTGTCGTCCTGGAGGGGCGGGGGGAGGAGGGGATCGGGGAGGTTCTGGTAGGCGACCGGGCGCAGGAAGCGGTCGATGGCCAGGGAGCCGACGGAGGTGGTGCGGGCGTCGGAGGTGGCGGGGTGGGGACCGCCGTGGACCATGGCGTGGCCGACCTCGACGCCGGTGGGCCAGCCGTTGAACAGGACGCGGCCGGCCCGGCGTTCGAGGAGCGGCAGCAGCGTACGGGCGTCGTCGAGGTCCGTGTCGGCGGTGTGCACGGTGGCGGTGAGCTGGCCCTCCAGGGCACGGACGACATCGGCGACGTGCCGCAGGTCGCGGCAGCGGACCAGCAGCGAGGCGGCACCGAACATCTCGTGCTGGAGGTCGGGGTCGGCACAGAAGTCGTCGCCGTCGACCGACATGAGCACGGCCTGCCCGGCACCGGCGGTGGCGGGCAGGCCACCGCGGGCCAGGACCCGCACGCCGGGGTGGTCGCCGACCGCCTCGGTGCCCTTGCGGTAGGACTCCGCGATGTGCGGGGTGAGCATGGTGGCACCGTCGTTGGCTTCGACGTTGCCCGCTGCCTGCGCCGCGAAGGCGTCGAACCCTTCACCCTCGATGGCGATCACCAGCCCCGGGTTGGTGCAGAACTGGCCCGCGCCCAGCAGGAGGGACTCGGTGAAGGCGTCGGCGAGTGCGTGCGGGCGTGCCGCGAGCGCGCCGGGCATGAGGACGACGGGGTTGATGCTGCTCATCTCGGCGTACACCGGAATGGGGTGGCGGCGCCCGGCGGCGGCCCGTACCAGGGCGCTGCCCGCCGCGCGGGAGCCGGTGAAGCCGACGGCCTGGATGCGGGGGTCGGTCACCAGCCGGGTGCCGGTGTCGTGTCCCGCACCGACGAGGAGGGAGAAGACCCCCTCGGGCATACCGGTGTCGGTGATGGCGGCGCGGATCGCGCGGGCGGCCAGCTCGGAGGTGCCGAGGTGGGCCTCGTGGGCCTTGACGACGACGGGGCAGCCGGCGGCCAGCGCCGAGGCGGTGTCGCCGCCGAGGACGGAGAAGGCGAGCGGGAAGTTGCTGGCGCCGAAGACGGCGACGGGCCCGAGCGGGATGCGGCGCTGCCGGATGTCGGGGCGTGGCTGGGGGCGGCGGTCCGGCTGGGCGGGGTCGATGCGGGCACCGTGCCAGCTGCCCTCGCCGAGGACGGCCGCGAACATGCGGAGCTGGCCGGTGGTGCGGACCACCTCTCCGGCGAGGCGGGCGGCCGAGAGCCCGGTTTCGAGCTCGGCGCGTTCGACGAGGGCGTCGCCCGCCAGGGTCAGGTGGTGGGCGATGCGCTCCAGGAACCGGGCGCGTTGCGCGGGGTCCGTGGCGCGGTAGGCGTCGAAGGCCTCGTCGGCGAGCCGGCAGGCCCGGGCGATGTCGTCGGGGGAGGCGGTGGGGTAGGCGGGGTCGAGCTCGTCGCCGGTGCGGGGGTCGCGCGAGCGGATGCCGGTACCGGTGACGGTCTCGGCGCCGAGGAACATCGTTCCCTGCGGCAGATCTTCGGGTGCGTGGGCGGGTGTTGCGGTCACCTGGAGTTCGTCCTTCTGTACGGGGCGAGTGAGGGTGCGTCAGGCGGCGGTGGCCGGCAGCTTCCCGATCAGCTCGGTGAGTTCGGCGAGTTCGCTCTGCGTGAGGTCGGTCAGCGGGGGCCGTACGGGTCCGGCACTGTGGCCGGTCGCGGTCATGCCGGCCTTGACGATGCTGACCGCGTACCCGGCCTGCCGGTTGCGGATCTCGGTGTAGGGGAGGACGAAGTCCTTGAGCAGGGTGCGGACGGTGTCGTGCCGGCGGGCGCGGACGGCGTCGTAGAACTCCAGGGCGAAGCCGGGGAGGAAGTTGAAGATGGCCGACGAGTAGGTGGTGACGCCGAGTTCGAGGTAGGGCAGGGCGTAGGTCTCGGCGGTGGGCAGGCCGCCGACGTAGGTGAGGCGGTCGCCGAGCCGGGTGTAGATGCGGGTCATGGCGTCGATGTCGCCCGTGCCGTCCTTGTAGCCGATGAGGTTGGGGCAGGTGTCGGCGAGGCGGGCGAGGGTGTCGGCGGTGTAGGTGGCGTTGGCGCGGCCGTAGACGATGACACCGAGGGAAGTCGCGCGGCAGACGGCCGCCACGTGCTGGGCGAGCCCCTCCTGCCCGGCCTCGGTCAGATAGGGCGGGAACAGCAGGATGCCGTCGGCTCCGGCCCGTTCGGCGGCCTCGGCGTACTCCACGGCCGTACGGGTGCCGTAACCGGCCGGGGCGAGGATGGGCGTGCCCTCGGGGGCCGCCCTGACCGCCGCGGTCACCACCTGTTCCGTCTCGGCGGCGGTCAGGGAGAAGAACTCACCGGTCCCGCCCGCCGCGAAGAGGCCGCCGACCTCGTACGTGGCCAGCCGCTCGATGTTGGCGCGGTAGGCGCCCTCGTCGAAGGAGAGGTCGTCGGCCTTGAAGTGGGTGACGGGGAAGGAGAGCAGGCCCGAGCCGATGCGCCGGCCGAGCTCTGACGGGCTGAAGGACGGGCTGAAGGACGTCATCCGTGAACTCCGCTGTGAGGTGGTGAGAACCGCGGCCGTGCCGCGAGCGTGGTGCTGGTACCGACGCTACGAGCCCCGAGTCATGCCGGTCCAACACCGTTTTGGCATTCATCAATACCCTGCGCGCATCGTCGGCGGCCGCGAACGGCCGGGACTTCCCCGAACGACGACGGCGCGGGCCCCGCGCTGTCCAGGCCAGCGGGGCCCGCGCCGGGCGGGTGTGCACCGGCGACGAGGTGCCGGCGGTCGGTCGGTGCGGTGGTTCAGGGGCGCTTGCCCACTTCATGGGTGGCCTGCGTCCAGGCGCGTGCCTGCTCGCTGAGGGTGATGCCCAGTCCGGGGCGCGCGGGTACGTGCATCCGTCCGTCGCTGATCGTCAGGCGCTCGTTGAACAGCGGCTCCAGCCAGTCGAAGTGCTCCACCCACGGCTCGATGGGGTACGCGGCGGCGAGGTGGAGGTGGATCTCCATGGCGAAGTGCGGGGCCAGCTGGAGGTGGTGGTGCTCGGCGAGCGCGGCGAGCTTGAGGAACTGGGTGATGCCCCCGATGCGCGGTGCGTCGGGCTGGATGACGTCGGTGGCGTTCAGGCGGATCAGTTCGTAGTGCTCGGCGACGCCGGCCAGCATCTCGCCGGTGGCGACCGGGGTGTCCAGCGAGGCCGCGAGGGCGGCGTGCCCCTGCGTGTCGTACGCGTCCAGCGGCTCCTCGATCCAGACCAGGCCGAAGTCCTCCATGGCCCGCCCCATGCGCTGTGCGGTGGGGCGGTCCCACTGCTGATTGGCGTCGACCATCAGGGGCACGTCGTCCCCGATGTGCTCGCGTACGGCGGTCAGGCGGCGCAGGTCCTGCTTGCCGTCCGGGTGCCCGACCTTGATCTTGATGCCGCCGATACCGCTGGCCAGCGAGGCGGTGGCGTTGTCGAGGACCTGCTCGGTGGGGGTGTGCAGGAACCCGCCGGAGGTGTTGTAGCAGCGCACCGAGTCACGGTGCGCGCCCAGCAGCTTGGCCAGCGGGAGCCCGGCCCGCTTGGCCTTCAGGTCCCACAGGGCGACGTCCATGGCGGCGATGGCCTGCGTGGCGACTCCGCTGCGCCCCACCGAAGCGCCGGCCCACACGAGCTTGGTCCACAGCTTGCCGATGTCGCTCGGGTCCTCGCCGATCAGCTCGTCGGCGATCTCCTTGGCGTGGGCGTACTGGGCCGGGCCGCCGGCGCGCTTGGAGTAGCTGAAGCCGATGCCCCGGTGCCCCTGCTCGGTCTCGATCTCCACGAACAGGAAAGCCACTTCGGTCATCGGCTTCTGCCGCCCGGTCAGCACCTTGGCGTCGCTGATCGGTGTGGTCAGCGGCAGGGTGACCGAGGAGAGTTCGATCCAGGCGATGGTGTCGAGCGTCGCTTCGCCGTGACGGCCGGCTGCGGAGGTGGCTGTGTGCGTCATGGTCACCACTTCATGTCCCTGGGGTCGTGGGTGGCTGCGGATGCGCCCGGCCGTGGTGGCCGCCGGGCCCCAGAGGCACGGGCAGCGGCCCTCTCCTGGCCGGGCGCCGGCAGGGGAGGGGCGGCTCGCCGCGGGTTTTTCCTGACGCTAGGGTCAGCGATTGATCCACGTCCAACACAGTTTTTGGATGATCCAATACCTGGAGGGTATCGGTGTTCACACTCGTGCAGTTGGTGAGCTTTGTCGCGGTGGCCGAGGAACTGCACTTCACCAGAGCCGCCGAACGCCTCCGCATGACCCAGCCTCCGCTCAGCCGCCAGATACAGCTGCTGGAGCACGAATTGGGCGTACAGCTGCTGGACCGCACCAACCGCACCGTACGCCTCACACCCGCCGGCCGCGCCTTCCTCAACGAAGCCCGCAACATCCTGCGCCAGGCGGAGGCGGCCACCCTCTCCGCCAAGCAGGTCTCCGCCGGACAGGCCGGAGCCATCGCCATCGGTTTCACCGCGGCGAGCGCCTACTCCGCGCTCGGCACACTGCTCGACGTCGCCCGCTCCACCATGCCGCGCACCGAGATAGTGCTGCGGGAGAAGGTGACCCGCGACCAGCTCGAAGCGATCACCGAGGGCTCGCTCGACCTCGGCATGATCCGCCCCTCCAGCACGAGCCCCGACCTGGCGACCCGCCCCGCCATCCGCGAAGGCCTGCTGGCCGCCGTACCCCGCGACCATCCGCTCGGCGCGACGGACGGCCCGCTGCGCATCAGCGAGTCCGACGGACAGGACGTCCTGATGTACTCCCCGGTGGAAGCCCGCTACTTCCACGAACTGCTGGTCAGCATCTTCCGGGCCGCCCGCGTCACCCCGCGCTTCACCCAGTACCTCAGCCAGGTCCACAGCCTCCTGGCGATGGTCAACGCGGGCTGGGGCATCGCCTTCGTCCCCGAGGCCGCCGCGCAGATGCGCTTCTCGGGCATCACCTTCCGGCCCCTGGAACTGCCCGACCCCGCCCCCGTCGAACTGCACCTGGTATGGCGGAAGGCCAACGACAACCCGGCCCTGCACGCGCTCCTCCGGCACCTGTGAGCGATGCCCCGGGCCCCTCGGCGCCGGACCTGTGAGACACCGTCCCACCAGGCGCTCCGCACGATGCGCCCCGGGTATCGCAGCATGCCGAAATGGTGTTGGACCCGCATCGCAACAGGCTCTTAACGTTCCGGCCAGCAATCGAAGCGGCTTCCGTCCGGGACACGGGCCATCGCCCCCGCCCGCCCGGAAGTTCCGGAAGTCGTGGGCAGGCCACGCCCAGCACCGGGAAGCCGCGTGAGCCGCACGTCTCCGCGCAACCCAGGAGCCTCCTGCCATGACCGACCGCACCCCTGCCGAACTGGGCCGCCGCCTCGGTTCCGGCCTGCTGTCCTTCCCGGTGACACACTTCAGGCCCGAGGACCGCTCGTTCGACGAGGACGCGTACCGCACGAACATCGCCCGGCTCGGGAAGTACGACGTGGCCGGGCTCTTCGCGGCCGGCGGCACCGGTGAGTTCTTCTCACTCACCCCGGCAGAGGTGGCACGGGTCGTCACCGCCGCCGTCGACAGCGCGCCGGCGGGTACCCCGATCATCGCCCCCGCCGGATACGGCACCACCACCGCGGTCGAGTTCGCCGAGGCCGCCGAGCGCGCCGGCGCCGACGGCCTGCTCCTCTTCCCGCCGTACCTCACCGAAGCCTCGCAGGAGGGCCTCGCCGCACACGTCGAGGCGGTCTGCGGGGCCACCGGCCTCGGTGTGATCGTGTACAGCCGGTCCAACGCCGTCTATGCTCCGGACACCGTCGCCCGCCTCACCGAGCGCTGTCCCAACCTGATCGGGTTCAAGGACGGCGTCGGGGACATCGATCCCCTCACCCGTCTCCACGCCCTCGTGGGCGAGCGCCTGACCTGCATCGGCGGCCTGCCGACGGCCGAGACGTACGCCCTGCCGCTCCTCGAAGTCGGCATGACGACCTACTCCTCGGCCCTCTTCAACTTCCTGCCGGAGTTCGCGCTCGACTTCTATGCCGCCGTCCGGGACCGCCGCCGGGCCGACGTGCTGCGGATGCTCCACGACTTCGTCCTCCCCTACACGCGGATCCGCGACCGCAAGCCGGGCTACGCGGTGAGCATCGTCAAGGCGGGCATGCAGATCACCGGCCACCCGGCAGGGCCCGTCCGGCCGCCGCTGACCGACCTGGAGCCGGCGGAGATGGCGCAGCTCACCGCCCTCATCCGAGGTATCGGCGGCTGAGCCGCCGCCGCGCACACCCGCCGCACCCCGCTCCGAAAGGCACCGCATCATGAACACCAGCACACCTCCCACCGGTACGCCCGTCGTCGCGGCGATGCGCGTCATCCCGGTCGCCGGACAGGACAGCATGCTGCTGAACCTCAGCGGCGCGCACGCCCCCTACTTCACCCGCAACCTGGTGCTGCTCACCGACTCCGAGGGCCGCACCGGCGTCGGCGAGGTGCCCGGTGGAGAGGGCATCCGCACCACCCTGGAGGAGGCCCGCGACCTGGTCGTCGGCCGGTCCGTCGGGGACCCGCACGCCGTACTGCGCGCGATACGCGAGTGCTTCGCCGACCGCGACGCGGGCGGTCGCGGGGCCCAGACCTTCGACCTGCGGGTCACCGTGCACGCGGTGACCGCCGTGGAGTCGGCACTGCTCGACCTGCTCGGACAGCACCTCGGTGTGCCCACCGCAGCACTGCTGGGCGAAGGCGTACAGCGCACCAGCGTCCCGGTCCTCGGCTACCTCTTCTACGTCGGCGACCGCGGCCGCACCGATCTGCCCTACCGCCATGACAAGGACGCCGCCGACGCCTGGCTGCGGCTGCGCGACGAGGAGGCACTCACCCCCGAGGCCGTCGTCCGGCTCGCCGAGGCCGCCCAGGAGCGGTACGGATTCCAGGACTTCAAGCTCAAGGGCGGCGTGCTGGCCGGCCCCGAGGAGGCCGCGGCCGTCACCGCCCTCGCCGAGCGCTTTCCCGAGGCACGCGTCACCCTCGACCCCAACGGCGCCTGGCCGCTGCGGGACGCCATTGAGATCGGGCGCGGGCTGCGCGACGTCCTCGCGTACGCCGAGGACCCCTGCGGCGGCGAGGGCGGCTACTCCGGACGCGAGACCATGGCCGAGTTCCGCCGCGCCACCGGACTGCCCACGGCGACCAACATGATCGCGACGGACTGGCGGCAGCTCGGCCACGCGATCAAGGCCGACGCCGTCGACATCCCGCTCGCCGACCCGCACTTCTGGACCATGAACGGCTCGGTGCGCGTCGCTCAGCTCTGCGACGCATGGGGACTGACCTGGGGTTCGCACTCCAACAACCACTTCGATGTGTCCCTGGCGATGTTCACCCACGTCGCCGCCGCCGCGCCCGGCGACATCACCGCGATCGACACGCACTGGATCTGGCAGGACGGCCAGCATCTGACCCGCGAGCCGCTCGCCATCCGCGACGGTGCCATCGCCCTGCCCGACCGTCCCGGCCTCGGCGTCGAACTCGACCTGGACCGCGTGGCCGCGGCCGAGGAGCTGTACCACCGCCTCGGCCTCGGCGGTCGCGACGACGCCGCGGGCATGCAGTACCTCCTGCCCGGCTGGGAGTTCGACCCGAAGAAGCCGGCGCTCGTCCGCTGACCGCCCCGCGGGCACAGCCTTTCCCTCCACTCACCACCCGGGATTCCGGGCCGGCGGGGCATCGGCTCCGGCGGTCCGCATCCCGGCATCACTTCAAGGGAGAAGTGATATGCCCCTGCTCGTCGTGGCGCTCAGCGTGGTGGCGCTGCTCTTCCTGATGACCCGGCTCAAGCTCAACGGGTTCATCGCTCTGTTGCTGGTCGCGGTGGCCGTGGCAGTCATCCGGGGAATCGACCTGGAGACGATCCCCGACGTACTCAGCGAAGGTGTCGGCGGCCAGATAGGCGACACCATGCTCGTCATCGGGCTCGGCGCGATGGTCGGCCGGGTGATGGGCGACTCCGGTGCGGCCCAGCGGATCGCGACGACGATGGCCGACCGCTTCGGCGACCGTTGGGTCCAGGTCGCCATGGTGGTCACGGCCATGCTCATCGGCGTCACCATGTTCTACGAAGTGGCCTTCGTGATCATTGTGCCGGTGGCCTTCACCCTGGTCCGGGTGACCGGCAAGAACCTGCTGTGGATCGGCCTGCCGATGTCCATCGCGCTGTCCACGATGCACAGCTTCCTGCCCCCGCACCCCGGCCCGACCGCCGTCGCCGCCACCTTCGACGCCTCCATCGGCAAGACCCTCTTCTTCGGCCTGTTCATCGCCGTCCCGGCCGGTGCGCTCATCGCGCTGCTGTGGCCCCGGCTCGCCTTCGTCCGCCGGATGAACCCGTCCATCCCGAAGGGGCTCGTCAGCGACCGCGCGTTCACCGACGAGGAGATGCCCGGCATGGGCTGGTCCCTGTCGGTCGCACTCTTCCCCGTCGTACTCATCGCGGGCGCCTCGGTGGCCGAGATGGTCATCGGCGAACACCACGCCGGCATGCCGCTGGTCGCCTTCCTCGGCTCGGCCCCGGTCGCCCTGCTGCTCACCCTGGTCCTGGCGGCCTGGGCGTTCGGGCCGCGCATCGGCCGCTCGCTGGGGGACGTGGCGGCCTCCTGCGGCGACGCCGCCAAGGCCATGGCGATGATCCTGCTGGTCATCGGTGCCGGCGGGGCCTTCAAGAACGTCCTGGTGGAAGGTGGGATCGCCGACTACATCAAGGAGCTCACGCACGGCTGGACCATCTCGCCGATCCTCCTGGCCTGGCTGATCGCGGCGATCCTGCGGATCGCCCTCGGCTCGGCGACGGTCGCGGTGACCACGGCGGCCGGCATCGCGGCACCGCTCGTCGCCGGCAGCGGCACCCACCCGGAACTGATGGTCCTCGCGGTGTCCTGCGGCTCCATCGCCTTCTCCCACGTCAACGACCCGGGGTTCTGGATGTTCAAGGAGTACTTCAACCTGTCCGTCCTGGACGCCATCAAGGCCCGGACCACCTATACGACGGTCCTCGCCGTCCTCGGCCTCGGCGCTGTCTTCGCGATGGACGCGGCGCTCGGCGCGCTGGGGGTGTAGCGCCGGGACGGCGTCGGCCCGCCTACGTGCCGACGCCGTCCGCCCAGGTGGTGCTGTTCAGACTGCCGGTCAGCCAGCGCATCGCCTCCTGAAGGTCCCACTCGGCCGCGCGTTCCGGGACGGTGTGGTCGGCACCCGGCTCATCCTGATCGGCATCGGGATCTCCGACTCGGCGCGCCCTGTCTCATCCACCTCATCGCCGCGGTCGCGAAGGCGATCAGGCCGACGGCGACACCCTGAGCGAGATCGCGCCCGTGGTGGCGTACCCGGATGCCGCGTGAGGCCGGTCGGTGTCCTCTGTTCCCGGTCGGGCAGGGCCTGGTCAGTGCGCCCGGAACGTACCCGGCGTGGGCCCCGTCGTCCGCCGGAAGGCCGCGCCGAAGGCGCTCGCCGACCGGTAGCCCACCCGCTCCGCGACGGCCTCGACGTCCCAGCCCCGGGCGAGCAGCGCGACCGCATGCTGTGCGCGGACCGCGGCGATCCAGCGCACCCGGCCCGAGCGCCGGCAGCGATCGGGTCTCCGTGGTCGTGCCCATCCCCTCACTTTACGTCGGGTGATGGCGGCACCGCGGAGCGCATTCCTGCGGCTGCCTTCCGGCGCACTCCGGCGGAACACCGGGAAGCGTCGAGGTGAATTCTCCAACTCCTGTGACTCGTGAGGCAGTTCGGCGCAACCGACGCCCTTGAGGCGCTGTCTGAGTCGGTGATCGGAAACACCGGACAATCGCCATCAGCTCCGCGAAAGGGCAGCTCTGCATGCGTAAGCACGGATTCACCACGCGCAAGGGCGGATTCCTCGCCGCCACGGCCACCGCCACCGCCGGCCTCGCCTTGAGCGCGTTCGTCCTCATCGCGCCCGCCGCCCAGGCGTCCGCCGCACCCGCAGCCGGACAGGCCACCCTCGTCCACGACGACGGTGCGGTCCGGTACAAGGCCGCCGACGGCCAGAAGAACGAGCTGAACGTCACCACCGAGGGCATCGACGTCGACCCCTCCGAGTTCGGCGGCGACTACCTCATCACCTTCCGCGACCGGGCCGGCATGGCCATCGACGCGAGCGCGGCCGAATGGGACGACTGCGTGTACCCCTCCGCCGCCGACCACACCGTCGTGCAGTGCACGGTCCCCGAGCCGCTGGGCTCCGACGACTCGACGGACTACGAGGTGGACCTCGGCGACGGCGACGACAGAGCGACGGTCGCCTCCGACTCCGGCGCCATCGGCGCGATTTCCGGCGGAGCGGGCAACGACGTCCTCAAGGGCACCGGACAGACCCAGTACGACGGCGGGGACGGCAACGACCGCATCGACGGCAGCGACGGTCTCGGTGCCGACGGCGGCACCGGCGACGACATCGTCACGGGCGCCTGCCAGTACATCTGCCGCGGCGGTGCGGGCAACGACTCCTTGACCGGGACCGGCGACATCAACGCGCTGTACGGCGACGACGGCCACGACATCCTGCACGCCGGGTCGGAGAACGACGAGGTCTACGGTGGCCGGGGCAACGACAAGCTGTACGGCGAGGACGGCAACGACACGATGTACGGCAACAGCGGCGACGACGTGCTGTACGGCGGCCGGGGCAAGGACACCCTCTCGGGCGGCCCGGGCACCAACAAGGTGTACCAGGACTGAGACCACCCGCGAAAAACAACTCGCCCGGGGCGTGGGATGCGCCCCGGGCGATGGTCGGCGGAGGTCAGCTCCGGGCGGCCGCCCCGGTCCCGGCCAGGGCCCGCTCCTCCGCGTCCGCGTCGAAGCCGACCGGCTCCCAGCGCTTCACGAGCAGCGCGATCAGGCCGAGGACGGGCGCGGCGAGGATGACCCAGTACACGTCCGTGCCGAGGCCGGTGCTGAGGATGGGGAAGAAGAACAGCGTCAGGGTCGAACCGAGCCGCAGTACGGCCTGGTTGAAGCCGATGCTGACGCCGCGCATCGAGGTCGGGAAGCCCAGCGACGCGTAGCTCATGATGTGCGCGCCGGGGCCGAACCCCTGGGCGAACATGAACGCGCCGAGCATCAGGATCCCCGCCGTCACCACGGCCGTCCCGGACGGCGCCCCGATGAGGCCGAGCACCACGATGGCGACGAGCTGGATCGCGAAGCCCAGCGACATCATCGGCCAGGCGCCCTTCGTCGACGCCCAGCGGATGCCGAGCAGCCCGCCGGTGAGGGCGAAGACGAGGTTCAGGGCGAAGGACGACGCGATCGTGGTCAGCGGGCCCTGGGTCATCAGCGTCGCGATGATGATCGGCAGACCGAAGGCGACCGCGTTGTAACCGAAGGTCTCGGCGATGCCGACCGTCACCGACTGGATCGTGCGCGCACGGTACGGCGGCGTGAAGAGCCGCGCGTACGAGGCCGGTCCGGGCCGCGGCGGGCGGGGCGTGTTGGCCGGCACATCGTCGGCGACGCGCGCGTCCACGCCGTACGACTGCCGCAGGATCTTCGCCGCGCTCTCCAGGTCGCCCTGGTCGGCGGCCCAGGTCGGGGACTCGTTCATGTAGCGCCGGCGCAGCAGCAGTACGACCAGTGCGGGCACCGCGCCGAAGCCGACGGTGAACCGCCAGAGCCAGCCCAGCTGTGCGTCCGGGAGGACGAAGTACAGCAGCATGATCACCAGGTAGCAGCCGCTGGTCGCGGCGTACCAGGCGGGCGACCAGGCGGCCGTGCGCGACCCCTTGCTGCCCTTGCCCCGCAGCCGCGAGAACTCGGCGAGGAACGCGATGGCGACCGGGATGTCCATGCCGACGCCGATGCCCATCACGAAGCGCGCGGAGATCAGCGTCCACGCGTCCTGCGCGACCGCGCACACCAGCGCGGTGACGACGAAGAAGAGCATGTTGGCCATGAAGACCCGGTAGCGGCCGATGCGGTCCACCAGCCAGCCGCCGAGCAGGGCACCCAGCAGCGAGCCGACGCTGATCGACGCGGTGACCAGCCCGGCCATCGCGGAGCTGAGACCGAACTCCTTCGTGATGTCGGGCAGCCCGTACGCGAGAGAGCTCAGGTCGTACGCGTCGAGGAAGATGCCGCCGAGCGCGATGATCACGATCATCCTGGCGTGCCGGCCGCGTGCCGTGCCCGAATTGACCAGATCGGAGACGTCGGCCGCCGAACGGATCAGCACCGTGCCGGACGCCGTCTCCGGCGACGTACTGGCGGGCAGGGGAGAAGTGGGGCTCACGGGCGCCTTCCGGTGCAGATCAGGGACGTACGGCGGACCAAGGACGGACGGCGGAATCGTAGGCTCCGGTCGGATCCGGCCACACGGGTGTCCGCATATCGGTCATCTGAGTGGTCACAGTGCGGGCGGGACGGGGCGGGGCGACGGCCGCGGACGGAGCGAGGGCTGTGCGTGCAGCCCCGCGGCGACCGGCTCCGGCCGCGCACGTCCTCGACGCCATGGTCCGACACGCCGTGCGGGTGCCGTCCTCCGAGGGGTGGTGGCCCAGCTTGCCGCCCGCCGACGCCCTAGGCTGCACCCGGCAACGGCCCCGACCCAGGAGCGCACCTCATGACCGTCCCCGCCCGGAAACTCCCCTACCCCGACGCCCTCGACCCGGACGACGCGCCTGCGCCGCACGCGCTGCTCGCCCCGGTGGCCGGGCTGCTGGGCACCTGGGCCGGCCGGGGGAGCGGCGAGTATCCGACGCTCGCCGAGGACTTCACGTACGCGCAGGAGGTCACCTTCAGCCACGACGGCCGGCCCTTCCTCTCGTACGAGGCCCGGGCCTGGCTGCTCGACGCCGAGGGCGCTCCGCTGCGCCCGGCGGCCCGGGAAACCGGCTGGTGGCGGATCCAGCCCGAGGGGCGGGTGGAAGCGCTGATCACTCAGCCCACCGGAATCGCGGAGATCCTGGTGGGCCGGGCGGACGGCGGAACCGTCGACCTCGCCACCCATCAGGTGGCGCTCACCCCCACCGCCAAGGACGTCACCGCCACCCGCCGCCGCTACACCCTGACCGACGCGGACACCCTCGACTTCGTCCACGACCTGGCAGCGGTCGGCCGGCCATTGCAACACCACCTCTCGGCGCAACTGCGCCGCCGGCGCGAGGGCTAGAAGCCGGGGCGACGGCGGGCGCTTCGGCGCGCGCCGCCGTCCCACGCTGCCGGCCGCCGTGGCCTCGTACTCGGAGTCTGCGACCTGGCCGTGTACGGCGTCCTCGTCGCCGGGTGAACGGTCAATCTCAGCGGTAGACGGTCAACGGTGGCGGCGGCGGGGCCGGTGGCGTGGGTATCGGTTGGGGCGGCCAGAACGGGTCGTTGCTCGGCGAGGTCGGTTTCGTACCCTTGGGCGAATTCAGGGCGCCGATGGTGGCCAGAAGGAAGGCCGCGATGAAGACCCCGGCGACCACCGCGGCCACCGCGGCGACGAGCCTGCGCCATGTTGTGTACCTCTTGAACGCGCTCATGCGCACCCCCCGGTGTCACCCCCCTTATACCCACTTTCTCCCTTCTGTCGCCCCGGAATTCACGCACCCGTCCGGTGGTTCCGGGGCGCATCGGCACCACCGGTCCCCTTGTCGGGTGTCCCCGAGCGGGGCGGGGGCAGCGGCCCGGTCCCGCTCGGTTCGCGGACCCGGGCGGGCAGCCCCGTCCCGCTCAGCTCCTCCGCGTCGAAGGCGGCCGCGTCCGTGAGGAAGCCGCCCGCGCCGGTGTACGCCTTCCCCTCCCGCCCCCGCTGCCGCGCAACGAAGCGGGTCGCGTCGAACCGGTCGGCAGGCACCTCTCCCACCAGGTCACGGCCCTGGCCCAACGCTTCCCACAGGTCCCCGAGCGACGCGATCCCACCGGGCAGTCTGCACCCCACGCCGACCACGGCCACCGCCCCCGCAGTCCGGTCGGCGGCAAAATCGGTCGTCTCTTTTCGTGCATCCATAAGGGCGCACCTCGCGTAAGGGATCGCTTGGTGCGCGCCTGGCGACGTGCGCCATCGAGAAACCCGACGGGAAAACACTTCGCTGGAACAGTGGACAACTCTCGTACGCGCGTGTCCATCATTCCCCGGCGAGCGAGTCCGCGTTCCCCTGCCGGGTGCGATGTGATTCCCTACGGAATTCCTTTTGTCGGTCCGAGTGGGAAAACGTTTCGACGGCATTCCGGAATCATTCGGTCGTCAGGATGACGAGCTGCTGGGTCGCGCGGGTCATGGCGACGTAGCGGTCGACGGCTCCTTCGATGCCGTTGCCGAACGACTCGGGGTCGATGAGGACGACCAGGTCGAACTCCAGGCCCTTGGACAGTTCCGGGGTGAGTGACCGGACGCGGGGCGCAGCCCGGACCGTGCCCTCGCCGATGTCTCCGGTGGCGATGACGCACGCGATGCCTTCCGCGTGCGCGGCGAGCCAGCTGTCGAGGGTCGTATCCAGGTCCGCAACGGATCCGTGGACGACGGGGATGCCGCTGCCGCGGAGGGAGGTCGGTACGTTGGCGTCCGGGAGTGCGGTGCGGATGACGCGCTCGGCCTCGGCCATCACCTCTTCCGGCGTACGGTAGTTGATGCTCAGGGAGGCCACGGTGGCGCGGTCGAGCCCGACGCGGGCGAGCCGTTCCTCCCACGTCTCCGCGAAGCCGTGCCGGGCCTGGGCGCGGTCGCCGACGATCGTGAAGCTGCGGGACGGGCAGCGCTGCAACAGCATCCGCCACTCGGCATCGGTGAGTTCCTGCGCCTCGTCCACGATGATGTGCGCGAACGGGCCGGCGAGCGGTTCCGGGTCGGCGCCGGGCAGTGCGTCCTCGTCGATCAGGGTGTCCTGCAGGTCCTGACCGCGCAGCATCCCCACCGCGCCCTGGCTCTCGTCGATCTCGGTGTCCTGCAGGATGTTGGCGATGACATCGGCCCTGCGTGCCCGTTCAGCGGCGACGGCGGCCTCGTGCCGGCGTTTGCGTACCGACGCCTCCGGATCGCCGAGCCGCTGCCGTGCCGCGTCCAGGAGCGGCAGGTCGGACACCGTCCAGGCCTGGGCGTCCGCGCGCTGGAGCCTCCGTACGTCCTCGCGGCTGAGCCAGGGGGCACACTTGCGCAGGTAAGCGGGTACCGACCACAGATCTCCGACCAGGTCGCTCGCTTCGAGCATCGGCCACGCGCGGTTGAGGGTCCGGATCAGCTCCCGGTCCTGCGACAGCGAGCGGCGCAGCAGTTCGGGCGGCGCGTCACTGTCGTCCTTGTCCATCAGGATCGTCAGCAGCTCCTCGCGGATCTGGTCGCGTGCTTCGTTGTGCGGCGTACCGGGTTCCACCGCATCGAACGCCACCGCCCAGTCCGCCGGGCTCAGCCAGATGTCGGACCAGTGGCTGGAGACCGTCATGCCCTCGGTGGGCGGTTCCTCGTAGATGCCGACGGCCGGCTCGATCGCCTTCACCATGTCCGCTGACGACTTCAGCAGGGCCACGCGCGGGTCGGCCTCGGTCGCCGCTGCTGCTCCCTCCGCGACGAGGTCGCGCAGGGTGCAGGTCCGTACGCCCTCCTCGCCGAGGCTGGGCAGCACGTCGGCGACGTAGGCCAGGTACGGCTGGTGCGGGCCGACGAACAGGACACCGCCCCGGCGGTGACCGAGGCGCGGGTCGGAGTAGAGGAGGTGCGCGGCGCGGTGCAGCGCGACGACGGTCTTGCCCGTACCGGGGCCGCCGTCGACGACGAGCGCGCCCTGCGAGCCCGCGCGGATGATGGCGTCCTGGTCGGCCTGGATGGTGGCGAGCACGTCGCGCATGCGGTCGGACCGGTTGCTGCCCAGGCTGGCGATGAAAGCGGACTGGTCGTCGAGCGCGGCATGCCCTTCGAGCCCGTCGGCGGTGAAGACCTCGTCCCAGTAGTCGCTGACCAGGCCGCGGGTCCACCGGTACCGGCGGCGGCTCACCAGACCCATCGGGTTGGCGTGGGTCGCCGCGAAGAACGGCTCGGCCGCGGGCGAGCGCCAGTCGAGCAGCAGCCGGCGCCCCGTGCTGTCGGTGAGGCCGAGGCGTCCGATGTACACGGGCTCGGGGCTGTCCGCACTGACGATGTGCCCCAGGCACAGGTCCAGCCCGAAGCGGCGCAGGGCACGCAGGCGGCCGGACAGCCGGTGGATCTCCGCGTCCCGGTCCATCGCCGCCCGGCCGACGCCGCCGGGCGCCCTGCGCTCGGCGTCCAGGCGGTCGGACAGTTCGGCGATCGACTGCTCAAGGCTCTCCGCGATGGCCGCGAAGTGCTGCTCATCGGCGTCGATCAGCGCCGGGTCGGCCTTGTGGGAGAGACGGTCGGGCAGGTGGAACGCGCTGGTGCCGCCGCGCGGCTCCCCGTAAGACCTCAAAAGCGCACTCACTTCGTGAGTCCCCCCATTTCTGTTCACTTCTCGCATCGGCCCGCGATTGTGCACCACGGAGAGGGCCTTGCCGCAAGCCCCCCAGTGCGCTATAAGTTGAGAGTGGCAAGGACTGGGTACACCTCCTTGCCTTTCGTTTTTTCGCCTCGCGGCCGGGCTCGTAGCCTTGGTTTCGGCTACCAGCGGATCGGTACCGGCAGGGCGGTGAGGAGCGCCGTGACCGCCACCGTCAGCCCGAGTGTGAAGACCTCGAAGCGGGCGGGCGTGCAGGCCGTGAGCGGGTCGGCGGCGTGCCGGAGCCGGCGGCGTGCGCACAGCGCCAGTACGCTCGCCACCGCGACCAGCAGCAGTTTGACCAGCAGAGTGCGGCCGTAGGCGGTGCTTGTGAGCTGGTCCAGGACCGTGCCGGGCGGCATCCGCCGCAGCGTGCTGCACACGCCGGTGACGGTGAGCGCGATGAGCAGGCCCGCGGCGCCGCGCGCGTACCGGGCGAGCAGCTCCGCACCGGCTGCCGGCTCCATCGCACGCCACACCCGCACCATGCGCAGGACGTGGAGAAGGCCACCCACCCACAGCGCGGCACAGGTGAAGTGGACCAGGGTCAGGGCCGAGCCGAGGAGCGGGCTGTCCTCGGTGGTCGGGTGCGCGCGCAGTGCCTCGGCCACGGCGATCGCGGCCAGCGGCAGCGCCTGCGCCGCGGGGCGGCGCGAGCGCGCGAGCAGCGCCGCCACGAGGAAGGCATCCACACTCAGCAGGGCCAGCAGCCCGTCCCGTGTGCGGTAGAGATCGGCGAGGTCCATGTCGGCGAGCCGGTACGGGACGAGGTTGCCGGCGGCGACGATCAGGGCGAGTCCCGTCGCGGCCAGGGCACCGACCAGCGCTGCCGACGTGGACCAGCCGCGTGGCAGCGGCGCGGGCGCCCGGGGGATGCGTCGCGCCAGCCACGGTGCGATCGCCTCGCCGACCTGCACACTCACCGCGGCGAACAGCAGCCAGCGGAGCAGTGTGACCCAATGGGCTCCGGGAGCCGCGGCCTCTCCCGTGCCGTGCAGTGCGGCTTGCGGGCCCACCAGCGACATGACCGTGGCGACCGTGAACAGTACGAGCAGGGCCACGGAGCGTCCGGCGCCGGTACGGACCGGCGCCGGGGTGACCGCCGGTACGGCTCTGTCACCTGTCGTTGTGGTGGACGGACGCATGGCGGGCACCCCGGATACCTGTCGTCACGTACAAACCATTGCAGATGACAATAATGCTGGCCGGAGGTGGGTTCCGCGTGCTGTTGCGCTGTCCGGGGGAGGTTTTCGGACAGCCGGTGAGGCGTGGCCACTCCGATGGCCGCTACCAGGGCACGGTCTCGCCCCGGTGGTTCAGGTACTTCAGGCCCCGCTCGCCGCTGTGGCGGTCGATCGTGTCCGCCACACCGGGGACTGACTGCTCGATGGTCAGCGGTGCGTCCGGCCCGCCCAGTTCGGTGCGTACGTGGCCGGGGCACATGAGCAGCAGAGTGTGCGCGGCGTCGGCGTACCGTACGGCGTAGCTGCGCATCAGCTGGTTCAGCGCGGACTTGCTGGCGCGGTAGACATCCTGACCGCCCCTGGTGTTGAAGCCGACACTGCCCTGGCGCGACGACATGACGCCGATGGTCCCGGCCGGCGTGACCAGGGACCGCAAGGACTCGATCACACGCATCGGGCTGAGCGCGTTGGTGACCATGACCTCGACGAACATCTCCGTCGGGACGTCGCCGATCGGGAGGTTGCCCCGCGTGATGCCGGCGTTGACGAACAGCAGATCGAGGGTGCGTTCCGCCAGCCGCTCGCGCAGTGCGGCGATCTCTTCCGGCTGCGTCATGTCCAGCGACTCGACCGTGACGCGGCCCCCGGACGCCTCGGCCAGGTCATGGAGGCCGGTGCGCTCGTCGCCGCGTACGGTGCCGATGACGTCCCAGCCGCGGTGCGCGTATTGGGTGGCGAGGCCGAGCCCGAGGGTGCGGGACGCCCCGATGATGAGAGCGGTCTTCGTGCTCATGCCTGCACCTCCGGCTTCAGGGTCTTCTCGCACCACTCGCGGAAGGTTGTCGGGCTCGCGGTCTCAGGGGTGCGCCGCACACCGTCGTCGAGGCCGTCGTCCTTGGCGCGCATCATGTCGACGTAGCCCGTCACGAGGGCGTCCCCGGCCCCGCTCCCGGTGAGTGCGGCGCGGAACCCGTCGAGCGACTGCCGCTGGTAGCGGATCGGGCGGCCGAGCACGTCGGACATGATGCGTGCCATGTCGTTCGGCGAGAGGTCCTCGGGCCCCAGTACCGGGACCTCGCCGGTCCCCGTCCACGAGCGGTCGAGCAGCAGGCCGGCGGCGGCCGCGGCGATGTCCCGGGTGGCGGCCAGTGGCGCTGCGCGGTCGGCGGCGAAGGTCTGGGTGAACACGCCGTTGTCGCGGATCGAGGCCGCTTGCCCCAGCAGGTTGTCCATGAAGGTCGGGTTGGCGAGCGCCCGGTAGGCCACGCCCGTGCCGGCGATGAGGTCGTCCATGGCCAGCGACGCCGTCACGTGTCCGGCGCGGCCGGCCACGGAGGTGCCGCGGCCGAGCGCCGAGACGCCGACCACGTGGCCGACTCCGTGAGTGGTGAACGCCTTCGCGGCGGCGCGGGTGAAGCCGGAGTACATGTCGTCCAGGCTCGGCGGCCGTGCGGCTGACGGGGCCACCCAGAAGACGGCGTCCGCGTCGGCGAAGGCCCGGTCGACGACCTTGGTGTCGCCGTGCGAACCGGTGACGATGTCGACGCGTTCGCGTACCGCGTCGGGGAGCCGGGCGGGGTCGCGCACGATGACGCGCAACTCATCGCCGCACGTGGGGGATTCATTGAGCAGGATGTCCAGGAGTCGGCCGCCGATCCGGCCGGTGGGAGTAGTGATGACGATCATGTGGTGAGTCTCGGGGGCGTTCATTTACGGCGTCCAATACCCTTCCTGGCGATTGATACCTTGAGGGCATGGACCTCGATCTGCGTAAGCTCCGCTACTTCGTCGCGGTCGCCGAGCACCGCCACTTCGGCCGGGCGGCAGAGCAGCTCTACATCGCCCAGCCGGTCCTCAGCCGCCAAATCCGGGCCTTCGAGCAGGAGTTGGAGTGCACCCTGCTCGTGCGGAGCACTCGCAGCGTGGAGCTGACCGCCGCCGGGAAGCAGCTCTACGAGGAGGCGCAGACCATCCTCGCGACCGTCGGCGCCGCGGTGCGGCGCGTGCACGACATCGGCAGGGGCACCCAACGGCTCGTAGTCGCCTTCTCCCCGGGGCTGCATGTCTCCGATGCGATACGCGCCTTCACCTCGCGCCACCCGGAGGTCGAAACCGACGTGGTCCCGGTGCGCTGGTGGGAGCAGGACGCGCCCCTCCGGGACGGTCGAGCCCAAGTCGCGTACATCAGGCGGCCGTTCGACGAGGCGGGATTGCACCTCATCCCCATCGGCCGCGAGCCGAGGCTCGCCTGCATGCCGTCGACGCACCCACTGGCGGGACGCGAGAAGCTCACTTCCGCGGACCTCGACGGTGTGCGCATGCTCGACGCACCGACCCGGCGCACGTCCTCCCTTGAGGAGAAGTTCGAACTCATCGCCTCCGGGCACGGCATCGCGCTCGTCCCGCAGAGCGTCGCGCGGGCCTACTCCCGCCCCGACCTCGTCCACCTGCCCGTCACGGACGCGCCGGAGGTCGAGGCCTGCCTGGCCGCCCCCGCCGACCGGCGCGAGAAACTCCTCCGCGACTTCCTGGAGATCGCTACGGCGACGCTGCGGCAGGGGTGAGCGGTCGGTGGCGGGGGAGGGGCGGCAGTGGGAGAGAGGCCCGTCATCCGACGTCGCGGACGCTGAGGTCGTCCAGGGTTTCCCGGCGTACCAGCAGACGGGCCTTGCCGTCCGCGACGGCGACCACCGGTGGGCGGCCGACGAGGTCGTAGGCGGAGGCCATGGACAGGTGGTAAGCGCCGGCGGCCGGTACGGCGAGGAGGTCGCCCGGGCGGAGGTCGCCGGGCAGCTGCACGTCCGAGGCCAGGATGTCGCCCGCTTCGCAGTGCCGGCCGACCACGGTCACCCGCGTGGGCTCGGCGAGCGAGAGCCGGCCGACCAGGCGCGGTGTGCAGCGCACACCGTAGAGCGCGGGGCGGGGGTTGTCGCTCGTGCCGCCGTCCACGGCGACAAAGGCGCGTGCCTCGGTGTGTTTGACGCTGAGCACCCGGTGGACGACGACGCCGGCGGGTCCGACGACGGCCCGGCCCGGTTCGATGAGGAGCCGGGGTACGGGCAGGCCGACGGCCGCGCAGCCCTCGGACATCTCGGTGCGCAGTGTGCGGGCGAGCGCCGTGATGTCCAGGGCGGTCTCCTCCGGCCGGTACGGGATGCCGTGCCCGCCACCCAGGTCCAGTTCGCGCGTGGTGCAGCCGTAGGAGCGGTGGATGCGGGACATGAGCCCGACCATGCGGCGCACCGCCGTGAGGTAGGGCTTGACGCTGGTGATCTGCGAGCCCAGGTGGCAGTGCAGGCCGGTCAGTTCCAGCTCGGGCCGGGCGAGGACGCGGGCGATGGCGTGCTGTGCGCTGCCGTCGGTCACCGAGAGGCCGAACTTCTGGGGTCCGGTGCCGGTACGCATCTTCTCGTGCGCGCCGGCGCTGACGCCGGGCACGACGCGGACCAGGACTTTGACGGGCTCGTCGTGGATGCCGACGGCCGCCGCCAGCCGGGTGACCTCCGACAGATTGTCGATGGTGACGCGGCCCACGCCGACCCGCAGCGCGACGCTCAGATCCTCCGGGCTCTTGGCGTTGCCGTGCAGGATGATGCGCTCCGGCGGAACGCCCGCCGCGACCGCGACCTCCAGCTCGCCCGCCGAGCAGACATCCAGGCCCAGGCCCTCCTCGGCCACCCAGCGGGCCATGGCCCGGCAGAGGAACGCCTTCGCGGCGTAGTGGATGTCGGCATCGGGAAAGGCATGTGCGTACATGCGGCAGCGGTCCCGGACCTCGGCCTCGTCCAGCAGACACACCGGGGTGCCGAAGGCGCGGGCCGCCTCGGCGAGGGGCACACCGCCCACCGCGAGGCCGCCGCACGGCAATGGGACGGTGGAGGCGGGCCACACGGACGACTCGTCGGCGCGGGACGCGTGGAGAGCGACATCTACGGTGGTCATGACGACGCTCCTGCATGAGGTGTGGAAGGAAGGGCCCCGGCGGGGGAGGGGCGGGGAGGCCGGGGCCCCGAAAAGGCTATGCCCGCGGTGCCGGCGCACCGGACGCACACTGACGCGTTGCTGACGGTTCGGCGGGGCGCCCTTGCATCCTCCAGTCGGTCATGATGCGCGCCTCCTGCACTCGATCCTGCCGCCGGCCACACCGCAGGGCATGTCCTACTGCCTGCATAGCACCGGGCGGTCGCGGGTGCCCGACGGCCGGCGGGCCGGAGCGACACCCGTATGCCCAGCTCAGCAGCGGTCCCGAGAGCAGCAGGGTGAGGCCGGGTGCTTGACCAGGCGATACGCGGCTCCGCATGCGTATCCGGCCCTAACGCCATCTTGTCGCCCGGCCCGGCGACATTGACATCTCCCTGACGGTGCCGCCTCGGGGTGTCTCGTGGTCACTGTTGTGCAGGTAAAGCTGTACAGCTATGCCTGTAGAAGTTAGCGTGGAAGCATGAGCGAGAACCCGAGCCTGTCGCCCTCGGCGGTTCAGGCGTCGCGCGAGGTCCGCGCGGTCATCAGCCGCTTGCGGCGCCGCATTCTGAACGCGTCCGAGGCCGAGGACCTCACCCTGAGCCAGGCGACCGTGCTGGCCCGCCTGTCCGACAAGCCGGGCGTCACGGCCAGTGAGCTGGCCGCCGGCGAGGGGGTGCGGCACCAGTCGATGACGGCCACGGTCGCCTCGCTCGCTGCGCGGGGGCTGGTGGAACGCAGCCCCGACCCGGACGACGGACGGCGCCTGCTCATCGCGCTCACCGCGGAGGGGCGGCGTCGGGTGGCGGAGGGGCGGCAGGCCAGGACGGAGTGGCTCGCCGGCCAACTGCAGGACAAGTGCACGGAAGAAGAACGCCGCGCCGTGATCGCCACCATGGCCGTACTGGAGCGGCTGACCCGTGACTGAACCGGGGACGGACGCCAGGAGAGCGACGGACGAGCCGGGCTTCGACCGGCGGCTGCTGCCGCCGATGATGCTGGGCTCGGTCCTGAACCCGATCAACTCGACGATCATCTCCGTCGCGCTCGTCCCCATCGGCGACGCCCTGGGCGCGCCCACCTCGCAGACCGCGTGGCTCGTCTCTGCCCTCTACCTGGCCACCTCGCTCGGGCAGCCCGCAGTGGGACGGCTCATCGACATCTTCGGACCGCGCAGGCTGTTCCTCCTCAGCACCGGTCTCGTGGGCGTCGCCGGCATCGTCGGCGCCCTGGCGCCCAACCTCGCCGTGCTGATCGCCGCGCGCGTCCTGCTCGGGTTCGGCACCTGCGCCGGCTACCCCGCCGCGATGGCACTGCTGCGCAGCGACGCCGAACGCACCGGACGGGACAGCCCCGGCGGGGTGCTGACGGGGCTGGCAGTGGCCAACCAGACCATCGCCGTCATCGGCCCGCTGCTGGGCGGCCTGCTGATCGCGGTGGGCGGCTGGCGCACCACCTTCGCGCTGAACGTGCCGCTGGCCGTCGCGGCCGTGCTGCTGGGCCTGTGGCGGCTGCCCAAGTCGGCCGGTACGGGCGAGTCCCCGCAGCGTGGCCGGCTCGCTGCCCAGCTCGACCTGCCCGGCATGGGCCTGTTCGCCGCGATGCTCGTCTCACTGCTGCTGTTCCTGATGAACCTGCACGTGCGCGACTGGTACCTGCTGGTGATCGCCGCCGCCGCGGGAGCCGCCTTCGCCGTGCGGGAGCTGCGGGCCGCCTCCCCCTTCATCGACCTGCGGGTACTCGGCGGCAACACACCACTCCTGGCCACCTACGGACGTGCGCTCGTCGCCTACGTCGTCGCCTACGCCTTCCTCTACGGCTTCAGCCAGTGGACCGAGGAAGGGTACGGGCTGACGCCCTTCCACGCCGGACTGGTGCAGATCCCCATGTTCCTGCTGGCGATCGGTGTCTCGATCGTGTCCGGGCGGTGCGCGGGCGTACGCGGGAAGCTGCTGGTCGGCGCGGCCGGACAGATCGTCGCCTGCCTGGTGATGCTCACGCTCACCGGGCAGAGCCCGCTGTGGACGCTGCTCCTCATCGCCCTCGTCTTCGGCGTCCCGCAGGGGCTGAACAACCTGGCCCTGCAGAACTCCGTGTACTTCCAGGCCGATCCCGAACGCACCGCCTCCTCGGCCGGGCTGCTGCGTACCTTCGCGTACATCGGCTCCATGGTCGCTTCCTCCGCGACCGCCGCATCGTTCGGCCGGCGCGCGGACACCGGCGGCATGCACCAGCTCGCCTGGGTCATGCTCGGCGCCGGTGTGCTGTACCTCCTGCTGACCGTCTTCGACCGCACGCTGGGCCGCCCGATGGCCGCGCACGGTGCCACCCGCGCATGAAGGCACCACCCACGACAAGAAAGCAGTGCACCACCGTGTCCCGTACCGCCCTCCTGCTCATGGACATCCAGGGCAACCGCCTCGCCGCCCAGGACATCGGTCACCTCGTCCTGGCCGGCGTCTCCACCGGTGGCATCGTCCTCTCCACCACCCTCCAGGCCGCCGACTGACCACATCCCTACGGCCGGGTCTGGCAGAGGAGCGTCCGGCGGACTGCGTCGCGGAGCCAGCGGTGTGCCCCGTCGGCGTTGTGGCGGGGGTGCCAGGCCATGCCGATGGTCAGGGGTGGCAGTGGCAGGGGGATGTCGAGGAGGTGCAGGCCCAGGAGCGTGGCCTCCCCGGAGAAGGGCGAGGGGCCGGCGCCGTGGGGCGGGGCGGGGACCAGCGCGACGATGTCGCTGCGGGCGGCGAGGGCCAGCGCGGCCAGGTGGCCGGGCAGGACGACGGCGACCCGGCGACTCAGGCCGTGCTCGGCGAGGGCGGCGTCGACGGGGCCGGTGAAGCGGCCGCGGCGGCTGACCACGGCGTGTTCGGCGGCGGCGAACCGGGCCGGGGTCAGGGGCTGTTCGGTCAGTGGGTGGCCGGGCCGGACGGCCGCCGTCATTCGCAGGGTGACCAGCTCCTCGACCTGGGTTTCGGGGTCGACGTGCTCGATGGATCCGACTTCCAGGTCGATACGGCCGTCGCGCAGCGCCGGACCGGCCTCCAGCTCCTCGGCGCGGAACCGCAACGAGACGCCCGGTGCCTCCTCCGCGGCCAGTCGCAGCAGGCCGGTGGCGAGGGCCGCACCGACCAGGTCGGCGGCCTGGAGAGTGAAGGTGTTGCGCAGTGTGGCGGGGTCCACGTCGCCGGCCGGGGTGAGGAGCGCGCCGAGGCGGCGTACGACGGTGGCGGCCTCGTCGCGCAGGGCCTCGGCCCGGGGAGTGGGCACCATGGTCTGTCCGGCCCGGACCAGGAGGGGGTCCTGGAGTATGCGGCGGAGACGGGCCAGCGTGCGGCTCATGGCGGCGGGGGAGGTGTGCAGTCGGGCGGCGGCGCGGGTGACGCTCTGCTCGGCCAGGAGGGCGTCCAGCGCGACAGCGAGATGGGCGTCGATAACCGGCTCTGTGCTGTTCACCAGTGTTATTCCACTTCAGGCAATGATGGGTTGCTGAAGTTCCCATTGTGGCAACACCGCGGCCCTCCGCAGGATGTGGGCGTACCCATCCGCCAGCCATCCGTCATCCGGAGGAATCCACCATGTCCGCTGCGGAAACCGCATCGCCCGTCACCGCGTTCATGCTCATCAAGACCACACCCGAGTGGCTCGCCATGACCCCCGAGGAGCGGGTGAACGCCTTCGCCACCGAGGTCGTACCCGCCATCAAGGCCAGGACCACCGGCGTCCGGTCCCGCTTCTACGACACGGAGTTCTACTCCACCCGCGTCACCGACGTCTGGGTCTGGGAGGCCGACGACCACAACGCCTACCAGCTCCTCATCGACGTGCTGCGGGAAACCCCCTTCTGGGACCGCTACTTCGAGATCGTCGACCTCCTCGTCGGCACCGAGAACGGCTACGCCCGCACGTACGGTCTCGACCCCGTCACCACCATCAGCACCTGAGGCACCGCCGCGGAAGCCGACCGGGGCACCGGCAGTCGACCGAGGCTCTAGAAGTCGACCGGGTCGCGGACGATCGGGCAGGTCATGCAGTGGCCGCCGCCCCGCCCGCGGCCCAGTTCGGCGCCGACGATGGTGATGACCTCGACGCCGGCCTTGCGGAGCAGGGTGTTGGTCTGGGTGTTGCGGTCGTACGTGAAGACGACGCCGGGTTCGAGGGCGACGGCGTTGTTCCCGCTGTCCCACTGCTGGCGTTCGGAGGCGTACACGTCACCGCCCGTCTCGATCACCCGCAGGCGGGGCAGGCCGAGCGCCCTGGCGACCACGTCGACGAACGGGGTCGAGCCCTCGTCGGTGAGGTGCAGGCCGGTTGCCTTGTCGCCGGGGCGCAGGGAGAACGTGTGCACCGAGTCCATGATCTGGGGATACAGGGTGACGATGTCCCGATCGGCGAAGGTGAAGACCGTGTCCAGGTGCATCGCGGACCGCAGCTTGGGCATGCCGGCGACGATGACGTGCTCGGCGGCGCCCTGCTCGAACAGTGCGGCGGCCACCTGCGTGATGGCCTGGCGCGAGGTGCGTTCGCTCATGCCCATGAGGACGACACCGCGGCCCACGGGCATGATGTCGCCGCCCTCGAACGTGGCCTGGCCCCAGTCGAGTTCGGGATCTCCCCACCAGACGGCCGAGTCCGTGAAGTCGGGGTGGAACCGGTAGACCGCCTTCATCAGGAGCGTCTCGTCGTGGCGCGCCGGCCAGTACAGCGGGTTGAGGGTGAGGCCGGCGTAGAGCCAGCAGGTGGTGTCCCGGGTGTAGAGCGTGTTGGGCAGCGGCGGCATCAGGTACTCGCGGACGCCGGTCGATTCACGGGCGAGCGCGATGTAGGGCGAGCGGAATTCGTCCGGCAGATCGGCGGTGGCCAGGCCGCCGATCAGATACTCGGCGAGCTGCCGCGGCTCCAGCGAGTCCAGGAAGGCCAGGGTGCCGTCGATGAGGCCGAGCCCGACCTGGTTGGCGATGATCTTGCGGTCCAGCAGCCAGGACTTCGCCTCGGGAATCGCCATGGTCTCGGCGAGCAGCTCGTGCAGCTCGACCACGTCGACGCCGCGCTCGCGCAGTTTGTTGACGAAGTCGGCGTGGTCGCGCTGGGCGTTCTCCACCCACATGACGTCGTCGAAGAGCAGGTCGTCGGAGTTGGTCGGGGTGAGCCTGCGGTGCGCGAGCCCGGGCGCGCAGACGAGGACCTTGCGCAGCCTGCCCACCTCGGAGTGGACGCCGTACGAGGAGCTGGTCGGGGTACTCGGCAGAGTCACGGTGGCCTTCCTGGGGGCGGGGGACAGGGGATTGCGGGGCGCTCCGGACCGCGGAACGTCAGAGGCCGATCCATCCGGTGACCAGCGCGATGACGCCGAGCACGGCACCGATGACGGAGACGGCGAGAATGACGAGTTCACGAGGGGAGAAGAGGCGTCTGCCCTGCTCGCGGCGGGCCATCACGAACAGGACGGTGGCCGGTGCGTAGAAGATGAAGGAGAGCAGGAGGAACCTCAGCCCTGCCGCGTACACCAGGAACGCCGTGTAGAGCGTCGCGATGACGGCGATGGTGAGCTCGCCGCGCGAGGTGCGGCCGCCGACGGTGCCACGCTGGGTGCTCGCGCCGATCTTGACGGCGAAGCCGGCCGCCAGCAGGTAGGGGATCAGCGACAGGGCGCTGGTGAGGTCGAGCGCAAAGTCGAACGCATCGTTCGAGAACGCGGTGAGGACCAGGACGACCTGCGTGAGCACGGTCGTCATCAGCAGCGCGGGGAGCGGCACATCCGCATGGTTGGACCGACGCAGGAAGCGGGGCATGTCGTCGTCCTTCGCCGCGACGAACAGCACCTCGGCCGCCATCAGCGTCCAGGCCAGGTAAGCGCCGAGCACCGACACGATCAGTCCGACGCTGATGAACACCTTGCCCCAGGTGCCCACCGCCGCCTCCAGGGCGCCCGCCATGGACGGCTGACGCAGCTCGGCGATCTCGCTCATGGGCAGGATCCCGTACGACACGATGGTCACCGAGGCGAAGATGGCGAAGACGCTCAGGAATCCCAGAACGGTCGCCTTGCCGACGTCGGACCGGCGTCTGGCGTGCCGCGAGTAGACGCTGGCACCTTCCACGCCGAGGAAGACGAAGACGGTGGCGAGCATCGTGCCCCGGACCTGGCTGAACAGGGATCCCGCGTAGTCGGCTCCGCCGAAGTTGTCGGCGAACACATCGGCCCTGAAGTAGACCAGCGCCAGGACGATGAAGACCAGGATGGGCACGATCTTCGCCACGGTGACGATCCTGTTGATGGCGGCGGCCTCCTTCACCCCGCGCCGGATCATCAGGAAGAACGCCCACAGGCCGGCCGAGGAGAGCACCACGGCCAGCGCGGTGTCGCCGTCGCCGAGGGCGGACCAGATGGTGCCGATCGTCGACATGATCAGCACCCAGTACGTCACATTGCCCACGCATGCGCTGGCCCAATAGCCGAACGCAGAGAAGAATCCCAGGTACTCGCCGAATCCGGCCTTCGCGTACGCGTAGACCCCGGCGTCCAGGTCGGGCCTGCGCACCGCCAGGGACTGGAACACGAAGGCGAGCATGAGCATGCCCGTGCCCGCGACGGCCCAGGCGATGAGCGCCCCCGCGACCCCGGTCTCCTCCGCGAAGCGCCGTGGCAGGGAGAACACCCCCGCGCCCACCATGGAGCCGACCACCATGGTGGCGAGCGTGAAGAGCGGCAGTGTGACCGGCGGCGGGGATTCCGCCGCCGGGGCAGTGGTGGCGGCCTGCGACACGTCGTCCCTCTCGGTCGGGCGGTGACTGCTGGCTCACCCGGACGCTGAGCGAGCCGTCCCATTTTGTAGCAGTTTGCTGGTAAGTCGCCGTTCATTCCTCAGGGCGCGGGCGTGGCGGTTCCTCCGCAGCGGCGTACCGCCGTGCGGCGGAGTGGGGGCGGGTGCGTCGAAGACGTGGTGACCTGCAGTGGCATGCTGGACGACCGGCTTTCCCGTACGACACGAGAGGTTCCGCATGAGGGTGGATCGCGACGACGTCGCGCTCGATGACCCGGTGGGCGCGTCGCTCCGCGGTCACCACGCCCACCTGGCCCGCCGGCTCGGCCGGGCCGCCACCTACCTGCCGGGCGTCGCGACCTTCTCCGCGGTCTCCGCCGATGCGGACGCCGCGGCCTGGGCCGACCTCGCCCGGTTGCTGGGCCCGGGGCAATTCGCCGACATGTTCAGCTGCCCGGCCACCCCGCCGCCGGACTGGGAGCCCGTCTTCTCGCTCGAGGGCCGCCAGCTGATCTGGTCCGGCAGCACCGGCCCGACCAGCCATGCTGCCGAAGCCGAGAACGGTGTGGTGGAACTGGACGAAGGCAGCATGCCCGAGATGCTCGACCTCGTCGAGCGGACCCAGCCGGGACCCTTCTGGCCGCGCACCAACGAACTCGGCACCTACCTCGGCATCCGCGACAACGGCACGCTGGTGGCGATGGCAGGCGAGCGACTGCACCCGCCGGGACACACCGAGATCAGCGCGGTGTGCACAGCGCCGGAGGCCCGCGGCCGGGGCCACGCCGCCCGGCTGATCAGTGCGCTCGTCGCGCGCATCGTGGCGCGCGACGAACGCCCCTTCCTGCATGCGGTGGAGACGAACACCGGCGCCATCGCCCTCTACGAACGGCTCGGCTTCGAGACCCGCACCCACGTCACCTTCCGCGGGTACCGCACGCCGTAACTCCGCTATTTCCTCGGGCGCTCCCTCGGCATCGTCACCGGGCGGTCGTGCCTGAGTTCGTCGAAGAGCCTGCGGGACTGTTTCTCGTCCCACTTGATGACGCTGCCCTTGGACGTGGGGATGCCGATTCCGGAGACAGGGACGTTGATCTGCTTGCCCTTGCCGCCGGAGACGCTCTGTACCGCGCGGAACAGCGTCGTGAGGTCCCGCAGGCTCGTGTCCTTGTCGACGATGAGGGTGTCCAGGCCCGCGTTCACGGTCGGATAGATCTCGGACGGGTCGAAGACGGTGCCGGGCTCAGCGGCCTGGTGGGCGAGGGAGGAGAGGAACTTCTGCTGGTTTTTCGTGCGTCCCAGGTCGCCCTCGGCTTCCTGGTGCCGCTGGCGGACGAACGCGAGTGCCTGCTTGCCATTGAGGGTCTGGCAGCCCTTCTTGAGGTCGGCGCCGGACTTCTTGTCCTTGATGCCGCGTTCCAGGCACATCCGCACTCCACCGACGGCATCGACGATGTTCACGAAGCCGGCGAAGCCGATCTCCGCGTAGTGGTCGATCCGCAGCCCGGTGTTGTACTCGATGGTCCGGGTGAGGAGCCGGGGCCCGCCGTAGGAGAATGCGGCGTTCAGCTTGTTCCCGGTGGGCCCCGAGGCCTTGCCCGTGGCCGGGTTGGTGTGGCCGGGCACGGTGACCCAGGAGTCGCGGGGAAGGCTGACCATGCTGGTGCCGTGGGCGCCGGTGTGCAGCACGATCATCGAGTCCGTGCGGCGGCCGCCGCCCCCGCCCGCGTGCAGGTCTTTGATGTCGCCCTGAGAGAGCCCGTCGCGGCTGTCGGAGCCGACGATGAGGTAGTTGGTGCCCTTGCCGCGCGGCGGGCGGTCCCCGTACGAGTCGAGGTCGACGTCGCGGTTGAGCTTGGTGTCGGCCCAGCCGTACGTGCCGACGGCACCCGCGAGGACCGCGGCGACGAGGCCGAGCACGGCACGCACCACCCGGCGCCGCTTCTTGGGCCTGCGGGCGTGGGCGCGCCGCGGCCCGTAGTGGGAGGAGGGGCGGCCGGCGTAATGCTCCATCGATGCGTCGGCCACTTCATCTGTCACGTCATGGGTCATTTGGTCAACAGGCTCCGGTTCGGGGGCTCCGCCCGCAGGAAGGGGTCCGCGGTGCCGGCGCGGTGCATGCTGTGCCACTTCAGCCGGGTGCCGAGCAGCGCGGTGATCACCGACTGGATGACCACGAGGTACAGCAGCTGCCGGTAGACGAAGAGCTGCAGTGGCAGCGTCCACATCGCACTCAGCCTTTCCCGATCCAGCCGCAGCGCGTACCCGGCAGTGATCATCTGTATGACGAGGCAGCCGAGCCAGACGAGGACAGCCTGCGTCGGGTCCCGGAAGAGCACGCCGTACAGCGCGAACACGTCCACCACGGGTGCGAACAGTGGCAGCAGGATCTGGAACAGGCAGAGGTAAAAAAGCGCCCGGCGGCCGAACCGCCCGGCCGGCCCCATTTCGAAGACCGAGTGCCGGTGCTTCCACATGGACTGGAGCGTGCCGTAGCACCACCGGTAGCGCTGCCGCCACAGCTGCCCGAGCGAGCCGGGCACCTCCGTCCAGGCGACGGCCGACTGCTCGTAGACGACGCGCCAGCCGGCCCGCCACAGCGACATCGTGAGGTCGGTGTCCTCGGCCAGGGTGTCATCGCTGACACCGCCGATGCCCATCAGCGCGTCCCTGCGGAAGGCACCGATGGCGCCGGGCACGGTCGGCATGCACTCCAGGACCTCGAACATCCGCCGGTCGAGATTGAAGCCGATGACGTACTCCAGATGTTGCCATTTTCCCAGCAGCCGACGGCGGTTGCCGACCTTGGTGTTGCCGCTGACCGCGCCGACGGCCGGGTGCGCGAGCGGCTGGACGAGCCGGCTCAGTGCTTCCGGTTCGAATACGGTGTCGGCGTCGACCATCACGACGATGTTGTGGCGGGTGTACGCCAGTCCGGTGTTGAGGGCGCGGGGCTTGCCGCCGTTGGGCTGCCGGACCACCATCACACGGGGGTCGTCGATGCTCTCGGCGATCGCCGCAGTGTTGTCCGTCGAACCGTCGTCGATGACGACGATCTGCAGCTGCGGATGGCTGGAGGCCAGCAGCGAGTGGACGGTGGCGGCGATGCCCGCCTCCTCGTTGTACGCGGGCACCAGCACCGTCACCGGTTCGGTCACCGCTCTCAGCAGCGGTGTGCCGGGCCGGAAGCGGTCCAGCCGCCGTACGTGGGCGCGGGCGAAGAGGACCAGCATGAGCAGCCGCAGCACGCTGAGGGCGCCCGCGACACCGAGGGCCCAGGCCATCACGGTGGTGAACGTGTGCCCGAGGTCCTGCGCCCGGATCAGCCCCTGGCCCGCCAGCCACTGCGTGAGAGAGGCCTGCGTGTGCTGGAACGGACGGCCGAGCCCGCCGGTGACGGTGGTGAACCGCTGCACGCTCCGGTCCCGCAGCAGTGCCTCCGCCTCGCGGTAGCCGAGCTCCGTCTGGCTGTACTGCCGCACCACTCCCCGCCACGGCTTCCGTGACTTGTAGTCGGCGGCCACCAGCAAGTAGCCCTGCTCGGCCGCCCTTTGGGCAGCCGTCCACTCGGCGCCGCAGAGGGTGTCGGCCCTGGTGGTGTGCGGCAGCCGCAGCAGCCGGGTGTTGACGCCCGCCGTGCCCGCCAACGCGGTCTGCGTGAGGGACAGCTCCATACGGGCGCGCAGCGGTGAGGCGGCGCCGAGATCGCCGCCGGTGTAGGTGTACGAACCGATCTCGTGCCCCTCGTCGACGATCTGCTTCACCAGCCCCGGGTAGCGGGCCACGCGCGAGCCGTAGACGAAGAACGTCGCCTTCACGCGGTACTTGCGCAGCAGGCCGAGCACGCGCGGCGTCCACTCCGGGTCGGGGCCCCCGTCGAAGGTGAGCGCCGCGGTGCCGGCCGGCATGCGTGCCGTCTCGATCCGGTCGTCGCCGAGCCGGAGCACCGGGCTCCCGTTGTCCGCCTCGCGCGGGATGGGCGTGCTGCACGGCTGCTTCGAGCGCGCCGCGTCGACTTCGTGCGTGGTCCACCCCTCGAAGGCGACGGCCGTGATGACCACGGTGAGGACGAGCAGCAGCAGCGCCCAGTGCCCGCGCGGGGGCCGGCGCATCGCGTGCCGGCTCACCTCTCAGCGCCCCCGATCGAGGCTCCGCCTCCGGCTCTGGAGGGCGGTGGGGTACGGCCGTGCCGGGGGCCGGAGCGCCCGGCGGAGTCCGATACGCGGGGGGTGTCGATGTGTTGTGCTCTGCCGGGGTCCGTACCGGGTTTCCCGGCGGCCGGCCGGGCGGGGCCGACCGGCCGCGGACCGGTGGTACTGGACGGCAGCGGGCCCTTCGTACTGGGCGGCTGTGACCCGACGGGCTGCCACAAGCCGCCGATGAGCATGCCGACGAGCGCCAGATACCCGACGCACGCGCAGCCGACGGCGACCGCCAGGAGGCGCGAGAGCCTTCTGCGCCAGCCTGAATTGTCGATGAACACCGGGTGATGCGACTGTCCTTCGCGGCGCGAGAGGTGTGTCATGAGAGGGGCACGCCGCGCAGGTGTGCCCTCCCCGTCCTCCTCCGCGTGCGAGGGATGGGGGAAGCCCTCGACTTCCGGCGTATGGGTGATGTGGGGAGCGCCTCGCACTCGGTTCTCCTGATCTGCGGCCGCGCGCACGGGGCCCTGTGTCGTGGGGGTGCCGGGCCGAAGCCCGGTGTGCACTGGGACGCGGTACGCCGAGATGCGGGGAAAGATCCGAACTTTACGGAACGATCCTCGTAAGTGCGCATGCGACAGTGGCCTTCCCCGCAGGCCGGGAAGGCCACGTGAGTGCGCGTTTCGGCGCGCTCGGCGGCAACGTCCAGTGGCTATTCGCTGATGGCGCCTTCCACGACGCATCTGGCGCGGTGACATCCGGCGGAGGGCGCGCGGACCGCGCTCCGGACTTCGGCCGTTGCCGCAGGTTTGGAGATGTGGGGGGTGGTGCCTCGCACTGCGTGCCTCTCGTTCCCGGCCGCGGGTGCGGCCGTACGCGTGGGGGTCCCGGGCCGTATCGCACCCGGGTCGTACTGGAACGGGCATGCGCCTTATGCAACCAGGCGCACACCTGCGCCCGACGGTGCCAGCAAAAGGCCTGCTGGGGGAGGGGGAGCAGCAGAGTGTTACCGCAGCTTTACCTCTGCCGCACCCGCCCCGGGTGCCACTCGCCCTCTTTCGGCCCCCGTCTCACCGTTTCGGCGGAGATTACGGGTAGGCGGCCCTCACTCGGGTGCGTACGGTTTGCCGTTGCTGGCGGAGACACTGATGGAACGCGTGGTGCCGTCGCTGTCGATCTCGATGATGGGAATGGCCTTCCGCTGGGGGCTGCCGTTGTTCTGCAGCGAGATCCAGCCGCTCGCCCCGGGCACCGCATTGGCGCCGTTGATCGTCCTCAGCATCTGCACGACGGCATCGCGCTCGATCGCCTGGTCGGAGTTCTCCAGGTGGACGGATTTCCTGATCGTCGCGACGGCGGTGAGCACCGCGTCGTAGCCCATGATGGCCTGGCCGTCGTCGAGCGTGTCGTCCTTGAACGTCCTGGTGAACCTCCCGCCTTCCTGGAAGGGGACGATGGCGTTCTTGTCGAAGATCTGCGGGGCCTTGTCCCAGGCTCCGGGGTGGGCGAGACCGGTGAAGAGAAGCCTGATGTTGCCGTTTCGCAGCGCCTGCTTGACGTCGTCAAAGCCCTCCGACTGCGCTGCCTGTGACACATCGTCACCCGACAGGACCGTGATTTTCCGGTCGGACTTGCAGCGGCGGTTGGCGAGCGGCGCGAGGAAGTCCGGCAGGTCGCGGCCGCGCCCTGCGAAGTAGACGACACCGGGCGGATCCAGACACAGGTTGGGCATCTGGTTGTTGAAGTAGGTGGCGAGCTGGGACTTGGAGGAGTTGTACTGCATCGGTTCCGGGAAGGCGAGCCGGTCCTTGGGGAGTTCGGCGCCGAACCGTGAGGCGAGCGTCTTGGTGTAGAGGTCGTTCTTGTTGGCGTCCTGGACGATGAGCACCTTGTCCTTGCGGTGTTCCTTGGTGAGGAATTCAACGGCGGCCGCCGCCTCATCGGCGTTCGGCGCGGCCACCCGTACCAGTCCGTCGTTCTTCTCCAGCTCGTCGGCGGTGATGACGGAGCCGAAGGCCGCGATGTCGAGGTCGTTGAGCTTGGAGATCATCGCGTTGGTGCCGGTGAGGCTGGTGCCGAGGCCGGCGGCGGCGACGATCCGGTCGGGGCCCCGGCGTGCCTTGATCCGGTCGAGGGTGTAGTCGCGCTGCGCCTTCTCGGTCCCGGTGTCGCCGAGGAGCAGCCTGATCTGGGGCGTCTGGCCGTGACCGCGCCCGTGATTCACCTCGTACTGTGCGGTGTACGCGCCTTCCACCTCATGGCGGATGGATTCGGTGGTGTTGCTGTCCCCCCGGACCGCTTTCATGCTCAGGAGGTACACGATGCTGACGTAGGGCCTGCCGTTCCGCTTGCTGGCCTCCTCGGTGACCCGCCGGTTCTCCTTCTCGATGAGGTCGTAGACATGGCGCAGGTCCTTGGTGAACGGATAGCTGCCGTCGGTGAGGCCCACACAGCGTGTGCCGCCGGCCGCCTCGATGCGTTTCACGTTCTCGGCGCAGTCGGTGGACTCCGGCTGTACGAGCCAGGTGATGCCACCGCCGACGAGAAGCAGGGCGGCGATGACGGCGGCGACGTACCGCCACCGGGGAATGGGGACATCGTCGTCGGGCCGGTCCAGTGCGTGCGGCGTCGCCATCGTGCTGTCGCCTCCTGTCGGCGGGGAACGCGGTCAGGGCCGCGGTTCGTACCTCTCGGCTTCTCTGAGGAGGCCGGCGGCACTGCTGTGGGGCAGCGCGGTGAGCCTGTGGAACATCGCCGCGATGGTGGAGTTGAGCTCGGGCGTGGAGTTGGCGACCCGGTTGCGGGGGTCGGCGGCCAGCCACAGGGCTGTCACGAGCATGGTGAGCGACCAGTGCTCGTCCAGCGCCGCGGGTGCCAGCCGTCTGGCCAGGTCGCGGACCCGGTCGGAGGGCGTGGGCTCCCGTTCGCCGCGTGGGTGGGGAGGTTCCGGGAGGCGCATGGGCGCCGCGGTGATGGCGTACAGCTCGTACAGCCACTGGTCGGTTCCGGGCAGCGCCCTGAACTGGCGGGCGAGGTGGGCGACGACCGTGTTGAGGTCGTTGAGGGCGAGGGAGTGGTAGAGGGCGTCGAGCCGGTGCTGCTGGGTCTGCGGCTCGCGCTGGTGCCAGTCGCGCAGGGCCGTGTGCGTGGTGGTCCAGCCGGACGGCCCGTCGGGCTCGTGCCGGGCCAGGGCCTGGAGGAGCACCAGCCGCAGCCATGGATGGAGCACGGCCTCCGGCCTGTTCTCCGGCCGTTCCCGGCAGTGCTCCAGGTAGCCACTGCCCTGGCCGCCGCGCGTGTTGGCGTCCTCGGGGACCGGGGGGATCAGCCAGAGCCGCCCGTCGATGTCCCTGCGCAGCGTGTCCTTGGTGAGCTGGTCGTACTCCTCCAGAATGCCGGCGTCGACCGCCGATTCAAATGCGCGCGCGGTGGAGCAGACCACGAGCGCGGACCGCTGTCCCTCGGACAGATCGCGCAGGAGGTACCGGCGCGCGGCCTCGTCCAGCGCCACCGACTCGTCCGGACCCGTGGGCCCCGCGGTGTCCGTCGAGTCCTCCGGCGCGTGCGGGGCCGGTGGGGAGTGTTCCAGGATGCGGCGCAGCTCGGCGGCCCCGCCACCGCGCTCGACCACGATCGCGTACGTGGCGTCGAGCAGGGCCCGCGCGCTCCACGGATGCCCGTAGGACAGGCGGTGGATCAGCGGTGTCGCGTGGACCACAGCGGACGCCGCCTGCTCGGCCAGCGTGGTGACCTCCGGCTCGGTGAGGTCGCGCAACTGCACCGGATACCAATGCCACTTGGTGGTGGAGGCGGGTTGCGGAATGCTCTGCTTCCAGTCGGCGTACGAGGCCTCCTCCGGGGTGCGGATGCGCAGCTCGGCCGGGAAGTCGGGGGCGTAGGGGCCGGGCACACTGCGGGCGTTGGCCGCGGTCGCGACGACGAGCAGCGGATCGTGGCCCCGGCTCGATGACGTGTTGGCCTCACGGATGCGTACCAGGAGGTCGAGGAACTTCCGGCCCTGCGTCGCGTCGATGTTGTCCAGCAGCACGACGCACTCCCTGTCGCGCGGATGCCGGGCATAGTGATCACGGAGATCCTCCAGGAAGGCTCCGCACAGCAGCCGGTCGACCTCCTCGACATCGGCCGAAGCCTCGCTCCTGGCCAGCTCGTTCAGCTTCATCAGCGCGTCGACCGGCCGGTTCGGGCTGTCGGCGTACCAGGTCAGCCCGGTACGCCACATCATGGTGACGGGGAGCCTCGGGAGGCCGAACTGGACGAGTTTCAGCACCAGGTTGAGGCCGGGCAGCTGGAGGACGTTGAGGTCCTGGAGGAGGCTGACGCCCTCGACGACCCCGTTGGCCCTCTCGTACGCCTCCGTGCTCTCCTTCGCCTGGCGCAGTGCCCGCTTGAGTTCGGCTCGCACGCGTCGCGAGTCCGCACTGTCGAGGGTGATTTCGGCACGCGCGACGAGAAGCCCGAGTGCCAGTCGCGGGAAGTGGACCGGCGGCTGGCGGGGGAGTCGGTAGGACAGACCGAGGGCGAGCCGGGCCGCCACTTCGTGCGGCCTCTTGGGCACGGCCGAGGCGAAGTCGTAGAACGCGTTGGGCCGGTTGGACGCCAGATATCCCAGCCATTTGAGGCCGGTGGTCTTGCCGCTGCCGCGTCTGCCGAGCAGTGTGATGACCGGTAACTCCCGGGCACTCTCCTGACGTGTCCGGCACTCCTGGAACAGCCGGATGACATCCTTGATCCCCTGCGGATGTTCTCTCGGTACGGCCAACCCGTCGACCTCCCCCGCCGCGCCTTCTGCAGGCCCTGAGACCCTTTACCCCTCCGCGCTGCTCTCCTACCCCTCGGGCCCCTCCTCGCCGTTCCTCACCGGTTCAGCCCCTGTGCCCGTCGCGTACCGCATCTATGTGTGCATGCCATCGTTGCGCCAAGTCGGGCGCGGTGAGGGGAGGGTGATGTTTTTGTAATCAACTTCGCGGTGCGGGGTGGTGCCGCGTACGACGCGGTCCGCGTCCTACGGAGCGTCGGCGTCGAGCGAGGCGCGAAGGCGTTCGTTGGCCATGCGCCTACGCCGGCCTGCTGTACGCCCGCGACGACGTGCACTGATCAAGCGCTGACGCGGGGGTCCGTGGCAGGCGGCGGGGCCGGGGCCGGTGCGGATGTCACCGGCCCCGGCCCCGCCATGGGCCGTTTTTGCCCTCAGGCGCGGCTGGCCTTGAGCATGTCCTCGCGCTCCACGACCTTGATCCGCTCGCGGCCGGTCGGCTCGCCGAGCGCCCGCTCGTGGGCGTCCAGGTGGTGCCAGCCCTCCCAGGTGGTGTAGCGCACGGAGCGCTCCTCGAGGAGCCGGACGATCGCCTCGGGGTCCGGCGCCTCGGGCTCGGGCAGCCGGCCCGCGGCGTGGTCGGACAGGAACGAGGCCACGGTCTCGTTGGCGTCGCCCTTGGTGTGGCCGATCAGGCCGACCGGGCCGCGCTTGATCCAGCCGGTGACGTAGATCGAGGTGAGCGGGGCGCCGGCGCCGTCGACGACCCGTCCGGCCTCGTGCGGCACGGTGCCGGAGACGGCGTCGAAGGGCAGCTTGGGCAGCTCGTCGGAGAGGTAGCCCACCGCCCGGTAGACGCCCTGCAGGTCCCAGTCCCGGAACTGCCCGGTGCCGCGGACGTTGCCGGTGCCGTCCAGCTCCGTACGCTCGGTCCGCAGCCCCACCACACGGCCGTCCTCGCCGAGGATCTCCACGGGCGACTCGAAGAAGTGCAGGTGGAGGCGGTGCGGCCGGTCTCCGGGGTCGCGGATGGCCCACTTCTCCAGCGTGGAGGCGACCATGTCGGCCTGCTTGTTGTTGCGCCGGGTGGCTATGGACCCGTCGTCGTACTCGATGTCCTCGGGATCGACGATGACCTCGATGTTCGGCGAGTGATCGAGCTCACGCAGCTCCATCGGGCTGAACTTGGCCTGCGCCGGACCGCGCCGGCCGAAGACGTGGACCTCGCGCGCCTGGTTGGCGGCCAGGCCGTCGTAGACGTTCTGCGGGATCTCCGTGGGCAGCAGCTCGTCGGCGGTCTTGGCCAGGACGCGGGCGACGTCGAGGGCGACGTTGCCGACGCCCAGCACGGCGACCTTCTCCGCGTGCAGCGGCCAGGTGCGCGGCACGTCGGGGTGGCCGTCGTACCAGGAGACGAAGTCGGCCGCGCCGTACGAACCCTCCAGCTCGATGCCGGGAATCTTCAGGTCGCGGTCGGCGCTGGCACCGGTGGAGAAGATCACCGCGTCGTAGAAGCGGCGCAGGTCCTCGAGCGTCAGCTCGTCCGGGTAGGAGACATTGCCGAAGAGACGGATCTGCGGCTTGTCGAGGACCTTGTGCAGCGCGGTGACGATGCCCTTGATCCGGGGATGGTCGGGCGCGACACCGTAGCGGATCAGGCCGAAGGGCGCGGGCATCCGCTCGAACAGGTCGATGGACACGCCCGGGTCGAGGGCGGCGTCGGACTTCAGCAGAGCGTCGGCGGCGTAGATGCCGGCAGGGCCGGCGCCTACGACGGCCACCCGGATGGGGCGTGGCATGGAACGGGACTCCTTCATACAGCGGAGGCGGCGAGGCACACAGATACTACTTAGGCAACCCTAACTTACGATGATCCCAAATCCATACACGGGTCCCATTCCTTGAGAAGCAACCCGTCCGGGGGTGCGGTGGTCTTACGGAGCGTCGTACTCGCACCGCCATGCACGCGACGCACGCCACACCCATGGGAAGGGCGCAGTCATGGAGATCGACCCCAGCCTCTGCCTGGATATTCCGGAAGGCTTCGACGACTCGGACGAAGAGAGCCAGGTGCACCCGATGGCCAGGAAACTCTTCCCCGTCGCCACTGCCGCAGAGGCCTTCCGGCAGGCCCATGAGTGGGTGAAGGAGCACCACGTCCACCTGGTCGACGTCTCATGGAAGCACGTCGAAGGCGAGCCCTACCGCTATGAGCTCTGCGTCTACTTCACGTTCGAACTGGAGCCCCCGGAGCTTCCCGACTCTGAGGGCGTCTCGCGAACCTGAAGGTGGGAGCCGGAGCCGTGGGCCTCGAACCCTTCCAGGCCGGCGAAGCCTTCAAAGCCGGCGAACTCGGTACTGCGGGGGAACATGGCCTGCTCGTACGCCGTGAGCGCGGCCTCGATGTCGTCGGGGCACGCGGCGAGAGCCTTGCCGAGTTCGGCGCCGTCGAGCATCGCCAGATTGGCGCCTTCGCCGTTCGGCTCCGAGAGGTGAGCGGCGTCGCCGAGCAGAGTCACCCCCGGCACCCGGTCCCACCGGTGCCCGGTCGGCAGCGCGTAGAGAGGGCGCAGGGCCGGCGCGATGTCGCAGTCCGTGATCAGCGCGGTGAGTTCCGGCGCCCAGCCGCTGAACTCCTGCGCGATCCGGGCCCTGGCCGCCGCGCCATCGGCGAAATCGATGGCGGCGAACCAGTCCTGCGGCTCGTCCAGCCCCACGTAGGCGTGCAGGGTGGCGTCCTTCTCCCGGTGCGCGAAGATCTCCCTGCCCGGCTTGAGCGCGATCATCGACCCGCCGCCGACCGTCTTCGCGGCGACGGGGTGGCGGGCGTCGGCGTCGAACAGGTAGGTGTCGACGACCGACTTGCCGAGGTACTCGGGTGCGGCGGTGGAGAGCAGCGGCCGGACTCGTGACCAGGCGCCGTCCGCACCGACCAGCAGCCCGGTGACGACGGTGCCGCCGTGGGCGAACGTCACCTCGTGGCGGCCGTCGCCGAGAGTGCGGGCGCTGCTGACTTTGTGCCCCCACCGGACGGTGCCGGCCGGGAGCGAGTCGAGCAGGATCTGTCGGAGCTCGCCGCGTTGCACCTCGGGGCGTCCGCCCGTGCCGTCGTCGGTCATCTCGTGCAGAACGGTCCCGTCCGGGTCGAGGACCCGCATCGCCTGGCGGCCCTCCAGGATGATGGCACGGAACTCGTCCATCAAGCCGGCTGCCTCAAGGGCGAGTTGACCGTTGTAGTCGTGGATGTCGAGCATCCCGCCCTGCGAGCGAGCGGCCGGGGAGGGCTCCGCCTCGTACACCGTTGCCGGTATCCCGTGTACGTGCAGGACGCGGGCGAGCGTGAGACCGCCGAGCCCGGCGCCGATGATGGTGACGTCAGTAGACATGGGTGCTTCCTTGGTCGTGGACTGCTGGTGGTGCACCCAAGGTCCCGGCAGCCATCGACAGATCCCCGACAGGTCACCGACCACCGCCGACAACCACCCGACACGGAAACCGACCTCTATGCGTTGGTCGACGGTGCGGGTTCCCGGCGATGCTCCAGCCACGTGCGGCTCAGGTCGGTCCAGATCGCCTGATACCGCTCGAAGATCTCACTGAGCTGATCGAATGTGAGCTCGTCGGCAGCCGTCGACGCCATGAGGTACTCGAGCTCATCGGCAAGCCGCTGGAACCGGTACTGCGCTTCCTCCATCAGGACCCACCGGGAGCGCCAGTTGAAGAACGGCTCGACGGCTCCCAGCAGCGTCACCAGCGCCACGCACGCCAAGGCCAGTCCGGCCCACGTGTTGAGATCCTGCAGGCCCAGGATGACGGTGGACGCGGCGGACAGTACGAGCGTCGCCACCTTGGTGACGGAGGCGCTTCGGCTGAACCGCTTCTTCTTGCCGCGGGCGTAGCCGTTGCCCTGACGAATCTTGTCCAGCAGGAAGGCTGCTGCCTCCCGTGGGCTGGGACCGACACCTGGTCCGCTGTCCGGCTGCACTCCGCCCCCCAAGCTCTGTCGCCGCCTCGACCCACGATAGCCCCCTGCAACGGAAGGTGATCAGTGCAATCAAGGCGGTCGACCGGGCTGGGTCACACGCATGTGTGCTCGCGTGGGGCAGTATGAGCCAGATGCACTCTTCCGCGGAGCCGGAGCGGACGCCCGATGGCCGGTACATCGTGGTGGGCGGCCGGCGATGGCGGGCGACCGTCCCGGAGATTCCCGAGGATGTCGCCGCCGACCTGCGCCGTCACCTCATGGCGGCCCGGCGTGCGGTAGCCGCATCGCGCCGGAACGAGGACCCGGAAGCCGAGGCGCTGGCCCGAAGCCGGGTGCACACGGCAAAGGTGGCGCTCGGCGAACGCGGCACCCCTTGGTGGAAGCAGTCCCACGCCGAGCGGCGCCGACGCTGGGAAGCCGGTGCCGCCGAACTCGATGCCGACCGGTCGGGCGACTGAATGTCATTCCCTTCACCGTCTGGCGCCATGGTGGCACCAAACGGCGCCATCCTGCGCCTTCCTCGGTGATCGGTCGCGCATGGTGTCACCATGGCTGACTCCGAGTTCCAAGCGTTCCCGCAGGTCAGGACGGTTTTTGATGGCGCCCTTCCGTGTTCGGTGCCACTCGGTCTTGCATATGGCGCCACGGTGATGCCATTATGGCGTCATGGACCTCACGCCGTATGTCGACACCCTTCGCCGCGAACTCGCGGTGGCCGCCGAGGCCGGCGGGGAAGAAGCCCGCGAGCTGGCCGAGCGGCTCACCGCTCCTCTGGAGTCGGCGTCCCGTCTGACGATGCTCAATGTGCTCTCCGCCGCGATGGACGAGATCACCCGCGAACTCGCCCCCGGCTCCGTCGACGTACGGCTGCGCGGGCTCGACCCCGACTTCGTGGTGACGCCGCCGCCCGCCGACGGCAGCCCCGCGGAGGCGGCCGCCGAGCCCGTCGAATCGCTCAAGGCGCCGGTGCCCGCGGACGGCGACGAGGGCGGCACCGCCCGCGTCAATCTGCGCCTGCCGGCCCACCTCAAGACGCGCGCCGAGGAGGCCGCGAGCCGCGAGGGCCTGTCGGTCAACGCCTGGCTGGTGCGTGCGGTGTCGGCCGCGGTCGACGGCGGCAAGCGACCGCGTACGACGCAGAAGACCCACACCATCGGACAGAGCATCACGGGCTGGGTGCGCTAGCCGTACGCCCGAGCCTGCACCACTCCACCACTTCACCCACCACGTCCCACCAGCGGGGACGGCCCAAGGACTCATGAGGACGGTACAGCCATGCCTTCTTTCGACACTCCCGAACCGATTTCGGCCACCGCCCACGTCGAGGCCGGTTCCATCCGGTTTACCGCCGGCGACCGCCCCGACACCGTCGTGGAGGTGCGGCCTCGCGATGCCAAGCGGGACCAGGACGTACGGGCGGCGGACCAGACCGAGGTCACGTACGCGAGCGGCGTACTGACCGTCAAAACGCCCAAGCAACGCTCTCTCTTCGGCCGTACCGGCACCGTCGACGTGGCTGTCGAGCTGCCCACGGGCTCGCGCGTCGAGATGACCGGCGCTTGGGCCCAGGTGCTCGGCGAGGGCCGGCTCGGCGAGGTCCACGTGAAGACCTCGTCCGGTGACGTCCGCCTCGACACGACCGGGCCGCTCCGGCTGACCGCCTCGCACGGCTCGATCACCGTCGACCGGATCGAGGGCGCGGCCGAGATCACCACCAGCTCCGGCAGCCTGCGCGTCGGCACCGTCGACGGCTCCGCCGTCCTGAAGAACTCGCACGGCACCACGGCCGTCGGCGCCGCGACCGGTCATCTGCGGGTGAGTGGCGCGCACGGTGACATCGACATCGCGCGGGCCGAGTCCTCGGTCGTCGCCACCACCGCCCACGGCACCGTGCGCGTCGGCGACGTCGCCCGCGGCACCGTGCAGCTGGAGACGTCCTACGGCGCCATCGAGGTCGGCATCCGTGAGGGCACCGCCGCCTGGCTCGACGTCAGCTCCGGCTCCGGGCAGGTGCGCAACACCCTCGCCGCCGCGGAATCCCCCGAGAAGAGCGAGGACACCGTCGAGGTCCGCGCCCGCACCCGCCACGGCAACATCGACGTGCTGCGCGCCCGGGGCTGAGCACCCGTACCGGCCCGCGCCCACCCCCGCGCTCACCCCTCGCTGAGTCCCAGTCGCAGTCACGCAGTCCCAGCCTCAGTCGCTTCGGCCTTCGAATGGGAGGGCTCCATGCCTTCTTCTGTCATGCCCACATCAAACAAGGACCGCGCTCCGCGGTCCCCGGCGACCGCCGCCGTTTCCGCCACCGGCCTGCGCAAGTCGTACGGCGACAAGACCGTGCTCGACGGCATCGATCTGTACATCCCGGCAGGCTCCGTCTTCGCGCTGCTCGGCCCGAACGGCGCCGGCAAGACCACCACCGTGCAGATCCTGTCCACGCTCATCGCCGCCGACAGCGGCCGGGCCCAGGTCGCCGGGCACGACGTCGCGGCCTCGCCCGCCGGGGTACGCGCCGCGATCGGCGTCACCGGTCAGTTCGCCGCGCTCGACGACATGCTCACCGCCGAGGAGAACCTGCTCCTCATGGCCGACCTGCTGCGGCTCGGCAAGCGCGAGGGAAGGAAGCGCGCGAAGGAACTGCTGGAGCGGTTCGGCATCGCGGACGTCGCGGGCAACCGGGCCGCGACCTTCTCCGGCGGTATGCGGCGTCGGCTCGACATCGCCATGACGCTGGTCGGCGATCCGCAGGTGATCTTCCTGGACGAGCCGACGACCGGACTCGACCCGCGCAGCCGCCGCACCATGTGGGAGACCGTACGCTCGCTGGTCGCGAGCGGTGTCACCGTCTTCCTCACCACCCAATACCTCGAAGAGGCCGACCAGTTGGCGGACCGGATCGCCGTGCTCGACGGCGGCCGGATCGTCGCCGAGGGCACCGCCGACGAGCTCAAGGCACAGATCCCCGGCAGCCACGTACGCCTGCGGTTCAACGAGACGGACGAGTACGAGCGGGCGGCCGCCGCCTTCCCCGGCGCGGCCCGAGACGACGAGGAACTCGCCCTGCGCATCGCGGGCGACGGCGGCCTCGCCGCCCTGCGCACCCTCTTCGACCGGCTCGACACCGCCGGCGTGCGCGCCGCGGACTTCTCCGTGCACACCCCCGACCTCGACGACGTGTTCCTCGCCCTGACCGGCGACGGCAGCACCGGCGCCGCTCTTCACGCCAAGGAGACCCTGCGATGAGCACCCTCACCTACGCCGTGCACGACTCGATGACGATGCTGCGGCGCAATATCAAGCACGCGCTCCGCTATCCGGCCGTATCGCTGGGCCCGGCCATGATGCCCATCCTGATGCTGCTGCTCTTCGTGTACGCCTTCGGTGACTCGATCGGCGCCGGGCTCCCCGGCAATGGCGGCCGGTCGGCGTACCTGGAGTACCTGACGCCCGGCGTCATCATCATGGGCGTGGCCGCGGGGGCCATGTCGACCTCGATCGCGGTCTGTCAGGACATGACCGAGGGCATCATCAACCGGTTCCGCACCATGAACATCACGCGCTCGTCGTTCATGACGGGCCATGTCGTCGGCAGCGTCCTCACCACGCTGGTGGGCCTGGTCCTGGTCGTTGCCGTGGCCGTCGCGCTCGGCTTCCGCCCGGACGCGACCCCGGTCGAGTGGCTGGCGGCGGCCGGTCTGATCGGGGCCATCGCGTTCGCCGTGGCCTGGCTGTCGGCGGCGCTCGGCCTGATCTCCAAGACGGTCGAATCCGCGAGCAACAAGCCGCTCCTCATCCAGTTCCTGCCGTTCCTCGGCTCCGCCTTCGTGCCGGCCGGTTCGATGGCCCCGGGCCTGCGCTGGTTCGCCGAGAACCAGCCCTTCACGCCGATGACCGAGACCCTGCGCGGCCTGCTGACCGGGTCGGCGGTCGGCAACGACGGCTGGATCTCGCTCGCCTGGTGCGCCGGCATCGCCGTGGTCGGCTACGTCTGGTCGCGCTCCCTCTTCAACAGCACCACCAAGCGTTAGCACCACCAAGCGTGGAAGCCCCACCTTCCATCGGCGCACCGGAGGAGCTACGGGCCTTGCCCGGCACTCGATATCGGACCATTCGCGTCATCGGCCCCGCTCGCGTCATCGGCCCCGCCTCCCGGAGAACGGGAGCGGGGCCGATCGCTGTCCGCGCAGTGGGTCAGCGCAGGTCGCGGGAGACGAGCACGCCGCACACCCGAGCACGTGGACCGAATTGCGGCCGGTGGCCACGATGTGGTTGGCCACCCAGCCGGTGGGATGCTGGGTGGGGGTGGGCACCTCACGGACCGTCCAGTCGTGGCCGTTCCAGTGGTACAGCAGGGGTACGGACACCACGCCGGTGACGGCCTCGGCGCTGACCCATACGTCGTCCGGTACGTCGTCCGGGCCGGTGCCGGTGGCTGCTGCCCGCTGATTCTTAACCGTCGGGAATCGCCCGACCGCTATCAAGGTCACGGGAGTCGTCAGCGAAGTCGTCGTCCGCGCTGGTGAAGGCCCTCGGCAGGTGGCGCAGGGCGAAGGCGCCGAGTGCGGCATGGAGTACGGCTGCGATGACGGCAGCGGCATGCAGACCGGTGACGAAGGCCGACTTCGCATCGCCGATCACCGCGGCCGTGAGGCCAGGGGCCTGCAATGTCTCGTTGAGGGTGCCCGCGACGTCGGGCCCTTGGAGCCGGAATATCAGAGCTGCCAGCGAGCCGAGAAGTGCGATACCGAGGGCGTTGCCGATCTCGTTGCTGGTCTCGGCGATCGCTGCGGCTGACCCGGCTCGCTCCGCGGGGACCGCGGCGACGGCCGTGTCGGCGACGACGCTGAACGAGATGCCGTAACCGATGCCGGCGATGACGGTGGACGCCACGTACCAGCCGATGCCGCTCGCGACGCCGGTGGCCAGCAGCAGGAGCAGACCTGCGGCAATGAAGAAGTGGGAGGTGATGAGCGCTGCCCGGGTGCCGATACGCGCCACCAGCCCCGGTGTCACGATGCAGGTGATGGTCAGCACGGCGGCGCCGGGCAGTGCGACGAGAGCCGCGTCCAGGACGGTCAGCCCGAGGACGGACTGGAGGTAGATGCCGCCGAGGTACGCCACTGCCGACCATGCGGCCAGCGGCAGCAGTCCGGTAATGGCCGCGATCGTGAATACGCGGTCGCGGAAGAGTCGGAAGTCGATCAGCGGGTGTTCGAGGCGGAGCTGCCGCCGGACGAACCACCACAGCATGACGATGCCGACGATGCATGTGGCCATCGGGAGCGCCCTCAGTCCCTCCGTGGCGGCGTGCTTGATCGCGTGGACGGTCAGCAGGATGCCCGCGGCGGAGAGCACAACGCTGAGGACATCGATGCGGCCTGCCCGGGTGGCACGCACCTCGCGGAGCAGGACCGGGGCCAGCAGCAGGAACAGTGCCACGACGGGGAGATTGATGAGGAAGACCGATCCCCACCAGAAGCTGTTCAGCAGCTGTCCACCGATGACGGGGCCGATCGCGAACCCGGCGGCAAAGGTGGCTGCGAAGATGCCGATCGCCGTCGAGCGTTGGCGCGGGTCGGTGAACAGTTCACTGAGTACCGCCAGCGCCGACGGCAGCAGCGTGGCGCCCGCCACGCCCATCAACGCCCGGAAGGCGATCAGCGCTTCCGGCCCGGGTGCGAACGCCGCTCCCGCCGAGGCCGCGCCGAACACCGCCGCCCCGGTCATCAGCAGCTTCAGCCGGCCGTACCGGTCGCCGATGTTCCCGAACGCGACGAGCAGCGAGCCGACGGCGAACCCGTAGACGTCCAGGATCCACAACGCCTGGTCGGCTGTCGGCGACAGCGCCTCGGAGACCTTCGGCATTGCCAGGAACAGCACCGAACCGTCCATCGCCACCAGCAGGACCGGGCCGAGTACCACCAGCAGCCCGAGCCACGCCCGCAGACCCGGTGAGTGCGATGCCGGTGAGTGCGAAACCGGTGAGTGTGACAACGGCGAGTGAGGTGAGTGGGAAGCACGCTTTGCCTTCATGCCCTCGACGGTGCGGCACCGTCCGCGCCGCCAACCATCCCCGTGGCGTGGGTACACCTCTCAGGGGCACCCGGAATCCGGCCGTGGCGCCTACGCTCGCGGTTATGGAGCTGGAGAGCCTCGGGGCCTACCTCAAGAACCGTCGCGACCGGGTCACCCCTGCCGACGTCGGACTGCGCACGTACGGAACGGCTCGCCGCGTACCGGGTCTGCGTCGCGAGGAGCTCGCGCAGCTCGCCGGCGTGAGTGCCGGCTACTACACGCGGCTGGAGCAGGGCCAGGCCGGTACCGCCTCCCAACAGGTCCTCGACGCGCTCGCCGGCGTGCTCCAGCTCGATGCGGTGGAGACAACCCATCTGCACAACCTCGCGCGCCGGACCACCACGTCACGCCTGGTCCGCCCCGCCCGGAAAAGCCGCACCGGCGAGTACTGGCGCTTCTGGCGTCCCTGGGGGAGGCCACGCCGGCCGTCGTGCTCGGCCGGCGCGGGGACGTGCTGGCCTGGAACCGCACCGGGCATGCACTCGTCGCGGAACACGCCGGCTTCGACGCGCCCCAGGATCCCGCGCGACGCCCGTCCATCCCTCGGATGTTCTTCCTCGACCCCCTCACCCGCGACCTGTACAGCAACTGGGATGAACTGGCCCGAACCCATGTCGCGTACCTGCGACTCACCGCGGGCAGGCACCCCACCGACGCCCGGCTGGCCGAACTGATCGGCGAACTCGCCATGCGTAGCACCGACTTCGCCAAGCTGTGGGCAAAGGGGGATGTCGCGGACTGCACTGTAGGCACCATGCGTCTGCAGCACCCGACCGTCGGCGGGGTCGACATCGACTACCAGGTGTGGCTCCAGCCCGAAAGCCCCGATCACCGGCTGGAGGTCTACACCCCCAACGACACCACCTCGGCCGACGCGCTACGACTGCTGGCCGGCCAAGTCGCCGATCAACACAGGCCCGAGGCAGCGCCCGATGCCGAGACCGCCGCCTCCGACGTCGCCCCCGACCGGTCCTGAAGCGATCAGTTGGGTGTCTTGAGCTGCCGGTCCGTCCACTCGGCCTTGACGGTCGCGTTGTAGTTCACCGGAGTGCCCGCCGTGAGCCCCGCCTCGACGGCCTTCGCGGACGGCTTCGTCAGCATCTCCTGGTCGGACAGCAGGGCGCCCGTAGCCGGATTCACGATCAGCTCCGACCGTACGGAACCGTAGCCGGGCCGGTCGGTCGCGGGCAGGGCGAACCCGGCCCCCTTGCGGCCCAGCGGGTCGGTCACGCGGCCTCTCGGGGGCCGAGCCCGTGCCAGGCGACCAGCGTCAGCAATTCGCGGTCGTCGGTGGACAGCCGGACCAGGGCCTGCAGCGCAGCAGCGCGCTCGGTCACATCGGCGGCCACGTCGCCGACCTGTGCGCCCGAGGCGATGATGCGCTGCGCCTCCTCGGCGGCCAGGGCGTACTGCCTGCTGTCCCGGCGCCAGAGCTCCCGGGTCAGATTGCGGGCCACCCCCAGCAGCCAGGGCAGCGGGGGTATCGGGATGTCCCGCATTCGCCGCCATGCGACGGTGAAGGTCTCGCTGGTGATGTCCTCACCGACCTGCCGGTCCACCAGGCTGGTGGCGTAGGCGAGCACCCGTGGGTGGCACTCCTCGTACAGGTCACGGAAGCGTTGGGCGTCGGTCACGCACCGTCTCCTCATCTTGGCTCTCTCACCAGGAAGTGGTCGGGAGCCGTGACTTCTTACACGGGAGGAGAGTGTTTTTCGGGCGGGCCGGTACCTGATCGGGAGGCCCTCAGCGAAGGCAGCACTCACCGTCCGCAGTGCGGGCGTCGCCTGACCGGTCTCCAGCAATCGCTCGGCCTCCAGGACGGGAGGTTTCCTTCCGAGGCCGAAGGGCGGACAGGACGGCAAAGAACGCGAGGAGTACGAGAAGCGCTGCGGCCACCGCGGTCGCCACGGTGAAGCCGGTATCGAAGGCATGCCGGGCACTGTTGAGCAGGGCCTCGCCGGTACTTCCGCCCACCCGTTCGGCGACTTCCGCCGCGCCGCCCAGGGATTGCCGGGCGGTCTCCACCTGGTGCTCGGTGGCTTGCGGTACGGGTGCGAAGGAGGATTGGTAGGCCAAGGACAGCGCCGTGCCGAGGAAGGCCAGTCCCAGTCCTGTGCCGAGAGAGAAGGAGGTCTCCTGCACGGCGCCGGCTGCCCCGGCGCGTTCTGTCGGGGCGGCGCCCAGGATCGCGTCGGAGGCGAGCGTCATCACGGCCCCGGCCCCCAGCCCCGCGGCGATGAACGCGGCGTAGTTGTCCGCCGGGCCGAAGACACTGAGCCCCCCGAAGGCCAGGGCGGTCAACAGCAGACCGCCGGACAGGCCCCATTGGCGGCCGAAGGTTGCGCTGAAGCGGGGCGCCAGTGCCGCCCCGATCGCATTGGAGACGGCCAGCGGTACCAGGGACAGCCCCGTACGCAGCGGCGAGTAGTCGTCCACCAATTGGAGGCGCTGGGTGAGGAGGAACAGCAGGGCGGTGAATGCGCCGAAGCACCCCAGAATGCTGAGGGCGGCGAAGGCGAACGTGCGGTCGGCGAAGAGGGAGATGTCCAGCAGCGGAGAGTCGATCCGCCGCTGCCTGTGCACGAAGGCCATCAGCAGCCCCAGTCCCGCGACCCCCAGCAGCCATGTCAGTGGCTGGGTACGGGAGCCCTCACTGAGCTGCTGCAAGGCGTAAACCGTCAGCGCGAGGCCGAGGGCGGAGAGCGCGGCACCGCCGGCGTCCCACCGTGACGGCCGCGGGTTCTTCGACTCCGGTACCAGGAAAGTCGCCCCCATGAGCGCCAGGGCCACGAACGGCAGGTTGATCAGAAAGACCGATCCCCACCAGAAGTGCTCCATCAGCAGGCCGCCGAGGAGCGGTCCCACGGAAACGCCGATGCTGCTGGCAGCGGTCCACAGGCCCACCGCGAGCGTCCGCTCTCGCGCATCGTCGAAGGTCGCCCTGAGGATGGCCGGCGTACTGGCCATGATCATCGCGCCGCCGACGCCCAGCGCGGCCCTCGCAATGATCAATTGCAGTGGTGAGACGGACAGCGCCGCGCCGGCGGAGGCCAGCCCGAACACCGCATATCCCGACATCAGAAGGCGCTTCCGCCCGTAGCGGTCGCCGAGCGTCCCGCAGGTGATGAGCCCCGCGGCGACGGTGAGGGCATAGCCGTCGACGATCCACAGGAGCTCGGCCCCGTTCGGCAGGAGCTGCCTGCTGATCGTCGGGACCGCTACGTGCAGCACCGTCAGGTCCATCCCCACCATCAGCAGGCTGGCGCAGAGCACCGCCAGTGTGGCCCACCGATGAGGAGCATCGCGTTTGGTTTCCGTGTGCATCAATGCACTGTGCTCGGTCGGCAGGAGAAGGCACAAGTACGGTCTTTCGTGTGCCTCGGTTCCTCCGAGTATTCAAAGTTTCACTCGGGATACCCGCTTATGGTGCTGATATGAGGCGAGTGCGGGAACAGGTGGACGAGATGGCCGACTACTGCAACACCGAGGTGATGCTCGCGGTGGTCGGCGGCAAATGGAAGCTGCTCATCCTCAAGTACCTGCTGCTGGGCACCCACCGCTTCGGTGAGCTCAAGCAGGCCATGCCCACGGTGACGCAGCGGATGCTCACCCGGCAGCTGCGCGAGCTGGAGGACGACGGACTGGTGCGGCGAACGGTCTATCCGGAAGTGCCTCCCAAGGTCGAGTACTCCCTCACCGCGGTCGGACGGAGCCTCGAAGAGATCATCGAGCGGCTCGACGGCTGGGGCAGCTGGTACCGCGAACACCGCCGCAAACTGGCCGAACAGACCAACTGCACCAACGACACCAACGACGACCACCCGCCCGCCCCAGCGGAGTGACGCACCTGGCACCGCCACCCCCTGTCCCATCGTGGTCCGCGCCGCGCCAATGAGGACTCAGGAGCGGCGCCCGAGAGGCTCCCGCGTGCCGCCCAGCGGGACGATGCCGACGCTCCGGCCGCCGCGGTCCAGGAGGTGCCCCATGTGCTTGACCGTTCGCAGGACCACCGAGCGGTCATCGACGGTCAGGCGTGGGAGCTGACGCGTGAGGTGGGTTTCGAAGGTGTGGACGTCGGTGAGCGCGCGCAGCCAGACGTCGACGAGGCGCGCCGCCACGGCGGCAAGCCCGTCGCCGCACACGCCCAGGGACCGCCGGGATCCTCAACGCCGTACGCGGCGGTGTCACCAGCATCGAGCACGGCTACGGCATCAACGACCAGGCGATCGACATGGCGGGCGAGCGCGGGATGTTCGTCGTCCCCACGCTGTCCACCGTGTATGCCGGCATCAACAAGGAGACGATGGCGGACTACCACTACCAGAAGAAGGTCCGCTGGTCGGGCATCACCAAGGAGAACATCGCCCGCGCCATCGAGCGGGGCTCCCGGATCGCCCTGGGCACGGACGCCGCCGTCGGCCCCCACGGGGTGAACCTGATGGAACTGTCCTACCTGGTCGACCTGGGCATGGCTCCCATGGACGCCATCATCGCCGGCACCCGTACCTCCGCCGAGCTCCTCGGTGTGGCCGACCGGCTGGGCACGCTGACCGTGGGACGCATCGCCGACCTCATCGTGTGCCAGGGCGATCCGCTCACCGACATCGGGGTGCTCGGCGATCCCACGAACGTCGTGCTGGTCGTCCAGAACGGCGCCGTCCGCAAGGGACTGCTGCCCGAGGAGGCGTACGCGGAGGCCCGGTGCCCTCACCCCGATGAACCTGTACCTCTTCCTGGCTCTCGCGCTACTGCAGCAGTACGAGCCGGAGGCCCGCCTGGGCACCCTCATCTCCCGCCTGGCAGTCTTCGTCGTTCCGTTCCTGGCGGTATGGCCGGCCGTCCTCGCCCTCTTCTACGGTTTCGACCTCCCACTCGGGCCGGGGGCCGACATCCGGCTGGGGTGAGGTGTGCGGTGTGCGGTGTGCGGTGTCCCTTCGGCCTCGGCAGTTCACCACTGAGCGATCAGCGCCGACGCGCCCCCGGTGAGCAGGCCCACGATCAGGATCAATGGGCTGCCCTTGAGGGCGACGTGGAGATGGAAGCGCATGTCGCGGTACTCCGGCATGCCTTCGGTACCGGGGAGGGCCAGCAGGCGGGGGCGCAGGCCGGCGAAGACGATCCAGTCGAGTACGACCAGGTCCCAGACCGTGAGTGTGGCGAAGATGAGGGCCGCGCAGAGTGCCGCGGACAGGAAATCCAGGCCGCCTTCCAGTGCGGCGTGCAGTTTGATCATCGCCGTGATCACGAGCGGGATCCCGCCCAGGGCCCAGACGAACACGCCGAAGAGCAGAGCCACTTGGCGGCCGCGTCTGCTCTGTGGCTTGCCGTACTGATGCTGGATCGCCGGGGGGTAGTCGTTCAGTAGGAAGTCTCTGCTGAGGGCTGCCCCGCCGAACAGCCCGATGGTGAACACCACGCTGAGTGCCAGGCCGAAGACGACTCCGTACCCGACGACCGTGGACCACTGCACGCCTGCCTCCCACGCCGACCACGCCGGCCGTTCCGGCCACTCGACCACTCCGACGGGTCGCGGCATCTTTGTGAGGCTTACCTAACTTGTGTCAGTCGCCGAAGTCAACGGCGCATGAGTTCTCCCGCTTCACCCGTTGCGGTGATCCGCGGTGTCGCTTCGTTTGCTGCCGCTTCCGGCCACTGTTGGTGCTTGTTCACGTCACTGAGGTGTCTGGGTGTGCCTGGGCTGGAGTGTCAGGCGGAAAAGCATCTACCTCACGTGAACTTTATGGGCTCATGTGCATACGCTCTGCCACGTGAAGGCTGGGTCGGAGCTCCGAGGCAGCCGCCCGGTCTCATGGCCCACGGCGGCCTTGTTGGTGATGCTCGCTGCGCTGGTCCACGTCCTGGCGTGCGCCCACGGGATCGATCAGGGCGGGTGGGGGCGGGCTGTTGGCGCGCCGGCCGCTGTGACGTCCGCCGAGGTGTTCTGGGGCCCGGGGGATGACGTCGCCTACTGCGGATCCGTTTCCCGCGCGGGCGAGCCGGCCGAGGACGATCCTCATCTCCACTGCTGCGGCAACGACGAGCCGACGGTCCAAGCACCGCGTGACGCGTTGCTCCCGGCCGGAGTCGGCCACGGTGTCGTGGCGAACGCGGCCCTTGAAGCACCGGCTGATTCCTGGTCCGGACCCTGTCCGAAACCTGCGTCCGGACCGCCTGCTACCGGCCATTCCCGCGCCCAGTTGAGCGTGTGGAGAACGTGAGCTGCTGAGCCGTCCGGAGGCACGGGTGACTCACCCGTGCGTCTTGCTGCGGCTGCAGAACAGCATCGATCTCCATCAACCACGAACGGTCGGTCGGCGCCGCTGCGCGCGCCGCCGACCGCGGGAGAAGCACGTGATGAATCAGCACGCCACTCTTGCGGCATCCGTCGCGCCGGCTCAGCTGCTGGCGGATGCGAAGCGCCCGATGCACACGCCCGCCGGGCTCGTGGGCGACACCCCCGTCCTGTGGATCGGGGAGCCCTTCACCGCCGCCGGCAGCGGCTTCTGGGCGAAGCTCGAAGGCCACAACCCCGGTGGCATCAAGGACCGCGCCGCGCTGCACATGGTGCGGCAGGCACGCGAGCGCGGGCAGTTGCTGCCCGGCGCGCGCATCGTGGAGTCCACCTCCGGCACGCTCGGACTCGGGCTCGCCCTGGCCGCAGTCACCTACGGGCATCCGGTGACCGTTGTCAGCGACCCGGAGATGGAGCCGCTGATGACAGGGCTGCTCACGGCATATGGAGCCGAGGTGGAGCTGGTCGACCGGCCGCACCCGGTCGGCGGCTGGCAGCAGGCCCGGCGGCAGCGGGTAGCGGAACTGCTCGCGGACGAGCCGGACGCATGGTGCCCGAACCAGTACCACAACCCCGACAACGTCACGGCGTACCGGCCTCTCGCGCATGAACTCGTCGCGCAACTGGGGCGGATCGACGCCCTGGTCGTCAGCGTCGGCACCGGGGGACACTCCGCAGGCATCGGCTCCGTACTGCGTCACTACTTCCCAGGGCTGCGGGTGGTGGGGGTCGACACCACCGGATCGACGATCTTCGGCCAGCCTGCCGGGCAGCGGTTGATGCGCGGGCTGGGGAGCAGCATCTATCCGGGCAACGTCGACTACGGCCTGTTCGACGAGGTCCACTGGGTGGCGGCCGAAGAAGCGGTGTGGGCGGCCCGCGCTCTGGCCCGCGGCCGATACGCGACCGGCGGCTGGAGTGTTGGAGCCGTCGCGCTGACGGCCCGGTGGCTTGCCGAGCAGATGCCGGCCGAATCGCGGATCGTGGCGGTCTTCCCCGACGGCCCGCAGCGGTACGTGGGGACGGTCTTCGACGATGCGTACTGCGCACGCCGCGGTCTCCTCGGCCGAAAGCCCGCCGATGAACCCGACACGATCAGTCATCATCGCGAGAAGACCGTCACTCGTTGGACGAGGTGTACGACCGTACTCGACCCGCTGGGCGCCGAGCGCCGACCCGCCTCGGCCGAGGTGGTCGCGTGAAGGCGCTGTGGCGACAGACCCGGTCTTTCCCACCTGCCGTACGGCTGTTGATGGCCAATCAGTTCGCCATCAACCTGGCGTTCTACATGCTCATGCCCTACCTCGCCGCGCACCTCTCCGGTGACCTGGCGCTGGCCGCCTGGGCGGTCGGCCTCGTACTGGGCGTACGCAATCTCTCCCAGCAAGGGATGTTCCTGGTCGGCGGCACGCTCGCGGACCGGTTCGGCTACAAGGCGCCGATCATCGCCGGATGCGTGCTGCGGACGGCGGGCTTCGGTCTGCTCGGGTGGGTCGACAACCTGCCCGCCCTGGTCGTCGCCTCCGCCGCCACCGGTTTCGCCGGCGCCCTGTTCAACCCCGCCGTACGGGCCTACGTGGCCGCCGAGGCGGGAGACCGGCGGGTGGACGCGTTTGCCACCTTCAACGTCTACTACCAGGCCGGCATGTTCCTCGGCCCGCTCGTCGGACTGGCCCTGCTGGTCGCCGACTTCCGGCTGGTGTGCACGACGGCAGCGGTCATCTTCGCCGTCCTCAGCGTGCTGCAGTGGCGCGCCCTTCCGGCCCGTCGCGGTGGCACCGCAGCCGACGGAGCGCCCGCCGGGGTGCTCGCCCAATGGCGGACCGTCGCGGCCAACCGCCCCTTCCTGCTGTTCTCACTCGCCATGATCGGCTCGTACGTACTGACCTTCCAGGTCTACCTCGCCCTCCCGCTGGCCGCCGACGCGGCACTGGGCGATGGGGGAACCGCGGCCACCAGCGGCCTGTTCGTCGTCTCGGCGGCCGTCGCGGTCGTCGGGCAGTTGCGGCTCACCGGCTGGGCGAAGCGCCGGTGGAATCCGGGACAGGCACTGGCGAGGGGCCTGGCCATGATGGGTGCGGCATTCCTCCCGCTGGCCACGGCCCCGCCCGGCGACAGGTGGCTGACGCTGACCGCTCTGGTGGTCGCGGTGGTTCTCCTGGCGGCAGGCAGCGCGGTGGTCTACCCGTTCGAGATGGACACCGTGGTGTCCCTCTCCGGCGGCCGTCTCGTGGCCACGCACTACGGCCTCTACAACACCGTCTCGGGGCTGGGCATCACACTGGGAAACCTCGCGACGGGCGCGCTCTGGGACTTCGCTCAGCGCCATCACATGATGTGGCTGACCTGGCTGGCCCTCACGGTAACGGGGCTGGCGTGCGCGGCAGCCGTGGCCGGGCTCACCCGTAGGGGACGCCTGACGGCGGCCGAGAAGGACCTGGTCACGGCGTGACGTTGCGAGAGCCGCAGCGCCTGCGTTGACGCATAGGGGCGCCCGGGTCGTTGTGGAGCGGCCGGGCGCCCTCACACGTGCCCCTGGGCGGGGGGCTCCGCATTCGGCCCAGGAAGAGCTCACTGGTAAAGGTGCAGGTCAGAGGCTCTTTAACGAGGATGACAACGGTCACCGGTACAGCCTTTGCCAATCTGTCCCACGTACGCTTCACTGCCGGTGAATCGGGCCACCGGATCGAGGGGGGAACGCATGACGAACAGACCGCATGATCATGACCATGGGGCGGGTGGACACGCCTCGCATTCGCACGGCGTGGTCGCGGACGCCGACCGTCGATGGCTGGCGATCGCTCTCACACTGATCACTTCGTTCATGGCGATCGAAGTCGTCGTCGGCGTTGTCGCCGGCTCGCTCGCGCTGATCTCAGACGCCGCCCATATGCTCACCGACGCGATATCCATCGTGCTGGCGCTCGTGGCGATGCGGCTGTCCGCCCGGCCGGCCCGCGGCGGCTTCACGTACGGACTCAAGCGTGCCGAGATTCTCTCCGCGCAGGTCAACGGCCTCACGCTGCTGTTGCTCGGTGCGTGGCTCGCGTACGAGGCCGTGGAGCGGCTCCTCACGCCGCCCGAGGTGGCCGGCGGGCTGATGTTCTACACCGCGCTCGCGGGCATCGTGGTGAACATCCTGGCCGCCTGGTGCATCTCCAAGGCCAACCGCACCTCCCTCAACGTCGAGGGCGCCTACCAGCACATCCTCAACGACCTGTTCGCCTTCATCGGTACCGCGGTCGCCGGTCTCGTCGTGCTGCTCACCGGTTTCGTGCAGGCCGACGCCATCGCCACCCTCGTCGTGGTGGGTCTCATGGTGAAGGCCGGGTACGGGCTCGTCCGGGAGTCCGGGCGGATCTTCCTCGAAGCCGCCCCAGTCGGCCTCGACCCGGATGTCATCGGGGACCGTCTCGTATCCCTGCGTGAGGTCACCGAGGTGCATGACCTGCACGTATGGACGATCACCTCCGGCGAGCCCGCCCTGTCCGCACACGTGCTGGTCGCGCAGGACGCGGACTGCCACACGGTGCGACAGGACCTGGAGAAGATCCTCCAGGGGGAGTACGGGGTCAGCCACAGCACTCTGCAGGTCGACCACGCGCCTCCCGCCACTCTCGACGTCGGGCGGTACGGTGTTCCGGAGCCCGAGCCGGCGCACTGCGCGGCCGCGCATGGGCCGGTCCATCGCGATGAGGCACATGCCCACTGATAGCTGAGCGCCGGCTTCGTCAAGGACTCGGCAGAGCCGCCGCACATTCCCGAACGCCCCGCCCGTCCGGTCGAGTTACTCGGTGTGCACCTTCTCGTAAAGGTCGCCGGAGTAGTAGTCGGACGGGGCGGGGTTCTCGTCGAGTTGCTTGTTGCGGACGAAGAAGTCGCCGAGCTTCTTCAGCCAGCGGTCGATCTCTCCGCTCTTCGTTTTCGCCACCAGCTCGTCGGTGGAGAGCGTCTCGACGTGTGAGGCATCGGCCTTCGCCTGTTCCTTGCTGACGTGCAGCATCTTGGCCGTGAGGGCGAGGGTCTCGGACGGGTGCTGCTTGCGCCAGTCGTTGGCCTGCTGCAGTACCTTGATCACCTTGGTGTTCTTCGACTCCGGCACCTTGTTCCCGGCGACGAAGGCGGTCGGGAAGATGTCCCCGGTGTCCTTGGTGCTGGCCACCTCCTCCGTCTTCGGCACCTTCTTCTTGATGGTGTCGATGGCGGGGTAGAAGATCCCTGCGCCGTCGATCTTCCCGGAGGTGAAGGAGGACACGACGGTGGACGGGTCCATGGCGATCTTCTGGATGTCCTTCGTGGTCATCCCGGCCTTCGCCAGCGCGATGTTCAGGATCATGTCGCCGGAGGTGCCCTCGGGCACCCCGACCCGCTTGCCCTTCAGGTCCTTCATCGTTTTGATCCCCGGCTGGGCGATGACACGGTCGGCGTAGGTGAAGGTGTCGATCGCGACGACCTTCGCCTTGCCCGAGGCGGGCAGCCACATCGCGCCCGGACCGATGTAGCCGTAGTCGAGGTCGCCGGAGCCGAGCGCCTGGATCTGCACCGGCCCGTTGTTGAACACCTTCGTGTGCGCGGTCAGGCCCTGCTTCTTCCACAGCCCCTGCTGCTCGGCGATGGCCAGCAGACTCGCGCCGTTGTAGTCGCCTATGTAACCGAAGTTGACGGTGCGGTCGTCGTCGGAAGTGCTGCTGGAGCACGCGTTCATGGCGACGGTGAGGACCGTGACGGAGAAGAGCGCCGAGAGGGTGCGGCGCAGAGTGCTTCCGGGCATGGCAAGGTCCTATCGGAGGGGGGGGAGGGGAGGGGAAGAGGGGGTGCTGACCCGCGGGTGGTGGCGGTCCGTTACGCCGCAGGAGTCGCCGGCTGCTGGTGGTACACGGACGTCCACACCTCGTTCCGGATCTGCCGGAACTCCGCGGAGAGGCGGATCTCCTCGGTACGGGGATACGGCAGGTCCACGTCGATGATGCGGTGGACGCGGCCGGGCCTGGCGGCCATGACCACCACCCGGCTGGCCAGGTACACCGCCTCGTCGACGTCGTGGGTGATGAACAGTACGGTGCGCTTCTCGCGGCTCCAGGTCGCCAGCAGCTGGTCCTGCAACTGGACCCGGGTGAGGGCGTCGAGTGCCCCGAACGGTTCGTCCATGAGCAGGACTTGCGGATCCACCGCGTACGCGCGGGCGATGGCGCAGCGTTGCTTCATGCCGCCGGAGAGCGTCTTGGGCAGTGCGTCCGCGAAGTCGTCGAGTCCGACGAGGGCGATGGCCCGGTCGGCCCGGCGGTGCCGCTCCTCGGCGGGGACGGAGGCGAGTTTGAGGCCGAACTCGACATTCTGACGTACTGTCAGCCAAGGGAAGAGGGCGTACTGCTGGAAGATCACGCCCCGGTCGGGTCCGGGTCCGGTCACCGGCCTGCCGTCCACCAGTACCTGGCCCGAGCTGGGTTCCTGGAGTCCCGCCGCCATGCTCATCAAGGTGCTCTTGCCGCAGCCGGAGGGTCCGACGACGGTCACGAACTCCTGGTCGGCGATGTCGAGGGACACTCCGTCGAGGGCGGTGAAGTCGGTGCCCTTGAGCGGGAAGGTCTTCACCACGTCCTGAAAGCTGATCTTGTTCTGCATCCCGGCCCTGTTCCTCGTCCCGGCTCTGTTCCCCATCCCGGTCCTGTCGGTCATCGTCGTTCCTGCCAGCCGGTGAGCCGACGTTCGGCGAGCAGCAGCAGCCGGTCCATGAGCAGCCCGAGCACGCCGATGGTGATCACGGACACGAAGATGGTGTCCATCTCGAACCAGGTGGACGCCTTCTGCATCCGGTAGCCCAGCCCCTCCTGCGCGCCGATCATTTCGGCCGCGACCACCGTGGCCCAAGAGGCACCGAGTCCGATGCGCATGCCGACCAGGATGAACGGTGTGGCGGCCGGCACGACCACCTTGGCGAAGATGACCCGGTCCGAGGCGCCCAGCACCCGGGCGGCGTTGATGAGGGTGCGGTCCACGTCGATGACGCCCTGGAAGGAGGCGACGACGCAGGCCATGAAGGCGGCGAGGCAGATCACCGCGATTTTCGGGACCTCGCCGATGCCGAGCAATACCACCGTCAGCGGGATGAGCGCGAGTGGCGGGATGGTGCGGAAGAACTGGATGTAGGGCTCGACCAGGGCGCGGACCGTTACGTACCAGCCCATCAGGAAGCCGACGGGCACGGCCAGGACCACACCGAGCGCGTAACCGAGGAAGACCCGGCGCAGGCTGGCGAGCGTGTCGGTCGCCAGGGTGCCATCGGCGATCATGTCGCCGGCCTTGCGTGCCACGGCAAGCGGCGTCGGCAGGTTCTCGACCAGGCCGAGCGCCGCCACCACTGCCCAGAGGAGGACGCCGGCCACCAGGGCGAGGACGTTGAGGGCGAGCGGCCGTCGGCGGGAGCGGCGCGCGGTACGCCGTGGGGCCTGGGCCACGGCGGTCTTCTCGGGAGGGACGATCACGGCCATGGGTGCCTCACTGGATTCACGCATGCTCCTCGGTGACGGGCTGCGGATAGCGGGAGAGCAGGGGGGATTCGTGGAGGACCAAAGCGATGCCGCCCAGCGCACTGCCGGCCTCGCCGAGGGTGGCGCGCCGCACTCGCACGCGATCGCGGGCCAGCGGCATCACATGGGTGTGCAGGGCCCGCTCGACATGCTCGATCAACGCGGGGCCCGCCTCGGCGAGTTCGCCACCGATGACGATGACGCCGGGGCCGACCGCGTTGCACACGGCGGCCAGTACCGTGCCGACGGCGGTGCCCGCCCGCTCCAGTACGTCGTGTGCCTTCTTGTCGTCGGACGCGGCGGCGGCCAGGAACGCGGTGACGTCCTCGGCCCGGCCGCCGGCCGCACGGTAGCGCTGCAGTACGGCGTCGACCGAGGCGACCGTCTCCAGGCAGCCGGTGCCGCCGCACTGGCACGGTGCGCCGTCGGGGTCGACTGTGACGTGCCCGAACTCGCCCGACATGCCGTACATCCCGCGGTGCAGCGAGCCGCCGACGACCAGACCGCCGCCCACGCCGTGGGACAGCCGTACGTACAGCACGTCCCCGCCGTCGGCGGCCGCGCCCCACACTGCCTCGGCCAGGGCGGCGAGCCGGGTGTTGTTGTCGAGCAGCACGGGGACGCCGAACCGCTCGCGGAGCAGGCCGGGCAGCCCGTCGAGGCTGCGCTCGCCGACATCCGTACCACCTGCATGGACACCGCCGGCATCGATGAGCGGCCCGACCACGCCGACCCCGATCGCACTGAGCGAGCCGAGCCGGAGCGCGCCGCGCCGGAGTGTGCCGTGCCGCGGAGCACGGCCGGCGGACGCACTCCGCGGGGTCGAGCCGTGGGTGGCGGCGGCACGCGGGACGGGTGGACCGCCGAGTGAGCCGAGGAGACGTTCGGCGATGTCGGCGCGTTGGTTCCAGGTGAGACCGGGGGCATGCGCCTCACTGGCGGAGCCGATCACCTCGTGGGCGACGTTGATCGCGGCGACATGGACGGCGCGGCGGGCGAAGTCGATGCCGATGGCCTCTCCGGCATGCGGATTGAGGCTCAGCTTCTCGACCGGCCGGCCGCGCCGACGCACCTCCGCCTGTGGGGTGGCGGCAACCACCGCACCGCCTTCCACCAGGCCGGCGACGATGTCGTACAGGGTGGTGCGGGACAGGCCGCTGTGCGCGCCGAGCTCGGCCCGGCTGAGCGGACCGTGCTTGCGGAGGAGGTCCAGCACGGACTGCTCGTGGCTCTTGCGCAGCCGTGTCAGGGGACCGTCGTGTGCCTGCATGCCGCACAGCATGGAGAGCCGCACGGTTTTTCGTCAATGAGCCGGAACAAAAAGGTTTTCGGGCCGTGATGACAAGAACGGTCCGCGCCCACCGCGTCGTTGCTGGGCTTTCCCGCTTCGGCGCGCTGCGGATACCGTGGGTGGTGGCAGATTTATGTTCACATCATTGACATAAACCTGGCGCGAGGCCGACCATTCCTCGCACGGCGCCGGTCGAGATCCCCCACACTCCACTCAAGATCCCCCACACTTCGCCGTTCCGGCGCCCCGCCGCCCGGCCGCTCCCTCCGACCAGGACGACCGAACCGAAAGGCTCCCCGTGCGCCCCAACATGCTGTTCCTCATGACCGACCAGCACCGCGTGGACACCCTCGGTGCCTACGGCAACCCGCACGTCCGCACCCCCAATCTGGACCGGCTCGCGGCCGAAGGCACCCGGTTCGACAACTGCTACACCCCCACCGCGATCTGCACCCCGGCCCGCGCCAGCCTGCTCACCGGCGCCGCGCCCTTCCGCCACAAGCTGCTGGCCAACTACGAACGCAACGTCGGCTACCTCGAAGACCTCGCGGACGACCAGTTCACCTTCGCCGGACAACTGCGCGCTGAGGGCTACCGGCTGGGGCTGCTGGGCAAGTGGCACGGCGGAGTGCGTCGCACCGCCGCCGATTACGGCTTCGAGGGCCCGGACCTGGCCGGCTGGCACAACCCCGTCGACCACCCCGACTACCTCGCCCACCTGGAGGAGCACGGCCTCCCGCCGTACCGCATCACCGACCCCGTACGCGGCACCACACCCAACGGCAGCCCCGGCAACCTCCTCGCCGCCCGGCTCCACCAGCCCGTCGAGGCCACCTTCGAGTACTACCTCGCCACCCGCACCATCGAAATGCTGCACCGCTGGGCGGAAGAGGGGTGGGGCGGCGACGACAAGCCCTTCTTCCTGGCGACCCACTTCTTCGGCCCGCACCTGCCGTACATCCTCCCCGACGAGTACTACGACATGTACGCCCCGGAACTTGTCGAACTCCCCGCCTCCATCAGCGAGACGTTCGCCGCCAAGCCGCCGGTGCAGAGCAACTACAGTCGCCTGTGGGCCTTCGACACCATGCCCCTGGAGGAGAGCCGCAAGCTGATCGCGGTCTACTGGGGGTACGTCACCCTCATCGACCAGCAGATCGGCCGCATCCTCGACGCGATGCGGGAGCTCGGTCCGGCCGACCGCACCGCCGTGTTCTTCACCGCCGACCACGGCGAGTTCACCGGAGCACACCGCCTGCACGACAAGGGACCGGCGATGTACGAGGACATCTACCGGATACCCGGCATCCTCAAGGTCCCCGGCGGCCCCGCCGGCCAGGTACGCGACGAGTTCGTTTCGCTCACCGACTGCACCGCCACCATCCTCGATCTCGCCGGCAGCGACACCAAGCCGGCCGTGGACAGCCGCAGCCTGCTGCCCCTGGCCGCCGGTGAACGGCCCGACTGGCCGGAGCACCACCTCGCCGAGTTCCACGGCCACCACTTCCCGTACCCCCAGCGCATGCTGCGCACCCGCCGCTACAAGCTGGTGGTCAACCCCGAGTCGCACAACGAGTTGTACGACCTGCACGCCGACCCGGACGAACTGCACAACCGCTATGAACACCCTGAACTGGCTGACGTACGGGCGGAGTTGACGCGTAAGCTCTACGACCTGCTCCGTGAGCGGGGCGACAACTTCTTCCACTGGATGACACCGATGTACGACGTGGAGACCGACTACGACACTACGCTCTCGGCATTCGAGAACGAGCCCGAGACCGCTGCTTCCGTGCCGGGGCAGGCGGGGGAGGAGCGCACGTGAACCCTGCGGACTCCGAGGCCGCGGCCCGCTCGTGCTGCGCACCCGCCCGCGGGCCGGCTGATGCGAATGCGACGGCCGGCGCGGACGCGATGGGGGACGCCGCGGCCCCGCCCGGCTCTCCGGACGACGCGGCGCCGGCGTACCGCACCAGCATCGACCTGCCCGGCGGCACGTTCCGGATGGGCAGCGAGGACGGCGACGCCAACGCCGGAGACGCCGAAGGACCGGTGCGCGAGGTCACCGTCGCCCCGTTCGCCGTGGACGCGTACGCCGTGACCAACGCACGCTTCGCCGCATTCATCGCGGTGACCGGCCACCGCACCGACGCCGAACGCTTCGGCTGGAGCTACGTCTTCGCGAAGTTCCTGCCCGGGGCGTTGCGCAAGGTCTCGCCGCGCCCGGACGCCACTCCGTGGTGGTGCGGCGTGGAAGGGGCCCGCTGGGACGCACCGGAAGGGCCCGGCAGCGGGCTGGAAGGACGCTGGGACCATCCGGTCGTCCACGTCGGCTGGGCGGACGCCGCCGCCTTCTGCGCGTGGGACGGCGGGCGCCTGCCGACCGAGGCGGAGTGGGAGTACGCGGCGCGCGGCGGGCTCGACCAGGCGCGTTACCCGTGGGGCGACGAACTCACCCCCGGGGGAACCCACCGCTGCAACATCTGGCAGGGCACCTTTCCGGTGAAGAACACCGCGGACGACGGCTACGCCGGCACCGCTCCGGTGCACGCCTACCCGCCCAACGGCTACGGGCTGTTCAACGTCGCGGGCAACGTCTGGGAATGGACGGCCGACACCTGGCATTCGGACCGGTCGGGCCACTTGGACCGGCCCGACCGGTTGGGCCAGTCGGGCAAGTTGGACCCCTCGGACCAGTCCGGCCTGCGGGCGATGCGCGGCGGCTCGTACCTGTGCCACGCCTCCTACTGCAACCGCTACCGCGTCGCCGCACGCACCGCCAACACCTCGGACAGCACCTCAGGAAACCTCGGCTTCCGCGTGGTCCGCGCGCCCGCGGGCGATGCCGCCCGCCGCTGACCGGCCTCCGTGGCCGGTCAGCAGCTGGTCAGGGCCGGTCAGCGGCCGATCACGCATCCCGGTCCCGGCGCTGGACGTACAGCCGGTTGCCGCGCGGCCCGGTCCACTCCACCCGTACGACACCGGGCACGGCGGCATCGTCGATGCGTGATGGGTTGGACCAGTAGCCGAACGCGGGGTTGCGGAAGAACGTCGCCCACAGCCGGCCGGTGTGGTCCTCGAAGAGGTTGTTGTGTCCGGCGCCGACGCCCAGGGTCCACCGCTCGGAGTACGGGCCTTCGAAGTGGTCCGAGACCGCCACGATCGCGTCGTACTGGTACTGCACGCGGCCGGTGCCCGGGGGGTCGTACGCGTACCGCGGGGTGCCGTCGGCGCTGATCGACGTCCGGTCCCACGCGGCGTGCATCAGGAAGTACTTGCCGCCGTGCTTGAACACGTACGCGCCTTCGAGATACGGCTCGGGGGAGTAGGGCTTCTGCTGGAAGCGGGGGAGGTTCGTCGGCGTGACGATGTCCTCCATGTCGTCGCGGAACTTCGCGTACAGGTCGTTGTGCAGCACGAGCCACGCGTCGTCACCCTCGCTGTAGAGGCCGCCGTCGATGTGGAAGTACGCGCCGGGCTCGATGAAGTTCGGCCCTCCGATGAAGGACTCGCCGAAGGGCTTGTCGAGGTTGCCCCGGGCGAGCCGGTAGGGGCCCTCGACGCCGCCCTCGCTCACGAGCAGGAACGAGCCGACCTTCTTGGAGTGGTCGCCCATGCACGCGACGATGTACCACTTGCCGCGGAAGTAGTGCACCTCCGGCGCCCACGCCTGGCCGCGCTTGCCGAACCGCTCGTCGTGCCAGTACTCCTGCCAGGGCGCCACCACCGTGCGCCCGGGCCGGTTCTCGCCGACGAACTCGGGCGACCACACCTTGCCCCGCTCGGCACCCGACCGGATGCGGGTGGTGTCGGCCAGCCGCCACGGCCCCTGCATGGACCGGGCGGTCCACAGGAAGATGCCGTCGTTCCACGGGCCGGCGGCCGTCAGCCCGGGGACGCGGGTGGTGCCGGTCGCCACGTAGAGCGGACGGCCGTCGACGACGAAGCAGTTGACGTAGGTGTCCCGCATCCAGACCTGGCCCCGCTCCTTGTCGCGGGGGCGCAATTCGAGCGGCAGGACGAAGGAGTTGTCCTTGCGCGGCCACAGATCCGTGTCGTGGTCCGCGAGTCCGTACGGTGTGAGGTCGGGCCGGTTCGGCGGGTACCGCCGCAGCGCCCCACCCTTCTTCTCCGCCGAGACCGGTGAGGCCTGGGCGGCTTGCGTGGGCTGCGTTGCTCGTGCCGCTGCGGTGGGCAGCGCCGCCGTCACGGCCAATGAGCCCGCGACACCGGCCAACAGGGATCGCCGCCCGACGCGGGGGCCGTCTTCGGAAGTCGTCATCAGTCGCGCGCCCTTCTTCGTCGTCCGGGGCGTGTTGCCTCTTGGGATGGCATGACGCACAGCATGCGAAGGCCCGCCGATTTTCGTCAACACCACGGAAAAATAATCCGGATCGACTTCCGCCCTGCCGTGGCTTGTAGTCACTTCATCGGTGACAGGTGGCGGAGTGAGACAGGCTGGTTCAGGCCGCCGGTGACGGGAATGCAGGCGCCGTTGAGGAACGCCGCCTCGTCGCGGGTCAGCATCCCGACCACGCCGGCGATGTCCTCGGGGCCCCGGTTCGGCCGCCGGGGGTCAGCGCGGTCACCACGCTCCGGATCGCGGTCGGGAGGTGACTGCTGGCTTCGGTGGCGATGTATCCGGGATGGATGACGTTGACGGTGACTCCCGGACCGGTGAGCTCGTCGACGGCGTAGCGGGGGTACGCGGCCAGCGTTGCCTTACGCGCAGCTCACGGCACTGCTGATCGAGGCGCTCAAGGAGCATGACACAGCCCTCCGAGCGCTGTCGGCGACCGTCGCCACCCTGACCGACATCTCCTCCCGCACGACCGACGGCAGCTGAGCCGATGCGACAGCACATCGAGGCCCGCCTGGCGAGGCTCCGCGACGAGTACGAGGCCGGCCAGCAGATGCTGGCCGAGCTCGAATCGAAGCAGCTCGAACTCGGCCGAACCCTGCTGCGCATCAGCGGAGCGATCCAGGTGCTGGAGGAACTGCGCGCGACGGACACACCCGACGGCAACGCCGCGAAACCCAACGCCGCGACGCTCCCCCGCCGCCCGAGCGGGGCCCCCGAGCCGAGAACCACGGCGGTGCAGCCTCGCCGGACGACTCCGACTCGGCTGCACCATCAGCGTGACAACGCCACCCGACCATCAAGCCCGATGCTTCGGCCCTGCAGGGACCGTGCGCATGGAGATCGATCCCCGGGACACGTCCCGTAGTGACTTCTACCGGCTGCTGACCGCGACGGTGCCGGTATGGGGTGCTCAACGGTCTGCGGGGTTGCACGGCATGGAGCGCTTCGCCGCTGTGGCTGGGCGCCCAGGAGAACAACACGGCACCCTTGTTCAGACGGTGTTTCAGGCGGCTCGCCACAGGGCTGGAGCTGTCGGGGGCTCCCAGCCGGGCTGTGCTGTGTGGGCCTGGAGGCAGACATAGGCGCGGCCCGCGTGCGTCACCCGGTCCCCGGCCCGGTACGCCGTTCCCGCGGCCCATGCACTGCCCGATGGCGGAGGGGTGGTGGGCGACGGGCCGGGGTCCTGCGGTACGTCCAGCACGAAGTCGAAGGCCGCCTCACGGCCGCCGTTGCCGTTGCGCACGTTCATCAGCAGGCGGGCGTCGAAGAGCATGTCGGTGTTGTTGCGCGGTTCGTTCGGGAAGTACAGCTGCGTGGTGAGGATCGGGCGGCCGGGGGCCTGCACCTTGACGTGGATGTGCCGGGTACGGCCGGGGTAGAGCCCGGGGACAATGGTGGTCAGGCTGAACACGCCGCGGGAGTCGGTGTACTGGTGCCCGCGCAGCCGGTAGCCGGTGTTGTCGTAGCCGCCGTTGTCGTCCGCCTGCCAGAAGTCGAGCAGGGCACCGGAGATGGGAAGGCAGGCGCCGCCGAAGACGTAGCCGCTCACGGTCAGCCGGGTACCGGGCATACCGGGCTCCAGCAGAGCGGTGCGTTGGGGAGAGTTGGGTTTGAAGTACGGGCCCTCCATCTGCTCGGGCGTGGGGTCGTCGCCGTCGTCGCATGTTGGAGTGAGAGGCACCGAGGCGCCGGTCGAGGTGAGGGTGCGGGCCAGGGCCGGGCCGCCGATGAAGGCGAACGGTATCGCGGCGCCGGCCGCGAGCGCCGTCCGTAAGACGGTCTTGCGGCGCACGAGCCGAGGCGACTCGCCGGCGGGAGACGGTCTCTCGCTGTCCATACCTGCTCCTTGGGTGGGGGGCCGTCGGATCGGTAACGAACCTAGGCGTGTGTCTGCGCCGTTGCGATGGACTGGTGGTGGCGTCTGTGGTGTTTTCGGAAGTCGCCGGGACTGCTGCCGGTCTCCCGCCGGAAGAACCGGCAGAAGTAGGCGGGATCGGCGAACCCGATGCGGGCGGCGATTTGCCGTACCGGCAGCTCGGTGTGAGCGAGCAGCTGCTGAGCCCGGTACACGCGGGCCGCGATCAGCAGTTGGCCCGGGCTGCGGCCGGTGGCCGCGCGCACGGCCTGGGTGAGGTGGCCGGGGGACACCCCGAGCCGTTCGGCGCACTCACGCACCGACCAGGCCACCGCCTCCCGCGGGGCCGTCAGCCGGGTGAATGCCTCGGCCAGCGCCGCGGGCCGGGCGGGGGCCCGGTCCGGGCCATCTGCCTCCGCCGGGCCGGTGACCTGCGTCGGACCGGTGACCTGAGTCGGCCCGGTGCCGCCGCTGTGCTGCGGTAGCCGCGCAGCGCGTACGACGAGGACGTGCAGCAGGGCCCGTGACACGGTCTCGTGGCCGGCAGCGCGGTGCCGGTGCTCCGCGGCCAGGTCGGTCATCAGCCGGCCGATCCGTGTGTCGTCCTCGGTGTCCAGGGCGAACCAGCTGGTTCGTGCGAGCTGCCGCAGCACTTCGCGGTCGCCGGGGTGATCCACCAGAAAGTCCTCGGTGAACAGCGCGAGTGTCCCGTCGACGTCACGGTCGCCCTGCCAGTGGTGGATCTGCCCGGGCAGTATCACGGCCAGGTGTGGTGGGCGCACCGGCCACCGGGCGAAATCGATGACATGAGCGCCCGAACCCGCGGTGACATGAATGATTTCGTAGAAGGTGTGGCGGTGCGGGTGGTCGGTCCACGACAGCGGGCCCATCTCTTCGAAGGAGCCCGCGGCGAACGGCGCTGCGCCAGGTTCGGGTAACTCAAGCCGGTGCAGGGGCGGTTCTCCCGCCGGCGGGGTGACGCAGGGCGTGCCTCGCGGGACAGTGGTGCTGCGCATCACTCCTCCTCGGAGCAGGTACAGACCAATAGCATTCGGTGGGTCACGTTCCCAGAGTGGTACGGCTGCGAACATCGTCTTCGACCCTCCGGGTCCGCGTTCGGGCCGCTCATTGGTCCGTACCTGTCTCTTGCCCTCCTTCTGTCATGCGCCGCAATATCCCCTCATGGAGCTGGAATTGCGACATCTGAGAACCATCCGAACGATCGCGGAGGAAGGGAGTCTCACCAGGGCGGCCACGGTGCTGGGTCTCGCGCAGCCCGCACTGAGCGCACAACTCAGACGGATCGAGGCTGCTCTGGGCGGCGAACTGTTCGAGCGGGGACGCCGCGGCGTGCGGGTCACCGCACTGGGCGAACTGGTGCTGGAGCGCACCCGGATCGTGCTGCCGGCAGTGAGTGAACTGCAGCAAGAGGCCGTCAGGTTCGCCCGCTCCTGGCGCGGATCGGAGCGGCTTCGACTCGGCGGCACGCACGGTCCGCTCCTCGGCGCGCTGCTGGACCGGCTGGCGCAGGCCGTGCCCGACGCAACCGTGACCACGTACGTGTCGTGGTCCGAGCGGGAGTTGGCCGTGCTGCTGGCCGAAGGCCGGTTGGACTTCGCGCTGGCCGGCACCTGCGGTTCCACCGCTCCGCCCGACGCCACGCGGCTGGCCTGGCGGGAGATCGCGGTGGATCCTGTGTTCGTGATGCTGCCCAGCAGCCATCCGTTGGCTTCGTGCGCCGAAGTCGGGCTGTCCGCACTGGCCGGTGAGGAATGGGCCTGCGTGCCCGGTGACGGCTGCTTCGCGGACTGCTTCACCGCGGCCTGCGCCCGGGCCGGATTCAGCCCGCGGCGCATGTACGAGACGGATACCGCGTCCTGCGTGCACCTGGTGCAGGTCGGGCGGGCGGTGGGACTGTGCCGGGCCTCGTTCCCGACGACACCCGGCGTCATCACCCGGCCGCTCGCCGGCACTCCACTGCTGTGGCGGCACGTGCTCGGCTGGCATCCCACCCTTCAGCAGCCGGACATCACGGCCACCGTGCTGGCCGAGGCGCGCGGCGCACACGCCAGGGCGGCGGAAGGCAGCGACAGCTACCGGCCCTGGCTCGCGGAGCGCGGCGAACGCACCGGTCAGAGCCTCGGGCCCAGCTGACCGCGCCCTTGCGGCAAGCGCGTTCCATAACACCGGGGCAGGGGGTCGGCTGACACCTTACGCAGTCCGATCAGCCCTCCTTACGGTATCGGCACCCCACCGAAACCCGAGGAGAGTCCCATGCTCCAAAGACCTGCCGCAGCCGTCTGCGCCGCATTGGCGGCCGCGGGCACGCTGCTCGTGGCCGGACTCAGCGGCTCAGCGAACGCCAGTGGCCATGCGGCTGCCCCGGATACGCTCACCGCCGCGCAGACTCTGCGCACCGCCGACGCTCCGGCCGCCCTGTTGGACGCGATGGAGCGGGACCTGAAACTGGACCGGCAGCAGGCAGCACACCGACTGGTGAACGAGGCGGAAGCAGGGGCCACGGCGGGTCGGCTGCGCGCGGACCTGGGCGGCGATTTCGCCGGCGCCTGGGTGCAGGATGCCGAGTCCGGCACGCTCACGGTGGCGACGACCGACGCACGCGACGTACCGGCGATACGGGCCCGCGGGGCGCGGGCGGCCGTCGTGCACCATTCGCTGGCCTCACTGGACGCGGCCAAGGCCCGGCTGGACCGTGCCGCGGCCCGGCACGCGACCAACGACACCCCGGTCTGGTACGTCGACGTCCGGTCCAACTCCCTCGTGATACAGGCAGTGCGCCCGGCGGCCGTACGTCCCCTGCTCGCGGCGGCCGGGGTCGACCCGGCTCTCGTACGGTCGATGAAGTCCGCCGAGCGTCCCCGGCCCCTGTATGACCTGCGCGGCGGCGACGCCTACTACATCGGCAGCGGCAGCCGGTGCTCGATCGGCTTCCCCATCACCCGCAGCTCCCAGCAGGGATTCGTCACGGCAGGCCACTGCGGCCGGTCCGGCAGCACCACCACCGGTTCCAACAGGGTGGCCCAGGGCACCTTCCAGGCGTCGGTCTTCCCGGGGAACGACATGGCGTGGGTGGCCACCAATGCCAACTGGACGGCGACCCCGTACGTCAACGGTTCCAGCGCACAGGTCGCCGGGTCCACGCAGGCCATGGTGGGCGCCTCGGTGTGCCGCTCCGGCTCGACCACCGGCTGGCACTGCGGCACGGTCCAGCAGCTGAACACGAGCGTGACCTACCAGGAGGGCACCGTCAGCGGTGTCACCCGCACCTCGGTGTGCGCCGAACCCGGTGACTCGGGCGGCTCCTTCATCTCCGGCAGCCAGGCGCAGGGCGTCACTTCGGGCGGTTCGGGCAACTGCACGAGCGGTGGTACCACCTACTTCCAGCCCGTCAACCCGATCCTGCAGACCTACGGCCTCACCCTGAAGACGAGCGGCAGCGGACCCGGCGACCCGGGCGACCCTGGCGACCCTGGGGACCCGGGTGGTACCTGGTCCGCGGGCACGGTCTACAGCGCCGGCGACACGGTGACTTACGGCGGCGCCACCTACCGCTGCCTCCAGGACCACCAGGCCCAGCCCGGCTGGCAGCCCCCGGCCGTACCGGCCCTGTGGCAGCGCATCTGATCACCGGACCGCCCGACACCAGGGCAACGGCCCTGCCCAGGTAACCCAGTGAACACCGGCCGACCCCGGCCCGGGTGCGCGCACCACCGCGCACCCGGGCCGAAGCCTTGAGCCGACACCGCCATGAGACCGCGCATCTCGGCAGCAGCGCTTGGCCCGGTACCTCAGTTCGCTTCTGCCGAGGTGGGTGAGCGCGAAGCTACCGGCGTTCGACCGGTGCGCCGCCTCGGGCGGCAACTGCCCTCGCCCAGCATGCCGGAGGGGCCGCCGGACGTGGTGCGCATAGAGTCCAGGGTCCTTGTGCTGCGTCCACAACTGTGCGACGGCTGCCGCTGCTCTCAGCTGGGTGCCGGCTCCCCGGTGCCATGGGTCTTGGTGCGGTAGTCCTTGGGGGGGAGGTCGTAGGTGGCGCGGAAGACCTGCTGAAATCGGCATGGCGCGGGAACCAGCACAAGGCCCCGCTGGTGGTCGTCTGGGACAACTTGAATGTGCACCTGGACGCCTGCCCGAGGGCCTTCAACGATGGCCGCGTCTGGATCACGTCATTCCAGCTGCCCTCGTACTCGCCCGACCTGAATCCGGTCGAGGGGATTTGGTTCCTGGTGCGGCGCTCGGGCCAGTGCAATACCGCCTTCACCGCCCCGAGCACCTGATGCGATTGCTGCGGCGCAGACTCCGGGGGGTTCAATACCGCCCCGACCTCATCGACGGATGGCTCGCCGCCACCGGACTCACGCTGACGACGTCACATCCACAAGGTCAGTAACGCAGGTCAGGAGGCTGATGCAATCGGCGGCGGTTTAGGTAGAGCTCCCGGCGATCAGCCCAGCGGTGGCGTGGCCTCGTCGTCCGGTCTGTGACAGACCCTTCCCTGCAGACACGGAACAACGCTTGCTTGTCGTTGATCATCACGCCATCTCGGCGCTGCTGCCAGGCGCTGCTCATCCACCGCCGGTTTCAGACTGGGCGCCTGGTGTCGTGAGGACCTAGGAGCGGGCGAGCCGGCGGGTGATGCTGGTAATGACGGTGGTACCGAGTAACCAGCCTGCGAGGGAGCTGAGCCAGGAAATCCAGGCAGTGTTGCCGATAGGGGTGAACGTTTTTCCTGCCCGAGGGGTCGTGCGCGGGGACCGCGCTCCCAACGGTCCCCTCATCCGACCGGGCCCCCTTGTGACTGCCGCCGACACGGAACTCGTTCGGTGGATGGCTTCGGTCGGGCATGCAGGACGACGGCACTCTTCCGCGAAGACTGCACGCAGCCCCCCTGCCTCATCACATGGCTCACCTCAGCTGAGGGGCCGCGCAGCGAGGTCGGGGCCGCGGCCGAGTCGGCGTTGCTGTGCCTTGCTGTCTTTCGTGGCCCCGCCGCCGATTACGGGGCCGGAATGCCGGGTTGGGCAGCGCCGTGGCCGCGGCCACTGCCCAACCCGGAGCTGTCAGGCCTGTGACACGAGCTCCGAATGCTCGTGCTCGCAGGCGTCTTCGACCCCGTACGTGTCCCACGCGGGGAACGGGTCGTCGGTGAGCCGCTCTCCGGCAGTCAGAAGGCAGTCGGCGAGGGCAGCGTCAAGGGCGTCGGGGTTCAACTCGATTCCGATGAAGACCAGTTCCTGGCCTTGGCTGTCGCCGGCGGCGCGGGCGCCGGACGGCTCGAATCGGGCGACGGCCCCGGCCTGTGACCACAGTCCGGTGACGTGCGGGCGGCTGGCCAGCCAGAAGAAGCCTTTGGAGCGCAGGATCCGGCCGTACCTGCCGCTGTCCAGTTCCTCGGTGACGAAGTTCCACAGGCGTCCTGGGTGGAACGGGGCGTCGGCGCGGAAGACCGTGCTGGAGATCCCGTACTCCTCGGTCTCCGGTACGTGGTCGCCGTTGAGTTCACGCACCCATCCCGGGGCCTGCTGAGCCCGTTCCAGGTCGAACAGTCCCGTGCCGAGGATGTCGGCGGTGTTCACCTGTCCGTGCCGGACCGGCACGATGCGGGCGGCCGGGTTGAGGCGGGCGAGTGTGGCCTGGAGGCTGGCGGTGCTGTCCGCGTCGACGAGGTCGGTCTTGTTGAGGACGATGATGTCGGCGAACTCGATCTGGTCCATCAGCAGGTCGCTGACGGTGCGTTCGTCCTCCTCGTACTGGTCCAGGCCGCGCTCGACCAGCCCGTCGCCGCCGTTGAGCTCTGGCAGGAAGTTGGCGGCGTCGACAACGGTGACCATGGTGTCCAGCCGCGCGAGGTCGCCCAGGGTCGCTCCGTCGTCGCGGGGGAAGGCGAAGGTGGCGGCGACCGGCATCGGCTCGGAGATGCCGCTGGACTCGATGAGGAGGTAGTCGAATCTGCCCTCGCGGGCCAGTCGGTCGACCTCTTCGAGGAGATCGTCGCGCAGCGTGCAGCAGATGCACCCGTTGGTCATCTCGATCAGGCGTTCCTCGGTGCGTGAGAGCGCGGCTTCCCCGCCCCGTACCAGCGTCGCGTCAATGTTGATCTCGCTCATGTCATTGACAATGACCGCGACGCGCAAGCCTTCCCGGTTGCCCAGCACGTGGTTGAGCAGGGTGGTCTTGCCGGCCCCGAGGAAGCCGGACAGGACGGTGACGGGCAGTCGGTTGTGCGTCATGGCGTTCAGCTCTCCGGGCTCAGCAGCCCGCGTTCGTAGGCCTTGGCCAGACGCTGCGGTACCAGGTGCGAGACGCCGTCGATGGTGACGGGCACGAGCTGCGGAGCTGTGGCCTTCCACTGGGCACGTCGGTGGCGGGTGTTGCTGCGGGACATCTTTCGCTTGGGCACGGCCATGGTGGGCCTCCTGGGGATGGGTGGTAGCGACAGCCCACACTATATAGAAATGGTTGTCATAACCAAAAAGGAATGTGGGTGGCCTTGAGTGGAGATGGCGGCCCTTGTCTAAAGCGTGTTGCACAAGGTTGGGTTCGGGCAGGTCAGGGCCGTGAACGGGGTCGTCTGTTCATGGCGAGAGCGAGGTTGTGCATGTGGGCGACGGCCTGGACGGCGTGGTGGAGGCCGTCACCGTGCTGCCGGCAGTCGCGGAGGATCTTGTAGTTCTTCATGCGGCCGATCACGTGCTCCACACGAGCCCGGGCCGTGCGGTGGGCGGCATTGTCCTCCTCCGCATCCTTGAGCAGTTCCTGTCGAGGGCGCTTGCGGTGCGGGACCACCATGCCTCAGTGCAGGTAGGCGCCGCCCCCGAGTACGGTCACGCCCGCGCAGTGCCGGCTCAGACCGGACGCGCGCCAGGCGTGTGCATCGGCGGTGGTGCCGGGCACCGGGTGCGCCGCCGCGACCACGAGCCGTGTGTCCGTGTCCACGATGACCTGCACATTCGCCGAGAACCGGTAGTTGCGGCTGGACGCACCGACGTGCCGGTCGCGGACCGGGACCAACGTGCCGTCGACGATCCACAGCCGCTCCGGGGCGTCGGCCGAGCGGGAGACGGGGGGCCAGGGCGAGCAGCGGACCAAGCTTTTGGGCCACGCGGCACACCGCGGACGAGGAGACGCCGAACAACGGCGCCAGCTGCCGCATCATGAGATTCGTGCGGTAGTACACCGCGACCACCAGCACCCGTTCGGCCAGCGGCAGACTCCACCGGCGCCCCTGCAAGGTGCCGTTGCCGCCCCGCTCCCGCACCACCTTCAGCAGCCGCGCACACTGCGTCACCCGCAACCCGGGGAACGTCTCCACCCACACTCGTTCAGCCCTCAACACCCCGGCCATACCCGAGGAGTGCCCAGCTCACAGCCTTGTGCAACACGCTTTAGGCCTTGTTCCCCGGCAACGCGGACCGCACCCGCGCCCGTCAAGAGGCCGGCCTGGAGAGCAACGACTCCGGAGATCTGAACGGCGGCGAATTCGAGGTCTCCCTGCTCCTGCACGGTTAGATGCGGATGACGAGGTCCGCTCGTCGGGGATGAACTGGCCCTTGTGCTCGCCCTTGCGTACCCAGCCGTAGGCTATGCGGCCTTGGGCGATGCCGTTCTGGGCTGCCGAGAGATGTTGGCGTGCGACGCGGCGGGCGGTGTCCTCGGAGGACTTGAGCGCCATCACGCACATCATGCGGGCCATGTGGCGGTCGCTGTCCTTGATCAGGTTCATGCGACCGCCGGCGGCGCCGGTGACCGGTCGCTTGACGTACTCGACGATGTCGATGAGGTCTTCGAGATCGCGGGGGTGGAGTACACGGCGGTCGAGGTCGTAGAACTGACACCGTCGATGACGCCGGCTGCCAGGTCGGCGAGGAGCTGTCGGAACTCCGGGCGGAGGACGATCCAGTCGATGGTCCCGTCGGAGCGGATGATCTTGCGCTTCTTGAAGGCGGAGGTGTCGTTCTCCTCGTAGACCTTGGTGAACGGTCCCCAGCCCAGGCACTTGCGGGAGTCCTCGGCGTCTTCGAGCTGGCGGTCGACGCCGGTTTCCAGGCCGAGACGGTCGGAGGAGATGCGCAGGTACGCGCCGGGGTGCTTGGGCGTGTAGGCGGCGAGGTGGTCGTAGAGGTTGAGGGATACCTGCCCGCCTCGGGTGTGGGCGGGGGCCTCGTAGTCCTCCCAGAGGGGTTGGACGGCTGTCACGGTGTCGGCTCCTGGTGGTGCTGGACGAGTCCGGTGCCGGGGTGCTGTCTGCCGGGAGTGGGGGTCGGGTGATCTCGTCGATCTGTGGTTAGCCCGGCGGGTTGGCTGCGTGGATACTGGCGATCATGCGTATCGAGATCGATCCTCGGGACACGTCCCGTAATGACTTCTACCGGCTGCTGACCGCGACGGTGGTGCCGCGGCCGATTGCTTGGGTTTCGACGGTGGGGCGGGACGGTGCTACGGCGAATCTGGCGCCGCATTCGTTCTTCACCATCTCTGCGGTGTCGCCGCCGATTGTGCAGTTCACGTCGGTGGGGCGGAAGGACTCGCTGCGGAACGTGGAGGCGAGTGGGGAGTTCGTGGTGAACCTCGCGCCGGAGGGGTTGTTCGAGCAGATCAATGACACGGCGACGGACTTTCCGCTCGGTGAGAGCGAGTTCGAGGCGGTGGGGATCGCCACGGAGCCGAGCCGGCTCGTGAAGCCGCCGCGAGTGGCCGCTTCTCCCGTGGCGCTGGAGTGCGAGCTGCACAGCACGTTGCGCTTCGGGGACTCCACGGTTGTCTTCGGGCGGGTCGTGCACGCGGCGGTGGCCGAGGAGGTCATGGCGGACGGACATCCGGACATTCGCAAGTTGCGTCCGCTGTCCCGGCTCGGGAAGGACGAGTGGGGCACGGTGGGGGAGGTGCGGGAGATCTCCCGCGTTCGGTACGCGGACTGGGAGGGGCCTTCGGCGGGCCGCGGTGAAGCGGAGTGAGTCGCAGGGAGTCGCAGTGAGTCGTGGTGAATGAGTCAGGGTGACTGATCGGCGCGGCGGCGTCATGGCGCGTTCCGGTGGGAGCAGCGTGGGGGTCACTTCTGTGTGAGGAAGTGGGCTGACACTCTCTGTGCCTCGCAGGATTCTCGCTGGTGGGAGACGACGTGACTGTTGCGGAAGCCGCAAGTGCGGATGCACACGCCGAGGGGAGTGCCGATGCGCGGGCCGGTGGGGGATGGGTGAGCCGGCGGCTGGCCTTGCGGGCGGCGGGAGTGGCCGCTGTGGCTACCGTGCCGATCGCGGGTGGGAGCGCGCAGGCTGCTGCGGTGACCGCTCGTACGGGGGCGGGGGAGGCGGCCGGGCGTCGGCTGCGGGCGATGACGTTCAATCTGCGGTACGCCTCGGACGAGCGGCCGCACTCCTGGGCTCAGCGGCGTCCGGTCATGCGCGAGCTGCTGCGGCGGGAGGCGCCGCATCTGCTGGGTACGCAAGAGGGGCTCTACGGGCAGCTGCAGGACGTAGCGGAGGATCTCGGTGCGCGTTACTCCTGGCTGGGGACCGGGCGAGCGGGTGGCAGCCGTGATGAGTTCGCAGCGATCTTTTATGACACGCGACGACTTCGGCCAGTCGAATACGACCACTTCTGGCTGTCCGGTACGCCGTACCTGATCGGCTCGGCGACCTGGGGCAACACCGTCATCCGCATGGTCACCTGGGTGCGCTTCCGTGACCTGGCAGGGGGTGGGGAGTTCTATGCCCTCAATACGCACCTTGATCATGCGCATCAGGGATCGCGTGAGCGGTCTGCCGGGCTCATCACCGAGCGGCTGCGCGGCATGGACGCGGCGCTGCCCCGGGTTGTGATGGGTGACTTCAATGTCGCGGCCCACGGGAATCCGGTGTACGAGACGATGCTGCGCGCCGGGTCGCTCGTGGATTCCTGGGACGCTGCCGAGGAGCGCAGCGCGCAGTACGCCACCTTCCACGGCTACCGGCCGCTCGTGCCGGACGGCGACCGCGTGGACTGGCTGCTCACCTCGCCCTCCGTGCGGACGCTGCGGGCCGAGATCAATGTCTTCGCGAAGGGCGGGCAGTATCCCAGTGATCATTTGCCAGTGCAGGCCGTGCTGGATTGGTAACCAGTGAGGGGCGAGTGATGGGTAAGGAGTGAGGGCGCGGGTCAGGGCTTGGTGGTGCCTCGTACGTGGAGGCCTGCCAGGAGGTCGCGGGTCGCGGCGGTGATGGCGTCCACGGCCTCGTCGAACACCTCGCGGTTGTGCGCGGCGGGCGCGCGGAAGCCGGAGACCTTGCGTACGTACTGCAAGGCCGCCGCGTGCATGTCCTCCTCTGTCACATCAGGGGTGGCCGGTGGGCGGAGGGTCTTGATACTGCGGCACATGAGGCCAGTCTGCCCCGTCGTGCCGCCGGACGCGCGCGCACGGCGGGCCGCAGGCCCCGCTTCCCGGCTCAGGCCGCCGTGACGATCTCGTCCCGCATCGCAGACGTCCAGGCCGCGAGCAGGCGCGTGTACTCCTCGCGGTCCTCGGCCGTCCAGGCACAACCGCGTCGAGCCCGCACGAACTGCCGTATGGAGTCGTTCACTTCGGTGGCAGTAGGGCGGACTTGACCCGGAAGTAGCTGAGTTGCGGGAGTTGCGGACATGAGACACATGTTAGGGGGAGGGACTGACAATCGACCGGGAGTTATTTGCCGGGAGGGATGCGCGGGGAGTGACTGTGCGAGGAGTAACCGTGTGAGGGACTCCGTCAGGGGGTCTCTTCCAGCTTGCGTACTACACGGGCGGGGTTGCCTACGGCGAGGACGTTCGCGGGGAGGTCTTTGGTGACGACCGAACCGGCGCCCACCACGGTGTTCTCGCCGATGGTCACGCCGGGGCAGACGATCACCCCGCCGCCGAGCCAGACGTTGTCGCCGATGGTCACCGGTACGCCCTTCTCCCAGCCGGCCCGGCGCCGCTCCGCGTCGAGTTCATGGGTGGGGGTGAGGAGCTGGACGTTGGGGCCGATCTGGACGTTCGCGCCGATGGTGATGGGCGCGGCGTCCAGGAAGACGGCCCCGAAGTTGATGAAGGTGCCGGAGCCGATGCTGATGAGATATCCGTAGTCGCAGTGGAAGGGCGGGCGGATCCGTACGTCGGCACCCACCGATCCGAGCAGCTTCTGCAGCAGCGCGTGGCGCCGGCCCGGGTCGTACGTGCCGGGTGTATGTCCGCCGGCGGCGTTGAAGGCGGCGCACAGCTCGATGCGGCGCTCGGTGTCCGCCATGAGTTCCGGATCATCGGCGATGTACCAGTCACCGGCCAGCATGCGGTCCTTGTTCTCGCCCACGGCGCTCCTTCGTGATCGGCCCGGATGATCGCTCCCGAGTGGAGGGTCACGGTTCCGGACCGGGGCAGGCCCGTCAAGGAGGCGGGTACGTCAAGGAGTCACCCGGACGGGCGAACCCGTGGCGGTCGGGCAGGAATAAGCGCAGGTCGGCGCCTGGGTCCGGCCGACCGTGGACGGAGTGGCGCAGCCGGGTCGACGGCGATTGTCAGTGGCCGCCGCTACGGTGAGCAATGTTCCTATCCGAGCTGCTGGCGCTACTCGGACCGGTCCCGCTCCCTGACAGCGCGGAGGGCGGGACCACAGGAAACGGCCGCCGACGGGGAGCGCCCGGTGATCCCGGGGCCCCTCGCAGGGACAAGGGTACGGGGGGGGGGACAGATGAGGGCCGGCGCGGTGAGGGTCAGTGACTGGTCAGAGTTCCGTCCAGGTACTGCTGTACCGGGACGAACAGGCCCTGCGGTACGTATCTCGGTATGTCGGCGTGCGCGACCCAGGCCACGGCGGACAGCTCCTCCGGCGCCGCGACGTGCGCCTCGCCGGCGACCGCTGAGCAGGCTACGTACGACAGCAGCCGGCCCGTCTCGGGATGGAAGCGCCTGCCCAGCAGTCTGACCACCTGGGACCGCAGGCCCGTCTCCTCCAGGGTTTCCCGTACCGCTGCCGACTCCGGCGTCTCGCCCGACTCGATCTGGCCGGCCGGGAACTGCCACACCAGTGATCCTTCGGGGTTGCGGCGGCGGATCAGCAGGACACGGTCATTGCGTACGACCACCGCCGCGGCGATGGGCGGCCGGTCCATGGGCTCGGTCATCGATCCCTCCTGAGGAGACGGTGTCGGAGCAGTGACGGTGCCGGAGAGTGACGGCGAGGAGCGACGGTGTTGTTGACAAGCTTGCCCCGTGATGCCGACACGGGCACATGCCGATGGGCACCGCCCGTACCCGGTGAGCTTCGGGTGTGCACATGCGGTGACTCGGGAGCAGGCTGGATTCATAGGGCCGCCCGTTGTTCTGGAGGAGGGCTCCAGAGGAGGGCTCCGTCGACGGTCCCTGGAGGAGGGCTCCATGGAAGGTCGGATGGAAGGTCGCATGGACGGGCGCACCGGCAAGGCGCGCAACATCTTCCTCGTGTGGCTGATCTGGCCGCTGATCACGCTCGGGATCTACTTCTTCGTCTGGTACTACAAGATCAACCGAGAGGCCCGTGACTTCGACCGGCGGCTGGACGTCAATCCGGTACTGGCGATGCTCGCCCAGCTCATCGGCTGGATCATCATCGTGCCGCCGTTCGTGTCCACCTACCGCACCGGCAAGCGGATCGCGCACATGCAGCGGGCCGCGGGGCTGGAGGGCAGCTGCAATGCGTGGATCGGGCTGATCCTCATGTTCGTCGCCGGCCTGCAGGCGCTGTACTACCAGCACGAGCTGAACCAGATCTGGCGGCACTACGGCGACCCGCCGGAGGGAACGGTGGTACCTCTGCAGCGCTGATCAGCGTCACCGTGGGGGCGGGGGCTAGGCTGCCTCGGCGTCGTCCTTGCGGATGGCTATGACCCAGGCCTCCAGCAGCTGTTCGTACTCCGCCCGCTCGTCCGGCCACAGGGGCCGGCCCGCACGTCGGCGCATGAAGGCGCGGATCGCCTCGTTCGCCTCGGCGGCGGGGTCGGTGGGCATGTATCGATGCTAGGGGCAGGTACTGATAGTTGGGCTGATCAGACGATGAAAGTTCTCTTAGTAGGCGATGTCATTACGTGGCCTGCGGGGCGGGGACGGTGGACATGGGTCGGCCCCGGGGCGTCGTCTTCACCGCTCGGGGAGAGACGACGACTCGGGGCCGCTGGTACGAGGTGGCGGGGTGAGCTGCCGTGGAGGCTCGTTCAGCCGCCCGCGGACTCGCCGGCGTGGGGGCTCAGGACGCCCGCTCCGATCAGGATGAACAGGGCGATGCCGAGCAGGACGCGGTAGATGACGAAGGGCATGAAGGACTTCGTGGTGATGAACTTCATGAACCAGGCGATGACCGCGTAGCCCACGACGAAGGCGATGATCGTCGCGAAGATGGTCGGGGGCCAGGAGACGTGGCCCTCACCGGCGTCCTTGAGCTCGTACACGCCCGAGGCCAGTACGGCCGGGATCGCGAGCAGGAAGGAGTACCGGGCGGCGGATTCGCGGGTGTACCCCATGAGCAGGCCGCCGCTGATCGTGGCGCCCGAGCGCGATACGCCGGGGATCAGGGCCATCGCCTGGCAGACGCCGAAGAGCAGGCCGTCCCTGACGCCGAGGTCGGTGAGCGTCTTGCGCTGCTTGGCGGCGCGGTGCCGGCCGCCGGTCTCGTCGCGTGCGGCCAGGCGGTCGGCGATGCCGAGGACGATGCCCAGCACGATGAGGGTGGTGGCGATCAGGCGGAGGTCGCGGAAGGGGCCCTCGATCGCGTCCTTGAGGGTGACGCCGAGCACGCCGATCGGGATGGAGCCGATGATCACGAGCCAGCCCATCTGGGCGTCGTGGTCCTGGCGCATCGCCTTGTTGCCCAGCGAGCGGGCCCAGGCCGAGATGATGCGGACGATGTCCTTCCGGAAGTAGATCAGTACGGCCGTCTCGGTACCGATCTGGGTGATCGCGGTGAACGCGGCGCCGGGGTCGTGCCAGCCGGCGAAGGCCGCGGTCAGGCGCAGATGCGCACTGGAGGAGATCGGAAGGAACTCGGTCAGGCCTTGGACGAGTCCAAGGATGAATGATTCAAACCAAGACATGGGTAGTACGCCATCCGGAAGGTGATCGTGCCGTGACCGGCAATCGTGCAGGTCGGCGGGGAATTCGGGGTGGCGGCCGTCATGCGTGCGACCGCTGTACGTGCCGGTTCGGGGGAGTGGGTCGTGGTGGTCGTCGTCCTCAGGCGGGCCCTTTGCTGGCGGAGCTGATGAAGCATCAGGCGACCCCGGAACGCGACACGGGACGCGGAGCGCGAACGTGTGCAGACGCACGTGCGGGTCACTGATGGCACAGCTGTTCTTCGGGTGGCTCGTGGGCGGGCTGCGGCGCGATCTTGCGCCGGTCGTAGGGCAGCGTAGCGCCCCGAAGTGTCCGACAGGCGATCGGCCCGGCCCCGCGCGGTGCCGGGCGGCGGTGACGGCGGCCGCGAGGGCCGAGGGGGTGGTCGCGACGGCGGCGGGCCCGTGGCTGCACCGAACCCGGACTGGCGCGGGGCCGGTCCGGGTTACTTGCGGTACGACGGTTGCCGTCCGGTGGCCGGCGCGGCGGGCGGCCCGCTCAGTGGTGCCGGTGACGCCGCCAGTGCCGGGTTGTCGCTCAGTGGTGCCGGTGACGCCGCCAGTGCCCGGTTGCCGCTCAGTGGTGCCGGGGTGCCGGCGGCTGCAGTCCGCCGTCGGCTAGCGCCGTTCCAGTGCCGGTGCCAGCAGGTCGAGGGCCTGTTCCCAGCGGAAGAGGCGGCGGCCGCCGCCCGTACGGGGCTGATGCGGCGCGTAGTCGCCCAGCAGGACGCCCATGCGGCGCAGCCGGGTCAGGCTCTGTGCATAGGCGGGGTGCGCGGCCTGCGCGGCGTTCAAGTAGGGGAGCGCCGCGATGGGAATGCCGAAGCCATACGCTTCGCACAGGATGCCCAGGGCGAGCGTGTCGGCGATGCCCTGCGCCCACTTGTTGATCGTGTTGAACGTCGCGGGGGCGACCGCGATCGCGTCGGCGGGCGGTAGCGGGCGTGGCTCGCCCGGTGTGCGCCACGCCGATCGCACGGGATAGCCGGTCTGCGCCTCGATGGCCGCCGCGTCGACGCACTCCCGGCCGCGTGGCGTCGCGATGACGCCGACGCGCCAGGTGCGCTGCTGCGCGGTCGTGATCAGCTTGCTGACGTCGTCGGCGATGCCCGCGGCACAGAGGATGACGTACAGGAACGGCCGGCTCTCGAAGGCTGTGAGGGAGGGATCGGGGGCGGCGGGGACGGTCGACCCGCCCTCCCCCCGGCCGTCCCCGCCGGTCTCCGCCGTGCCGCGCTCCCGGCTGTCCTGGCAGATCACGCCGGTGCTCCGAGGCGGCGGCTGAAGTGGTGCAGCTCCGGGAGGGCGCGGTGGCGGTCGCGGGCGGCCATGTCGGCGACCATTTCGCGTACCGCGGGCCGGCGGATGTCCTGGGAGGCGCAGCGTTCGGCGATCCGGAGCGCCTGGAAGGCGTCGGCGAGCTTGCCCTGCTGGCTGTACGCGCGGGCCACGTCCACCCACAGCCCCGCGCGGCGCTCCGGTACGGGGATGTTCCGGCGCATGAGGGGGCGCGCGGCCTCCAGCGCCTGCCCCGCGTCGCCGAGCGAGACGGACGCGCTGACGGTGTGCAGCTCCACGTTGGTGGGGCTGAAGTTGGCCCAGGCGTCCGGCCGGTCGTGCGAGACGTACCGGGCGACCTCGCGCGCCTCGTCCAGCAGTTCGCGGGTCGCCGCCCGGTCGCCGCTGCTGCTGGCCGCGGTGACGCCGCGCAGCAGCATCAGCCCGACGGCGGCCAGGTACTGCGACGAGCGCCGGTCGTAGGACCCGCAGAGCTGGTCCGCGGTGTGCCGGACGATCGCCACGGCCTGCGCGGCGTGCTTCTCGCGCACCAGGACGTGGGCCTGTACGCGGACGCTGGACGCGAGGACCACCGGGTCCTCCGAGCGTTCGGCCTCCGCCATCGCGCGGCCGACCGCGAGCCAGGCGTTCCCGTGGTCGCTCTGCTTGAGCAGCAGGCCCGCCGCGGTCTGGTACGCCGTGGCAAGCAGGCCGGAAAGGTGCGGAACGTCGGCCGAATTGTGGTCGGCCGCGTTCCGCAGATCGGCGATCACGCCGGGGATCGTGCCCTCCAATTCCTTGTAGCTGCAGGTGCTGAACAGCCGGCGGACGGCGCCCACCCGCTCCTTCAGCTCGGCGAGTTTCAGTGCCGGCCTGGCGGGCGTCCTGCCCGGGCCGGGGAGAAGCGAACGGACCAGCTCGTCATGGGCGACGGGGGCGGGTACGTCGGGCGTCGCGAGCGCAGCGATGCTCGCGGCGAGGAAGGTGCGGCGGTACATGTCCTCTGCCTCAGGGTCGGCGGTGCTTGCATCCGGGGAGGCAGCAAGGCCGAGACTGTCCAGCGGAATACCGAGAACCTGTGCGACTTCTCGCAACAATCGGGTGTCTTCGGTGCCCCGGCCGCCTTCCAGGCGGCTCACTTTCGACTGGTGATAGCCAAGGGCTCTGGCGACATCCGCTTGCGAGCGCTTCTTCAGCACCCGCGCCCGGCGGATCACCTCGCCCAGCCTCTTCGCTTCACTTTGTGCGTCGACCATGTGTGCCACGGCCCCTTTGCCGCCGCCGATCCTGACTGCTCAACCGAGCGTAATGAAACCATAATCGAGAGTGATGCAACTCCTGCATAAGTGATGCATCGCCGACGTCCGATCTGGCCACAGCCACCACATCGCTGCTTGCCTGAGTTGCCCACTCAGTCAGGAGGCCACTCATGCAAGCGCACGGGCTCAGCTTCTCCGTGCCTGGTACGCCCGCCGCCGCAGCAGCAGCGCGGCGCCGGGTAGTGAGCGACTTACGGAGCTGGAGCGTGCAGTTCGACGCCCAGTCACTCCAGAACGTCGAACTGGTAACCAGCGAATTGATCACCAACGCGGTCCAGCACGCGGGGGGTGACTCCGTTGCCGTCAGCGCCCGATTGCACGGTGAGGCCCTGCTGATCGAGGTCTCCGACTCCAGTACCGAGCTGCCGAGCGCGTGCTTTGCGGACCTGGACGACGAGGGCGGGCGAGGGCTGTTCCTCGTCGCGGCGTTATCCCTCGACCACGGTGCCGAGCGGACGCCGACGGGCAAGCGGTGCTGGGCGGAGATCCCGGTCGGCTGGGTGCCGCGTACGGGCACGCACGCGTCGTCCGGAGGTGGCACGGCGGCGCACATGGCCGGTGCCCGCGTTCCGCTCCGGTGCGTCTGATGCGGTGGTGGCGGAAAAGGGGAATGGCGCGTACCGCGTTGGCGATTGACCGGAACTGAACGAAATCACGGGAATGCGGTTCGCCGTTGGCGATGCGGGCTCACTTGTCGCTCGCGGCGGAGGGAATGGGGCGTATTCCGGGGCGCATTCAGCGGCGCATCGACATCTGTATGGCTTCCGGCCGGAGCGAAAAAGGGCATTCCAGATGTCGATGCAGATGTTTGTGCGAATGCTGATGCGAGTGCACGGGTGAATGCACGTGCGTGCGCATGTCGTGCGCGTACTCGGGTCAGGATTCCGAATTCCCGCGCAGGGCGCCGCGCTTCCACCATGCCACGGCGACCGCCGCCAGGCCCGTGACGGCGATGAAGCCCATCGAGATCAGGAACGCGGGCGACGTGGGACTGGACGCCTGCGCGCCGGCCACGACGTACGCGGCGGTGTTCGGGATGCTGCCGATCCCGGTCGCGAGCAGGAACGCGGGCCACCGCATACGGGACACCGCCGCGCAGTAGTTGGTGGCCGCGAAGGGCAGGCCCGGGAAGAGCCGGATGGCCAGCATCGAACGGAAGCCGTGCCGGCTCAACTGGCGGTCGGCCGCGGTCAGCCAGCGGGCACGGAGCAGCGGGCGCAGCGCGTCCTGGCCGAGCAGCCGGCCCAGGCCGAACGCGAGCCCGGAGCCGAGCACCGTACCCAGCAGCGCTGCCGGCGTGCCGATCTGAGCGCCGAAGAGCGCGCCCGCCGCGGCGTTCAGTACGGGGCGCGGCACGAAAGCGGTCGTGCACAGGCCGTAGGCGACCGTGAACAGCACCACGGCCGTGCCGCCGGAGAGCTGCGGCGGCCACCCATGGGCGAGCATGCGCTGCGGTTGCCATACGACCATGGCGACCGCGGCGCAGGCGAGCAGGGCGACCAGCAGTCCCAGGCGGGACCACGGCGACAGGAGGAGCCGCGTACAGCGCACGGCGAAGGCGTCGGGCGGGGCAGCGGAGTCGAGCATCAGGGGAGCGTAACCGAACCGGGTGTCAGAACGGTGTAATAAGTGTGTACGGGTGACCGAGCGTGAGCAACGAGGTGGCAGCAGCCGGTGATCAGCGCTCTCACGGCAGGCTCAGCTTCGCCGTGCGGCCTCCGTCGACCGTGTAGATTTGTCCGGTGACGAAGCCCGCCTCGTCGGCGGCGAGGAAGGCCACGAGCGCGGCGACTTCCTGCTGCTCTCCCGTACGGGCCACCGGGTGGATGCGGCCGATGTCGCGCCGGAAGGCATCCGGGTCCGGCATGCTGTCGACGAACTCCAGGTTCAGATCCGTGCCGATCCAGCCGGGCGCCACCGCGTTGCAGCGGATGCCCTCATGCCCGTGGTCCACCGCCACGGCACGGGGCAGACCGTGCAGCCCGGCCTTGGTCGCGCAGTAGGCCGAGTGGCCGGGGTTGGCACCGAGGCCCTCGATTTTTGGTCGTAATGATCAATATCCGAACGCGCATGGCCGTCCCGCCGCAATAATCGGTCGACGCGGCGGCGTTCGCCCGCGATCCTTTGTGGCATGACCCGGTTCGCCTGCCACGCGCTCAGGTCCGCTGCCGCGGACGCGCTGCAGGCTGCCGTCATTCCTCCCGCCGCTGCCCCCGCAGCCGTTTCCTGCGCCGCATTCGACGGCGTCCGAAGCTGACCCTCCCCGGACAGTCCGGCGGGCCCCGCAGGGGGAGGGTCGGCCGGACCAGGGGGTCCGTACGGCGGCCGAGCCGCCGTCTCACCGCAGCACCGCGCCGCCGCAGCGTCGTCATGCCTGCCCGGGCGCGCGAGGAGACCACGTACCCATGTCGCACACGCCTTCCCGCACTCCTTCCCCCAACCCCGCCCAGGCCCGCGCCCGCGGCGCGGCCCCCGGCGCCAAGTCGGCCTACCTGCGCACCAAGCCGCACCTCAACATCGGCACGATCGGCCACGTCGACCACGGAAAGACCACGCTGACCGCCGCCCTCACCAAGGTCCTGAGCGAGCGCGGCAGCGGTACGTACGTGCCGTTCGACCGCATCGACCGGGCCCCGGAGGAGAGCGCCCGCGGCATCACCATCAACATCGCGCACGTCGAGTACGAGACGAGTACCCGGCACTACGCGCACGTGGACATGCCGGGCCACGCCGACTTCATCAAGAACATGGTCACCGGCGCCGCACAGCTCGACGGTGCGATCCTCGTCGTCTCCGCGCTCGACGGGGTCATGCCGCAGACCGCCGAGCACGTGCTGCTGGCCCGGCAGGTCGGCGTGCGGCACCTGGTCGTCGCCCTGAACAAGGCCGACGCCGGCGACCCCGAACTCACCGACCTGGTGGAGCTGGAGGTCCGCGAGCTGCTGGCCGCCAACGGGTACGACGGCGAGCACGTGCCGGTCGTCCGCGTCTCCGGGCTGCGCGCCCTGGAGGGCGACCCGCGCTGGACGGCGGCCATCGAGGCGCTGCTGGACGCGGTGGACACGTACGTGCCGACTCCCGAGCGGTACGTGGACGCCCCGTTCCTGCTCCCGGTGGAGAACGTGCTGACGATCACCGGGCGGGGCACGGTCGTCACGGGCGCGGTCGAGCGTGGCCGCGTACGCAAGGGCGACCACGTGGAGATCGTGGGGACGGCGGACGCGGCGCGCTCGACGGGACACGGTGCCGGCACGGGCGGGACGTCCGTGGTCACCGGCCTGGAGACCTTCGGCAAGCCGATGGAGTACGCGGAGGCCGGCGACAACGTGGCGCTGCTGCTGCGCGGCGTGGCCCGGGACGCGGTCCGCCGCGGCCAGGTGATCGCGGCGCCGGGCAGCGTCACCCCGTACCGCGTGTTCACCGCCGATGTGTACGTGCTGTCCGCGGAGGAGGGCGGCCGGCGGACGCCGCTGTCGACCGGATACCGGCCGCAGTTCTACCTCCGCACGGCCGATGTCGTGGGCGAGCTGGACCTCGGGGAGCGCGGTACGGCCCGGCCGGGGGAGACCGTCCACGTCACCGTACGGCTGGGCCGCGGCGTGCCCGTGGAGCCCGGCCTCGGCTTCGCCATCCGCGAGGGCGGCCGCACGGTGGGCGCCGGGACGATCCGGAGCGTGCTGCCGGACTCCGGGCCGCCGAGCTCCCGGCTGCTGGACTCCGGTCTGCCGGACGTGGGCTGACAGCCCTTCGGGAGGGCCCCGGGACGGTGTGCTCCGCCGCCTCTGGGCCCTCCCGGAGAGGCTCGCGCGCTGCCCCGGAGGAACCTCCGCTGTGCCGTACCGTGCGGTCGCTCGTGCACTTGCACACCCTCGTTCACGTGCAGTTTCGTGTGCGGGAGCGCGCGTGTACGGATGTGCGGGCCGGGTCCGGATGCGGCCTGTCGGCGGCGCGTTCTCGATGGAAGACTGCACGTTCGGCGGACCCTTGAGACACCGGGTTCCCGGGGCCCGGCGCACAGGGCCTTCGCGGCGCTCACGGGGCACTTGCGGCATCCGGTGCAGGGGACCGCTGACGAGCGAGGAATGTCGGACCATCGAGAAATGGGAGAGCGGCACGCATGGCGGGTACGGCGTTGGTGCTGGGCGGTGGCGGGCTGACAGGCATCGGCTGGGAGATCGGGATGCTCGCCGGACTGGCCGAGGCGGGGGTGAACCTCTGCACGGCCGATGTCGTCATCGGCACGTCCGCGGGATCCCTGGTCGGCGCTCAGCTCACCTCCGGGCAGCTGACGTTGGAGGAGCTGTACGAACGGCAGCTGGCCGGTGCTTCGAGCGGCCCTTCGGTCGGTGCATCCGCAGGTGCCGCCGGGATCGCACAGGGCGGCGGCGCGCCGGCCCGGATGGGCGCGGTGTCGATGGCCCGGTTCGCGGCCATCGCGCTGCGGTCGCGGGACGCGGTGACCTTCGGTGCGCGGATGGGACGGCTGGCGCTGGCCGCCCGTACCGGGCCGGAGAACACCCAGCGTGCGGTGATCGCCGGGCGGCTGCTGTCGCAGGAGTGGCCGGCCAGGCGGCTGATGATCACGGCCGTGGACGCGTACACGGGGGAGCGCAGCGTCTTCGACGGGGGCAGCGGCGTGAAGCTCGCCGACGCGGTCGCCGCGAGCTGCGCGGTACCGGGCGTCTGGCCGCCCGTGACGATCGGGGACCGCCGGTGGATCGACGGCGGCGTCCACTCGTGCGCGAACGTGGACCTCGCCGCGGGCTACGGACGCGTCGTGGTGATCGCCCCGATGGCGTCCGGCGGCGGCCCCGTCGCGCCGCCCCGCACGCAGGCCGCGCGGCTCGCGGCGGACGGCGCCGAGGTGCTGGTCGTCACGCCGGACCGCGCCGCGCGGGCGGCCTTCGGCCGGAACGTCCTGGACCCCTCCAAGCGCGCGGCGGCGGCCCGCGCCGGCCGCGTTCAGGCCGCTGCCCATGTGTCGGAGGCGGCCCGGGTGTGGGAGGGCACGGACGGGGGCTGACGGCGGGTGCCGCTCCCTGCCGGGCCCCGCCCGCGCGGGTACGGAAGTCGCCCCGCACACCGCACAATAGGACGGTGGCAGAGCGAAACAACAACGCACCGGCAGTAGTCGGTGACCCGATGTCTCCCGGTCCCGTGGCCGCCCCCGAGGCGGCCCTCGTGCCCGTCACGCGGGAAGTGGACTGCGGTACGGCCAAGTTGCTGCCGGACGTGGACCGGCCGAGGGCCGCGCTGCTGACCGTGGACGGCGCTCCGCAGTCGTACGTGGACCTGGACGAGCCGACGTACCTGGAGTTCGAGTACGCCCGCAGGGTCGGGCACGTGCTGGACGCCGTGGCCGAGCCCGGCCGCCCGCTGGACGCGCTGCATCTCGGAGGCGGCGCGCTGGCCCTGCCGCGCTACCTCGCCGCGACCCGGCCCGGCTCACGGCAACAGGTGATCGAGGCCGATCGCGCTCTGCTCGGCCTCGTACGGGAACACCTCCCGCTGCCGCCCGACAGCGGCATAGCGGTGCACGCAGCGGATGCCCGTGCCGCGCTGGAGTCGGCGCCGGCGGCCTCCGCCGACATCGTCGTCGCCGACGTCTTCGGCGGGTCGCGGGTGCCGGCGCATCTGACGTCGGCGGAGTACGCACGGGCCGCGGGCCGGGCGCTGCGGCCCGGCGGCTGCTACATGGCGAACCTCGCCGACAGCGCGCCCTTCACCTTCCTGCGCGGCCAGCTCGCCAACTACGCGGCGGTCTTCGCGCAGGTCTGTCTGATCGCGGAGCCTTCGGTGCTGCGCGGCCGGCGGTTCGGGAACGCGGTTCTCGTCGCCTCGCAGGACGAGCTGCCGCTGGCGGGGATCGCCCGGCGGGTGGCGGCCGACGCCTTCCCCGCCAGGGTCGAACACGGCCCGCGGCTGCGGCAGCTCATCGGTGACGCGCAACCGGTACGGGACGCGGACGCGGTCCCTTCACCCGAGCCGCCCACCGGCGCGTTCAGCGTGGGGTGACGTCGTCCGTGGCGGCGGAGGTCGGGAGGCCGGTCACCGGGACCTGACCGGGGATGTCGGCCGGGGCACCGTCGGCGGGCCCGTGGGCGGACTCCGCCCCGGGCTGCGCCTCGGCTCCCGGTGCCGTGTCCGGCCGGCGCGTCAGCTGCCGTACGTCGCGTACGCACAGCACGGCCGCCGTCAGCAGGGCGATCAGCGCGGAGCACGCCCACAGCGCTGTGGTGCGGCCGATCAGGTCCTGGACCGGGCCCGCGAGGGCGGTGGCCAGCGGGACCATGGCGAGGGAGCCGAGCCAGTCGTACGAGGAGACCCGGGAGAACTTCTCCTCCGGTATCTCCTGGTGCAGCGCCATCATCCACGTCACCGCGAACACCTCGACCGCGATCCCCGCGCCGAACATCACGGCCGTCAGCGCGCCGGCGGGCAGCGGCACGGCCAGCGCGGCGGACGGCAGGGCGAGCGGAAAGACGCACAGCGTGCCCACGCGCAGCAGGTACCGCGGCTTGTACCGGGTCATCAGCAGCGCGCCGCCGACCGTACCGGCGCCGAACGCCGCGAGCGCCAGCCCCCACGGGCCCGGACCGCCCAGGTGTTCCTGCGCGACCAGCGGCCCGTAGACCGCCTCGGCGGCCGCCACGACCGCGTTGACGATGGCGAACTGCAGGACGATCGACCACAGCCACCGCCGCGAGACGACCTCGCGCCAGCCGTCCCGGAGGTCGGCGAGCAGGCCGTCACCCGGTTCCCGCGGCGGCACGCCCCGTACGTCGAGGAAGGCGCGCAGCGCGCCGGCGAGGGCGAAGGCGGCGGCGTCGACCGCCAGTACCCAGCCGGGGCCGACGGCCGCGATCAGGGCGCCGCCCAGTGCGGCGCCGCCGATGTTGGCGCCGTTCATGCCCATGCGGAAGACGGCGAAAGCGCGTCCCGACTGCTTGCCGGAGACGCTGGCCAGCACCATGCCCTCGGCGGCGGGCGCGAAGAACGCCTGCCCGGTGCCGCCGAGCGCGGACAGCAGCGCCATCTGCCAGAGGCGGGGTTCCCCGGCGAGCACCAGCAGCGCGAAGGCGCCCTGGGACACGCAGTTCAGGACGTTGGCGGCGACCATCACGCGGTGCCGCGGCAGCCGGTCGGCGATCGCGCCCCCGATGAGGAGGAAGATCACCAGAGGGACCGTGCGGGCCGCGGCGACCAGGCCGACGTCGGTCGCCGAGCCGCCGGCGCCGAGCACGGCGAACGCCGCCGCGATCAGCGCCCCGGAACTTCCGAGACCGGTGACCACGGCGGCGGCCGTCAGCAGCGTGTAATTGCGCCCCGCCCACGCAGGGCGCTTCATCTTCATCACAACAGCATCGCGTTCTTGCCCGAAGGCGTCACTCGGATTTGCGCGCGGCCGGCCCGTGGATACCCGGGCCGGCCGGAGCCCGACTACTCCAGCGGCCGGAGGGAGCTCATGATCTTCTTGACCGTGGCCTCGTCGATCTCGCCCTTGACGTCCTTGGCGGCGTAGAGGATCCAGGTCGCGTACTCACCCGTGGTGTCGGTGTACGTGACCGCGTACGCCTTGCCGTCCGAGTCGCACTTGCCGTCCTTCTTCACGCCGGTCACGGTCGCCGTGGACAGCTTTCCGGTGATGCCGTGATCGCTCTTGAAGGACTTGGCCTTGGTCCCCTTGAACGTGCCGGTCTTCTTCTGGTCGTACCCGGCCCAGACCCAGTTCAGGGCCTCGTTCTGGGCGGCCTCGCCCTGGCTCTTGGCGCCCTGCGCGCCCTTGACGCCGGTGCCGGCCAGCGAGGCGGTGGACTCGTTGCCGTCCTTGTCCTTGACGGTGCACCAGTTTTCCTTGAAGTAGGCCGGTGCGGTCATGGAGATGAGGGTCTTGGGGAAACCGGACTTGTCCTTCTCGTCCTGGAACCCGGTGTAGGTGTCCGGCGAGGAGGTCGTCCAGTCCTTGGTGGGGACGTCGAAGGCGACGTGCCGCTTGGAGTTGATCACCGTCTGCCAGCCCTTGACGACCGGCTGGTCGGGGGCGTTCGGGTCGCCGCCGGGACCGCTGCTCGCACTCACGTCGCCCGACGGCTCCGAGGGCTCGGCCGTCGCGGACTTGCTGGGCTTCGGGTCCTGCTGGGCGACGGGCTTCTTCTCGTCGTCCTGGAGGACGAAGACGCCGGTGACCACGGCGGCCGCCACGACCGCCACCGCCGCGACGATGGCGATCGTCACGGTCGTCTTCTTCTCGTTGTCGCCGTTGTTCTTGGGCGGCTGCGGCCCGCCCGGACCCTGCCACTGCGGCTGCGTCGGGTGCTGGTAGGGGTGGGGCTGCTGGTAACCCGGCTGTTGGTAACCCTGCTGCTGGTACGGATTCGGCTGTTGGTACCCCGGCTGCTGATAAGGGTTCTGATCCTGCGGGTTCTGCTCGCCCCCGGGCGGCTGCTGTCCTGGCCACATGGGCGCTAACGATAAAGGGCCGAGGTGGGAGGTGTCACAGCTGCCCCGGCGAGCGTGACAGAACCCTGACCTTCACATGTGCTTCGTGATGCTTCGGGCGACTTCGGCCGGGCGCGGAGCTTCCCTTCTCAGCGGTGCTACTCGTAGGTAACATGACGCCATGTCCTCCGAGACCATGCCGACGATCGGCGAGATGATGGCGGCCTCCGTGCCGATGGCCCGCACCCTGAACCTGGAGTTCACCGAGACCACCGCCGAGCGCGCCGTGGTCCGGCTGCCCGACCAGCCCGACTTCCACAACCACGTCGGGGGTCCGCACGCCGGCGCGATGTTCACCCTCGCCGAGTCCGCGAGCGGCGCCATCGTGATGGCGGCCTTCGGCAGCCGGCTCTCCCGGGCCGTGCCGCTCGCCGTGCGCGCCGAGATCGGCTACAAGAAGCTCGCCATGGGACCGGTCACCGCCACCGCCGAGCTGGGCCGGCCGGTCGACGAGGTGATCGCCGAGCTGGACGAGGGCAAGCGCCCCGAGTTCCCGGTCAACATCGCGATCACCCGCGAGGACGGCGCCGTGACCGGCGAGATGAGCATCATCTGGACGCTCCGCCCCAACAGCTGAGCGGCTCCTGTCGCGGCGTCCGGAGACCGCCCGCGATTCCACCGGGATCGCGGGCAACTGATGGGCTCCTCGTTGCGTCCCACCATCTGAAGGAAGAACGGCCGCTGCCTGCCCCGCGTCCTGCGCGAGGGCTGCGGCCGTGACCAGCAGATCGAGTACGCTTCCCGGACGCGCGGCACCGCGCGTCAGGGGGCGGCCCGCACGGCGGGCCCGATACGAGGTGGAGGAACGGCGCGTTGCACGTCCAGGAGTGGCTCGAGTCCGTACCAGCGGTGAGCGTCTATCTCCTGGTGGGGGTGGTCATCGGGCTGGAGAGCCTGGGCATCCCGCTGCCGGGCGAGATCGTTCTTGTCAGCGCGTCGCTGCTGGCGGCCACGCAGGACCACATCAACCCGTACGTGCTGGGTACGTGCGCGACGGTCGGCGCGATCGTCGGTGACTCCATCGGGTATGTGATCGGCCGCAAGGGCGGTCAGCCGCTGCTGGACTGGGCCGGGCGGAAGTTCCCGCGCCACTTCGGGCCCGAGCACGTCGCGATGGCCGAGGAGAAGTTCGCCAAGTGGGGCATGTGGGCCGTGTTCTTCGGCCGCTTCATCGCCCTGCTGCGGATCTTCGCCGGACCGCTGTCGGGCGTGCTGCGCATGCCGTACTGGAAGTTCCTGATCGCCAACGTGCTGGGCGGCATCGTCTGGGCCGGCGGCACCACCGCGCTGATCTACAGCGTCGGCATCGTCGCCGAGCCCTGGCTGAAGCGCTTCTCCTGGCTGGGCCTGGTCGCCGCGGTCCTCTTCGGCCTCGGTTCGCTGATCGTCATGAAGCGCCGGGCGGCCAAGGCCGCCGCGGCCCATGAGGAGAAGCAGAGCGCCCAGGAGAAGCAGCCGGCGGCTTCCGCGGCCGCCGAGTAGCCCGCCCGCTCCCGCTTCCTTTTCCTTGTGATCTTCACCCCAGCAGGGGTGGAGCGCGCCCGTACGTCGCCTACGGTGCTGTCGGCGCGACGACAGGCCATGGCGTCAGCCCTTGGCGGCAGGCCATGACGACGAGACGTGATCACGGCGTGCTCACGAGACGTGACGAGGAGACAGCGATGGCGGGACAGGCATTGATTTCCGGGGTCGGCGGGCCGGAGCCGAAGATCGCCCCCGAGGCGTTCACCGCGCCCACCTCCGTCGTACTGGGCGAGGTCACCATGGCGGCCGGGTCGAGCGTCTGGTACCAGAGCGTCCTGCGGGCCGACGGCGGCCCCATCGCCATCGGCGCGGAGAGCAACATCCAGGACAACTGCACCGTCCATGTCGACCCGGGCTTCCCGGTCAGCGTCGGCGAGCGGGTGTCGGTCGGGCACAACGCCGTACTGCACGGCTGCACCATCGAGGACGACGTCCTGGTCGGCATGGGCGCCACGGTCCTGAACGGGGCCCGGATCGGGGCCGGCTCGCTGGTCGCCGCGCAGGCGCTGGTCCCGCAGGGGATGCAGGTGCCGCCCGGCTCGCTGGTCGCCGGCGTACCGGCCAAGGTCAAGCGCGAGCTGACGGACGAGGAGCGCGAGTCCATCAAGCTGAACGCCGCGGTCTACGTCGACCTCGCGGCGCGCCACCGGGAGACCGTGCGGAACGGCGACTGACGTACAGCACGGCGGCCGCCCGGCACAGGACGGCCGCCTCCGTGCGGAGGCGGCCGCTTCCTCGGCAACTCCGCGGTAGCCGGTGCCGATCGGCTGCCGCCGGCAGTGCTCAGCCGGGCTGGCTGTTGTCCTTGAGCGTGCCCCAGCCGTGCCAGCGGTCGATCTCGATCCAGGCGCTGACCCGCTTGCGGTCGCGCTGGGGGTACTCCTTGCCGAGGTACTGCCGGGCGAGCCGGTCGATGTCGGCGAGGCCCTCGTCGTCACGGAATTCGACGACGCGGCCGATGATGCTGATGTGCGTGTACCAGCTCTCCTCGTCGAGCACGGTCAGCGTGACCCGCGGGTCCCTGCGTACGTGGTTCAGCCGCTTGCGGCCCTCGTCCATGTTGACCAGCACCCGGCCGTCGTCCCAGAGGTACCAGGTGGCCGTGGACACCGGCTGGCCGTCGGACCGGAGGGTGGTGATGACGGCCGGGTTCGCCTTCTTCAGCATGGCGACGGCGGCTTCGGGAAGCGGCGGATTCGACATGGACTCTTCTCCATCCTCGTTGCGTGCGTCCGCGTCGCACGGCCCGGCCACCGGAACCGGACCGTACGGAGGGCCGTACTGGCGGGCTACCGGACCGGACCACGAGACGCACCTGCACCGTGCCACATCACGGCTCCCGCATCCCGTACCGACCCCACCGAATCCGCCCGGTGCCGGGCAGTTCGCCACCCTGCTGTCCCTGGGGGAGGTCGTGGCCGAGCCGGGACTCCGGGCCGGGCCGGGGGTTGCCGTGGGGTGAAGATCACAGGACGCGGCGGGGTGCGGTTGGCCTACCGGTGAGTACGGTGAGCGGGTGCGAGCGAAGAAGAACGTGTTCTCATCCCTCGGCGCCGTGCGGCGCCGGGCCGCGTCATGGGCCGTGCACCGTGGCACGCGCTGGGTGCGGGAGGCCGGCGCGGTGACCGCCGAGCGCCCCGGACCGTACCGCTTCCGCCGCATCGGGGGCGGCACCCGGCTCGCCTTCCCGCAGGGCACGGTCTTCGGCGAGCAGTGGATCGAGCTCGGTGAGTACTGCATCATCGGCGAGCAGGTCACGCTGACCGCCGGGATGATGCCGGGCCTCGACCTCGGCCCGGAGTCGGTGCTGCGCCTGGGCAACGGCGTCGTGCTCGGCCGCGGCAGCCATGTCGTCGCCTCGCAGACCGTCACCGTCGGCGACGAGGTCTACTGCGGCCCGTACGTCTACATCACCAGCGACAACCATTCGTACGACGACCCCGCGCAGCCCGTGGGCAAGCAGTGGCCGCGGACCGCGCCCGTCGAGATCGGCGCCGGCTCCTGGCTGGGCGCCGGCGCGGTGATCCTGCCGGGCGCGCGGCTGGGCCGGAACGTGGTGGTCGCGGCGGGCGCGGTGGTGCGCGGCGAGGTGCCCGACCACGCCGTGGTCGCCGGGGCGCCCGCCAAGGTCGTCCGCACCTGGGACCCGGCGGCGGGCTGGCAGCCCCCGCTGCGTACGCCGCCGCCGGTGCCGATCCCCGACGGCGTCACCCCGGAGCAGTTGCTCGCGCTCGCGGAGTGGGATGCGGCGCAGATCCCGGCGTCATCCGCTGGCGGCGAGCAGCGCCGAACCCGCGAGAGCCAGTGAGGCGCCCGCTGTCTGCACGGCGCGCAGCCGCTCCTTGAGCAGGCCCATCGCGGCGACCGCGGTGACGACGGGGTAGAGCGAGGCGAGTACGGCCGCGATGGTCACCGGGCCGCTGTGCGTGGCGAGCGCGTACGTGCCGTTGGCGGCGACATCGGCGATGCCGACGAACGCCAGCGCGGGGAGCGCGGCACGGATGACGGACGTGCCGCCTTCGGGCAGCGCGGGCGTGCCGCGCCGGACCGCGACGTACAGCGCGGCGCCCCCGACGGCGACGTTGCACAGACGCTGCACGAACAGGGCGAGGAACAGGCCGGTCACCGTCGTGGACGCCTCGGAGATGAAGGCCATCACCGCGCCGAAGCCGAAGGCCGCGACGAGGGTGAGGACGAGCGCCTGGCTGGTGACGGAGCCGCCGCCGCGCTGCGGGCCGCCGGCCAGCACCACGCCTATGACGGCCACGACCATGCCCGCGATCTGCACCAGGCCGGGGCGCTCGCCCAGGGCGAAGCCGACGCCGAGCGGGACGAGTACGGAGCCGAGCGAGGCGACGGGCGAGACGACGCCCATCGGGCCGAGCGCGAGGGCGCGGTAGAAGCAGAGCATGGCCGCCGGGCCGACGACACCCGCCGCGACGGCGAACCACAGCCGGGGCGAGGCCGCGTGCCAGGCGCCGGTGGCGACGACGATCGTGCCGAGCACCACCGCGGCGATCGCCTGTGAGACGACCACGACGGTCAGCGCCTGCATGCGCCGGGTGAGCAGACCGCCGCCGAAGTCGGCGGCTCCCCACAGAATACTGGTGGCCAGAGCCAATACCGCGGTCATGATGTGGAACCTCGCAAGTACAGTGTGCTGAACGATGGAGTACAGGAGAGCGTAGTGCAGGAGACTGAACTACGTAATTGAATATTTTGAACTTGGCGAGGTGGGGGCCAGGTCTTCACCCGGCCTTCACTGGGCCTCCGTGAAGCGGCCCGACCGAACCGGACTGGAGGGAACGTGACGGATCTCGATCAGCTCACGCAGTCGCTGGCGCGCAACCTCAAGCACTGGCGCGGCGAGCGGGGCTACACGCTCGACGCCCTCGCCGCCCGCGCGGGCGTGAGCCGCGGCATGATCATTCAGATCGAGCAGGCCCGGACGAACCCGAGTGTGGGGACGACCGTCAAGATCGCCGACGCGCTGGGCATCAGCATCACCAGGCTCCTGGAGTACGACCAGGGGCCGCAGCTGCGGCTCGTCGGGCCCGGCGAGGCCGTGCGGCTGTGGTCGACCGAGGCCGGCAGCCACACCTCGCTGCTCGTCGGCACGGAGGCGCCCGGCCCGTTCGAGCTGTGGGACTGGCGGCTGATGCCGGGCGACCGCAGCACGTCCGACCCGCATCCGCCGGGGACGAAGGAGCTGATCCACGTACGCGTGGGGGAGCTGACGCTCGTCCTGGACGGCGTCGAACACCGGGTACCGGCGGGCGCCTCGGCCGCCTTCGAGGCGTCCCTCCCGCACGAGTACGGCAACGACGGCGCAGAGACCGTGGAGATGGTCATGTCGGTGAGCGTGCCGTCGGGGCGCTGAGTCCGGGAGCCGAGACAGGAGTCAACTGTGTTCGTGTGGCTGTTAGCTTGACGGGCATGTCGACACCTTCCCCCTCGCGTACGCCCCTGGACGCTTTCGAAGAGGTCCGGCCGGCCGTCGAGTGCGCGGAGCTGCTGCCCGAGCCCGTCGCCACGGCGATCCGCGACTGGCAGAGCCCGGTGGACGTCCAGCAGCTCCACCACGTGGACACCGACCCGGCCATCGCCGACACCGCGCTCCTCGTCGAGCACTACGGCTCCTGGCTGCTCGACCAGTCCGCGAACTGCGTCGTCGTGGCGGGCAAGCGCGGCGACACCGTCACCCTCGCCGCCTGTGTCGTGCTCTCCACCACGCGCGTGGACGTCAACGGTGTCGTACGGCGCGAGCTCGGCGCCCGCAAGGCATCGTTCGCCCCGATGGACACCGCGGTCGGCCAGAGCGGCATGGAGTACGGCGGCATCACCCCCATCGGGCTGCCCGCCGACTGGCCGCTGCTGGTGGACGCGGCGGTCGCCGACGCGCCGTACCTCCTGATCGGCAGCGGGGCCCGGCGCGGCAAGCTCATCGTCCCGGGCAAGGCCCTCGCCTCCCTGCCGGGCGCCCGCGTCCTGGAGGGACTGGGGCGCGCCGCGGGCTGAGCGGCGGCGGGATGCGGGATGCGGGATGCCGGGCGCCGGGCCGGCGCCCGGGGCGGCCGGTTGTCGGTGGTCGCTCAGAGCGTTTCGATGTCCGTCGCCGAGCCGAGGTACGTCTCGCCGAAGGCCGCGGCCGCCGCGTCCGAGGCGAACAGCTGACGCAGCCGGGCCTCCGCTGTGCCCGCGCGGAACCGGTCGCCGGACGACGCGCCGTGCATCACGTCGGACAGCCACTGCGAGAACTCCTGGTACTGCCAGATCTTCTGCAGGCAGGCGTCCGAGTAGCGGGCGAGCCCGGCGTCGTCCCCCGTCGTGCAGGCGCTGATGAGCGCCCGGGCGAGCAACAGGGCATCGTGGATCGCCAGGTTCATGCCCTTGGCCGCGATCGGCGCGACCAGGTGGGCGGACTCGCCGGCCAGGTACACACGGCCGTACCCCATCGGCTCGACCACGTAGTTGTGCATGTCGAGGACCGTCTTCTCGATGATCCGGCCCTCGCTGAGCGGCTGGGCGCCGGCCGCCGCCAGGCGCGTACGGAGTTCGCTCCAGATGCGGTCGTGCGGCCAGTTCGCCGGGTCGTCGCCCGGCGGGCACTCCAGGTAGTAACGGGTGACCTCGGGTGTGCGCGCCATGTGGGCGCTGAATCCGCGCTCGTGCAGGCCGAAGACGACGCCCTCGGCGGACGGCGGGGCCTCGGCGAGCAGCGCGAGCCAGCCGATGCCGTAGTCCAGGCGGGAGATGCGGAGTTCCTCGGCGGGTATCGCGGCGCGCGCCACGCTGCGGGCGCCGTCGCAACCCGCTATGTACGCGCAGTCGACGCGGTGCCGCACGCCCTTCTCCGGGTCGGTGTACGAGACGGACGGCCGGTCGGTGTCGATGCCGGCCGGGCGGACGTCCCGTACGCCGAAGCGGATGTCGCCGCCCGCCGCGTCCGCGTAGGCGGCCACCAGATCGGTCACCAGCAGCGGCTGCGGGTACACGAAATGGCTCTGCCCGGAGAACCGGCCCGGCTCCACCACGTGCCGCTCCCCGCCCCACCGGAACTCGAACGTCCGCTGGCGCTCGGCCCGTTCCCGCAGCCCGTCGGCAAGCCCATGCCGCTCCAGGGCGTGGACCAGCCACTCCTCGATGAAGCCGGCCCGCGGCCGCTGCTCGATGAACTCCCGGCTCTCCGCCTCCAGTACGACACAGTCGACACCGGCGGCGCGCAGGACGTTGGCGAGCGTGAGCCCGGCGGGGCCGGCGCCGATGATGGCGACGGAGGTGCGGTGCGTCTCCTCGGCGGAGCCGGAGGAGGAGGGGGCGGCGGCGTCGGCCACGGTGTCGGTTCCCTTCGTACGGGGGCAGAACCGGGTGGCAGTGTATGGCCGAAGTCCCTGGTCGGATGCGTCAGGTGGGTCAGGCGCGGTCCGGAGCCGGACTCCGCCGGAAGGTACGGGCGTCCAGGGACAGGGCGGTCGAGTGCTCCGCGAAGCCGAGGCTCCGGTACAGGGCCTCCGCCTCGTCCGTGGCATGCAGATCGATACGGGACACGCCCTGCCCGGCCAGCCACTCCAGCAGCGCTTCGGTGGTCGCGCGGGCGTAGCCGCGCCCGCGATACTCGGCGTCCGTGCACACGTTGAAGATGAAGGCGAACCGCCCCGTGGGGTGCTGCGGCGCGGGCAGCCGCTGCTCGACGGTCCCCACGGCACACGCGGCGAGCCGCTTGACGGAACGGGCGCTCGCCGCGCCGTTCGTGCGGCGGGCGCTGTCCGCGTCGCCCGCCGCCTCCGCGTCGCCCGCCGCCTCCGCGGCGTCCGCGTCGATCACGAAGGCGCCGAGGACCGGCCGGTCGCCCGACAGCTGCTGCCGCACGATGCTCACGGCTGCCTTCTCCCAGTCTCCCGGCCGGTCGGTGCCGTCCATCGCGGCGAACATCAGCCGGCGCAGCCGTACCAGCTCTTCGGCGTCCTCGGGCCCCGCCTGTCGAATCTCGATCATGCCGGGACGCTAGCGCACGCGCGTTCCCACGAGCTGGGAATTCCGCAGGCCGGACAGGCCCGTCAGGCGGTCCCGTCCTCGGTATTAGAGTGCCGGTGTGCCGTCGTACAGCATTGGACAAGCAGCAGCGTTGCTCGGGGTGAGTGCCGAGACCGTCCGGCGCTGGGCGGACGGCGGGCGACTGGCCATGGACCGGGACGGCTCGGGCAACCGGGTCATCGACGGTGCGGGCCTCGCGGCGTTCGCGCGGGAGCGGGCCGCGGGTGCGCAGTGGGAGGACGGCGTGACCACGTCCGTGCGGAACTCCTTCGTCGGCATCGTCACCGGGGTGGTGATGGACGACGTGGTCGCGCAGGTCGAGGTGCAGGCGGGGCCGCACCGGCTGGTCTCGCTGGTGACGCGTGAATCGGTCGAGGAACTCGGCCTTGCCGTGGGCGTGACCGTCAGGGCACGGGCGAAGTCGACGAATGTCCAAATCGACCTCGACTGACGGATGGGCTGTCCGGTCGAGCGCCGTCCGGTCGAGCGCCGGGCGCTTGGCGGATGAGCCGGGAAGCCCGCACGCGGAACTTCGTACCAAGCTCACAAATGCGAGCTGCTTGCGGGTAACAAGGTCGCAGGTGTGGCTCGTAGGGGGTGAGTTGGGTATCACTTGATGTGGCCGCCGCACCAACCTTCCGAGGGGGAATCGATGGGCAGGCGCACCGCTTCGCTCCCTGCGCACACCGTGCAGAGGTGCACCTTCGAACTGTGCGGCGACGTCGCGCAGCCGGTCACACTGAGCGTCGCCGACCTCCGGACGGGCTGGGCGCAGCACCGTGCGGAGGTCGTCTTCGACTGCGCCACCAACGGGCCGCAGCACCACGTCTTCCAGGGGCCGCTGCTGCGCGAGGTGGTCGCGGCCGCCCGCCCCACGTTCGACCCCCGCCGGCGCAAGGAACGCTCCCGCTTCCTGCTGTCCGTCAGCGGCATGGACACGCACCACGCCGTCGTGTCCTGGGCGGAGATCGACGCCGACTTCGGCAACACGCCGGTGCTGGCGACCCACCTCGACGACGAGGAGCTCGACACCGCCGGCACGCAGCTCGTGGTCCCGTCCGACCGCTGCGGGGCGCGCTACGTCAGCGCCGTCACCCGCATCCGGCTCAGCGCCTTCCGGCTGCCCGCCGACCACTGATCCCACGGCCCGCCGGCGGCCCCTTCCGCGTGCGCGGGCGGCCGCCGGCGGGCCGGCGTGTGCGGATCCGGCCATCGGTGATGCGGTGGCCGACGGCTGGTGTCCGTGGGGTGCCTGATGTTTTGTCAGTCCTTGGGCAACTGCGACGGAACTCCTGACCAACGATTATGCGATGGGCACATGGGCGGCAATGGGCCGCCGCAATCGCGGCGGGCGGGGCCGGTCGTGTGACCGTCCGTTCCTGGTCACCGATGCCTGGCCGAGTATTTCTTGTCGTGAATGATATGCATGAAGAAAGCATGGCAATGACCGGGAAAAAACTGTTCCAGGTATTTCCAAGTGGCCAGAAATCTGTGCGTGTGGCCTGGTGGGCGGCGGGATGCTGGCGGCGCAAACGGAATGTTCCTGCGCTGTCGGGCCGTACTGTCCGGAGGCGCTCGTGAAAGGTTGATGGGCTGGTGCGACGTAAGGCGCGAGCGGAAGCGGAACGGGCGGCGGCGGTGGCGGCCGAACAATTGCTGCGCGCCGGTCAGCTACTGAGAAAAGCCCCGGCCACCGCCGATCTGCGGGCCGTCTACCGCACCGATCAGTCCGTCAATGACACGCCGTACCGGAATCGCTGGGCACACGACAAAGTCGTGCGCTCCACCCACGGCGTGAACTGCACCGGCTCGTGCTCGTGGAAGGTGTACGTCAAGGACGGGCTGATCACCTGGGAGACCCAGCAGACCGACTACCCGTCCGTCGGCCCCGACCGCCCGGAGTACGAGCCGCGGGGCTGCCCCCGAGGCGCCTCCTTCTCCTGGTACACGTACTCGCCGACCCGGGTGCGGTACCCCATGGTGCGCGGCGTCCTGCTGGACATGTACCGCCGGGCCAAGGCGCGGCTCGGCGGCGACCCGGTCGCTGCCTGGGCGGACCTCACCTCCGACCCCGAACGCCGGCGCACCTACCAGGAGGCGCGCGGCCGCGGCGGACTGGTCCGCGCCGACTGGAGCGAGGCGCTGGAGATCGCCGCCGCCGCGCACGTGCACACGATCAGCACGTACGGCCCCGACCGGGTGGCCGGCTTCTCGCCGATCCCCGCGATGTCGATGGCCTCGCATGCCGTCGGCGCGCGCTTCATGTCGCTGATCGGCGCGCCCATGATCTCGTTCTACGACTGGTACGCGGACCTTCCGGTGGCCTCCCCGCAGGTCTTCGGCGACCAGACCGACGTACCGGAGTCCGGCGACTGGTGGGACGCGGCCTACCTGATGCTGTGGGGCTCGAACGTGCCGGTGACCCGGACGCCGGACGCGCACTGGATGGCCGAGGCGCGCTACCGCGGCCAGAAGGTCGTGGTGGTGTCCCCGGACTACGCGGACGCCACGAAGTTCGCCGACGAGTGGATGCATCCGCACCCGGGCACCGACGGCGCGTTGGCCATGGCGATGGGCCACGTCGTGCTCACCGAGTTCTTCGTCCGCCAGCAGGTGCCGTACTTCACGGAGTACGGCAAGCAGTTCACCGACCTGCCCTTCCTGGTCGCCCTGGAGGAGCACGAGGACGGCCGGTACGTACCGGGCAAGTTCGTCACCGCCGCTGACCTGGGCATCGCCGCCGACGCGGCACCCGAGGTACGGGCCTGGATGCCGGTACTGGTCGACGCCGGCACCGACGACGTCGTCGCGCCGAAGGGCACCCTCGGCGACCGCTGGGCCAAGGGCGCCGAAGGCCGGTGGAACCTGGACCTGGACGGCGTCGACCCGCTGCTCTCCTTCCACCGCCACGGCGGCCCGGACGCCGAGGTCGTGCTGCCCCGCTTCGACACACCGAACGGCACGGTGGTCCGCGGCGTGCCGACCCGGGAGATCGGCGGCCGCCCGGTCACCACCGTTTTCGACCTGCTGCTGGCGCGCTACGGCGTCGGCCGCGAGGGCCTGCCGGGGCAGTGGCCCACCGGTTACGAGGATGCCTCGCAGCCCTGCACCCCGGCCTGGCAGGAGGAGGTCACCTCGGTGCCGGCCGCAGCGGCGGAGCGTGTGGCGCGGGAGTTCGCGCGCACCGCCGAACAGACCCGGGGCCGCTCGATGATCGTGATGGGCGCGGGCACCAACCACTGGTTCCACTCCGACACCATTTACCGTTCCTTCCTCTCCCTGCTCATCCTGACCGGCTGCCAGGGCGTCAACGGCGGCGGCTGGGCCCACTACGTCGGCCAGGAGAAGGTCCGCCCGTACACCGGGTGGCAGCAGCTCTCGACGGCCGCCGACTGGGTGCGCCCGTCCCGCCAGATGGCCGGCACGCCGTACTGGTACCTGCACACCGACCAGTGGCGCTACGAGTCCTACCCGGCCGACGCGCTGGCCTCGCCGGCCGGCCGCGGCACCTTCGCCGGACGGCACACCGCCGACCTGGTGGCCCAGTCGGCGCGCCAGGGCTGGCTGCCGTCCAGCCCCACCTTCGGTGCCAATCCGCTCGACCTGGGCCGCGCCGTGCACGAGAGCGGACAGGAACCCGACCGGTGGGTGGCAGGGCGGCTCGCCTCCGGAGAGCTGCAGTTCGCCTGCGAGGACCCCGACGCCCCCGCCAACTGGCCCCGCGTCCTCACCGTCTGGCGCGCGAACCTGATCGGCTCGTCGGCCAAGGGCAACGAGTACTTCCTGCGCCATCTGCTGGGAGCACGCGACAACGCCGGTGCCGAGGAGGCGGCACCCGGCGACCGCCCGCGCGAGGTGACCTGGCACGAGAAGGCACCGCGCGGCAAGCTCGACCTGCTGCTCGCCCTCGACTTCCGGATGACCTCCACCACGCTCTTCGCCGACCTCGTCCTGCCGGCCGCCACCTGGTACGAGAAGCACGACCTCTCCAGTACCGACATGCACCCGTACGTGCACGCCTTCACGCCCGCGATCAGCCCGCCGTGGCAGGCCCGCACCGACTTCGAGATCTTCCACGGCCTGGCCCGCAAGGTCGCCGAACTCGCGAAGGGCCGGCTGGACACCGCGTACGACCTGGTCGCCACCGCGCTGGCGCACGACACTCCCGACGAGGCAGCCCAGCCCGGCGGGCGCGCCACCGACTGGCGGACCGGCGGACCACCACCGCGACCGGGCGTCAACGCGCCGAAGGTCACCCTGGTCGAACGCGACTACACCGCCATCGGCGAACGGATCGCAGCCCTCGGGCCGCTCGCCGAGGAACACGGCATGAGCGTCAAGGGCGTCACCGTGCACCCCGGGCCCGAGGCCGGCTGGCTTGCCGCGCGGTGCGGCACCGCGGACGGGGGAGCGGCGGACGGCCGGCCGCTGCTCGACACGGACGTCAAGCTCTGCGAGGCGATCCTCGCGCTCTCCGGCACCACCAACGGCCGGCTCGCCGCCGAAGGATTCGACCGGCTGGCCGACCGCTGCGGCCCGGGATCGGGACTCGCGGAGCTGGGTGCTTCGGTCGCCGAGCGCCGGGTGGTCTTCTCCGACACCCAGGACCGGCCCGTCCAGGTCGGCACCAGTTTTGAATGGTCCGGCAAGGAGGCCCCCGACCGCCGCTACTCGCCGTTCACCGTCAACACCGAGCACAGGAAACCCTGGCACACCCTCACCGGACGCCAGCACTTCTACCTCGACCACGACTGGATGGCCGAGTTCGGCGAACAACTCCCTGTCTACAGGCCTCCATTGGACATGGCGGCCCTGGGGGAGTCCACCACCCCGGACGCCGACGGCGACAGCCGCGCCGTCACCGTCCGCTACCTCACGCCGCACTCGAAGTGGTCCATCCACTCCGAGTACCAGGAGAACCTGCTGATGCAGACCCTCGCCCGGGGCGGGCCGGTCATCTGGATCGGCGTCGAGGATGCCGCCGCCATCGGCGTCGCCGACAACGACTGGATCGAGGCCGTCAACGCCAACGGTGTGGTCGTCGCCCGTGCCGTCGTCTCGCACCGCATGCCGGCCGGCACGGTCTTCATGTACCACGTGCAGGAACGCCTGGTGAACGTGCCCAAGTCGGAGGCGACCGGCCGGCGCGGCGGCGTGCACAACGCCCTGACCAAGCTGCTCATCAAGCCGACCCACCTCATCGGCGGCTACGCCCAGCAGTCCTTCGCCCCCAACTACCACGGTCCGACCGGGAACCAGCGCGACGCGGTGACCACGATCCGCCGCCGCTCCCAGCACGTGACCTACTGACGCCCCGCCCCACAGACGACGTCCTGACGACGTGGAGTCCTGACATGCCCCGTGGCAAGGCCACCCCCCAGCGCGTCATGGCCCAGGTGGCCATGGTGATGAACCTCGACAAGTGCATCGGCTGCCACACCTGCTCGGTCACCTGCAAACAGACCTGGACCAACCGCACCGGCACCGAATACGTCTGGTTCAACAACGTCGAGACCCGGCCTGGCCAGGGCTACCCCCGAGGCCACGAGGACCAGGAGAAATGGCAGGGCGGCTGGCGGCTGAAACGCGGCCGCCTGGTGCCGCGGACCGGCGGCCGCGCCCGTCGGCTGGCCCGCCTCTTCGCCAATCCTGAACTGCCCACGCTGGACGACTACTACCAGCCCTGGACCTACGACTACGAGAACCTCACCACTGCGCCGCTCGGCGACGACCTGCCCACCGCGCCGCCCCGCTCCCTCGTCGACGGCGGTCCCACCGACATCACCTGGGGCCCCAACTGGGACGACGACCTCGGCGGCGGCCCCGAACACCTCGCCGCCGACCCGGTCCTGCGCAAGATGAACGACACCGTGCGGCTGGAGTACGAGCAGGCGTTCATGTTCTACCTGCCGCGGATCTGCGAGCACTGCCTCAACCCGTCCTGCGTCGCCGTCTGCCCCTCCGGCGCGCTCTACAAGCGCATCGAGGACGGCATCGTCCTCGTCGACCAGGACCGCTGTCGCGGCTGGCGGATGTGCGTATCCGGCTGCCCGTACAAGAAGGTCTACTTCAACCACCACACCGGCAAGGCCGAGAAGTGCACCTTCTGCTACCCCCGCATCGAGGCGGGCGAGCCGACCGTCTGCTCGGAGACCTGCGTGGGGCGGCTGCGCTACCTCGGCGTGATGCTCTACGACCCCGAAAAGGCGGGCGCCGCCGCCTCGGTCACCGATGAACAGGACCTCTACGAAGCCCAGTTGGACTGCTTCCTCGACCCGGAGGATCCCGAAGTGGTGCGCGCCGCCGAGGAGTCCGGCATCGCGCACGACTGGATCGAGGCCGCCCGGCGCTCCCCGGTACGCGACCTGATCAGCAAGTACAAGGTGGCCCTGCCCCTGCACCCGGAGTACCGCACCCTGCCGATGGTCTGGTACATCCCGCCGCTCTCGCCGATCGTGGACGCCCTCACCACCACGGGCCACGACGGCGAGGACCCGGCGGCGCTGTTCGGAGCCATCGACTCGCTGCGCATCCCGCTCGGCTACCTCGCCGAACTCTTCACCGCCGGGGACACCGCACCCGTCGAGGCCGCGCTGTGCCGGCTGGCGGCCATGCGCGCCCACATGCGGCGCAGCAACCTCGGCGAGGAACCCGACCCGGGCATCGCCCGCGCCGTCGGCATGGACGAACGCTCCCTCACCGCCATGTACCGGCTGCTGGCACTGGCCAAGTACGACGAGCGCTACGTCATCCCCACCAGCTACACGGCCCCGGCGCCCGGCGACGTGGACCTCGGCGGCTGCAGCCTGGACGCCGAGGGCGGCCCCGGCATGATGCCCGCAGGCGACGACCCCGGCTCCTTCCACGCCCCACCCGGCACCGAACCCACCGCCGCCGGCAGCGCCACGGCGGGCCGGGTCAACCTGCTCAACTGGAACGGCAAGGGACGCCCCGGCGGCCTCTTCCCGAAGCGGGCCGGGCGGGGCGAGCGGTGACCGCGCCCGTCGTCCACCAGGCCGCCTCCCTGCTGTTGTGCTACCCCGGCGACGACTGGCCGTGGCGCCTGGAGACCGTCCACGGCGCGGTACGCCAGGTCCGGGGCGCCGAGAGCGCACTCCTCGCACGGTTCTGCACCGCGCTGCGGACCACCGACCCGCTCGCACTGGCCGCGCAGTACGTCGCCACCTTCGACCGCAGCCGCCGCCGTTCCCTCTACCTGACCTACTACACCGACGGCGACACCCGCCGCCGCGGTGCCTCCCTCGCCCGCCTCAAGGACCACTACCGCGACCACGGCTGGCTGCCGCCCGAGGACGAACTGCCGGACTTCCTGCCGCTGATGCTGGAATTCGCCGCGCGCACCCCCGAGCCGGGCCTGCGCTTGCTCGCCGCCCACCGGCCCGCCGTCGAGGTGCTCCGCTACGCGCTCGTCGCCCACCGCAGCCCGTACGCCGACGTTCTCCAGGCCGTCTGCGACACCCTGCCGGGGCCGGCCCCCGCCAGCCGCGAAGAGGCCATCGCCATCGCACGCAACGGGCCGCCGGCCGAGACCGTCGGCCTGGACCCCTTCCCCGCCCAGCACGGACACGTCACCCAAGGAACCCGCCGGTGACCCACTTGAACATCGCCCTGTGGGGCGTCTGCCCGTACCTCGTCCTCGTGATCCTGATCGCCGGCACCGCCTGGCGCTACCACTACGACCGCTTCGGCTTCACCACCCGCTCCAGCCAGCTCCACGAGAGCCGGCTGCTGGGCATCGGCGGGCCGCTCTTCCACTACGGTCTGTTCTTCGTCATCGCCGGACACGCCGCGGGGCTGCTCGTGCCCGAAAGCCTCACCGACCGGCTGCACGTGAGCCACGAGTTCTACCACGCCAACGCCCTGCTGGTCGGCGGTGCGGCCGGCATCGCGACCGTGGCAGGACTGGCCGTCCTCCTGTACCGCAGGCTCCGCGTCCGCGCGGTGCGCCGGGCCACGAGCCGCAGCGACCGCGTCGTCCACCCCCTGCTGACCCTCGTCCTGCTGGCGGGCCTGGCCGCCACCGTCAGCGGGGCCGCGGCCGACTCCTACGACTACCGCCGGGGTGTGTCGGTGTGGTTCCGCAGCCTGTTCGCCCTCGAACCGGACGTGCCCGCGATGGCGCACGCCCCGTTCATCTACCAGCTGCACGCCGCACTCGCGATGGCACTCTTCGCGCTCTGGCCGTTCAGCCGCCTGGTCCACGCCTTCAGCGCCCCGCTCGGCTACCTCGTCCGCCCGTACGTCGTCTACCGCTCCCGGGGCGCCGCCGGAGCCGAGGCGACGGCCGGGGGCCGCGCTAGCCCAGGGCGGGGATCTCGATGGCCGGGCAGCGGTCCATGACCATGTCCAGGCCGGCGGCGCGGGTCCGGTCGTACGCCGCCTCGTCGACGACGCCCAGCTGGAACCAGACCGCCTTGGCGCCGATGGCCACGGCCTCGTCGGCGACCTCGCCCGCCAGCGCGCTGTTCACGAACACATCGACGACGTCGACCTCGAAGGGAATGGCGTCGAGGGAGGGGTAGCCCTGTTCCCCGTGCACCGTCTCGGCCTTCGGGTGCACGGGGACGACGCGCTTGCCGAAGCGCTGCAGTACGTTCGCGACGCCGTACGCCGCACGCTGCTGGTTCGAGGACAGCCCCACGACGGCCCAGGTGTCACCGAGTTCCGTCAGAATCTTGCGGATGGTCGCCGGGTCGCCGTACATCGCTTCAGCCTCCTGGTATCGGATCGTGCTCCCCACGGTATGCCCCCGACCGGGCCGGCGCGGCGCCGGATCACGGGGACCGGACAACGGCGCGGCGGCGCGTACGCCACCGTGTGGCGGGCCGCCGGCCAGGGCACAGTGCCCAGCATGAGCAACGAAGATCGTGACAACGGACGGCAGGCGCTGAGCGGGAGCGTGGCGCTGGTGACCGGTGCCTCCAGCGGGATCGGGGCCGCGACGGCGCTGGCGCTCGCGCGGGAGGGGTGTGCCGTCGCCCTGGTCGCCCGCCGGGCCGAACGGCTGGCGGAACTCACCGCGCGGATCGGGAAGGCGGGCGGTCCGGAACCGCTCTCCCTCACCGCCGACCTCAGCGACGCGGCGCAGGCCGCTCGTGTGGTCTCCGAAGCCGTGGACCACTTCGGCCGCCTGGACGTGCTGGTGAACAACGCCGGTTACGGGGCGCGCAGCCCGTTCGAGGACAGTGATCCCGAGGACTGGGACCGCATGCTCGACCTGAACGTGAAGGCGGTGCTGCGGATGTCGCACGCCGCGCTGCCGCACCTGCTGCGCGCGGCGGCGGACGGCCCGCGCGGCGTCGCCGACCTGGTGAACATCAGCTCGGCCGCCGGGCGCGTGCCGCGCAAGAACAACAGCGTCTACTCAGCCAGTAAGCACGCCGTGTGCAGCTTCAGTGAGGCGCTGCGGCAGGAGGTGACCGGGCGCGGCGTACGGGTCGGGCTGGTCGAGCCGGGGGTGGTGGTGACGGAGATGACCAGCGGCAGCCAGGCGTCCTCGGCCCGCGGACTGCCGCGGGAGGAGTGGCTGGTGGCGGACGACATCGCGCGGTGCGTCGGCTTCATGGTGACGCAGCCCGCCCATATGGCCGTCAACGAACTCACGGTCCGGCCCACGGCTCAGGAGCACTGAGCCCGGAAGTACTGAGCCGGAAGCACTGAGCCCGGACCGGCAGCGCCTCGGCCGTCCCTGGCCGAAAACCGCCTTATGGGTCGCCCTCGGCCGTCCTACTTTGACTCTGTGACCAGATTTCAAATCTGGTCACAGAGTCAGAAGGATCAGCGGAATCAAGCGGAACCAGATGGTCAGCAGTGCCAGGGGAACCGGAGGGCGAGCGGGTGGAGCGTGGGGAGCGGATTCTGGAGGCGGCGGGGGAGCTGCTGGTCGCGTGGGGGTACCGACGCGTCACCATCGACGAGATCGCCCGTCGCGCCCGGGTCGGCAAGGGCACGGTCTACCTGCACTGGAAGACCAAGGACGCGCTCTTCCTGGCCGTCGTCCTGCGCTCCAAACTCCGCAGCCACCGGTCCCAGCTGGCCCGCATGCGCAGCGACCCGCTGGCCGTCCTGCCGAGCCGGATGATGAGCGGGGCCTACCTGGACTTCCTGGCCGACCCCGTACTGCGCGCCCTGTACCACGACGACGCCGATATCCTCGGCCGGTTCACCGACATCGCCAAGAAGGAGCTCGCCGAACTCTCCGCGTACAGCAACGAGGTGGTGCGGCACTACCTCGAAGTGCTGCGCGCGCACGGACTGGTACGCACGGACATGACCGTCGAGCACCAGCATTACGCCCTGCTGGCCACGGCCTCCGGCTTCTTCCTGTCCGAAGCCCTGCTCCACGACCGGGCCCCGCAGAGCGCGGAGGAGCGGTCCACCATTCTCGCCCGTACGGTGCGGGGCGCGCTGGAGACCTCGGCCGACCCCGACCCGGACACCGGCCCGGCCGCAGCGCGCACCCGCGCGGCCGCGGCCGCCGCCGCGCCGGACATCATCCCCGCCTTCGAGCGCCTGGCGGAGCTCAGCGAGCAGGAGATGCACCGGCAGCTGCGCGAGTGACGTCCGACGCCCCCCCCACGACCTGGAGGAGAACGCACGATGACCGAAGCACCCGCCACCCCGTCCTCACCGCTCGCCGCCCACATAGGCAAGCACCCGGGCGAGCCGAACGTCGCCGACCCGGAGATCCTCGCCGACCCCTTCGGCGGCTACGGCGCGCTCCGTGAGCAGGGGCCCGTCGTCCGCGGCCGGTTCGTGGACGACTCGCCCGTATGGTTCGTGACCCGCTTCGAGGAGGTCCGCGAGGTCCTCCGGGACCAGCGGTTCGTGAACAACCCCGCGGCGGTGCGCGCCGACGGCACGCGCGAGGACCCGCTGACCCGGTGGCTGGACATGCTGGGCATGCCCGAGCACTTCCACGTCTACATGCGCGGCTCCATCCTCAACAACGACGCCCCCGACCACACCCGGCTCCGCCGCCTGGTGTCCCGGGCCTTCACGGCACGCAAGATCAACGACCTGCGGCCGCGGGTCGAGGAGATAGCCGAAGACCTGCTCGCGCGGCTCCCGGAGCACGCCGAGGACGGCGTCGTCGACCTGCTCCCGCACTTCGCCTACCCGCTGCCGATCACGGTCATCTGCGAGCTGGTCGGCATCGCCGAGGAGGACCGCCCGCAGTGGCGCGCCTGGGGCGCCGACCTCGTCACGATGGAGCCGGAGAAGCTGGCCAGGACGTTCCCCGCCATGATCGACCACATCCATGCGCTGGTCGAGGAGCGGCGCGGCGCGCTCACCGACGACCTGCTCAGCGAGCTGATCCGGGCCCATGACGACGACGGCGGCCGGCTCAGCGACGTCGAGCTGGTCACCATGATCCTCACCCTGGTGCTGGCCGGGCACGAGACGACGGCGCACCTCATCACCAACGGCACCGCCGCCCTGCTCACCCACCCCGACCAGCTGGCCCTGTTCAAGAAGGACCCGGCGCTGCTCCCGTCCGCCGTGCACGAGCTGATGCGCTGGGCCGGGCCGGTGCACATGACCCAGCTGCGGTTCGCCGCGGAGGACGCCGAGATCGGCGGCACCACCGTACGCAAGGGGGAGGCCGTGCAACTGCTGCTGGTCGCCGCCAACCGCGACCCCCGCCACTACGCCGACCCGGACCGGCTGGACCTGACCCGGCACCCGGCGGGGAAGGCCGAGAACCACGTCGGCTTCGGCCACGGCATGCACTACTGCCTGGGTGCCTCGCTGGCCCGCCAGGAGGGTGAGGTGGCGTTCGGCCGGCTCTTCGCGCGCTACCCCGGCCTGTCCCTCGCCGTCGACCCCGGCGACCTCCAGCGTGCGGCGGTGCCGGGCAGCTGGCGGCTGACCTCCCTGCCGGTGCGCCTGTAATCGGTGCGTCGAAAACCGTTACGCCTGTAACCGGCGTGCCCGTCACCTCCCACGGGGGACGCCGGCCGCCCGTACCGAACTCCCGTACAGCCGGTGCGTCAGGTACTACTGTGGCGCCTGATGCACCGGGTACCGGGAACGGGGGCGGCCGGCAGATGGTGACGAGCGAATTCGCCGAGTGGACACGGCACTTCACGGCCGAGGCGGAGGGGCGGCGGCGCGCCGGCGATCCCGACTGGGCGCGGGGCGCGCGGGCGCCGGAGGCCGTATGGCGCAGCCTGCAGAAGTTCCAGGTGGGCGAGGACGGCGACGGCGCGAACCTGATCGGCAAGGCCGACGCGGCCGGGGACGCCGACTACGCCGCCGCGGTACGGCTGTTCGTCGCCGAGGAGCAGAACCACGCGCGGCTGCTCGCCCGGCTGCTGGCCGCCGGGGACAGGCCGACCCTCACGACGTGCTGGAGCGACCGGACCTTCGTACGGCTGCGGCGGCTGCTCGGACTCCGTACGGAGCTGCTGGTCCTGATGGTCGCCGAGCTGGTGGCCGTGCCGTACTACCGGGCGGTACGGGACGGCGCCGAGGACCCGCTGGTCTCCGAGGTCGCGGGCCGGATACTGGCCGACGAGCGGCGGCACATACCGTTCCACTGCCGTCGGCTGCACGCCTCGCTCGACGCGCTGCCCGGGCGCCCGCTGCGGGTGCTGACCATGGCGGGCTGGCGCCTGCTGATGCTGGGGGCGACGGCGTTCGTGGCGCTGGACCACGGCGCCGCGCTGCGCCGGCTGGGCGTACGCCGGGTCCGCTTCATCGGCGCGGCGATGGCGGAGACGGGCCCGGTCGTGGCCGCGGTGCTCGACCGGAGCGGGCCGCCGCCCGTACCGCCCGCCGGCCACCGCTCCCCGCTCTCCGGCACCGCCGGGAGAAGCGGGCCGGCCGGCGATTAGGCTGGCGTGATGCAGGAGCAGTACCGCACCCTGGCCGCCGAGGGCGTCCACGAGATCGAGATCAACAAGTCTCGCTTCATCTGCGCGCTCGCGCCGGTGGCGACCGAGGCCGAGGCCCAGGAGTTCATCGCGCGCATCCGCAAGGAACACCCCACAGCCCGGCACCACTGCTTCGCGTACGTCCTCGGCGCCGACGGCGGGATCCAGAAGGCGAGCGACGACGGCGAGCCGGGCGGCACGGCGGGCGTCCCGATGCTGCAGATGCTGGTCCGGCGCGAGATGCGGTACGTGGTCGCCGTCGTCACCCGCTACTTCGGCGGCATCAAGCTCGGCGCCGGCGGACTGATCCGTGCCTACGGCGGCGCGGTCGGGGAGGCCCTGGACACGCTGGGCACGGTCACCCGCCGCCGCTTCCGGCTGGTCACCGTCACCGTCGACCACCAGCGGGCCGGCAAGGTCGAGAACGACCTGCGGGCCACCGGCAGGGACGTCCGGGACGTGCGGTACGCCGAAGCCGTCACCCTTGAGATCGGCCTCCCGGAGAGCGAGCTGCCGGCCTTCCGCGCCTGGCTCGCCGACACCACAGCGGGCTCGGCCACACTGGAACTGGGCGGCGAGGCGTACGGAAGCTAGCCGTACGGAAGCCAGCCGCACGGCGTCGGCCTGATTGAGGCCGGTAGTGCGGGGTAACCGGTCACAGACGGGGCGAGCGATCTTTCTTCGTTCGCTTCGGTTACTTGCTGTGACATGGTTATGGGCTGTGATGTTCGCGCGCGACGCCGTTCACCGGCACGCCCCTGATGCGTGAGGAGGTGCGATGACCAGCACTGATGCACCCAATTCCGGCTATGGGCACCCGCCCGGTTCCGCTCCCCGCGACCCGGGACCGACCCCGCGCGACCCAGAAGATCCCGGGAAGGCGCCCGAGGAGCCGGGTCCCGCGACTCCGGGCCCCGGCGGCCCCGACGCGCCTCCGGAGGAGCAGCCGGACGACCCGCCCGGCACTCCGGCGGTCGAGCCGCCCGACTGACCCACGGGTGAGGTGACGGTGAGCGATCTGGCGCGTGGCAGACACGAGACGGCCGAGGAATGTGCGGACCGGCGGTGGGGAGAGCTGCTCCAGGAGCTGCGCGTCGCCCAGACCGGCGTGCAGATCCTGTTCGGTTTCCTGCTCACCGTCGTCTTCCAGCCCGGCTTCGAGGAGCTCGACAGTCTCGGGCGCGACATCTACGTCGTCACCGTCGTCCTGGGTGCGGCGACGACCGGGGCCCTCATAGGACCGGTCTCGCTGCACCGGCTGGTGACGGGGCGCCGCCTCAAGCCGGAGACCGTCACCTGGGCCTCCCGGCTCACCGTGCTCGGGCTCGTGCTGCTGCTGTGCACGATGGTGTCGGCCATGCTCCTCATCCTGCGCGTCGCGCTGCACGGCACCGGCGCGATGTGGTTGGTCGGCGGCATGCTGGTGTGGTTCGTCCTCTGCTGGTTCGTGCTGCCGATGTACGCGCGGCACAGCGCCGACCGGCACCACGGCACGCGCGAGCCGTGACCGGCACGACGCCCCCGGAGAACCGGCTCACGGCAGCAGTACCGGCGTGAGGTCCGGGTCCTCGAAGCCCTCGTCGTCGAAGGGATGGAGAGGGCGCTCGACGCGGTGGTGGCCCAGGCGGAGCAGGTCCTGGTCGACGCCGCCCGGGGTGAGGGCGAGCAGCCAGTCCGCCGCGATGTCGTGGAGGTAGGGCTCCAGGTAGCCGATCTTGACCACGACCAGGTCGTACGCCGCCGGATCGAGCGTGCCGAAGTCGGCACGGGTGTGGAACGGGGTGCGGCGCTCGGTCAGTACGACGGTGACGCCGCCACGGGTGACGGCCGTGCGGCGGCCGCCCTGCGCGTACGCCGGATTGCCCCGCGGAGCCCCGTCCGGATCCATGGCCGGGCCCCTCCAGCGCGGTGACCGTGCCGGTGAGCGCGTACGGCGCTGCATGCGGGCCGGTGCCCGCGCTGAACCGGCCGCCCACCGACAGGGCCACCTCGGCGCCCACCCCCGCCGCGAAGCACGCGGCGACCGCCTCCGGGTCGGTGATCCCCGGGTGCAACGCGGTGGCCTGGCCGCTCGCGTCGTTCGCGCCGAAGCCGTGCTCGCCCGGCCGCTGCACCCGTACACCCGCGGTCTGCTCGACACGGTCAACGTGCCCGGCCCGCGAGCCGAGCCCACGGCGCCCCCGCTCGGCGGCGAGACCCCCTCGGCCGCCGAGCCGCCCTCCGGCTGCCGGTTCCGCACCCGCTGCCCCCTCGCCCGGGAGGTGTGCGCGACGACCGAGCCGCCGCCCGCCGAGCCGGCGACGCCCGGACACCGCGTGGCCTGCCACTTTCCGCTCTCGGGCGTAGCCTCGGGAGTGGCGGTGCGCTGACCGGCCGGGCGCCGGGCGCGCTCTCCGGCCCCTGCTCCGGTGGTTTCCGACGCGGGGCACCGGGGTGTCGTCCACGTGTGTCCCCGGCGCACAGCTGACACTGTGGGGCGAGTGGATCAGGCCTGGCCCGGGCTCGCGGGCCGCGCGACGGGAGCCCCCGGGGCCGGGGCGGAGCGAAAGGAGTGACGTCCAGCATGGCGTCGACCGAACCTGTGCCAGGAGTTCCGTGCTGGGTCAGCCTGAGCGCGCGCGACCTGAAGGCGGCCGAGGAGTTCTACGGCGCGGTGCTCGGCTGGTCCTTCCGGGCCGGGGCGCTGGGCGAGGAGTTCTCCGTCGCCTACCTGGACGGCAACCCGGTCGCGGGCCTGGGCGAGCTCGCCGGCGCCCTGCACGTGGCCGTCGCCTGGACGCCGTACTTCGCCGTCGCGAGTGCCGACGAGACCGCCGCCCGGATCCGGGAGCGCGGCGGCACGGTCGCCATCGGACCCCGCGCCTTCGGGCCGGGCCGCGCCGCGATCTCCGCCGACCGGGACGGCGCCACCTTCGGAATCTGGGAGGGGCGGGTCCCGGCCGGCTGGTCCGTCGGCCAGGGCAGCGCACCGGCCTGGCTGGAGCTGCGCACCCGTGACGCGTTCGACGCCGCCATCTTCTACGCGGAGGTCCTGCACTGGGCGACCCAGGAGGGCAAGGGCTGTGACGTCGCGTACGAGCAGGAGCGGGTGATCGTGCGGGAGGGCGACCACACGGTGGCCGAGCTGCGCGGGGGAGCCGTCGAGGCGGCGCCCGACCCGCACGTCCGGCCCCGCTGGCACGTCCATTTCTGCGTACCGGACGTGAAGGCGGCCGCCGAGGCCGCCGTCGCCACCGGCGGCGCGGTGGTCTCCCCGCCCGTGGAGACCGAGGGCGGCGGCCACCGCTGCTCGCTGCGCGACCCGGACGGCGGCCTCTTCACGATCACCGAGGGCATCTGATCGCGAGGCCGCCCGGCCGGCGCTACGGGTGCGTCTCCTCCACCAGTACCCGGACCGTGCCGAGCGTGGTGTCCGTGGCGTCGGGGAGGTTCATGCCCGCCTCGATGCCGGTCCGCAGGTAGGTCAGTACCGGCTCGGTGAGCCGCTCACCGGGCAGTGCGGCCGGAATGCCCGGCGGGTACGGGGTCAGCATCTCCGCGGAGATCCGCCCGGCCGCCCGGTCCACCGGTACGTCCTCCGTCGTGCCGAAGAATCCGTCCCGCGGCAGACAGCTCTGCTCCAGCCGGAGCCCGGCCGGCGACGGCACCTCGACCGCGCGCGCCGGGCGCAGCTCCGGCGCTGCCCGGGAGAGGTCGCGCAGCGCGGCGAGCAGCCGGTCGGCCGTGCCGCGGTCGTCGGCGTGCGTGATCTGTGCGCTGATCCGGCGGTGGTCGGAGAGGTGGGCGTCGATGTGGCGGTGGGAGCGCAGCCAGTCCGCCGCCGCGTATCCGGTCGTTCCCAGCCCGCTGACGTCGATGACCACGGGCAGCGGGTCGAAGTCGACGCCGAGCCCGGGGCCGCAGAAGTCGGCGCGGTCGTTCACGTGCAACCCGTCGATCTTCTCGATCTCGGTCCGCACCTCGGCGGCGAGGCCGAGCGCGTGCGTGAGCAGCTCCTTGCCGTGCAGCATCATCTGCCGCCGCCAGCCGTCCATGCCCGCGTAGAGCAGGACCGAGGGGCTGGTCGTACCGAGCAGGTCGGCGCGGGACTTCAGCAGTGCCGGGTCGATCAGGTCGCCGCCCAGGTGGAAGACCGAGCCCTGCTCCAGGCCGCTGCCCATCTTGTGGATGCTGGTCACGCAGACATCGGCGCCCGCGTCCATCGCCCACGAGGGCAGGTCGGGGTGGAAGGGCAGGTGTGCGCCCCACGCCTCGTCCACGATCAGCGGTCGGCCCCGGCGGTGGCAGACCTCAGCGATGCCCGCGATGTCGGCGCAGCTGCCGTACGGCGTCGGGCTGGTCACCAGCGCGCCGCGGGCGTCCGGGTGGGCGTCGAGGGCCGCTTCGTACGCCGCCGCCGAGGGCGGGTGCGCGAGGTGCCGGTCCGCGTCCCACTGCGGATCGATCCAGATCGGCTGGACGCCGGAGACGATCAGGCCGGACACCACGGACTTGTGCGCGTCCCGTCCGACGAGCAGCTTCTCGTGCGGCCCCGCGACGGCCAGCATCGCCGCCTTCACCGAGAGGGAGCTGCCGCAGGTGGAGAAGAAGGTGTGCTGGGCGTGCACGGCGTCGGCCATCAGGTCCTCGGCGCGCTCCAGGACCCGGCCCTTGGTGCGCCGGTCGTCCAGGGAGCCGCTGGCCAGCACGTCGCCGTGGAAGACGGCGTCGCCCAGCACCTCGCGCACCTGCGGATCGGCGCCGCGGGCCTGCTTGTGCCCGGGCGGCGTGAAGGAGAGCCGTCCGAGGTCGCGGTAGTCGGCGAGCGCTTCGAGAACCGGGGCCTGCGTGTGATCCTGTGCCATGTGACACGGCTTCCCGCAGGTCGGCGCGGTCAATCCGGACATATGCGCCAGGTGGCGTCGGAAGTGTCACCCGTGTCGGCGCACCGCAGTGCGGCCGTCAGGTGCGGCTCCAGGAGCCCAGCACCATGAGCGTCTTGGTGCCGGTGACCCGGCCCGCGCTGCGCAGGCCGTCGATGACCTGCTGGAGGTGGGCGATGTCGCGGACCCGTACCTGGATGAGCGCGTCCGGGTCGCCGGCGATGGTGAAGACGGCCTGCACCTCGGGAACGTTGTAGGCCGACCGCACGATCTCGTTGACCCGGGTCGTCCCCGCGTACCGCAGTTCCACGAACGCCTCGATGCCCCAGCCGAGCTTGCTCTGGTCGATCTGCGCGGCGAAGCCGGTGATCACCCCGATGTCCTTCAGCCGGTCCACGCGCCGCTTGACCGCGGCCACCGACAGGCCCACCTCGGTGGACATCTCGGAGAACGTGCGGCGGCCGTCCTCGCGTAGCAGGCGCAGCAGGCGGTGATCGATGTCGTCGACCTCAGGCATGCAAAGGAATGTACGTCGACTGGCCCTGTACGTAAATACTTTGCGCCTTGCCGCGGATTTCCAGCCGGATGCTTGTGCGTTCCGCTTCCCGTTGCTGTGCTGTGTGCCGTTCGTCACCACCCCCCCCCACCCCAAGATCCTTCCCAACCTGTCGAGGAGGCTTGCGTGAGCACCCCACCCGTCGCGGTGTCGCTCGACGACAAGTACACGGCCACCGACGGCCGCGCGCTGATCTCGGGCGTCCAGGCCCTGGTACGGCTGACGCTGGAGCAGCGCCGGCTGGACGAGGCCCGCGGGCTCGACACGCGGGCCTTCGTGAGCGGCTACCAGGGATCGCCGCTGGGCGGTGTCGACATGGAGATGGGCCGCGCCGCCCGCTTCCTCGACGACGCCGGCGTGGTCTTCCGGGCGGGGGTCAACGAGGAGCTGGCCGCCACGGCGGTGGCCGGCACCCAGATGCTCGCCCAGGTGCCGGGGCGCCGGCACGCCGGCGTGACCGGCTACTGGTACGGCAAGAACCCCGGCCTGGACCGCGCGGCCGACGCCATCCGGCACGGCAACCTCGCCGGCACCGCACCCCTCGGCGGAGCCGTCGCCTGGATCGGTGACGACCCGGGCTGCAAGTCCTCCACCGTGCCCAGCTCCTGCGAGCGGATGTGCCAGAGCCTGGCGATGCCCGTGCTGGCGCCCGGATCGGTCGCGGAGATCATCGAGTTCGGGCTGCACGCCGTCGCGCTGTCCCGCGCCACCGGCCTGTGGACCGGCCTGAAGATCGTCGCCGATATCGCCGACGCCTCGGCGACCGTGGACTTCGAAGCGCTGCGCCACGGCATTCCGGAGCCGTCCGGCACCGGACGCGCCGCGTCGCCCGCCCTCGTCGGCCCCGCCGCGCTGGACGCCGAGCACGACATGCTCACCCGCCGCCTCGACCTCGCCCGCGCGTACGCCCGTACCGCCGGACTCAACAAGGTCGCCTTCAGTGCCCGCCGCGCCACCCTCGGCATCCTCGCCTCCGGCACCTCCTACGCCGTCGTCCAGCGCGCCCTGGACGACCTCGGCCTGGACGAGGCCGCGATGGAGGAGCTGGGTCTCCGGATCATCCGCATCGGCATGCCCTTCCCCGTCGCCGACGAGGACCTGGTGGCCATGACCGGCGACCTGGAGCAGGTCCTCGTGGTCGAGGACAAGGTGCCGTTCCTCGAATCGGCCCTGAAGGAGGCGCTGTACCGGACCACGGACGCGCCCGTCGTCGTCGGCCGCCGCGACGAGACCGGACGCCCGCTGCTCACCGCCCGCTCCACGCTGGGCGCCGAGGACGTCGCCCGCGCACTGGCCCGCCGCATCGGCGCCGACCGGCTGCCCGCGCGGGCGAGCGCGCACCTGGAAGCGCTGGCCCCGGCCCGGCCCGCCCGCATCAATCTGCCCACCGTCGCGGCCCGCACCCCGTACTTCTGCTCGGGCTGCCCGCACAACACCTCCACCCGCACCGCCGACTCCACACTGGTCGGCGTCGGCATCGGCTGCCACGCGATGATCGCGCTGGACGGCGCAGGGCGCGGCACCCAGGTCGGCCTGACCCAGATGGGCGGCGAGGGCGCGCAGTGGATCGGCCTCGCGCCCTTCACCGACGACCCGCACTTCGTGCAGAACCTCGGAGACGGCACGTTCCACCACTCCGGCTCGCTCGCCGTCCGCGCCGCCGTCGCGGCCGGCGTCACCATGACGTACAAGCTGCTCTACAACGACGCCGTCGCCATGACCGGCGGCCAGCGCGCCGAGGGCCGCCTCGACATCCCCGCCGTCATCCGGCTGCTCGCCATCGAGGGCGTGCGCAAGGTCGTCGTCACCACCGCCGAGCCGGGCAGCTACCGCGGCGTGCGGCTGGACCCGATCGCGACCGTGCGGCACCGCGACGAACTCGCCGACGCCGAGCGCGAACTGGCGGCCACCGAAGGCGTCACCGTCCTGCTCCACGACGACCGCTGCGCCGCCGAGGAGCGGCGGCTGCGCAAACGCGGCCAGCTGCCCACCCCGGTGGAGAAGGTCGCGATCAACGAGCGGGTCTGCGAGGGGTGCGGGGACTGCGGCGACAAGTCGACTTGTCTGTCCGTCCAGCCCGTCGAGACCGAGTTCGGCCGCAAGACCCGTATCCACCAGGCTTCCTGCAACACCGACCTCAGCTGCCTCAAGGGCGACTGCCCGTCCTTCCTGCTCGTCGAGCCGGGCCGCAAGGAACCGCGGAAGGTGCCCGAACTGCCGGTCGCGCTGCGCGAACCGGACCGCCGGGTCGGCCCGGACGGCACACTCCTGCGGATGCCCGGCGTCGGCGGCACCGGCGTGGTCACCGTCTCGCAGATCCTGCAGATGGCGGCCCGGCTCGACGGCCTGTACGCGGCCGGGCTGGAGCAGACCGGCCTCGCCCAGAAGGGCGGCCCCGTCCTCAGCGACCTGCGGATCGCCAAGTCGCCGGTGACCGGCGCGCTGCGCGCCTCCCGCGGCACCGCGGACGTACTGGTCGGCTTCGACCTGCTCGGCGCGGCCAACGACACCAACATGGCCGTCGCCCGGGCCGGCCACACCGTCGCCGTCGTCAACACCGCCGTCGTACCGACCGCCGCCATGGTCACCGGACGCGTCGTCCTGCCCGGCCCGCCCGACGACGCCCTGGAGCGCATCGAGTCGGTCACCCGCCGCGAGGACAACCTCTACCTCGACGCGCAGGGCCTGTCCGAAGCCCTCTTCGCCGACCACATGCCCGCCAACATGGTGCTCATCGGCGCCGCCTACCAGCACGGCTGCCTCCCGATGAGCGCGGACGCCGTCGAAAGCGCCATCCGCCTCAACGGCGCCGCCGTGCAGAAGAACCTCGACGCCTTCCGCTGGGGCCGCGCCGCCGTGCTCGACCGCGCCGCCGTCACCGCCGCGCTGGCCGCCCCCGAACGCCCCGCCGTACAGGTCACCCCGACCGCCGCGGCGCTCGCCGGACAGCCCGCCGACGAAGAACTGCGGACCGTGGTCGCCACCCGCACCGCCGACCTCATCGGCTACCAGAACGAGCGGTACGCCCGCCGCTACGCCGAGGACGTCGCCCGCGTCGCGACCCTCGCCGAGGAACGCGGCGGCAGCGAGGCCGGCACCGCCATCGCCGTCGCCTACGCTCGCGGCCTGCACAAGCTCATGGCGTACAAGGACGAGTACGAGGTGGCCCGGCTGCACCTGGACGCCACCGAACAGGACAGGCTGCGCGACGAGTTCGGCGCCGGCTCCAGCGTCTCCGTCCTCCTGCACCCGCCCGTCCTGCGCGCCCTCGGCATGAAGCGCAAGATCCGGCTGCGCCGCACCGCGCCGGCCGCCTTCCGGGCCCTGCGCGCCGGCCGTGTGCTGCGCGGCACCTCGCTCGACCTCTTCGGCTACGCCGAGGTCCGCCGCGTGGAGCGCGCCCTGATCGGCGAGTACCGCCACCTGGTGCGCGGCGCGCTCGCCCACCTCACCCCGGAGAGCACCGACGCCGTACGCGAGGTCGTCGAACTCCCCGACCTGATCCGCGGCTACGAGGACATCAAGTTGGCCCGCGTCGCGGAGTTCCGCGCACGGGCCCGCACCGCACTCGCGGGACTCGGCGCCGGCACCACCAGCGCTCTCAGCACCACCACGGAGGCACGATGACCGTCGACCGGCTGCTGCCGACCCAGGAGGCCGAGGACCTGCTCGGCCTCACCCGCGACATCGCCGACAAGGAACTCGCTCCCCGCGTCGACAAGCACGAACGCGAGGAGCTCTACCCCGAGGGCCTCTTCAGGACCCTGGGCGAGGCCGGACTGCTCGGCCTGCCCTACCCGGAGGAGTACGGCGGCGGAGGCCAGCCGTACGAGGTGTACCTCCAGGTCGTCGAGGAACTGGCGGCCCGCTGGGCGGCCGTCGCGGTGGCCACCAGCGTGCACACCATGTCGGCGTACGCCCTGATGACGTACGGCACCGAGGAGCAGCGCGAGCGCTGGGCGCCGGGGATGCTCGCGGGCGGCCTGGTCGGCGGCTACAGCCTCTCCGAACCGCAGGCCGGCTCGGACGCCGCCGCGCTGACCTGCAAGGCGGTGCGCGATACGGCCGGCTACCGGATCACCGGCAGCAAGGCGTGGATCACCCACGGCGGCAAGGCCGACTTCTACACGCTCTTCGCGCGCACCTCCGCCGGCAGCCGCGGCATCTCCTGCTTCCTCGCACCCGGCGCCACCGAGGGCCTCACCTTCGGCCGCCCCGAGGAGAAGATGGGGCTGCACGCGATCCCGACCACCGCGGCTTACTGGGACGGCGCGCTCATCGACGCCGACCGGCTGCTGGGCAGCGAGGGCCAGGGGCTGCAGATCGCGCTCTCCGCGCTGGATTCCGGACGGCTGGGCATCGCCGCCTGCGCCACCGGCGTCGCGCAGGCGGCCCTGGACGCGGCCGTGGCGTACGCCAACGAGCGCACTGCCTTCGGCCGGAAGATCATCGACCACCAGGGGCTGGGCTTCGTCCTCGCCGACATGGCCGCCGCCGTCGACTCGGCCCGCGCCACCTACCTCGACGCGGCCCGCCGCCGCGACGCGGGCCGCCCGTACAGCCGTCAGGCCAGCGTCGCCAAGCTCATCGCCACCGACGCCGCCATGAAGGTCACCACGGACGCGGTCCAGGTGTACGGCGGCTACGGCTACACCCGCGACTTCCCGGTCGAGCGCTACATGCGTGAAGCGAAGATCATGCAGATCTTCGAAGGCACCAACCAGATCCAGCGCCTGGTGATCAGCAGACAGCTCTCCCGGCCGTGAGCCGCGCTCCCTCCGTCGGCTGACAGCCACGCCCGGTGCAGCACGGAACCGAAGGCCCCGCTCCCGAGCCGGAGCGGGGCCTCGGCGGTCGTGCCCGTGCGGGTGCTGTGGCGCACTGTCCAGTGAGCACACGGGCAGTGATGACATGGACGCTGATGACATGGGCACGCCATCCCAGTACTCTTGCCGATCGCGGAACTGACCAGCAGTCAGAGCAGGCTCAGGGCTGCGACAGCTGAAGAGCGGGGCCTGCTCAACAGAACGGGGGATCAGTTGAGTACCCATGACGAGACGCGCGAGGAGAGCGGTCCACCGCGTCTCCAAGTGCGGTTGCTGACCGCGGCGGGGGCGTGCGGTGCGACGCTGCTGGCGGCGTCACTTGCCGTCGTTCTCAGCGGCGCCAACGAGACGACCATGCCGACCATGCCCAGTCCGTCCGGACTGCCGACGTCCCTACCCAGCTCCTTACCGACCTCGCTGCCGACCGATCTGCCGACCGGCCTTCCCAGCAGTCTTCCGTCGTCGATGCCCACGGATCTGCCCACGGACCTCCCTACGGATCTCCCCACTGACATGCCTACCGGCCTGCCCAGCATGCCGGAACTGCCGGAGCTGTCCGGAGGTGGCTCATGAGGGGCCCGCGTCTCGTGTCGGTACGCGACGATCCCCGGGCGCGGGCACGGGCGTTGCTCATCGCACGCGTCGCCATCGCGTTCTACCTCGTGGAACTGCTGCTCAACCTGACCCGGCCGCATCTGCTGCCCGACGAGCCGGCCCTGTCGATCTTCTACAAGCTGCCCGGGAACTCGGGCTCGCTCGGGCGGCTGCTGTCGATGCCGGAGCTGGTGTTCTGGGTCATGCTCGCGGGCATCGTGGCCGGCGCGGCAGTGCAGGTCTACGCGGCGCTCACCCGCCGCAGCCGTAAGGGCGACAGCGCTGAGGGCGCCAACGGACGGCGGGCGATCACGCTGACCTGGATCACCCTGGGGTGCCTGCTGCTGCCGTTCGGGCTGATCTCCCTGACCGTCCTCGTCGAGTTCTTCCCGATCACCCTGCTGTGCCTGCCCACCACGGCCCTGGTGCTGCTTCTGCTGCGCTCGGTCGTACGGTTCGCGCGGGTGCCCTGGTCTGCGCTGCTGATCGCCTTCGCCTGGGGCGTACTGATCGTCTTCGGGCTCGGCCGTGCCTACACCAGCCTGGGATTCGGCACCGTCTACGGCTATCTGGGCCCGCGCGCGGGGACCGGCCTCGGCGAGTTCACCAAGGGGCTCGACGACACCCTCGCCCTGCTGATCCTGCACCTCGGCATCGTCAACGCACTCATCGTCGCGGCGGGCGTCGCCCTGCTGCTCATGCTGCTGCGGCATCGCGTCACGGACGCGGTGACGGGGCTCCTCCTCGGCGCGGCCGTCGGGCTCGGCTACTGCTTCGTGGAAAGCGTGCTGATCATCAAGCTGTACGGCTCGTTGGGTGTCTTCATGGGGCCCACCAGCGGCTTCGAGTACTGGATCCGCCAGTCGATCGGCCTGCTCGGCGGGCAGGTGACGTTCGGTGCGTTGGTCGGGGCCGCGCTCGGTGCGGCCGCCGGTGCCCGCAGACGGGGTTTCCTCGTCGGGGCGGGCCTCTTGGCGGCCGTCGGCGGGGCGACGGGGTCCGAGACCCTGTCGGGCTGGCTTTCGGGCCGGCTGGAGGACCAGGTGGAGGTCGGCAGTGCGCTGGACACGCTCGTGGTCTCTCCGTTGCTCTGGCTCCTTCCCCAACTGCCCTTCTTCGCACTGGCCGTGGCGCTCCTCGTGGCCGGGATACGGTCCCGCGCACCCGCGCTGCGAAACGCGGTGGCGGCCGAGACCGCGGCGGCAGGGGCCATCACGGCGGCGGAGGCACCGGTCCTCGTCTCGCCCGTACTGCGGTTCTGGGCGGTGGTGAGCACTTGGCGGGCGTACGGCAGGACCGCGGCACTGGCCCTGCACCGTTTGCAGTCCGCCCAGTTGGAGCTCGCGAGCTGGCGGGCGCAGAACGATCCGGAAACCGGGACCGAGGGGGACGAGTTGAGGGCACGGGTCATGCGGGTCAAGGGCGTACGTGAGGTGAACCCGTGAGCCGTCACGACAGGGTTTCCCGCACCGCGGCACGCCCGCCGCGCCGGATGCGAGTGCGCAGCGCCGCCGTGCGGCTGGCGGTCTGTGCGGTCCTGGCGGCCTGCGCCATGCTGTCGGTCCCGCAGGAGGCGTCCGCCTGTGCCGTCAGCTACGGCTACCGGCCGTCGATGGACATCAACACCCTGCGGGAGCACCGGACCTGCTCGGCCGGAACCTCCACGGCCGGGGTGGCCGGCGTCGCCGTACTGGTACTCGGCGCCCTGGCGGCGGCGGGGGTGGCCGCCTTCCGCAGCGGTGAGCGGCGGATGGGAGCGGGCGAACGGGGCCGGACCGGGCCGCACCCGGCCCTGACCGCCTACCTGGACGCCACGGGCATGGCCCCACCGGAACGGGGGCAGCAGCATGCGCCGTAACGCGCTGCGCCTCGGAGCGCTGTTCACCGCGCTGTTCCTCGCCTGTGCGCCGGCCGTGCTGGACGGCGGGCCGACGGTCGCCGCGGCGCCGTCCCCCGGCTCCGAGCACCACAAACTGTTGGTACCACCGGGCGTGGCACCGACGGACAAGGATCTGGACGGCATCGCCAGGAAGGTGATCCAGGACCCGATGGGGCAGGAGCTGCACCTGGCCGTCGAGCGGTTCCAGCAGCTCCTGATCGCGCCGCCGAACACCTCTGTGGCGTTCTTCGACTTCGGCTGGATGGTGAACAGCCCCGACCTGCCCGGCTGGTTGAAGGACAGCTATCCGCATTTCCTCGGCGAGTTCACGGACCAGGTGAGGTCGCCCAGCACCGCGCCCGCCTGGAAGTATCCGCTGCACGGCCGCATGCTCGACGCCGAGAACTATTTCTACGACGACCTCTTCGAGGAACTCGGCGTGCGCCCCACGGATTCCTACGGAAATGACCAGGTGCTGGCGCTCGCCACGGGCAGCAGGGGCGACAACCGGCACTCCGAGGACGCGATGGACGAGTTCATGTCGCGCACCCTGGACGATGCCCTTCGCCGAACGGCCCGCACGCCGGCCCAGCTGCAGGAGACAGCCGAAATCATCAAGGTGATCAAGGGGCATTCCGGGGCCGGGATCGCAGGCCAGCGGAGTTACTGCAACGTCTGTGCCCTCAAGGTCGGCAAGGCCGGCTACCGATTCCGGAACGAACTCTTCATCGTCAAGTTCGACAAGCGGGGCTCTCCGCAGGCGAAGCTCGCCAACAGTACGCTCAAGCAGCTGCCGGTCAAGCTGGCGAAGGAGTACAAGAAGCAGGACGAGAAGGCCGCGACCGAGGCCGTGAACAAGGTGGGCCTGACGAGTTCCTGCCCGCTCGGCGGCACCGCGCAGACGATGGACCTCGCGGCCCTGTCCAGGTCCGGGCCCTGTGGCGGGGGCAAGAGCGGGCTGGCCGGGGCGCTCTCCTCATCGGACTACGGCGGCGTCGACTTCTCCACCCTGCAATTGCGCTACCTCTCGGACGACGCCGACTCGGGCGTGCGGTACGCATTCTCCGCCAAGGCCGCCGAGAAGGGGCTGGAACAGGATTCCCGCTCGGGCCGCAGTTCGCTCATCGGCAGCATGGCGGACCTGCGCACCTGGCTCGTGCTGAGCCCGGACAAATTCTGGGTGAACCTCAATCCGGCCGAGCCGGACCGCATCATCGACTCCGCGCTCGGCCGGACGAACGCGGGCCGGGCGCTGCTGGAGGCGGACTGGCGGATGAAGCGGACGCAGGGAAAGCTGCTGGACCCCGGGACTTCCTTCGGCGCCGAATACTGGAGAAAACTCGGCGGCTCGGGAGGCCGCAGCTGCTATTCGTCACGGATGTGGATCGTTCCGGGGAAGGTGGAGGTGCGCGAGGACGGTTCCTCGCTCTACGTCCTCAAGGCCGCGCTCGACGTCAAGGCCAAGGCCGAGAAGGTCGCCGGGCTGGGCCGGTCCGGGTGCAACGCGGACCCCGCGGAAACGGCACGCAACGAGCGGCTGGAACAGGAAATGGTGGTGCCGAAGATCGCGAAGGCGGTCAATACGGATCCCGAGTACGCGGCGTTGCGGCAGGCGTTCCTGGCCCGCGTCGTCGCGCAGTGGATCCTCGACCGGCACGCCGCAGGCCACACCACGTCGTTCGACAAACTGATCGGCTCGGGCGACCTGGGGCCCGCCACCCTGGACGGATCGTGGGAGCCGAAGCAGGTGTACTCCGACTACGTGCGCTCCATCAACGAAGGGGATTTCACCTACCAGCGGACGACCCGTGTCGGCAACAAGATCATCACGTACGTCATGCGGACCGGTGGGGTCGACTTCAGCACACTCCGGCCTGACAAGCTCAGCTCGGCGGAGATGGGCCGGCAGGTGCCCCGGCTGCCGCGGACCGTACGGCAGTCCGCCGACCGGCCCACGACGGCGGCGGACGGTTCGGTCTGGCTCGCCGACTCGGCGACGCCACCGCAGATCGGCACCTGGGAGCGGATCCGCGGCTTCCTCGGGGGCACGACCGGCATCCTCGTCGTCGTGGTGGTGGCCCTGGCGATCCTGCTGCTGTTCGTCCGCGACGGCTCGGCCCTGCGCCGCAAGGCCACCGAATGACGGCCGCGGCCGCCCCCGCTCACGGCCCGCCGTGGTGAGCCGTACCGCCGGTGAGCCCGTGGCGTGCGGATGCCCGGCCTACACGCTGCTGACGCTGGGGCCGCCGTAGTCGTGCGGCGGGCCGCCGCGCCATTCGACCCAGGCCGGGTCGTCGAGGAGGGGTTCGGCGTCGGGGAGGCCGCTGCGCCGGAGGAACTCCACGACGTCCATGTCGCTCTGCGCGAGGCCGAGGTTCTCCCCGTCGACGTGCACATGCCGCCCGCCGGCGGGGGAGGGCGGCTGGATGACGATGCGGGTGGTGCTCATGCGTCCACCGTGCCGCCTGCGGAGCGGGCCCGCATCCGAGGGCTCCGCCGGCCGGCCTCCCAGGGCGGCCCGGCCGGCGGCTCCCGAGGGGCGGTGATCATCTGCCCCCGAAGCGTGGATACCGTGCGGACATGGCAGACATGTTCGAAGAAGGGGCGGGTGGTCGCGCATGCTGATCGACGAGCTGCGGCAGGAACTGCCGGACGGACGGCTGGTCGAGGACCCCGAGGTCGCCGCGGGTTTCGTCCACGACGAGGCCGAGTGGGCCCCGCACGGCAGCCCCTGTGCCGTGGTCCGGCCGCGCACCGCGGAGGAAGTGCGCACGATCGTCCGGGCCTGTCTGCGGCACGGCGTCCCGCTCGTCACGCGCGGCGCCGGCACCGGCCTCTCCGGCGGGGCCAACGCCGTCGAGGGGTGCGTCGTGCTCTCCACCGAGCACATGAACGCGATCCACGAGATCGACCCCGTGGAGCGGCTCGCCGTCGTGGGCCCCGGCGTCGTCAACGACGACCTGCGGGCCGCCTGCGCCGAGCACGGCCTCTGGTACCCGCCGGACCCGGCCAGCGCCCCCTGGTCGACCATCGGCGGCAACGTCGCCACCAACGCCGGCGGCCTGTGCTGCGTGAAGTACGGCGTCACCAGGGACTACGTCCTCGGCCTCGAGGTCGTCACCGGCACCGGCGAGCTGGTCCGGCTGGGCCGGCGCACCGCCAAGGGCGTCGCCGGGTACGACCTCGCCGGGCTGATGGTCGGCTCCGAGGGCACGCTCGGCGTGATCACCGAGATCACCGTACGGCTGCGGCCCCTGCGCGAGCCGGAGCGCACGGTCGCCGGGTACTTCTCCTCGGTCGTGGACGCGGGCCGCGCCGTCGCCGCTGTCGGCGCCGCCGGGCTCACGCCCTCGGCGCTGGAGCTGATCGACCGGCACTGCCTGGCCGCCGTCGACAAGTGGAAGAACATGGGCCTGTCCGTCGACGCGGACGTGGTCCTGCTCGGCCGTACGGACGCGCCGGGCCCGGCCGGGGAGCAGGAGGCGGCACGCATGCTGGCCTGCTTCGAGGAGGCGGGCGCCACCTGGGCCGCGCAGTCCACCGACCAGGAGGAGGCCGACGCGCTGTTCGACGCCCGGCGACTGGCCTATCCGGCGCTGGAACGCCTGGGCCCGGTCCTCACCGAGGACGTGTGCGTCCCGAAGGCTGCCGTACCCGAGATGCTCGCCCGGATCGAACGGGCCGCCACCCGGCACGACACCCTCATCGCCAACATCGCGCACGCCGGGGACGGCAACCTCCACCCGCTGCTCATCACCCCGCCCGGCGACTCCGAGGCCCGGGAGCGCGCCCAGGCCGCCTTCCACGAGATCATCGCGGACGCCATCGCCCTCGGCGGCACGGTCACCGGCGAGCACGGCGTCGGCCTCCTCAAGCGCGACGGCCTCGCCCGGGAGCTGCCCGCGCCCGTCATCGACATGCACCATGCGATCAAGAAGGCGCTGGACCCGCAGGGCATCCTCAACCCCGGCAAGGTCGTGCCCGAAAGTGCCCGAGAGGACCACGCGGACTGACCGGAAGGCCCCGACGGCGGACCGTTCGGGCATCCTCGCGCGTGGGGGCGGTCCCCCGTGCCCGTGTGCGGCGGACCAACCTCTACGCTGCTGATCAACCGTTGGTCGCCGCGGTGCGTCGCACAGGGCATGACAGAAGAAGCGAGGGGGACGAACACTTCCATGCAGGGTCTCGAACCCGCGGATCCGCCGGCTATGGGCGGCTATCCGCTGCTGGCCAGGCTCGGTGCGGGCGGCATGGGGCAGGTGTACCTGTCCCGTACGGCATCCGGCCTGCCACTGGCGCTGAAGACGGTCCGCTCCGACCTCGGCGCCGAGCTGGGCTTCGAAGCCCGCTTCGACCGGGAGATCCGCAACAGCGACCGAGTGCGTTCCCCGTGGTCCGTCGCCGTCGTCGACCACAGCACCGCCGGGCAGCGGCCGCAGTGGCTGGCCACCGAGTACGTACCGGCGCCGTCGCTCGGCGACTGGGTCGAGCAGGCGGGCCCGCTCCCCGAGCCGGCGCTGCTGGCCCTGGCCGTCGAACTGTGCGGGGCGCTGCGCGAGGTGCACCACACCGGCCTGGCGCACCGGGACGTCAAGCCCGGCAACGTCCTGCTGGCGGGTGACCATCCGCGGCTGATCGACTTCGGCATCGCCCGCGCCGCCGACGACTCCCGGCACACCCACACCGGCGGCATGATCGGCTCGCCCGGCTTCCTCGCGCCCGAGCAGGCCACCGGAACCGGGACCTCGCTGCCCGCCGACGTGTTCTCGCTGGCCGCCGTGCTGGCCCACGCCGCCACCGGACGCGGCCCCTTCGCCCGGCCCGCGGAGAACGCCTCGGCGCCCGTGCTGCTCTACCGCATCGTCCACGAGGAACCCGACCTCGCCGGCGTGCCCGAGGCGCTCCGGCCGCTGCTGGCGTCCTGCCTGGTCAAGGAGGCGGAGCAGCGGCCGACGGCGAGCGCGCTGGGCGAGTGGCTGGCACGGATCGGCGCCGACGGACACCAGTGGCAGCAGGTGGTTCCCGCCGAGCTGGCCGAGGAGCTGGCCGCCCGTGAGCGGACGCTGCGCAGGCTGGCCGAAGGGCCGACCGCGACGCAGCACGCGCCGGGAGCCGGGGCGCCCGGGTTCGGCCCGCCGCCGACCATGTCCCCGGCCGGCCGGCCTTCCGCCTTCGCCCCGCCTGCCTCCTTCGGGCCGCCCTCCGCCCCGTCCCCGGCCTCCGTGCAGGCACCGGTGGGTACGCAGCCGCCGGGCGCCGTGCAGGCCCCGCACTCCGTTCCGGCGCCGCTGCCCGCGCAGGCGGCGCCGCCGTCCCCGTTCCCGGGCGCCGTGAGCGGAACAGGGCCGGCCGCAGCCCCGCCCGCACGGAAGCAGCTGTCGAACCGCATGCTCGTCGCCGGCATCCTGCTGCTGCTCGTGCTCACGCCGATCATCAGCCGGTCGATGCGGGAACCGCTGTTCTTCCTCGCCCTGTTCGCCCCGTTCGTCCTGGCCGGCTTCCTGATCCGCAGGGCCGTCCTCCGACGCCGGAGACGCGAGGGCCGCTAGCCGTCCTGCCCCGGCCCCGCCTCCGGTCCGTGCGACGAAAACCGAGGTCCGTGGGGAACCGGGGGCCCGGGGGCGCTAGCGTGGTGCCTGCCGTTGACCACCGGCCGCGGGCCGGATACGGGCGCATCACGGGGAGGAAGAGAAACATGCAGGTCGGAGCCGTCTGTTGAGAATCTTGCACACCTCCGACTGGCACCTGGGCCGCTCGTTCCACCGCGTGAACATGCTCGACCACCAGCGTGCCTTCCTCGACCACCTCATCGAGACCGTCCGGGACCACGAGGTCGACGCCGTGGCCGTGGCGGGTGACGTGTACGACCGTGCCGTGCCGCCGCTGGCCGCCGTCGAGCTGTTCGACGACGCGCTGCACCGCCTCGCCGAGCTCGGCGTGCCCACCGTCATGATCTCCGGCAACCACGACTCCGCGCGCCGGCTCGGCGTCGGCGCCCGCCTCATGGCGAAGGCCGGCATCCACCTGCGCACCGACCCGGCCGGCTGCGGCACGCCCGTCGTACTCACCGACGACCACGGCGACGTGGCCTTCTACGGTCTGCCGTACCTCGAACCTGCACTGGTGCGCGACACCCTCGGCGCCGAGAAGGCGCGCCACACCCAGGTGCTGCGCGCGGCCATGGACCGGGTACGGGCCGACCTCGCGGAGCGCCCCGCCGGCACCCGCTCCGTCGTCCTCGCGCACGCCTTCGTCACCGGCGGCGCCTCCAGCGACAGCGAGCGCGACATCACCATCGGCGGCGTCGCCTCCGTACCGGCCGAGGTCTTCGACGGCGTGGACTACGCGGCCCTGGGCCATCTGCACGGCTGCCAGCGGATCACCGACCGGGTGCGGTACTCCGGCTCCCCGCTCGCGTACTCCTTCTCCGAGGTCCACCACCGCAAGTCGATGTGGCTCGTCGACCTGGGCCCGGACGGCACGCCGGAGGCACAGCGGCTGCCGTGCCCCGTGCCGCGTCCGCTCGCCCGGCTCCGCGGCCGGCTGGAAGACCTGCTGGCCGACCCGGACCTCGACCGGCACGAGGAGTCCTGGGTCGAGGCGACCCTCACCGACACGGCGCGCCCGCACGAGCCGATGGCCCGGCTCGCCGAGCGCTTCCCGCACATCCTCGCCCTCGCCTTCGAGCCCGAAGCGCGCGACGGCGGCTCCGGGGTCTCCTACGCGCAGCGGCTGCGCGGCCGTTCCGACCAGGAGATCGCCGAGGACTTCGTGGCCCACGTGCGGCCGGGCCGGGCCGCCGACGCCGCCGAGCGGTCGGTGCTGCGCGCCGCGATCGACGAGGTACGGACGGACGAAGCGGCCAAGGAGTCGGCGTGAAACTGCACAAGCTGACGCTCGCCGCCTTCGGGCCGTTCGGCGGCGCCCAGACCGTCGACTTCGACGCCCTCTCCGGCGCCGGGCTGTTCCTGCTGCACGGCCCGACCGGCGCCGGCAAGACCTCCGTCCTGGACGCGGTCTGCTTCGCGCTGTACGGCTCCGTCCCCGGCGCCCGCCCCGGCGGCCCGTCCCTGCGCAGCGCGCTCGCCGCGGCCGGCACGGCCACCCAGGTCGTCCTGGACCTCACCGTCGGCGGCCGCCGGCTGGAGATCACCCGGCGGCCCGAACAGCCCCGCCCGAAGAAGCGCGGCACGGGCACGACGATGGAGAAGGCGTACAGCGCGCTGCGCGAGTACGACCCGGTGGCGGGGGAGTGGAAGGCGCTCAGCCGTTCCCATCAGGAGATCGGTGAGGAGATCCAGCAGCTGCTCGGCATGAGCAAGGAGCAGTTCTGCCAGGTCGTGCTGTTGCCGCAGGGCGAGTTCGCGAAGTTCCTGCGGGCGGACGCCGAGGCCCGCGCCAAGCTGCTCGGCCGGCTCTTCGACACCCGCCGGTTCGCCGCGCTGGAGGAACGGCTCGCGACGGTGCGCAAGGCGGCCGCCGACCGGGTCACCGCCGCCGACGACCGGCTCCTCGCGCTCGCCCACCGGATGGCACAGGCGGCCGGCGACACCCCGGACCTCACCGACGACTCCGTACCGGCGCCGGGCCGCGCGGAGGAGCCCGCCACCGGCAAGGGCTCCCGTACCCGTACGAAGAAGACCGCGGCGCGTACGCATACCACGCCCGCGCCCGGCGAGCCCGGCTTCGCCGCCACCGTGCTGGCCTGGGCGGCGGTCGCCAGGTCCGGAGCCCGCGAACGGCTGGAGATCGCTTCGGCGGCGGCCGCCACCGCCGAGGGCGCCGCCGACGATGCCGCCCGCGCACTGGAGGACACCCTCGAACGCGCCCGGCTCCAGCAGCGCCACGCCGAGGCCCGCCGCCGGGCCGAAGCCCTCGACGCGCAGGCCGACGACCGCGACCGGGCCCGGCAGCGGCTGGACCGCGCACGCAAGGCCCAGCGCGTCGCCCCCGGCCTCGCGCTGCGCGACGCCGCCTGGCGCGACCATGAGACCGCGCACGCCACGGAACACCGCTGCCGCGGGCTGCTGCGCCCCGACCTCGTGGACGCCGGCGGCGACCAGCTGTCGGATCTCGAACACCACCTCAGAGGCGAACTGGGCTCCCTGGAAGCGGCCCGCCGCGACGAGCGGCGCGCCGCCGACATCGTCACCGAACGCACCGCCCTGGAGCGCGAGGCCCGCGACGACGAGCAGACCCTGCTGGACGCCGCGGACTGGCTGGCCGGCTGGGACGCCACCCGCGCCGCCCACCAGCACCGCATCGACACCGCCCAGGAGGCGGCTGCCCGCGCCGAACAGCTCGGCGCCCGCGTCGAACCCGCCGAGGCCCGGCTGGCCGCAGCGCGCCGCCGCGACCGGGCCACCGCCGAACTGGCCGACGCCGAGCGGGCGGTGCTCCGCGCGCAGGAGGCGGCGAACCAGGCGCACGAGGAGTGGCTGAAGCTCAAGGAAGCCCGGCTGCACGGCATCGCCGCCGAGCTGGCCAAGGACCTCAAGGACGGCGAGCCGTGCGCCGTCTGCGGTGCGACCGGCCATCCGGCCCCCGCCCGCACGACGGCCGGCCACGTGGACCGCGAGCGGGAGGAGGGCGCGTTCGCCGAGTACGAGCGCGCCGTGACCGCCCGGGACCGGGCCGAGCAGACGCGGGGGACCGTCAAGGAGGAGCTGGCCGCCGCGACCGCGGGCGCCGGTGACGCGCCGGTCGCCGACCTCGCCCGGGAACTGGCGGAGCTGCGTACGGAGTACACCGAGGCGCACGCCACCGGCGCCGGGCTGCACGCAGCGCGCGAAGCCCTCGCCCGGGCCGAGCGCGAGTACGAGCAGCGCCGGGCCGAGCAGCAGGCCGCCCAGCAGCGCACCGCGGCGCGTGACTCCCGCCGCGACGCGCTGGACCGCGAGGAGCAGGCCCTGGCCGAGGGGCTGCGCCGGGCGCGCGGGGACAGCGCGAGCGTCGCCGACCGCGCCCACCGCCTGGAGCGGCAGGTCGCCCTGCTCTCCGAGGCGGTCACCGCGGTACGGGCCGCCGAGACCGCCGCCGAACGCCTGAAGGAAGCCGACGCGGCCCTGGCCGACGCCGCGTACAAGGCCGGCTTCGACACCCCGCGGGAGGCCGCCGCCGCCATGCTCGGTGATGACGACTGGCGGCACGTCCAGGGCCAACTGGACGCCTGGCAGGCCGAGGAGACCGCGGTCGCGGCCGAGCTCGCCGACCCGCGCATCGCCGACGCCGCGGCCCTGCCGCCCGCCGACACCGAGCGAGCCCGCGCCGTCTCGGAGACCGCGGCCCGCCGGCTGCGCGAGGCCGCCACCGACCGCGCCACGGCGCACGAGCGCTGCGCCGAGCTGGACCGGCTGTCGGCCCGTGCCGAGTCCGACGCCCGCGAACTGGCCCCGCTGCGCGAGGAGTTCGACCGCGTCGCACGACTCGCCTCCCTCACCGCGGGCACCTCGGCGGAGAACGAACGCAAGATGCGGCTGGAGTCCTACGTCCTCGCCGCCCGCCTCGAACAGGTCGCGGCCGCTGCCAGCGCCCGCCTGACGAAGATGTCGGCGGGCCGCTACACCCTCGTGCACTCCGACGAACGGGCCGGCGGCGCCCGCCGTTCCGGCCTCGGCCTGCATGTCGTCGACGCGTGGACGGGGCAGGAGCGCGACACCGCCGGCCTCTCCGGCGGCGAGACGTTCTTCGCCTCGCTCTCCCTGGCGCTGGGCCTCGCCGACGTGGTCACGGACGAGGCCGGCGGCACCCGCCTGGACACCCTCTTCATCGACGAGGGCTTCGGCAGCCTCGACGAACAGACCCTCGACGAGGTGCTGGACGTACTGGACTCCCTCCGCGAACGGGACCGCAGTGTCGGCATCGTCAGCCACGTCGCCGACCTGCGCCGGCGCATCCCGGCCCAGCTGGAGGTCCTCAAGAACCGGTCGGGTTCGTCCGTACGGCTCCGCGTCGCCGGCGGCACCGGCTGACACCGGTGGCACCGACGCGGGGCCTCAGGGACTGACGGGGCGGCCGGCGAGCGGGGAGGAGTACACGACGTTGGTCGTCACGGCGCCCAGTGCGCCGATCCGCCCCGCCACCTCCTCCAGGTGCCGCATCGACCGCGCCGCGACCTTGATGATGAAGCAGTCGTCGCCGGTGACGTGGTGCGCCTCCAGGATCTCCGGGGTGGTGTCCAGGAGATCGTGGAACGGCTCGTCGCTGCCGTTCGGATACCGCAGCCGTACGAAGGCCAGCACCGGCAGCCCGACCCGCTCGGGATCCACCACGGCCGCGTAACCGCGAATCACCCCGGCCTCCTCCAGCCGCCGCACCCGCTCGGTGACGGCGCTGGCGGACATGTTCACCTCCCGCGCCAGCACGGCATACCCCGCGCGCCCGTCCTCCTGAAGGGCACGCAGTATCCGCCAGTCGGTGGCATCGGGGGAGTACGGGGGAGAACTTGTCATGAGCGCTGTCTAGCAGTGGAATCCCCGGTGGATCAATGGTTTCACCGGGGAATTTGGGTTCAGGGCTCCTTCCGTTCCGGGGCTGCCGCCGCCAGGTCGGCCACTGTTCCGGACATGACCGTGCGGAGGTGCCGGGTGAGGTGGTCGAGGGGCCAGTCCCACCAGGCGAGGTCCAGCAGGCGGGCGATGTCCGCCTCGTCGTACCGGAGACGGAGGAGGCGGGCCGGATTGCCGCCCACGATGCCGTAGTCGGGCACGTCGTCCACGACCACCGAACCCGAGGCGATGACCGCGCCGTGGCCGATGCGCACGCCGGGCATCACCGTCGAGCGGTAGCCGAACCACACGTCGTTCCCGACCACGGTGTCCCCGCGCCCCGGCAGGCCGCTGATCAGGTCGAAGTGGTCGGCCCACGAGCCGCCCATGATGGGGAAGGGGAAGGTGGAGGGGCCGTCCATACGGTGGTTGGCGCCGTTCATCAGGAACCGCACGCCCTCGCCCAGCGCGCAGAACTTCCCGATGACCAGCCGCTCGGGCCCGTAGTGGTACAGCACGTTGCGGGTCTCGAACGCGGTCGGGTCGTCCGGATCGTCGTAGTAGGAGAACTCGCCCACCTCGATCAGGGGCGAGGTGACCAGCGGCTTGAGCAGCACGACGCGCGGCTGGCCGGGCACCGGGTGCAGCACGGTCGGATCGGCGGGCAGGAGCGGGGGCATGAGCGGGCCTCTTTCTGCTGGTGTGGGCGTCAGCATGGGACTGACGATGTGTCATGGGTGCGGAAAACGGGGTGACAACGGTCGTCACAGCGGCCAGGGTGGTCGGCCATGACCACCCACGACCACGACCGGTCCGCCGACGCACCTGAACCCTCCCCGTCCGCCGACGCGCTGCGCCGCGAGCAGTACCCGCTGCGCGGGCGTACGGCACTGGTCACCGGAGCCAGCCGGCGCGGTGGCATCGGCTACGCCGTCGCCCGCCGACTGGCCGCCTACGGTGCGAGTGTGTACCTGCACCACCACGTTCCGCACGACGCGCGGCAGCCGTGGGGCGCCGACCCGGGAGGACCCGAAGCGGTCGCGGCGGGCGTACGGGAGGTGGCCGTGGCCGGTGCGGTGGTGGCGCACGGCCCGGCCGACCTCGCCGATCCCGATGCGTCGGCCCGCCTCCTCGGCACAGCCGCGGGCGCGCTCGGCGGCCGCCTGGACATCCTCGTCGCCAACCACGCGCTCAACGGCAGCGACGGCACCCTCGACACCATCGACGCGGCCCTGCTGGACGCGCACTGGGCGACCGATGTGCGGTCGGTGGTCCTGCTGGCGCAGGCGTTCGCCCGGCACCGCACCCCCGAACAGCCCGGCGGCCGTCTCGTGATGATGACGTCCGGCCAGGACCAGGGCGGCGGCATGCCGGGGGAGGTGGCCTACGGCCTGGCCAAGGGCGCACTGGCCTCGGCGACCCGGACGCTCGCCACCGCCTTCGCGCCGCTCGGCGTCACGGTGAACACCGTCAATCCCGGCCCGGTCGACACCGGTTACGCCGTCGGGGAGCTGCGCGAGTGGGTCGCCGGGCGCTTCCCCGGCGGCGCGTGGGGCGCGCCCGACGATCCGGCCCGGCTCATCGCCTGGCTCGCCACGGACGAGGCGGGCTGGATCACGGGCCAGGTCATCAACTCGGAGGGCGGTTTCCGGCACTGAGCGGTCGCGCCTGCGCCCGGCCGTCATCGGCCCGTTCCCCCGCCCCGACCGCTTCCGCCGTACCGGCCGCAGCACCGTTCCCGTTCCCCCCGTACTCAAAGACGTGCATCTCCGCCTCCTCGCCCGTGCGCACGAAGCCGGACCGCTCCAGCACGCGCTGCGAGGGCAGGTTGGCCGGCTCCGTGGCGGCCCGCAGCGTGCGGACCTCGGGGCGGGACCACGCCCACGAGGCGAGCAGCCGCACCGCGTCCGTCGCCCAGCCTGCGCCGCGGGCCGAGGGGGACAGGTCGTACCCCAGCTCGGCCGTGCCGGTCTCGTCGGGCGGACCGTGGAAGCCGATGCCGCCCAGGGCCACGCCGTCCCCGGTGCGGGTGATGGCGTACGTGCCCCAGCCGGGCCGGTAGAGCCCGGCCGCCGCGAGCTGCACCATGATGCCGGCACCCTCCACCGTGCCCTCCGGCGGCGCGCCGTCCACCCAGCGCAGCCCGGCCGTGCCGCCGTCGGCGAGCCGGGCGCACTCGGTCGGCGGCAGCGCCCGCAGCGTCAGCCGGCCGGCCGTGAGCGCGAGCGGGAAGCCGGACCCGGCGGCGGTCAGTGCCTCGAACAGCCGTGCCGTCTCTCCGTCCGTGGCCGGGCCGAGACCGGTGGTCTGCCCGTCGCCCACGGCGAGCGTCCGCCACGCCCCGGCAGTGTCGGGCGCGAGGTCGGTCGTGACGAAGCGGCTCCCCAAGTGGCTTACCGGAGTGGTCACTTCGGCCGGCAGAGCGGTGGGGAGGGGCGTCGCGTCGGACGTCGCGTCCGGGTGCGCGGTCGTCAGCACCGGCACGCCGTCCACCCACCACACCCGTACCGCAGCGGCGGCCGACGGGGTGCCGTCCGCCGGGCCTTCAGGGGCGGCGAGGTACTGCTCCGGGCCGGTGAGCAGCGTGCGGTCCCGGTCCGCGAGCGCCGCCGCCAGCGCGGTGTACGACGCGCCGGTCAGCGGCCGGCCGCGGTACCAGACGGGCCCGGGCCCGGCGGGCACATCGGCGACCGCCCGCGCCGCGTCGCCCGCCCGCAGCGCTTCGTCGTCGGTGACGGCGACCTGCGCCCCCGCCGCGCGGGCGGCTCGCGCCTCCCGGTCGGATTCCGGAGCCGGAAGGCCGGGCCGCGACGGATCGCCGGGAAGCAGGAAGAGGAGGGTCATGAGCACGGACCCTACGGACCACCGGCCCCGGCCGCCACGGATTTACTCCGGCAGCGGCAGAGGGGCGGCGCCCCGGCCGGGCCGCCGCCCCTCTGTCCACGTGCGGTCTACAGCGCCGACAGCTCGCTTTCGAGGTCGTCGAGGCCGAGGGAGCCCTGGGAGAGGGCTGCCATGTGCCACTTCTTGGGGTCGAAGGCGTCGCCGTGGCGGCGGCGGGCGGCCGCGCGGCCGTTCAGCCAGGCGCGCTCGCCCAGCTTGTAGCCGATCGCCTGCCCTGCCATGCCCTGGTACCGGATGATCTCGCTCTCCACGAAGTCGGACGGCCGGCCGCAGTGCGCGTCCATGAACTCCTGCGCCAGCTCCGGTGTCCAGCGCTCGCCCGGGTGGAACGGCGAGTCCTCCGGGATCTCCAGCTCCAGGTGCATGCCGATGTCGATGATCACGCGGACCGCGCGCATCATCTGCGCGTCGAGGTACCCGAGCCGGCGTTCCGCGTTGCTGAGGTAGCCCAGCTCGTCCATCAGCCGCTCGGCATACAGCGCCCAGCCCTCGGCGTTGGCGCTGACCATGCCGACCGTGGTCTGGTAGCGGGAGAGCTGGTCGGCGACGTGCGCCCACTGCGCGAGCTGGAGGTGGTGGCCCGGCACGCCCTCGTGGTACCAGGTGGAGACCAGGTCGTACACCGGGAAGCTGGTATCGCCCATGGTCGGCAGCCAGGTGCGGCCCGGGCGGGAGAAGTCCAGCGAGGGGCTGGTGTAGTACGGCGCGGCGGCGGAGCCCGCGGGCGCGATCCGCGACTCGACACGCTTGACCCGCTCGGCCAGTTCGAAGTGGGTGCCGTCCAGCGTCTCGATGGCCTCGTCCATCAGGGACTGCAGCCACCGCTGGACCTCGTCGACGCCCTCGATCTTCTCGCCGTGCTCGTCGAGCCAGGCCAGCGCCTCCCAGGGGGTCTTCGCGCCCGGCAGGACCTTCGCGGCCTCCTTCTCCATCTCGGCGAGCAGCCGGTGGAACTCGGACCAGCCGTACGCGTACGCCTCGTCGAGGTCGAGGTCGCTGCCGTTGTAGTAGCGGGCGAGGCGGGCGTACCGTTCGCGGCCCACCACGTCGGGGGAGCCCTCGACGGCCGGCGCGTAGGTGTCGCGCAGCCAGTCGCGCAGCTCGCTCAGCGCGGCGGTGGCGAACCGGGCGGCCTCGTCCAGCTCCTTGCGCAGGCTCTCCGGCCCGGCGGCGGCGAAGTCCGCGAACCAGCCACCGTCCTCACCGATCCACTCGGCGAGCTGCCCGAGCACCGTCCGCACCTGCCGCGGCCCGGCCGGCAGCCCGCGCCGCAGACCCTCGCCGAGCGCGGCCCGGTACCCCTCCAGGGCGGCGGGGACGGCGCGCAGCCGCTGCTCGACGGCCGCCCAGTCCTCGTCCGTCTCGGTCGGCATGATGGTGAAGACCTGGCGCACGGAGTGCAGCGGCGAGCTGAGGTTGCTGACGGCTCGCAGGCCCTCGCCGGCGTCGTGGACGGCCAGCTCGGCGGTCAGCCGCTCGCGCAGCAGCCGGGCGCAGCGCCGCTCGTTGTCGCTGTCGGCGCCCGGCCGGGCCTCGGCGGCGGCCAGCCGGTCGAGCGTGGTGCGGGCCAGCTGGGCCAGCGCCTCCTGCCCGGTGGGGGAGAAGTCGGGCAGCTTGCCGGAGCTCTCCGGTACGCCGAGGAACGTGCCGGTGATGGGGTCGAGGGCGATGAGGGCGTCGACGTACTCGTCGGCGACCCGGCGGGGCAGCGGCTCGGCTTCGGAGCCGGCCCGACCGGTGGAAGCGTTGGGTTCGGACATGGGCCCATCCTGGTACGGATGGGCCCACCGCGTCACCAGCAATATTGGTTACGAGCCTGTCGGAAGGCTTTCTTCGCCCTCCGCTGAATCGCGCACCCCGTCGGCGGGCAGTGCGTCCGCGTTGCGCGCCCGCAGTCGGTCCCGCACCAGGGCGATGCCCACCACCACGGCGGCGGCCAGCAGCGACAGGGTGACCTGCTGCCGGCCGTCCGGGTCGGTCAGCATGTAGACCAGCACGAAGGAGATCATCCCGATCGTCGCCCAGGTCAGGTACGGGAACAGCCACATCCGTACGACCAGCTTCGACGGGTCGTCCCGCAGGATCATCCCGCGCATCCGGAGCTGCGCGAAGCAGATGACGAGCCACACGAAGAGCGCGACGGCGCCGGAGGAGTTCAGCAGGAAGGCGAAGACGGTGTCCGGCCACTCGTAGTTGAAGAACACCGCGACGAAGCCGAAGAGGACGGAGGAGAGGATCGCGGCACGCGGCACGCCGCGGGCGCTGGTCCGCGCGAACGCCTTCGGCGCGTCACCCCGCCGGCCGAGCGAGAAGGCCATGCGGGAGGCGGTGTAGAGACCGGAGTTGAGACAGGAGAGCACCGCCGTCAGCACGATGACGTTCATGACCTCACCGGCGTGCGGGATGCCGATCGAGTTCAGGGCGGCGACGTAGCTGCCGTCCTTGGTGATCGAGGGGTCGTTCCACGGCAGCAGGCTGACCACGACGAAGATCGAGCCGAGGTAGAAGACACCGATGCGCCAGATGACGCTGTTGGTCGCCTTGGTGACCGCGCGCTGCGGGTTCTCCGATTCGCCGGCGGCCAGGGTGACGATCTCGCTGCCCATGAAGGAGAAGACCACCATCAGGACGCCGGTGAGGATCGAGCCCGGCCCGTTCGGCAGGAATCCGCCGTGTTCGGTGAGGTTCGCGATGCCCGCGGTCTCGCTGTGCGCGCCGGGCAGCACGCCGAAGACGGCCAGCATGCCGATCACGACGAAGGCACCGATGGCGACGACCTTGATCCCGGCGAACCAGAACTCGAACTCACCGTACGAGGCGACCGACGCCAGGTTCGTCGCGGTGAGCACCACCATCACGATCAGGGCCCAGCCCCACTGCGGCACGGCCGGTATCCAGCCCTCCAGGATCTTGGCGCCGGCCGTCGCCTCGACGGCCAGCACCACGACCCAGAAGAACCAGTAGAGCCAGCCGATCGAGAAGCCGGCCCAGCGGCCGAGCGCCCGGTCCGCGTACGCGGAGAACGAGCCGGAGCTGGGATAGGCGGCGGCCATCTCGCCCAGCATCCGCATCACGCACACCACGAGCGCGCCGACCAGCGCGTACGACAGGAGGATGGCGGGGCCCGCGGCGGCGATGCCGGAGCCGGAGCCGACGAAGAGACCGGCGCCGATCACTCCGCCGATCGCGATCATGGACAGATGGCGGTTCTTGAGCCCGGCCTGCAGGCCGTCCGAAGGTCGTCCGCCGTCACCGGGGGCGGGGGGCGGCGGAGCCACGTCGGTCGTCGGTTGCGTGCTCATACGGTCCTCGGCATTCGGTGGGATTCCATCCCTGCGCGGGGCAGGGCGCAACGCCGCGGGTGCGGCGGTTCGCGATGAGGGTGCGTCGCGTGGGGAGGCGGAGAGCCGGCGGCGCGCTGCGGACGGACGCCCGGCGTGCGGGGCCCGCCGTCCGGGATGGCCCCGGACCACCGGGGGTCACCCGGTGGCCACGAGGGTTCGATCTTGCGTTACGCAGACGCTAGGAAGAATTCGCCCCGCTCACCATGTACAGATGTCACACCATCCGCGCCGGCCGTTTTGACACGTGCACAAACGTGCAGGTCAGAGGCGGTGTGAACGGATCTCCTCGCCGGTCGGGGCGGCCGGATCGGCGTCCTCGGCGACATCCTCCGGGGCGATTCCGGCGTATCGGGCGAGGGCCTCGACGTCCCGTCCCTGGGTCAGTGGGAGCGCTTCCGCGATCCGCTCGTCGCTCCAGTTCCACCAGCCGGTCCGCCACAGCAGCTTGCGGCGCAGCGGGTCGAAGCGGTGCCGCACGACCCTGTTGTCGCCCACCACGACGGAGTAGGGGGCGACGTCCTTGGAGACGGTGGCGCGCGCTCCGATGATCGCGCCGGTCCCGATGCGTACGCCGGGCAGGACGACCGCCTCGTAACCGGTCCACACCTCGTGCCCGATGACGGTGTCACCGGCCGGCGCCCAGGCGTCGTGCTCGTGCGGGAAGAAGTTGAAGCCGTACGGGGTGACCGCGTCGGGGTGGGTGTCGTGCCCGTGATTGCCGCCCAGCAGGAAGGCGGTGCCGGAGGCGAACTGGCAGAAGTTCCCGATCCGCAGCCGGTCGAGGGGAACGCCGCTCGCGCCGTACTCCGTACGGTCGTCGAACGCGTAGCGCAGCCGTCCGGCGAAGCCGTCCCCGTGGTGGTAGCCGCTGTACCAGCTGTGCCGGCCGTCCTCCAGTGCGATGAGCGGGTGTGCCGCCACGCCGGGATCGGTGTCGATGCGCTGTACTTGGGTGAAGTCTTCGAAGATGTCGGTCATGGTCGCGGACGCTAACAGCGCGGCCGCACCGGAGCTTTCGAATTTTGTTGTGGGGTGGGGGTGGACGGAGTGTGGGGTTTTTGCACCCGGTGCTCCGGGCCTCGGCGTTACTCAGTAGTCAGTGCGATGCGCATTGTTACGATCCCGCCATGGCGGGGGACACCGGCCCGCGGGCCCAGGGCAGTGCACCGACGGATCCGAGCACACATCAGCTGAGACTCTTCCTGATGCTGGCCGAGGAGATGCACTTCGGACGCGCGGCGAAGCGTGTCTTCATGACCCAGCCCGCCTTCTCGCAGCAGATCCGCTCGCTGGAACGCCGCCTCGGCCTGACCCTGGTGGACCGCACCACGCGCACCGCGGGCCTGACCCCCTCCGGACTCGAACTGCTCCCGGAGATCCGGGCGATGGTGGCCGCCGCCGACCGGCTGCGGCGGGTCGCCGGAGAGCGCGTCCGTACGCTCTCGGGCCGGGTGGTCATCGGGTCCTTCGAGGCCATCACCTCCATCCACCCCATCCCGGACGTGCTGGAGGAGCTGAAGGCGCGGCACCCCGGCATTGAGGTCGAGATCGCGCGGACGAGCTTCGCCGACTCCGCGGCCGCCGTCCTCTCGGGCGGGGTGGACGCGGCGTTCCTCTTCCCGCCGGTGCCGCCCGGCATCCAGCTCCACCGGCTCGCCGAGATGCCCCGCGTGGCGTGCCTGGCCGCCTCCGACCCGCTGGCGGACGCGGGCCCGCTCATGCTCAAGCAGCTGGACGGGCACCGGCACATCGGGTGGTCACCGGAGATCCCCAAGGTCTGGCGGGACTTCTGGTCGGTCGATCCGCGGCCCGACGGCACACCGGCCCGCTACACCGCCCACCAGGTCGGCGAGTTCGAGCCCGCGCTCACGGCCATCGCGCTCGGCGAGGGCATTCAGCTCCCGCCGGAGCCGGCCCGCTGGCTCTACCAGCGGCACGGCGTCGCGTACACCGAAGTCACGGATCTCGCGCCGTGCCACGCCGCGCTCGCCTGGCGGGCCCGGGACCGTGACCGGCCGATAGTGGCCGCACTGCGCCGCGCGGTGCGCACGGTCCTGGGCCGCGGCGCATAGCGCGGCACGCGCCGAGCGCAATGGGAACCGCCGGCCGGTCACGCCGGCCGGCGGCCCCGTCGCCGCCCGTGCGGCTCAGCCCTCGTACTGCGCGAAGACCTTCGTGAACTCCCACGGCTGCTGGGAGACGCAGGAGCAGGAGCCGGCGCCGCCGCCGGTGCACGGGCGGTCCCGGTTGACCGACCAGAACGTCAGCCGGGCCAGGTGGTGCTGCCGGGCGTGGCCCAGGACGGTGCGGAAGCCGTCGGGGGTGACGGTCTCCTTGTCGTCGGTGATGCCGTTCAGGCTGTCGGCGGCGCGTACGGTGAGGCCGCCCATGTTCTGGCCCGTGCCGCCGAAGTCGAACGGCATGATGGTCCGGCTGTCCACGCTGCGCCCGGCCGCGACCCGCGGCTCCCGCCTCATCGGGGGTTCTCCGCGTGCGTGAGGGTCTCCCAGGCGACGAAGAGGTTGTTGGAGCCGGCCGGGCGTCCCTGCTCGGTGAGCTTCTGCGTGTTGCTCATGGCCTGGCCGAGCCGGCCGTGCAGCGCGTTGAAGCCGACTTCGGTGACCGGGCCCATGCCGCGCTTGATGCTGCCGCCGCACAGCCGGCTCGGCGGCGCCTCGCCCAGCTCGTACTTGGCCTGGAAGCCCAGCGCGTACCGCAGCCGTTCGCCGACGTCCGTGCCGTAGAGGTCCTGGCCCTGGATGCGGCTGGTCTCGGCGATGTGCGAGATCGCGGAGATGCCGTACCCGGTGTGGGTGAAGTCGCGGCAGGTCTCCTGGGTGAGGCCGTTCACGAACGTGGACTGGCCCTGCCAGTACTTGATGATCTTGTCCCGGGTGTCGAGCCCGCTGCCGGGCGCGGCCTTCGGCAGATCGCCGTCGCTGCTGAGGTACACATACGCCGGAACCCGCCCGCGGAACTTCGCCATCGCCTTGTCGTACGAGGCCTTGTCGTCGAGGAAGACGGAGATGCCGACGGCTGCCTCCATCATGCTCAGTTCCCAGTTGCCGTTGGAGTTCGAGCCCTTGATGACCTTCGGCAGGTAGACGTCGCGCAGCATGGTCCTGAAGCGGTCGACCCTGTCCTGCGCCCAGCCCCGGTAGCTGTACCGGATGATCTCGGCGGCCCGCGGCCAAGAGGAGCCCGCCCACCCCGTCTGCAGCGGGGCGTTGGAGTTGGTGTGGTCCTTGATGGTGCCGGACCAGGCGTCCATGAGCTCGATCGCCTTCTTGGCGTACCGCTCGTCCCGGCTGATGTACCAGATCAGCGCGTCGGTGTACGCGGCGAGCGCGTCCTCGCGCTCGTCGGTGCAGCCGTAGTTGGGATCGGAGTAGGAGCCGCACTCCACGATGGCGCGGGGCTTGGGCGTGCGGTCCAGCGAGGCGTACTTGCTCGCCTTCATTTGGTCGTAGGCGCTCTTCCAGGGCTGGGCCCCGGCGTTGACCTTCTCCCGTACGAAGTCGAGCTGGCCGCTGGAGACCAGGACGCCGGGGTGCGTGAAGGCGGCCGGCGCGGCGGCCTCGGCGCGGTCGGCGGACACGGGCCGGGGCGCGCCGGCGGCGGGGCCGGCGGCCAGGGCGGTGGCGAGGGTGGCCGCCAGTGCGGTGGCGGCGAGGAGCGCGGTACCGGTGGTACGTGCCGCGTGGCGGGGGCGTCTCTGCACAGGCATGTGGGGGTTCCGTCCTTGTATGTGAACGGTGGTCGCCTCTATGGACAGGCGCGATGGTCGGTGAACCTAAAGGTCTGAACCATGCATGTCAACACTGGGAACCGGAACCGCCCGCACACGCCGCGCCCCACGCGCAGCCGGTGCCCGGGCCGGCCGAACGCCGGCCCGGGCACCGGTCTCAGGCGGGCTTGAGCGGATCGTGCCCGATGTTCATCAGCCCGTGCCGCCAGTCGGAGCCGCCTGCCTGCGGGTCGCGGTGGTCGGCGCGCTGGCTCTCCACGATCTCGCACACCCGCCGCATGACCTGCGCGTCCTTCTCCGTGAGGTCGGTGCGGCGCTTGCCGAGGATCTCCGCCACGTGCCTGCCGATGGGCGCACCGGCCTGGTCGGGGACCACCTCGGCGTCCTGCCCCGCGGCCTGGACGCTCAGCCACTCGTGCAGCTCACGCGACGTCATGTTGACGACGGAGTGGAACGTGTCCCACAACTCGTTGCTGACCTGTGCTGTCACGACATGCCTCCTCGGATTCCCGGTCGCCGGGCGCACGATCGCCCGGAACGTCCGCGCACAGGTATCCCACGACGGATCGGGGCAAACCCGCTGCACCCGGACGGCGTGCCGCCTTGGAGGCAGCCGCTCAGGAGGTGCGTTCCAGGACCACCACCGGGATCTCCCGGTCGGTCTTCTGCTGGTACTCGTTGTACTGCGGCCAGGCCGCCGCCATCGTCCGCCACATCCCCGGCTTCTCCTCCGCCGTCGCCGTGCGGGCGCGGGCGGTGAAGCGGTCGCCCTTCACCTGCACCCCGACCTCGGGGTCCGCCTGGAGGTTCAGGTACCACAGGGGTGGTGTGTCCGCGCCGCCCTTGGACGCGACCACCAGCAGATCGTCACCGAACCGCTGGTAGATCAGCGGCGTGCTGCGCCGCTCACCGCTCCGCCGCCCGGTGGTGGTGAGGATCAGCGTCGTGGTGCCCTGCCAGTCGTGTCCTTCCGCGCCATCGGTCTCGACGTACCGCTTCACGTGCTCCTTGCCGAACAGCATCGGCCGGCTCCTTCGTACGGACGAAAAGGGACAGGGCAAACCTGCCATCGCCGGGCCCGCGGCACACCTCCGTCGGGCGGCGCGCCGGGCCGGCATCCCGTCCCCCCGCCCGCACCGGGCGGCCGGGTCCGGGCGGGGGCGGTTCAGCGCCGGGGGATGCCGCGCATCCCCACCTCCGCGGCGACCAGCCGTTCCAGCGCCTCGTCGGAGTCCTCCAGACCCGGTACGCACACCACGTCGCCGCGCTCCAGTGCGGACAGCGAGGCGGTCACCACCTCGTCCACGGGCATTCCGCCCTCCGCGTGAACCTGCTGCGCAAGGCCCCCGACCGACTCCTCACCCGTCGTCAGGTGGAACTCGGTGGCGGTGAGTCCGGGACACAGCACCTGAATGCGCAGCGGCGAGTCCGCCAGCTCGGCCGCGAGGGTGCGGGTGAAGGTGACGACATACCCCTTCGTGCCGCCGTAGACGGCGCGCCGGGGGAGCGGGTCCGGCGGCAGCGAACCGGCGAAGGCCAGCCGGGAGGCGACGTTGACCACCGCGCCCCGGCCGCGCGCCAGCATGCCGGGCACGGCCGCCCTGGCGAGCACCGTCAGCGCCGTGACATTGACGCTCAGCACCCGCGTCAGCAGCGCCGGGTCGACCTCGGTGAAGTACCCGTAGCCGTTGATGCCCGCGTTGTTCACCAGTAGCGCCACGTCCTCCCGCGCGACCCGCTCGGCCGTCCGCGCCAGGTCCTCCGGTTCCGCCAGGTCGGCGACGAACGTCTCGACGGCGACCCCGGCCGACTCCCGCAGCCGGCCGGCGATCTCGTCCAGCCGCTCCGCCCGCCGCGCCACGAGCACCAGGTCCCGGCCGGCCTCGGCCAGCCGCTCGGCGTACCGGGTGCCGATACCCGAGGAGGCCCCGGTCACCACCGCCGTTCCCGGCGCCGCGCTGCCTGCTCCGGTCGTCCCCATCTCGGCACTCCTTCACTGATCGGCATCCGGCCCGGCGCCCGCCCGGTGTGCTGACGTGCGCTCAGGGCGGCGCCCGGCGAGCAACCGGAACACACTACTCCGCGGCCTGTCCGTGGCCCGTCACCACGGTGCGCGCGCCCCGCCGTCACTCACGCAGCGTCACGGTCTCCCTGGTTTTCGGCCGGCGGCCGGGTGGGAGTCATAGCCGGCATGCGACCGGCACCCCGCACCGCTCCGGGCATCCGGGGGCCGGCCCGAGAACGTCCAGGAGAGACCATGAAGCTGACGCCCACAGGGATGAAGACCACGGCGGCCGCCGCCGTCATGGTGGCCGCGCTCGCCGTCCCGGCCGCCACCGCTTCCCGGTCCGCCATCGCGTACGCGTCCGCCTCGCAGCCCGCACCTGCCCGTGCCGCCGCACCGGCCGCCGCGGTCCCGCCCGGCCTGTCCTGCGACACCGGCAAGCACGCCAACGACGCGTACCCCGGTTACGCCCTCTGCCGGAACAACGGCAGCGCGCGGCAGACCTTCTGGGTGCACCTGGTCTGCGGCTGGGCGCCCGACGTGGACGGCGAGCACGTCACCCTCGACCCCGGGCGGTCCGGCCGGTCGACGGCCCACTGCGGCCGCATCGGCACCGGCATCGGCGAGATCCAGGTACGGCCGTAGCACCGCGGAGCCACGGGCGGGGGCCTGCCGTTCGGGTGGCAGCACGTGTGTCGCTCCGGCGACTCGGCTACTGATCGACCCGTGGGGTGGTGGGAACACACCGCCTCTTTCCGTGGCAACCGATGGAGGTATGGATGATCCGCACCGCGCTGCGCCTGGCAGCGGTCGCAGTCCCCGCAACGGCGCTGGTCCTGGTCGCCGGCGGCGCCGCGTCCGCGCACGATGACAACGACTTCCTGAAGAGCAGGATCATCGTCACGAAGACGCACCACGACAAGAGCGGCTCCGGGCACCACGGGTCGCACGCCAGCCACGAGTGGACGCACTCGATCTACATCGAGACCGGCATGGGCGAGGACCTCGCCTTCGACGGCGACTGACCGGGCGCCGCCGCGGACCGGGCCCCGCTCCTCACGAGGAGAGCGGGGCCCGGACGCGTGCCGGTGAGGCTCAGCCGGCGTTCAGCGGCGGCACCGCCGGGACCTCGATGGCGTTGTCGATGTCCTCCTGGGTGAGGCGGAACTGCGCCGGATAGGACTCGCGCCGGGTGCGACGGTCGGGTTCGGTGGTGCGCCAGGTGTAGAGGCAGCGGGTGCACTGGAGCACGTCCCAGACACCGGGGACGGGGGAGTGGGCGAGGGTGTCGAGCGCGTCGTGCGCACAGCGGGGGCAGATCATGCGGATTCCAGGTCTGTAGATCTCTATGGCAATGAGTGGGTAAGTCGATGAAGCGACGTCGGTGAGGGGCGCGCCGCGCGTCAGCGCTTCGCCAGCATCGAGGTCAGCCGGCCGATCCACTCCTTGGTCTCCGGCAGGTCGCGGACCGGGGTGCTGAAGTTGCCGCGGTTGTCGGGGGAGACCGGCGTCGTCGCGTCAATGATCATCTTGCTGGTGATGCCGGCCGGGGTGGCGGCCGGGGCCAGCTCCAGGACGGACAGGTTCGGGATGACGACGACGTCGTCCTTGGGGTTCACCTTGGCCGACATCGCCCACATCACCTGCGGGAGGTTGAAGGGGTCCACGTCCTCGTCGACGAGGATGACCTGGGCGACGTAGCCGAGGCCGTGCGGCGTCGTCATCGCCCGCATGCCGACCGCCTTGGCGAAGCCGCCGTACCGCTTCTTCGTGGAGATGATCACGGCAAGGCCGTGCGTGTACATGGCGTTGACCGCCTGCACCTCCGGGAACTCCGCGCGCAGCTGCTTCAGCAGCGGTACGCAGGTGTTGGGCCCGACGAGGTAGTCCACCTCGGTCCACGGCATGCCCAGGTACAGCGACTCGAAGACCGGGTTCGTACGGTACGAGATGCGGTCGATGCGGACCACGGGCATCCGGCGGCCGCCGGAGTAGTGGCCGGTGAACTCGCCGAACGGCCCCTCGATCTGCCGCTTGCGGCCCTCGATCACGCCCTCGATGACGACCTCCGAGCCCCAGGGGACGTCGAAGCCGGTGAGCGGCGCGGTGGCGATGGGCGCGGGCGCGCCGCGCAGCGCGCCGGCCATCTCGTACTCGGAACGGTCGTACCCCATCGGCATGCCGGCCACGATGGTCGTCACCGGGTCGTTCCCCAGCGTGATCGCGATGGGCAGGTCCTCGTCGCGACTCTCCGCGGCCTTGAGGTGCAGCGCCACGTCGTGCACCGGCACCGGCTGGATGGCGAGCCGGTCGCGGCCGATGACCTCCAGGCGGTACGTGCCGACGTTCTGCTTGCCGAAGTGGTCCGGGTCGTCGGGGTCGCGCGAGACGACCGCGGCCTTGTCGAGGTAGAAGCCGCCGTCCCCGTCGTTGAGGCGGAAGAGCGGCAGCACCTCGAAGAGGTCGACGTCCGCGCCCTCCCGCGTGTTCTCGCGCCAGGGGGCGTCCTCGCGGCGCTCGGGGGGTACGGGGAACGCGTCCCAGCGGCGCGCGAACTCCTCGACCTGGTCCTTGACCGAGGTGGCGGCGGGCAGGCCGAGCGCGAGGGCGTGGTTGCGCCAGGAACCGTGCACGTTCAGGGCGATGCGGGCGTCGGTGAAGCCCGTGACGTTGTCGAAGTACAGGGCGGGCGCGCCTTCGCCGATGCGGCCCGCCGCGTTCGCGGCAGCGGCCAGATCCGGCTCGGGCAGCACCTCGTCGGTGATGTGCAGCAGCTGGCCCTCCTTGTCGAGGGTCGTCAGGAAACTGCGCAGGTCGTCGTAGGGCATGGGTACTCCTGTGGATGAGGGGGGCGAGGGCGGGGCGTGGGTGTCAGGCGGCGCGGGCTGCGCGCATGCCCTCCCACCGCTTCGCGGCCGGCGCCGGCAGGTCGAACTGGTCGATCACACGGGCCGTGATGTGGTCGACGATGTCGTCGACCGAGGCGGGGTGGTTGTAGAAGGCGGGCATCGGCGGCACGATCTGCACGCCCATCCGGGCCAGCGCCAGCATGTTCTCCAGATGGATCTCGCTGAGCGGCGTCTCCCGCGGGACGACCACCAGCTTGCGGCGCTCCTTGAGCACGACGTCCGCGGCGCGGCCGACCAGCCCGTCGGCGTAACCGGCCCGGATCCCGGCGAGCGTCTTCATCGAGCAGGGCACGATGATCATGCCGTCGGTCCGGAACGAACCGGAGGAGATCGACGCGCCCTGGTCCTCGGGGCTGTGCACCACATCGGCCAGCCCGGCGACCTCCCGGGCGCTCCGCCCGGTCTCCAGCTCGATCGTGGACCGGGCCCAGCGGCTCAGTACGAGATGGGTCTCCACCTCCGGCAGCTCGGCCAGGTGCTCCAGCACCCGGATCCCGAAGACCGCCCCGGTCGCACCCGTCATTCCGACGATCAGCCGCACGTCACACCTCTGCTCTCCGGCAGCTTCCGGCTCATCGCTGCCTCTTCTGCGACCGTAGGAGGAGGTAAACGGAAAGCAGCGGCACGCTACGGACTCGGTATGGGGAAAAACGGACAGCTCTCGATCACGGACGTCGCCTACCGGCCCTCTCTCGGTGCTCCTCTGGGTATGGACGTCCTCGACTTCGCCGAACTGCGGGCGCGCGGCAACCGTCGCGGCATCGATCTCGCGACGCCCCAGCGACCCGGCTTCCACCACCTGATCCACGTCGGCTCCGGCACCCTGCGGCACACCGTGGACTTCTCGGAGTACGCGCTGGGTCCCGGCAGCTGGCTGTGGATCCGGCCGGGCCAGGTCCACCAGTATGTCGCCGAGGACCTGGTGGCGGCGCGCGGCACCATCGTCATCTGGCAGCCCGGCTTCGCCGACGCCGAGGCCCCCTTCGAGCAGGCGCCGTTCGTCCCGGAAGGGCCGCACGTCCGCGCCACCCAGCTCGCCCTGCGCCATCTCACCCACGAGTACGCCGACCTGGCGTCCATCCCCCTGCCGGCGCACATCGAGGCGCTGCGCCTCCTGCTGACGGTGCTGCTGCTGCGGCTCGCCCACGCCCGCCCGGAGCCCCCCGCCAGCCACCGGCCCGGCGGCACCTTCGCGCACTTCCACGCCGCCGTGGAGCGCGACTTCGCCGACACCCACCGCGTGGCCGACTACGCCGACGCGCTGGGCTACAACACCCGCACCCTGACCCGCGCCACGCTGGCCGCCACCGGGCTGACCGCCAAGCAGTACCTCGACGCGCGGATCCTCCTGGAGGCCAAGCGCCTGCTGGTGCACTCCGACGCCTCGGGGGCCGACATCTCCCGTCGGCTGGGCTTCCGGGAGCCCGGCGATTTCTCCAAGTTCTTCCGCAAGCGGGACGGCCGCACGCCGCAGCACTTCCGGGCAGTGGCACGCGGTACGACCCCGTCGGTGGTATCGGGTGAAAATCCGACGACTCGGTGACCTGATGGACCTCCGTCGGCCATCAGGGGCAATCGTCCGAGCGTCGTCCTTCCTGAGGCGGGCCGGAGGTGAACCATGGGGGCGATCAACCCACCTACCTGAAGAGGTATGACATGCGCAAGACCTTCGCTCGCACCGCCGCGGCCCTCGCCATCGCCTCGGCCGCCATCGTTCCGATGAGCGGCGTCGCCTCCGCGCACAACGGTGACGGCGGCGGCATGATGAGCGGTTCCGCGGGCAGCTACACCAACGTCGGTGGACACGACGGCGTCACCACTGTGGGCAACTCCGAGGCCGCCGCCTACTGGATGGACCACGCCCTGTCCATGCACTGACCGGCCCGCGCGACGGCTGAGCCGTCGCCGACCGGTGGCGGTGCCGCACCGACGCGGGTGCGGCACCGCCGCTTGTGCGTTCAGGGCCCCTCGGCCCGTGTGGTGACAGTGCGTCAGGACGCCGCGGCGTCCGCCGCCGCCCGCTGGGCGTCATGGGCATGGATCCACCCGAAGTCCGCCGGGACCGTGGCCAGCTTCCGGTCCCGCCGCTCGGCCGCGGGCCCGTCGTTCAGGTGCAAAAGGCCGGAGGTGACCCAGGAGCTGCGCTGCACCTGCCGGGTGCGCACCCGGCGGAGCCGCTCGTACCGCCGCAGCGCCGCGTCGTACGCGTCGGGCCCGCCGGCCGTCCGCGCGTCGGCCAGGCAGTCCGCCAGCGTCACCGCGTCCTCGATGGTCTGGTTGGCGCCCTGTCCGTGGTGCGGCAGCATCGCGTGCGCCGCGTCCCCGAGCAGCACCGCCCGCCCGCGGCTCCACCGCCGCAGCGGCGTCTGCCCGAACAGCCCCCACCGGGCGCTCTGCGGCGCGCCCGACAGCATCTCGATGATCCCCGGGTGCCAGCCCTCGAACACGGCCAGCAGCTCTCCGGGCGCGGCCTCGGCCCGCCAGGTGTCCTCGGTCCACCGGTCCGGACCTTCCACCACCGCGAGGAAGTTGACCGTGCCCGCGCTGTCGATGGGGTAGTGCAGCACGTGCGCGCCGGGACCCATCCAGAACTGGATGGCGCCGGGGTCGGGCAGCGACGGCATCGCCCCGGCCGGTACGAGGCCACGGAAGCCGCTGGTGCCGGAGTACGCGGTCACGTCCTCGTCCGTGACCCGGCGCCGCACGGCGGAGTGCACGCCGTCCGCGCCGACGACCAGGTCGGCCCGGGTGCTGCGGCCGTCGGCGAACTCCAGGCGTACCCCGTCCCCGCCTTCGGGGTCCTCGGTCACGCCGCTGACCGCAGTGCCGAGGTGCAGCCGGTCGCTGCCCCAGGCGTCGCCCAGGACGCGCTGGAACGCCGCGCGGTGCACGCCCAGGTAGGGCCCGCCGAACCGGTCGCGGTACGCGGCGCCGACCGGGTGCGCGGCGATACGGCGGCCGTCCTTCCAGTGCCGGTGGATCAGCTCGGTCGGCTCGGCCCCCGCCGCGGTCAACTGCGCGTCCAGGCCGAGCCGGGCGAGCAGCCGGGTGGCGTTGGCCGAGAGTGCCACCGCCGCGCCCACTTCCCGCAACTCCGTTGCCTGCTCATGGATTTCGGCGTCGATGCCGCGGGCCCGCAGGGCGAGAGCCAGGGTGAGCCCGCCGATTCCGGCACCCACGATCGCGATGTTCGGGCCGCTTGCGCCCATCCCTGCCTCCTCGTCTCGCCTTTTTGATGTACCGATCGGTACATCAACGGAATGCGTTGGACCTTAGATGTACCGATCGGTACGGTCAAGGGGTGCCTCGTGCGACTGATCCCGGAAAACGGACCGAACTGCTGGACAAGGTGGTCCGCCACCTCGAACACCATGGGCTGGCGGGCCTCTCCCTGAGCCCGCTCGCCGAGGCGGTGGGCACCAGCAAACGCATGCTGCTCTACTACTTCGGCAGCCGCGAGAACCTCCTCGCGCAGGCCCTCGCGGCCAGCCGGCCCGACGCCGAGGCCATGTTCGGCCCGGTCCACGACGCGGCCGGGCTGCACACCGCCGCCCGCGAGCTGTGGGAAGCCATCACGGTCGGCAGGCAGCGCGGGCTGGTCCGCATGCTGCTCCAGCTGCTCAGCCTGGCCACCACGCAGCCGGAGCCGTACGGCGCGCTGGCCGCCGACGCCGTCGAGGTCATGGTCGGCCCGATCGCCGCCGCGTACGCCCGGCTCGGTTACGACGAGCGGGACGCCAGGGTCCGGGCCACCCTCCTGGTCTCCGGCCTGCGCGGCCTGTGCCAGGACCGCCTGGTCACCGGCGACACCGCCCGTATCGACGCCGCGGCGCACCGTCTCATCGAGGACGCCACGAGTCCGCCCCGCTGACCCCGTCGGCGGGGCCGAGGTCAGGGTGTGGCCGCGTACCGCCGCGCCAGTTCGGTGACGGTGCGGGCGACGGCGGCGCGCAGTTCGGGCGGGCCGAGCACCTCCGCCTCCGTGCCGAGCCGCAACAGGTCGGCGACCGCGACGGCCTCCGTCTCGACCGGCATCTCCACCCGCACCCACCCCGCGGCGTCGGGCGGCCCTGCCGTCTCCAGCGCGCGGGTGCCCGCCGCGCCGAACTGCATGGGAAGCAGCCGCTGGGCGCGGGGCGAGATCCGCAGCCGGGCGGTGCCCTTGTGCAGCGCACTCTCCAGCCGGCGGGAGGACTCCGCCCAGTGGGCGGCCAGGTCGAACCCGTCGGGCCGCTCGAAGGGCTCGTCGGTGACGTCCGCCGCGAGGAGCCGCGCGATCCGGTAGGTCCGCGGCGTGCCGTCCGCCAGTGCCACCAAGTACCAGATCCCGCTCTTGAGTACGAGGCCCAGCGGGTGCAGCACCACCCGGCGGTCCTCGCCGCCCCACCGCCGGTAGTGCACGCGCAGCACCCGCTGTTCCCACACCGCGCGTGCCACCTCGGTCAGGTGCGGGACGGGGTCGGCGTCCCGGAACCAGGCGGGCGCGTCGAGATGGAACCGCTCCTGGACGCGCCGCGCGCGATCGGCGGGGCCGGCCGGCAGGGCCGCCCGCAGCTTCAGCTGGGCGGTGGCCAGCACGGCGCCGAGCCCCAGCTCGCGTGCGGGGCCGGGCGCCCCGGCGAGGAAGAGCGAGTCGGCCTCGGCGTCGGTGAGCCCGGTCAGCCGCGTGCGGTAACCGTCCACCAGGCGGTAGCCCCCGGCCGGTCCGCGCTCGGCGCACACCGGGACGCCCGACGCGCCGAGCGCCTCGATGTCCCGGTAGACGGTACGGACGGAGACCTCCAGCTCGGCGGCGAGCTCGGGCGCCGTCATCCGCCCGCGGTTCTGGAGCAGCAGGAGCAGCGAGAGCAGGCGGTCGGCACGCATGGACCTCATTGTCGTACGTACCTGACAGAAGATGTCAGGTACTGCCGCCAGGCTGATCGCACACCGCGCGGGACGAGCCGTGCGACCGATCGAGAGGGCGGCCATGCCCGTACAGACCTCCGGCCACTTCACCTACGCCGACTGGACGGAGCGCACCGTCGGTCCGGGCGAGGCCCACCCGAAACTCGCGCACGCCTCCGTCGCCAACTCCTTCACCGGCGGCATCGAAGCGGCCGGGACGACCTGCGAATACACCATCGTCTACGGAACGGAGAAGACCGGGACGTTCACCGGCATGGAACTGCTGACGGGAAGTCTCGACGGTCGCGCGGGTACCTTCGTTGTGGAGGAGCGCGGATTCTTCGGTGCCGACGGGACCGTGCACTGCACGTTCGAGGTGGTGCCGGACACCGGCACCGGTGAGCTGGCCGGGCTGCGGGGGACCGGGGCCTTCACCGCCGTGCGCGGCGAGCCGGCCGTTCCGTACACCTTCGACTACGAGCTGGACTGACACCGGCAGCCACGGAATTCACTCGTGTGAGTGTGGCCTGAGGGGAAGCTCGAAGCTCTGAGGGGGCAGGAGGCCGGCGGGCCATGGGCACCGCCGGCCTTCCTGTAGACGTCCGGTCCTTCAGGACTGGGGACGGCTGCCGTGGTTGGCACCGTTCTTGCGACGTGCCTTCTTCTTGCGGCGGCGCTTGGACGACATGACGGCTCCTTTCTCGCGTTGCTTTCGCCGAGATTCCACCCTTTCATACCGGTATCCCGCTCGGCGATCTCGGGGCCTCGTACCCAGCCCCGCTCGCGCGACGCACCCTCTTTCCCGTGAGCCACCTCACGCACCCGCGTGGCTCAACGACCGGCCGTCACCTCGGACACCGTGCGATTCAGTGACCCTGCCCCGGTAGTCGGGTGAAGCTCCGTTAGCACCGGGCCGTCGCGCGGAAGGACGGTCACGTCACATCCATGATGCGAGGGAGAGAGCACCGTGCGTACCCGACTCGCGGCAGGTGCGGCAGCCGCCGCCTCCATGATCGTCCTCTTCGGCGCCCCCGTGGCCGCCGCCTACGCGCCGGCGTCCGCCGCCGGCGCCGTCCAGGCCGCCGACCCCGGAGACGAGGACCCCGTCAACGGCCCGGCGAGCGTTCCGGGTGACCCGCAGCCCCAGCCACAGGGTGCCTTCCCGGGCGAGGAGCAGCCCGCGGAGCCGGGCCTCCAGCCGGGCCAGCCGCCGCAGGGTGGCGCGGCCAAGGGCGAGACGCCGCAGAAGGGCGGTCTCCTCGGAGGCGGCGGCAAGGGCGGCCTCCTGGGTCTGGGCCTGCTGGGTCTCTGACGGCCCTCCGGCTCCGGCCGGGGAACGCCCGTACGAACTGAAGAACACCCGCGGCAGGGGGCCGACCGGACGGCGGCCCCCTGCCGCACACCTGTGCCCACCTGCGGTGGCCGGAAATCGGTGCGGCCCGCTACCGCCCTGTGTGAGTGACCGGTTACCGTGCGGAACGCCCAGAGCTGATGGCATATCAGCTGCGTACGGCGGTGTGCGACCCGGCACACCGGCGGCGCGGCATGCCCTCAGTACGCACGAGGTCCGCACAAGGAGAGCCCGCAGTGAACCGTCTTCGTACCGTGCTCGCCGCACTCGGCCTGGCCGCCGGGCTGGCGGCGGCCCCTGCCGCGAGCGCCGCTCCGCAGCAGCAGGAGGAGCGTCCCGCGGCCGCTGCCGCCCGGCCACAGCCCTGCACCGGGAAGTTCCAGGGGGATGCGCGGCTCGGCCCCCAGTGGCTGCCGAACAAGCGGCTGGCGCCGGTCGGCCCGCTGCTGAAGGGCTACCAGCGGACCGGCTCCCTCTCGCCCAGTGCCTTCCTGAAGAAGTACTGGGAGGGCCCGGCGGACTCGGGCAGCTGGAAGTACCCGCCCAACGACGGGTTCGCCGAGGTCAACGGTGAGGTGGACAAGGAACCCGCGAAGCTGCGCACCGGCCAGCGGCTGGACCGCTTCGGATCGGAGTTCGGCGGCTACCTGGCACCGGCCGGCGATGCCTACGCCGAGCGTGCGCTGCCCCCGCAGAACCTCAACACCCGCGAGCCGGCCTCGCCGTGCGACTACCACACGTACAAGGTGATCAAGCCGTTCTGGGTGTGGCAGGGCAGCATCGCACCCTGGTTCGAGCAGCCGGGCGGCGGCCAGCAGATCAAGCTGGACGCGGTGTTCCTGAACCCGGGTGAGGGCCAGCGGCTCAACGTGAAGTGGCTGGTGGACCACAAGTACCTCACGCGCGCCGACGCCTGACCTGCGCGGACGGCAAGGAGGACGCCATGGACCGGCAGGAGCTGCGGTCCGCGCTGCGCGCGGCCGGCGTCGCCGACGGCCACTACCGCATCGAGGGCGTCCACGAGCCGGCCCCCACGCCCCCCGATTTCCTGTACCTGCGCAGGACGCCGGACGGGGCGTGGGAGACCGGCGGCTACGAGCGGGGCACGTACGAGCCCCTCACCCGCCACCCGGACGAAGCGGCCGCCTGTGCCCACCTGCTGGCCCTCCTGACGTGAGGGCGTAGGTGATGCCGGTGTCCAGGTCGCTGTCGTGGCCGGAGTGGAAGGCCGCCCGGTAGGCGTCGTCCCCGAGGAGGCTGCGGGCGCGGTCCTCGCACGCCTCGCGAGCGGCGACGAGCTCGGGCGAACCCATCCGGGGGCTGCCGAGCGAGTGCCAGACCTGCTCGGCGATGCCGAGGAACCGGGCGGCGGTCTCCGCGAGCCCGGAAGCGACGGCCGCACCGGCGAGCACGTCGACGATCAGCGCGATGCCGAGGCTGTCCCGGAGCCGCCGCTTGCCGTCGAGGGCGGTACGCGCGTGTGCCGCGGCCTCCTCCGGCCGCCCCAGCCCCAGCGCGGCCAGGGCACGCACGTAGTCGGCGTACGCCAGCGCCCAGGTGTCGCCGCATCGGACGCACTCGGCGCCCATCTCCTCGGCGACCGCCATCGCCTCGGCGAACTGCCCGTCGTGCACATGGACGAAAGCCCGGGCGATCCGCACCGCGAACCACTCCGCGTCGTACTGCCCGGTGCCGGGCCGGGCACGCGGCACCGCGTCCAGCACCTCGGCGGCCTGCCGCTGCCTGCCCAGCATTGTGAGGCTGCCGCCCTCCAGGAAGGCGGCGGCGAACACATGCGTCTCGTCGGGGTCCCCGGCCACGGCCTCGCGGAAGGCCTCGGCGAGCCGGAGGCCGGTCTCCGCCTCGCCCAGGATGATCGCCGCGCGGCCGCAGGACCACAGGGCCTTGGCCCGCACCGGTCCGGGGGAGGTGCTCAGGGCCAGCGCCCGGTCCAGATAGTGCCGTCCCTCCTTGGCGAACCCGCAGGCCGACCAGAGGAACCACAGCGCCCCGCCGAGCTCCAGCGCGCCCTCCGCGTCCCGTTCGGCGAGGCAGAAGTCGAGGGCGGCGCGCAGGTTGGTGTGCTCGGTGACCGCCCGGTCGCGCCAGACGAGCTGGTCGGGCCCGATCCAGCCGGCGTCGGCGGCCCGGCTCAGGTCCAGGAAGTGGTCGCGGTGGCGGCGGCGCACCGTCCGCTCCTCGCCGAGCTCGTGCAGCCAGTGGGCACCGAACTCGCGGATCGTGTCCAGCATCCGGTACCGCTCCCCGTCCCCGGTGGGGACCCACTCCACGATCGAGCCCTCCACCAGCGCCGCGAGGAGGCGGGGAACCTCCTTGGCCGACAGCCGCTCGTCGGCCAGCACCCGGGCCGCCGCCTCGGCGTCGAAGGTCCCCGCGAACACCGACAGCCGCGCCCACGCCAGCCGCTCGGCCGGGGTGCACAGCTGGTGGCTCCAGCCGATCGCGGTGCGCAGCGCCTGGTGCCACGGGGGAGTCGCCGGGTGCGTCGCGCCCTCGGTGTCGCCGAGGAGTGCGTAGCGGTCGTCCAGCCGCTGGTTCAGTTCGGCCAGTGGCATCTCGCGCAGGCGGGCGGCGGCCAGTTCCAGGGCGAGGGGCAGTCCCTCCAGGCGGCGGCACAACGCCGCGAGCCCGGACCGGTTGGCGTCGCTGACGGTGAAGCCCGGTACCGCCTCGGCGGCCCGGTCGGCCAGCAGGACGACCGCGTCCGCCGCCTCGTCGTCGTCCCCCGGGACCGGCAGCGGATCGAGGGTGAGCACCTCCTCGGCGGGCAGGCCGAGCGGGCGGCGGCCGGTCGTCAGGATCCGCAGGCCCGGCGCGACGGTCAGCAGCGTCGCCGCCGCGTCCCGGCACTCCTCGACGAGGTGTTCACAGGTGTCCCACACCAGCAGGGTCTCCCGGCCGGCCAGGTACTCGGCGACCACGTCCAGCATCGGGCGGGTGGACTGATCGACCAGCGGCAGCGACTCGGCGATCGCGTACGGCAGGCGCCGGCCCTCGCTGAGCGGGGACAGCTCCACCCACCACGCCCCGTCCGGGAAGCGCAGCTGCACCTCACCCGCGGCCCGCCGCGCCAGCCGGGTCTTGCCGACCCCGCCCACCCCTGTCACGGTCACCAGCCGCGACCGCCCGATCCACCGTCCCAGCCGGGCCAGCTCCGCCCGTCGGCCGACCAGCCGGTCCCGCTCCGCAGGCAGGTTCCCCACCCGCCGCTCTTCCCTCACTTTCGGCCATCCCCTTCCAGGTCCTGCCGCGTCCCCCGCCCATAGGTGACTCGGTGTTAGCAGCACACCGTGTCACCTACGGGGAGTTTGGTCACTTCGGCCGCGGCCCGCCGCTCCGACGTGGAAGGATGGTCTGCGCTCCACTCTCTTTCCGGGGTGCCGGGCTACGGCCTTTCCGGGGGTGCGGGCTACGGCTGGGGGTCGGGCTCCGGCAGGGCGTTGGTGCGGGCCACGTCCGCGTACCAGTGTGCGCTGGCCTTCGGGATGCGCCGCCCGGTCGGGTAGTCCACGTACACCGCGCCGAAGCGCTTGCTGTAGCCGTAGCCCCACTCGAAGTTGTCCAGCAGCGACCACAGGAAGTAGCCGCGGACGTCCACGCCGTCCGCGATCGCGCGGTGCACGGCCGACAGGTGGCCGTGCAGGTACGCGATCCGGTCCGGGTCGTGCACCGCGCCGCTGGGGTCGAGGTAGTCGTCGCCCGCCGTGCCGTTCTCGGTGATCATCAGCGGCAGGTCCGGCACGTCCGCCTTCAGCCGCAGCAGCAGGTCGTACAGGCCGCTGGGATCGACGGCCCAGCCCATCGGCGTCGTACGCCCCGGCGGCCGGTGGAAGACCACGTCGTCGGCGGCCGGCCACGGGCTGTGCCCGCTGGCGCCGTGGCCGTCGAAGGAGTGGTCGGGAGCCTCGGCGTCCGCCGCGGACACCAGCGTCGGTGTGTAGTAGTTGACGCCCAGGAAGTCCAGCGGCCGGCGGATCGTCGCGGTGTCGCCGTCCCGCACGAAGGACCAGTCGGTGAGCCGCGCCGTGTCGTCCAGCAGGTCGGCGGGGTAGGCGCCGGTCAGCAGCGGGCCCATGAACACCCGGTTGGCGAGGGCGTCGATGCGGCGCGCCGCGTCCACGTCCCCCGGGCTGTCGGTGCGGGCCCGTACCTGGTGGATGTTGAGCGTGATCGAGACGTCCGCCTCGGTCGGCAGCCCCGCGCGCAGCGCTTGGACCGCCTTGCCGTGCGCGAGGTTGAGGTGGTGCGCGGCGCGCAGCGCGGCCACGGGGTCGGTACGGCCGGGCGCGTGCACCCCGGAGGCGTGGCCGAGGAAGGCGCTGCACCACGGCTCGTTGAGCGTGGTCCAGGTGCGGACCCGGTCGCCGAGCGCCTCGACGGCCAGCGCCGCGTACTCCGCGAACCGGTCGGTGGTGGCCCGCTCCGGCCAGCCGCCCGCGTCCTCCAGCTCCTGCGGCAGGTCCCAGTGGTACAGCGTGGCGACCGGCTGGATGCCCTTCTCCAGCAGCTCGTCGGTCAGCCGGCGGTAGAAGTCCAGGCCCTTCTGCACGGCCGGGCCGCGCCCGGTGGGCTGGACGCGGGGCCAGGCCAGCGAGAAGCGGTACGCGCCCACGCCCAGGTCGGCCATGAGGGCGACGTCCTCGCGCCAGCGGTGGTAGTGGTCCGTGGCGATGTCACCGGTGTCACCGTTGCGCACCTTGCCCGGGGTGCGCGCGAAGGTGTCCCAGATGGAGGGCGTCCGGCCGTCCTCGGCCGCCGCCCCTTCGATCTGGTACGCGGCGGTGGCCGTGCCCCAGAGGAAGCCGGGCGGGAACGTGCGGGCGGCAGTGGGCTGCGGGGCGGTGGCCACGGTGTGCGATGCGGTGGTCAAGGGAGTCCTTTCCGGAGACGGAGCGGAGGAGGCGCGGGAAGTGGTGAGCGGGCCGGCGGTCATCCCTTCACCGCGCCCTGCATGATGCCGCCCACGATCTGGCGGCCGAAGACGACGAACATGGCCAGCAGGGGCAGCGTCCCGAGCAGCGCGCCCGCCATGATCAGCGACTGGTCGCGGACGTAACCCGCGCTCAGCTGGGTCAGGGCGACCGGGACCGTCGGGTTGGTCATGTCCAGCGCGATGAACGGCCAGAAGAAGTCGTTCCACGCGTGCACGAAAGTGATCATGAAGAGGACCGCCATGGCGGGGCGGGCGATCGGCAGTACGACGCTCCAGAAGATGCGGAGCGAGTGCGCGCCGTCCACCCGGCCCGCCTCGACCAGTTCGTCGGGCAGCGCCTCGGCCAGGTACTGCCGCATGAAGAACACGCCGACCGCGCTGACCAGGGTGGGGAAGATGACCGCGGGAAGCCGCTGTCCCCAGCCCAGCTCGCTCATCATCATGAACAGCGGCACCACGCCCAGCTGCGGCGGCACCATCATCGTGCCGATGACGAGCATGAGCAGGATGTTGCGGCCCCGGAAGCGGAGCTTGGCGAACGCGAAGCCGGCGAGGGTCGCGAACAGCACGGTCGACAGCGCGATGACACCCGCCACGATCAGACTGTTCGTCATGGCCTTGCCCAGCGCCGCGTCCTGCCACGCCTTGCCCAGGTTCTCGAAGAGGTGCGGGCCCGGCAGGAACGGCGGCGGGGTACGGGAGACCCGGCTGTTGTCGCTGGACGCCGCCACCATCGTCCAGTACAGCGGGAACAGCGACGCCACGGTGGCCAGGCCGAGCAGTACGTAGGCGACGGGCCCGGCGTGGTGCTGGCGCCCGGCGCCCGGCCGCAGGGACAGCCGGCGGCGGGCGGACGGACGACGCGTACGGTCCGATGGTGCGGCCGGACGCCGGTCCGCCGCCGGGACCTGGAGACTGTCGGTGGTCATGACTGGCCGCTCCTGGGCAGGACGCGCCGGGCACCGGCCGGGCGTTGGGTGAGGCGCCGGACGACGCGCTGGACGACGAAGATCAGGATCAGCAGCAGGAACATCGCCCAGGCGATGGTCGCGGCGCGCCCCATCTGGTAGTTCTTCCAGCCCTCCTCGTACAGCAGCAGCCCCAGGGTCTGGTACTGGTTGTCGGCGCCGCCCGTGATGCCGTTCGGCCCCTGGCCGAAGATCAGCGGTTCACCGAACAGCTGCGTCGCGCCGATCGTGGACAGCACGATGGTGAAGACGACGGTGGACCGGATGCCGGGGATCGTGACCATACGGAACTGCTGCCAGCGCGAGGCGCCGTCCAGGGCTGCCGCCTCGTACCGTTCTCCCGGTACGGCCTGCATCGCCGCCAGGTACAGCAGCGCGTTGTATCCCGTCCACCGCCAGATGACGATCGCGGAGATCGCGAGCTGCGCTGCCCACTTGTCGTTCTCCCAGTTGACCGGGTCGAGACTGACCAGCCCCAGCAGCCAGTTGATCATCCCGAAGTCGCGCTCGAAGAGCATGGTGAAGACCAGCGCCGCGGCGCCCACCGACGTCGCGTACGGCGTCAGCGCCGCGACCCGGAAGAAGACCGAGCCGCGCAGCCGGTAGTGGAGCAGATGCGCCAGCCCCAGCGCCATCAGCAGCTGCGGGACGGTGGAGACCACGCCGAGCGTGAAGGTGTTGGCGAGCGCGTTCCAGAAGCGGTCGTCCTCCCACAGCGCCACGTAGTTGTCGAACCCCACCCACTCCATGAGGTCCATGGAGGACAGCTCCACCCGGTGCAGCGAGATCCACGCGGTGTAGAGCAGGGGATAGAAGCTGAAGGCGGCGAAGACGACGAAGAACGGGGCGACGAAGGCGTACGGAGCGCCGCGCACGTCCAGCCGGTGCCAGAACGTACTCCGCCGGAAGGTCTGCAGGGCCACCGGGATCCTCCTGTGTCGGTCGGGTGCCCGGCGGTCAGCCGGTGGCCTTCTTGATGCGCTCTTCGGTGTCCTTCCAGGCCGCGTCCGGGCTCTTGCCCTGGCCCTCGATGAGCGACAGGCCCTGCGAGAAGATGTCCTTGATCGTGCCGTCCTTGCGGCCCAGCACCTGCTCGTCGGGGATCTCCCGGGCCGCGTCACCGAAGATCTGGCCGATGGGCGCGCCGCTGAAGTACTCCGACTTCGCGTCGGCCACCTCGGGCGCCTTCAGGGCCTTCTCCGACGACGGGAAATTGCCGAGCTTCTCGAAGACGCGCGCCTGCTGCTCCGGGGCAGTGAGCCAGGCGACCAGCTTCTTCGCCTCCTCCTTCACCGGGCTCTGCTCCATGACGCCGAGGAAGGAACCGCCCCAGTTGGCGCCCTTGGGGGCCTTGGCCACGTCCCACTTGCCCTTGTTCTGCGGGCCGGCCTTCTCGCTGATGTGGGCCAGCATCCAGGCCGGGCACACCGTGGTGGCGAAGGTGCTGTTGGCCAGGCCCGGGTCCCAGCCCGGCTGGAACTGCCGGAGCTTGGCGGTCAGCCCCGAGGAGCCGGCTTCGGAGGCCAGCTTCCAGGCGTCGGTGACGACCGGGTTGTCCTGGTAAATCAGCTTGCCCTTGGTGTCGTAGAACTGCTGGGAGCTGCCGTAGATCATGGCGTTGAACAGACCGCTGGAGCTGTCGGTGAAGGCCACCTTGCCGCCCTTGTAGCCGGACTTGAACTTCCGTCCGACATCGACATACTTCGACCAGTCGCCCGCCCACAGCGCGGCGACCTTCTCGCGGTCGGTGGGCAGCCCCGCCTTGGCGAACATGTCCTTGCGGTAGCAGACGGCCATCGGGCCGATGTCGGTGCCCAGGCCGATGACCTTCTTGTCCGCGGCGGTGACCTGGTTCTGCTTCCACGGCAGGAAATGGCCGGTTCCGGGCACCTTGGAGAGGTCGGCGAACTTGTCCGCCCGGGTGTCCACGATCTCCTTGGCGCGCAGGACCTCGACGCCCTGGATGTCCTTGAGGCCGCTGCCCGCGGCGAGGTGGGTCTGCAGGGCGGTGTAGTACGTCTGCTCGTCGCCGGCTATCTCGGCCTTGATGGTGACGTTCGGGTGCTCCTGCTCGTAGCGCTCCAGCAGGCCGGTCTCCTTGAAGCCCATGACGCCGTACAGGCCCATGGTGATGGTGACCTTGCCGTCCTTCACGCCGCCGCCGGTGCCCCCGTCACTGCTCCCGCAGCCCGCCACCAGGCCGAGCGCGGCGGTGGCCGCGACCGCGGCCAGGGATCTCCTTGTCATCGCTTTCCGAACGCTCACTGTCCGTCCCCTCCCGGGTTCATATGGAGGTGGGTACGTTCCCACTCGCGGCAACCAGTGACTGGGAACGTACCCACCGGTGTTCCGGAAGAGTGGCCGCAGTCGAGGCCCGTGTCAATGACTTGAACGCATACGGCAGTTGGCCCTCCGCTCGCGGGAAGCCCGAAGTTCGTCCGGGCATCCCGTAGGGTCTGGCACAATGCGCTGGTGACGGGCGCGGGGACGGGCAACGGCGGGGGAGGCGCGATGGCGGGCGGACAGCGGCCGACCATAAAGACCGTGGCGGCGCGCGCCGGAGTCGGCCGCACCACGGTCTCCCGTGTCATCAATGGTTCGACGCTCGTCAGTGACGAGGCCAGGGCCGCCGTCCTCGCCGCGATCGACGAGCTGAAGTACGTCCCGAACTCCGTCGCCCGCGGCCTGGTCACCAGCAGGACCAACTCCATCGCCCTGGTGATCCCGGAATCGGAGTCCCGGCTGGGTGCCGAGCCGTACTTCGCCGCCGTCATCCGCGGCGTCAGCACCGGACTCGCCGACACCCGTACCCAGCTTCAGCTGATCCTCGTCCGTGACCAGGGCGAACGCGACCGGCTCACCGAATCGGTGGCGGAGCGGCGGGTGGACGGCGTGCTCGTGGCCTCGGTGCACGAACACGATCCGCTGCCGGCGCTGCTGGAGGGCATGGGCCTGCCCACCGTCCTCGCCGGGCGCCGCTCGCCCGAGGAGTCGCTGAGCCATGCCCACGCCGACAATGTCGGAGGCGCCCGCGCGGCCGTGCGGCACCTGCTGGAACGGGGCCGCACGGCCATCGCCACGGTCACCGGGCCGATGGACATGGACGTCGGCCGCGGCCGGCTCCAGGGCTATCAGGAGGCCCTGCGCGAGGCCGGCGCGCGGCCCGACGAACGGCTGATCGCCCGCTCGGATTTCACGGAGGAGGGCGGCCGGACCGCCGTGCGGTCGCTCCTGGAGCGGGCCCCGGAGCTGGACGCCCTCTTCGTGGCCTCCGACGTGATGGCGGTGGGCGCGCTGGCCGAGCTGCGGGCGCACGGGCGGCGGATCCCGGAGGACGTGGCGGTGGTCGGCTTCGACGACTCCTTCATCGCCCGGCACACCAGCCCGCCGCTGACGACCGTACGCCAGCCCGTCGAGGAGCTGGGCACCACCATCGCCCGCGTCCTGCTGGGCGAGATCGTCGATCCCGACGCGCCGCGGCAGCGGATCACCCTGCCGACGGAGCTGGTCGTGCGCGAGTCCTCCTGACCACCGGTACGCGGCCCCGGAGCGGTGCTCAGTCGCGGCGGAGGGGCCCGATGCGTTCGCGTGAGACCGCGAACGCCGCGAAGTCCGCGTAGTCCGACTCGGGCGTGGCCCAGCTCGGGTCGGAGCCGCCGAAGAAGGTCGAGAAGAACACCCCCTCGATCCGCAGCTTCTTCGAGGTGCGGAACTCCAGGTCGTCCTCGCGCAGCACTCGGCGGCCGTCGAGGAACACCTCCACCGAACCGTCGTCCTCCCCCGGGGTGTTGAGCCGTACGGACTGCTCCACGCAGGTCCAGCGGCCGACCGGCCACTTCCACTTGCCGCGCCCGAGCGAGGTGCCGTGCTCCACGGAGGTCGGCAGGTACGCATAGACCTCGCCGCGGCCCTTGCTCCGCCACATGTACCGGGTGGACAGGCCGTTCTTGCCGTCGGGAATGTGCCGGCCGCCGGTGACCGAACCGCCGTACAGACCGGGCAGCTTGCCGCCCTTGACGAAGTCGAAGCCGTGCGGAAACCGCAGGTAGTAGCGCAGATGGAGGGTGTCGGTGGGTCCCGAGCGCAGCGGCAGGTACAGCTGCGCGCCGCCTTCCGGGCGGCCGAAGCGGCGGGCGACGGTGGGGCTGGCGGACCGGGCCGGATAGCGGACCCGCAGCACGGGGCCGTACACCGGGTGGTGCCGCAGCACGGTGCGGTCCAGGCCGAAGGAGCCTTCCTCGCGCGGCCGCAGCCCGGAGCCGAAGAAGCGGGCCACGGCGGCGGTGTCCCAGTCCAGGGTGGAGCCGGGGGAGGAGGGCTCGTCCGTGTGGTGCGGGGGCGGTGGCTTGTCGTCCGATCCGGAGCACGAGGCGAGGAGTGCGGCGAGGGCGGCCGCTCCCGCGGCAACGAATTTCCTCCGGTCCATGAGCCGTTGCTCCTCTCCTGCGCCCGGGGGCGTCGGCCGCCCCGCCGCGAGGCCTGCGGCGGGGCGGTCTGGATCAGGCGGCGCTGATGCGGTACGTCATTGCCGCGGTGCTGGTCGGCCTGGCGTGCAGGGTCACACTGCCCTGGGCGTCCGCCTTGCCGGTGGCCACAGTACGGCCGTCGGCGACGAGTTTGTACGAAGCGCCCGCTTTCAGGCCATTCGCGGTGAACGCCGCTGAACTGGCCGGGTCCAGCTGCACCTTGACGGGGTTCTGGTCGCGGAAGGCGATCGTCCCGGAGGTCCCGGCGTCACTCTTGACGGAGTGCGTCAGGTCGGCCGGCGCGGTGTTCTTCGCGAAGACCGTTCCGGCGGTCGACTGGGTGAGCACACCGGACGCGAGGGCGCCCGTGAAGGTGTTCTCCGAGAAGCTCAGGTCGTCGCTCTGGTTGAGCTTGGCGACATTGCCCGCGGAGCCGTCGAAGGTGTTGCCGGTGAACTCCAGCCGGGCGGGCCGGCCGGTGTCGTTGGTGTACATGGGCTTGTCCGAGCCCTGGTACGTGAAGACGGCGTACAGCCCGCTGTCGGTGACGGTGTTGCCCGAGGCCTTGATGTCCTGGGAACCGACGCTGTAGCGCAGCCCGTACTTCGCGCGCGTGATGGTGTTGTTCTCGATGACGTCGTCGCTGCTGTCGAAGACCGCGATGCCGGCGCCGTTGGGCTGGTCGTGGACGTTGTTCTCGCGTACGACGGAGTCGGTGACGCCGCGGTGCAGCATGATGCCGTGCACCTGGTTGTCCGAGGGGTCGTCGTCGCCCGGCGGTACGTACGGCGGTATGCCGTTGTGGTCGCTCTCGTTGCCGACGATCTCCAGGTTGTCGCACCGCTGGGAGCAGATGATCCCGTGATTGCCGTTGTGGTGCGCGTGGTTGTTGGTGATCGTCAGGTGGTCGGAGTCGTCGTGCGGGTCGAGCCCGTACGTGATGTTGTTGTCGTACTCGTTGCGGTCGAACGTCATCCCGTAGGCACCGAAGGTGTAGGTGCCCATGTAGTTGTGGTGGAAGCGGCTGCCGATCTGGTCGCCGAGCACGTCCAGCTTGTCGCAGACGTCCTGGTGGTCGATGTCGCAGCCCCGGGCCTTGTACGCCACGCCGTAGCTCTCGGCCGCGTAGTAGCCGAGGTAGCCGATGTCGCTGTTGTAGATGTTCATCGTGGACTGGCGGGGCGTGCCGTCGGTGTCGAGGTAGGACAGCACCCGGATGAAGGCCCGGCCACGCTCCCCGGTGCCGGCCGAGGTGTCGGTGTCCGGGCCGTTCTTCTCCGCGTCCCAGGAGGTGATGTCCACGTCGTCGATGTCGAGCTTGCCGTACTGCGCGGTGACGGAGACGACCTCGGTGGGCTTGTTGCTCGCCGGGCTGTTCAGCCGCAGGGTGTCCACGGCACCGCCCGCGTCGCTGCCGTGCACGTTCAGGGTGGCGCCGTTCTGGACCACCAGGTTGGCGTCCAGCTGCCAGGTACCGGGCGAGCCGTCGACCTCGTACAGCGGTGCGCTGGTGCACAGCCGGGCGAGGTCGGGGAGCGTGGCCGTACCGGACGTCAGGTAGACCGTGTTGGTGCTGGACGCGTACCGCACCTGGCCGCTGCACGCGGCGGCCTGCGCGGGCGGGGCGAACACGCCGGTCAGGCCGGTGACCAGCGCTCCCGCCGACAGCAGGACGGTGCCGGCACGCAGGGCTCTGGCGGAGCCGCGTACCGCGCGTCCGCCGGGCGAGACCGGTTCGCCGCCGGCCGGGGGTTCGGGCCGGCGACCGGCGCCGGTTGAACGGTGGGTCATGTGTGCACTCCTTCTCCGGCCGCCGCCCCGAGGGGCGGCGGCCGGTATCGGTGGAACGGCTGATGTGGGGTCAGGCCGTGTTCTCGACGTGCCCGGCGACCTTCGGCCGTGGGGTGCCTCGGTGCCGGACGTGATGGAGGGTCTGCAGGACGACGGCCAGGGCGAGCGCCACCAGCGCAGCGAAGCCCAGCCACGGGAACGGCGGCATCGTGATCTCCGTCTTGCCGTGCCGCTTGACCTCGCCGTCCCCGTCGAGCGCGACCGGTGCCCGGACACGGGAATCGGTGAGGTCCAGCCGGGACCCGGCGTCGGCCACGACACCCTGCCGTTCGGCCAGCACGTCCACGGACCTGCCGGAGGCGCGGACGTTGTGGGCCAGGTGCATGCCGCGGTGGGAGCTGCCGACCGCCACCTTCTCCAGGTGGGCCGGGGCGCCGAGGTCGACGGCGGTCGTCCCGCCGGACAGCGAACCGCCGGTGACCCGCAGGCCGGGCGAGCTGGAGGCCAGTCCCTTGCGGCTGGCCTCGGTGACCCGGACGTCGTCGAGCGTGATGTGGCTGGTCGTGGGGGAGGCCAGCACGCCGGTCTCGCCGCCGTCCACGCGCACGTCGCGCAGCGCTACACGGTCGGCTTCGCCGCCGATGGCGATGCCGGTGCGGTTCCCGGACAGCGAGGTGTGTTCGACGCGGACCCGGGAGCCGGTGATGCCGATGCCGCGGTCGAAGCCGCCGACCGTACCGCCGGAGACCGTGGCGCTCTCGATGCCCTCGCCCAGCAGGATCCCCGGCTCGCTGCCGTTGTGCCCGGTCAGCTCGGAGTCCACCACGGAGACCGTGCTGTCGCCGCCGGAGACGCGTACCGCGGCCCGCGACGAACTCTCCACCGTGGCCTTGCGTACGACGCACTGCCGGCAGGAGGTCAGGTCGATGCCGCCGCCCTGATCGAAGTGTGAGTTGGGCGAGTTCAGCGTCAGGCCGTGCTGGAGGGTCGCCTTGATCCCGGCACCGTCGTTGTCACGTGTGGTCAGGCCGGCCAGCGTACGGTCGTCGGTACCGCCGAGCGCGATGCCGGTACGGCCGTTGGAGTCGGCGGCCAGCCCGGAGGCCTTGGTGCCGCGGTCCCCCTTCAGCACGATGCCGTCCTCGGTGGCCCCGGACGCCGTGACGTTCTTCAGCGTGACGTCCTGGGAACCGGCCAGCCGCAGCCCGGTGTAGTTCCCCTCGAACGTCGAGCCGGTGGCCGAACCGGTGCTGCCCCGCGCCCAGGTGACCCCCGACTGATCGGCCGTGGTGGTGTCACCGATGCGGCCGAGCCCGCTGACGGTGGCGTTGCGGAAGTCCATCCGGCCGCCCGCGCCCATCGACACGTACGGCCGGCCCGGTGCGTCGGCGGGCGCGGGGCCGGAGCCCTCCGCTCCCACCGACGCCAGTGTGGTGCTGTCGACGTCGAGCGAGGCCCGGCTGCCGGTGATCCACGTCCCCGACCGGGCGTCGCGCCCCGCGCTCAGCAGCACCTTCTTGGTGCGGTCGTCGATACGCAGAATGGTGCCGGGGGCGAGCAGGATCGCCGTACGCACCCGCACCGTGGACGCCGCACCGGGCTCCTGGGATATCCACTCCCGGCCCGCGTTGGCGGCCAGCCAGCTCAGCGAGACGGACGGCGTCCCCGGGTACAGCCGGCGCACCAGCGTGCCGCCGTTCATCAGGCTGATGCTGCGCGGCCGCAGCACCATCAGCCGGTCGGGCCGCCCGGTGCGCTCCCAGGCGGCCACGTCCTCCGGAGCGCCGACGGCCGCGGCAGGCGGCGCGGATGCGATGCCGAGCCCCAGGACGGCCGAGAGGGCGGCCGTGGCCGCCCCGAAGCGGTATGCGGTTTTCATGCTCCTGCCTCCGAACCGGCGGCCTGCGGCGAGGTCCGCACCGCGACACCGTTGACGACGGACACCTGCCGGGTCAGCCAGCGCTGCCTGCGGATGGTCAGCAGAGCGCAGATCTTCACGCCGGCCATCACGAACGACACCAGCACGAAGCCGGGCACGAGGAAGAACGACGACGGCCTGCGCACCAGGTGCGGGAGCATCTTCATCGCCCGGCTGACCCACCACCAGGCGGCCAGGCACGCCACGAAGAACCAGTCCTGGCGGATGATCGCGTACGTCATGAAGAACGGTGCGACCAGCAGGGTGAAGCTGCTCACCGCCTTGTCGGCCATGGTGAAGGCCAGGAACGGGTGCCGCCGGATCCAGCGGGACGACAGCGCTCTGAGATCTGATCTCCAGGTGTTGCGGGACCAGCGCAGCCGCTGCTTGAGGAAGATCCGCCAGGTGCCGGGGAACGTCGACCACACGCGGGCCGAGCGCTGCATGTACGTGCGGTGGCCGCGCGCCAGGACCAGCGTGGTCAGCCGCTTGTCGTCACCGGACATGCAGGGCACGCCCATGAACGTCTCGTGCATGAAGTCGTCGGATATCTCCAGCAGCAGCTCACGCCGGTAGACCGCCGTCCGGCCGGACAGACAGGAGACCGCCCGGCCCACCGCGGTCTGGGCCGCGTTCTCGTCGAAGTACCGGTAGTCCAGGTACATGTCGTTCACCCGCTGGAGGAAGCCGCGCGGGTTGTAGACGTTCTGCCGGGTGCCGACCCCGCCGACCTTCGGGTCGGCGAACGGCTTGCACACCTCGGCCGCCACGTCCTCCGCCCAGATGGTGTCGGAGTCCACCAGCGCGACCAGGTCCGTGCTGCACACCTCCCAACCGCGCCGCAGCGCGTCGCGCTTGCCGGGTACGTCGGTGATGACGACGGTCACCGGATAGCGGGCCGCGACCTCCTGGCAGGCGTGGTCGGTGACGTCGATGACGAGGACGACCTCCTCGACGTCGTTGGCCAGCCAGGACTCGATCGCGTGCGCGAAGATCTCGGGGTCTTCCTGGTACACCGGGACGACGATGCTCATCGGCAGCCGGAAGTCGTTCCGCACCGGGCGGTACAGGGCGGCCGGCGCGCGGCGCACGAGCCAGCAGCTCCAGCGCACCAGACCCAGGATGCCCAGAGGCAGGTAGACCAGGTAATACCGGAAGTCATAGAGCGTGGTGTCTAGTAGGGCACTCATGGTTCCGTTCTCGTTCACGGGTGTGCCGAGGCCGGGCAAGGGGGGAGTGGGGCTCGGAGGGGGGTGTCCGCGGTGGGTCAGGCGAGTTCGGCGGCCAGCTCGTCCGCTTCGCGGTCGGCCCGCTCGATCAGCGTGTCGTTGACCTGGACCACGGCCTTGAGCAGCGGCATGTCCAGGCCCAGCGTGTTGGCGAGGCCCAGGAAGCCCTGAGTGTCCTTGGGCAGGCACACACCGCCGTACGGCGCGCCGCCGCGAATGCCGTAGAGCGGGTTGTACGAACCCTCGGCGGAGCGCGCCACGGTCTGCGCGACGGGGTCGAGGTCCAGCCCGAGGGTCTGGCTGACCAGCCACATCTCGTTCCAGAAGCTGATCTTCGTCGCGTTGTAGATGTTGTGCGCGCACTTCACCAGCTCGGCCGCCGCCGGGTTGGAGAAGGTACGCAGCTCCCCGCCGAACGGTGCCAGCAACTCGGTCAGCCGCTCCACCGTGCGCTGGCTGCGCGAGGCGATCACCGTCATCCACGGGTGCCGGAAGTCCTCCAGCGCGGTGGCCGCGCGCAGGAACTCGGGGTTGCCCGCGAGCGAGAAGCCCTCGCCGACGCACTTCCCCGAGTGCTTCTCCAGCAGCGTCAGGACGAGCCCCTCGGTGGTGCCCGGCGGCACGGTGGACCGGACGACCACGGTGTGGTCCCCGGTGGCCTCGGCCAGGGCCGCGCCCACCGACGCGGTACCGTCCTCGAAAGCGGACAGATCGTAGCGGTGCCCGACGTTGGGCGTGGGCAGCGTCAGGAAAATGAAACCGTCCGGTTCATTACGCAGGTCGAGCACGTCGCGCGCATCCAGGCCCTGCGAACGCAGGTATTCGATCCGCTGGGGCGAGATGTCGACGAAGGTCACCTCGTGCCCCGCGTGTAAAAAGCCCTTACCGGTGGCTGTGCCGACGACACCGGAACCCACGATGAAAATACGTGCCATGGTGCTGTCCCCTCCTGGTGGATGTGCGTGCGCTGCGCGACGCGAAAAGTAGTAACGAAGAGATTGCGGGCCGGAGGGAACCGGTCCGCTGTCACGGCCGTCGGAGCGATGGCGCTCGGGTCGGGCCCGCGCATTCCGGTACGCCCGTACGGGGCGGTGTTCCCGGGTGTGTCAGGCCCCCCTGCCTGATCAGCATCTATGCATCCTCCGCCGGAACTGCCCCGGTACGACCGCGTGACGATGTGAGTGCCCTGTCGCACTCTGCACTCATCGGGACGGACAGTACAGAAGCCGACTTACTGAGAGGGCAGGAAATTGCCGTGAGCCCTGAATTCCGCATGCCCGGTTCCGCTCCGGGCCGGAGAGCGTCATTGTCCTGCGGAAAAGCGCTGCTCGGAGCGGAAAACCGGCAGGCCGGAACTCCGGTACGCGAGCCGGGCGCACACCGCGGCGCCGGACCCGGCGCCAAGGCATGACAAGCGTTTTCGCCGCCAACGGGTCCCGGCCAGTGAATTCAGCAGGTTGTCCTGAATATGCAAGCGCCGGCGCGCGCGCCGGGATCAGTAATGAGACGCGTGGAAATATGTATTCCGGAGTACCGGCCGGAGTCCCTTGTCACGCCCGTCTCTGCCGACTCCTCGGCAGCGCGCTGCGGAGGCCGGCTCCGCCGCGCTGACCAGGGCCGGGGATCAACCCTGCCCGGCGCCGGCGGGCTACTGCCGGGTCTCCGCCACTGGCCGGAACCCTCGCCGTCGGCCGTCGATCACAACCCGGCCTGCGCGGCGGCCTTTTCGCGCGCCGCCGCGGCCCGCGCCGGATCGCCGAGCTGCTCCTCCAGCCGGGCCTGCGCCGACCAGTTGTACGGGCAGACCGGGCGCAGCTGAATGCGCTCGCTCAGCAGGGTGCGGGCCAGGTCCGTCCGTTCCGCCCGCAGCGCCGCCTCCACGAGGGTGCGCTGGACGGCGTCCCGCTGGGCGTGGCTGCCGCCGAACTCGTGCAGCCGGTGCCTGACCGGCAGCAACAGGTCGGCGGCCCGGTCGTACTCCTGCCGCCCGTAGGCGATCAGCGCCCGGCACACCGGCAGGCCGATGTCGGCGGTCATCGCCCGGTTGGACACCGCCGGCGCCGCCCCCGCCAGCCAGCGCTCCCGGTCCGCCACCAGCCGCTCGGCCAGCGCGATGCGGCCCGCGCCCACATACGCCATCACCGCGTGCGCGTCGTTGAAGGCGTAGTGCGCACCGTCGTCGCGGCGCTCCCAGGCGTCGGCGAGCCGCGCCCACCGCGTGCCCTGGTCCGCACCGGTCAGGTACAGCCGCCACAACATCGCCGCGGCGTCCAGCAGTTGCATCGCGACGCCCGCCGACTCTTCGTGGTGCAGCGCCGCGTCGTAGATCTCCAGTACGCGCGCCGAGTCGCCCAGCTCCATGGCGTAGAGCCCGTAGTGCCACCAGTTGTGCACCGTGAGCAGGGTGCCGTCCGACCAGTCGTCGGTGCGGGCGTCGAGGAAGCGGAGGCCGTCGGTGAAGCGGCCGCGCATCTCGTACGTGTGCACCACGCCGTGGATCGCCCACACGTCGCGCGGATGGCGGGCGAGGGCTTCGCGGCCCACCTCCTCCGCGCGCTCGTAGTGCCCCGACTCCTCCAGGCCGAAGGCGTACATGCCCAGCAGCGGCCCGCGGTGCGGGTCGTCCGGCTCCCAGGCGCCCAGCGCCCCGCCGACGCGGTCGCGCAGGCGCTGGGCGTCCCCGGTGAGGAAGTCGTGCTGGTGCCCTGCGAACAGCGCCAGCACATCGCGGGGATGGGCGACGGTGAGGTCGCCGAGCAGGCGCCCCGCGCGGTGGATCTCCCCGCCCAGCCAGGCCTCGGCGGCGGCCAGGTGCATCCGCTCGCGGGAGGTCAGGTCCGCCTCGTCCAGGCCGGCGCGGAAGCGGAGGAAGGCGTCGCGGGCCGCGGCCGCGTCCTTCTCCTCGGTGCCCAGGACGCCGAGGTACGCGGCCAGCACCTGCGCCATCACCGACTGCGGTGCCGCGTCGAGCGCGGCGCGGGCCGAGCCGGCCACGTCCGGCCGGAAGAACAGCAGGTGATCCAGGGCCTGTTCGTAGTGGACGAGGGCATCGGCGCCGGTGTGGCTCATCCGGTACCCGTGCCGGTCCGCTGTCATAGGTCCCTCCTGTGTAGCCGGTCCGCCTGCCCTCAGCGATGGTGGACGACCGGCGGCCGCCGGGAGCGGAATCCGGTCCCCGGAGTGCCACCACCCGTACCAGGCCAACGATGCATGCCCCGGCGGGACACGATCCAGTCATCGCCGGACCGCCGCCGCGACGCCGGGGTGGCACCGCCGCCGGAGGTCGCACGGCGGGCGGCGGCAACCCGGCAGCGGCCCGCAACAGTCGATCCGGCCAGCCGGGCAGGGGCCTGAATGCGTGGCCCCGCGCGGACCTGGCCACGCACGCTACGGCCGGATGGAGCCGTGCGCGGAGTGCGTAACCCGCCACACCGCAACACTGCATGACATCTGATGTGACCAGCTGTTTTGTGCTCCGGGGCAGGCGATGTCCCACGCTGCCGCATCTCCGAAGTGCGTGGGAATCGGCGGGAAAGGGTAAGCACTCGGCAGGATCCGGCCGAGTGCGTGCGGCAGTACAACCTTCTGCGCGGCACAACCCGCGCCCACGACGAGGAACACCTGCATCGGCCACGGAAACTTCGGCACGTGGTGCGGGCCGGTACCGGCGCGGAAGACGGCCGGAACCGCACCGGGGCCGGCGGGCTCCGGCCGGGGCGAACCGAGTCCTGCTGGGCCGGACCGGTTCCACGGGGCGGGGAGTCGGCTAAATCACACACCGTCCGAAGCCGGCACTCAGAGGGATCCAGCACCGGGACATGCCCCCCACCCCGTACGGCACTCCTGACGGCGGGCGGTAGGGCGCACTCCGGGGTTGACAGCGAGCGGCGCACGCGGGTGTGTACTCCAGAAGTGCCCGTCCGCCCTCTTCGGACCGTGGCGCGCGGTGTCTCGCGGTTCCGTTGTTTCGTCCTGCTACCTGCACGAACACCTGTGGGTGAACCCGTTCTCGCCGAGTTCGGCCACCGGATGGTTCCCGAGTCGGGGCGTGCTTAACCTGCTGTCACCACCTATGCGCGTCTCGAGGGGGAGCCGTGCTCATGACGTCGATGCAGGGTTACGACAAGCTGGTCGGTAGGGGGGAAGCGTCAGGGTCGGGGGGCCCGGGCGCACACAGGGAACGGGGGGTGTTCCTCCATCACTCGGCACAAGAACGGCCGGCCCCGGCCGTGCGCGCCGCGGGGGCGTGCACGACGATCGCGCCGCCGAATCGTGTCCGGTACCGACGGACCTGCGCCCTCGCGCCCGCCGGGCGTACGGGTGCGGCGGGCCGGTGTGCCCGCGGGCCCGCGCCGGTGCGCAGCAGATCCCTCCGGACGTGCGGATATCTCGACCGGGCAGCGCTCAGGGCCGGACTCACCGGCCGGGCGGCGGATCCGGACGCACCTCAGACCCCGGACGGCGCTCCGGCTCTGAACCACCGCACCGAGGAGCCGGGTCACCCCACAGAGGACCCGGGTCACGCCGAGGACGACGGCGAAAGCGATCACCACGAGTGCACCGGGCCGCGCAGCGTGCCCGCCTTCGCGGCGGGCGGCGCAGTGTGTGCCTGTCGTGAGCCCTTTCTTCTCGTGCCGCGCGATGCTGCCTTTCCCTGCCCCGGGAGGCGGCCGCAGCGGGCGTCGCACCAGTCCCCCCACCGCGCGGAACGCATGCGTTGAATTCGCGCACGGCTATCGACATTGACTTACTAGGAGCTCACGTGGTGGGAAAACCTGTCGAGGTTTCGACAGCGGATCTGGTTGAATCTTCAACTGTTCAAAATGGGGGCACCGTACCGGCACGCACCACCGAGCGGATGTTCGCCGAGGTACTGGCCGGTGTGCTGAACACCGACCGGGTCTCGGCCGACAGCCATTTCTTTGACGACCTCGGCGCCAATTCCCTGCTCATGGCCCAGTTCTGCGCGCGGGTCAGGAAGCGCGACGACCTGCCGTCGGTCTCCATGAAGGACGTCTACCGGCACCCCACCGTCCGCGGCCTGGCGACGGCCCTGCCGGCCGCGCCGACCGCCGCCGTCGGATCGCAGGTGCCGGCCGTCCCCGAGGAAGGCGCGCCCGTCGGCAGCACACCGCGGTACATCCTGTGCGGAGCGCTGCAACTGCTGATCTTCCTCGGTTACTCCTACCTCGCCGGAATGGTCATGATCCGGGGCTACACCTGGGTCTCCGCCGGCTCCGGCCTGGTCGATGTCTACCTGCGGTCGGCTTTCTTCGGCAGCGCCGGATTCGTCGCCATGTGCCTCTTCCCGGTGGCGGCGAAGTGGATTCTCGTCGGCCGGTGGCGGGCCACGGAATTCCCCGTGTGGAGCCTGGGCTATCTGCGCTTCTGGACGGTCCGGGTACTGATCAACGCCAATCCGATGCGGCTCTTCATCGGCAACCCGCTGTACGTGCTGTACCTGCGGGCGCTCGGCGCGCGCATCGGAAAGAACGTCACCATCCTTTCGCACGCCGTGCCCGTCTGCACCGACCTCCTCACGATCGGCGCCGGCACGGTGATCCGCAAGGAGGCGTTCTTCCTCTGCTACCGGGCGCACGCCGGGCGGATCCAGACGGGCCCCGTCACCCTCGGCCGGGACGTCTTCATCGGCGAGCGCACCGTGCTGGACATCAAGACGTCGATGGGGGACGGCGCCCAGCTCGGCCACGCGTCGGCGCTGCAGACCGGCGAGGCCGTGCCCGCCGGGCAGCGCTGGCACGGCTCGCCCGCCGAGCGCACCGAGCTGAACTACGTACGTGTCGCGCCGACCGACTGCGGCGCCCTGCGGCGCTTCGGCTACGGCTTCCTCACGCTGTTGCAGTTGTTCCTGATCGCGCTGCCGCTGGCCGTCGGCGTCGTGTACATGGTGCTGACCGAGATCCCCGCGCTCGGCAAATGGCTGGGCCCGGGTACCGAAGGGCTCACCTCGGCGGAGCTGTACACCGACGCGCTGCTCATCTCCGTCGTGGTGTTCTTCGGCTTCACCCTGCTGGGCATGGTCTGGCTGTTCACCGTCCCGCGCCTGCTGAACCTGCTGATCCGGCCGGACCGGGTCTATCCGCTGTACGGCTTCCACTACTCCGTGCACCGGGCGATCGCGCGGATGACCAACATCAAGTTCTTCAAGTGGCTCTTCGGTGACAGCTCCTACATCGTCCACTACCTGCGCTGCCTCGGGTACGACCTGTCCAAGGTCGAGCAGACCGGCTCCAACTTCGGCACGGGCATCAACCACGAGACCCCGTTCCTGAGCAAGGTCGGCAGCGGAACGATGGTCGCCGACGGGCTGTCGATGATCAACGCCGACTTCTCCAGCACCTCCTTCCGGGTCTCCCGGACCGAGATCGGCGCGCAGAACTTCCTCGGCAACTTCATCGCCTACCCGGCCGGCGGCCGGACCGGGGAGAACTGCCTCCTCGCGACCAAGGTGATGGTCCCGCTGGACGGAAAGCTCCGCGAGAACGTGGGTCTGCTCGGCTCGCCGAGCTTCGAGATCCCCCGCACGGTGGAGCGCGACACCCGCTTCGACCACTTCCGCACCGGACGCGAGTTCCGCCGGCGCCTCGCCGCGAAGAACCGGCACAACATCACGACGATGGGCATCTTCCTCTTCCTGCGGTGGGTCCACGTCTACGTACTCACCGTGCTGGCCGTCGCGGGCATCGAACTGTACGGCGTGGCGGAGCAGTTGCTCGTCGCCGCCTACATGGGCCTCAGCATCGCCTTCACCGGCGTCTACTTCGCCCTGGTGGAACGGGTCATCCTGCGGTTCCGGCCGCTGCGGCCGCAGCTGTGCTCCATCTACGAGCCGTACTTCTGGTGGCACGAGCGCCTGTGGAAGGTGCCCGACACCCACTTCATGGTGTACAACGGCACGCCGTTCAAGAACCTGCTCTGGCGCCTGATGGGCGTCCGGCTCGGCAAGCGGGTCTTCGACGACGGCTGCTACCTCACGGAACGGACGCTCACCACGATCGGCGACGACGCCACGCTCAACACCGGCAGCAAGGTCCAGTGCCACTCGCAGGAGGACGGCACCTTCAAATCCGACCACAGCACGATCGGCGCCGGGAGCACGCTGGGCGTCGGTGCCATGGTCCATTACGGCGTGACCGTGGGCGACGGGGCGGTGATCGGAGCCGACTCCTTCCTCATGAAGGGGGAGGAGGTCCCGCAACGGGTCCGGTGGGCCGGCAACCCGGCCACCGAGATGCGCGCCGTACCGCACCGGAGCGCGTGACGCGGGGGTCACCGAGCATGCCGTACGCCCCGCAACGCCACACACCGCACGGGACCGGGAAGCGGCCCTTGGACGCGGAGAGGGCGGCAGGGCCGCCGCCGGCACCCGGCACGGCCCGGTCACCACGGCCGGCCGGAACAGCGGCCACCACATCGAGAACTACTACCGCGCCGCGCCGGACAGTGGCGCGCAGCACCGTGGCAACGGTGAACGGAGGGGGAAGTTTCCATGACACAGCCAGCAGAGACCGGTCGTGACTTCTGGCGGGGAGTGCTCGCGGGAGGTGGCGTCACCGCAGTCCCGCGGTGGACCCGGCGACCGGTACCGGGCGTCGCCGAGCACGTGGCGAGCGTTCCGGCCGAGGTGGTCACGGCGTTGCGCCGGCTGGCGGAGGAGCTGGCGGTGCCGTTCGACACCCTGCTGCTGACCGCGCACGCCAAGGCCCTCGCGGCACTGGCGGGAGAGCGGGAGGTGGTGACCGGTCTGGTCACCGAACGGGGTGGCCAACCGTTGCCCTGCCCGCTGACGACCGACGCCGCCACCTGGCGGGCCGTCGTGCACGACACTGACCGCGTCGCCGCCGCCGTCCTGACGCACCGTGAGTTCCCGGTCGAGGGCCTCCGGCGCGAACTGGACGTGGTGGGCCCGGAGTACGAGACGGTGTGGGACCCTACCGGCGGGGACGGCGAGCCGGCCGGGAACACCGTGCTGCGGCTGGGCGCCGAGGCCCGCGGCGAGCAACTGGTACTGCGGCTGCGGTACCGCACCGAGGCGCTGGACGCGGAGTGCGCCGCGCGGATCGCCGGCTACCACCGCCGCGCGCTGGCGCTGCTGGCCGCAGGGCCCGACGCCGAGCACGAGCGGCAGAGCCTGCTGTCGGCCGACGAACTCCGCCACCAGCTCGAAGGGCTCGCCGGCCCGCACCGCGAGCTGCCCGACGCCCGCTTCCACGAGCTGTTCGAGCAGCGAGTGCGCGCCCACCCGGACGCCGTCGCCGCCGTACAGGGCACCCGGCAGTGGACGTACCGCGAGCTGAACGCCCACGCCAACCGGCTCGGCCGCGCACTGCTGGCCCGCGGGCTGCGCCGCGAGGACGTCGTCGCGGTGGTCACCGAACGCAACCTGGACTGGATGGCCGCCGTCCTGGCGGTCTTCAAGGCCGGCGGCGTCTACCTGCCCATCGAGCCGCACTTCCCGGCGGACCGCATCGCCACCACACTCACCCGCGCCGAGTGCGGCCTGGTGCTGACCGAGCAGGCCAGCACCGGCACCCTCGACGAGGCCCTGACCTCCGTACCCGGCGCCCGCAAGGTCTTCATCGCCGCCGCGTACGAGGAGGGCCACGCCGAGGACGATCTCGGCATCGCCGTGACGCCCGATCAGCTCGCGTACATCTACTTCACCTCGGGTTCCACCGGCGAGCCCAAGGGCGCGATGTGCGAGCACGCCGGCATGCTCAACCACCTCTACGCCAAGATCCATGACCTGGGCGTCGAAGAAGGCCAGGTGGTCGCCCAGACCGCGCCCCAGTGCTTCGACATCTCACTGTGGCAGCTGGTCTCCGCGCTGCTGGTCGGCGGCCGCACCCTGCTGATCGGGCAGGACGCGGTGCTGGACGTCCAGCGGTTCGTGGAGACCGTCGTCGAGGGCCGGGTGGGCGTTCTCCAGGTCGTCCCGTCCTACCTCGAAGTGGTGCTCTCCGCGTTGGAGGCGGCGCCCCGCGACCTGCCGGACCTGCGGTGCGTGTCGGTCACCGGCGAGGCGCTGAAGAAGGAGCTGGCCCAGCGCTGGTTCACCGCCCAGCCCGGAATCAAGCTGGTCAACGCCTACGGCCTCACCGAGACCTCCGACGACACCAACCACGAGGTGATGGTCGAGGCGCCCGAGGGCGACCGGGTGCCGCTCGGCCCGGCCGTGCACAACGTCCACGTGTACGTCGTCGATGACCACCTCGCCCCGGTGCCGCTCGGCGCCCCCGGCGAGATCGTCTTCTCCGGCGTCTGCGTCGGCCGCGGCTACATCAACGACCCGGAACGGACCCGCAAGGCGTTCCTGCCCGACCCGCACCGCGCCGGCGAACGGCTCTACCGCAGCGGCGACCGGGGCCGCTGGCAGGCCGAGGGCAAGCTGGAGTTCCTCGGCCGCCGGGACACCCAGGTGAAGATCCGCGGCTTCCGCATCGAGATCGGCGAGATCGAGAACACCCTGCTGCGCACGGACGGCGTACGCGACGGAGCCGTGGTGGTCGCCGAGCGGGCCGATCGCAGCAAGCACCTGGTCGCGTTCTACTCCGGGCGCGAGCTGGCGGTCACGACGCTGCGCCGGGCGCTGGGGGAGTCGCTGCCCGGCTACATGGTGCCCGCAGCGTTCCACTGGCTGGAGACCCTTCCGCTGACCGCCAACAGCAAGATCGACCGGAAGGCGCTCACCGCGCTGGCCGGTCGGCTGGGCGCGGTCGAGGAGGAGTACCACGCGCCGCGCACCGCGACCGAACACAAGCTGGCTGCCGCCTGGTCGGCGGTCCTGGGCATCCCGCAGGACCGGATCGGCCGCCGCGACCACTTCTTCGACCGGGGCGGCACCAGCCTGTCGGCGGTGAAGCTGGCGGTCACCCTCAAGCGCGCCGTCTCCCTGAAGGACGTCACCCGGCACCCCGTCCTGGCCGACCTGGCCGACGTGGTCGACGGCCGCTCCGTACGCCGCGACGGACTGCTGCACGCCCTCGCCCAGCCGGGCGACGGTACGGCCGGGGCGCTGGTCTGCTTCCCGTACGCCGGCGGCAACGCGGTGAACTTCCAGCCGCTGGCCCGCGCGCTGCGGGACAGCGGACGCGCGGTGTACGCCGTGGAGCTGCCCGGACACGACCTGACCGCGACCACCGAGCCGTTCGTACCGCTGGAAGAGGTGGTCGAGCAGACCGTCGGCGAGATCGTCCGGCGCGGCCTGAGCGACGTACTGCTGTGGGGCCACTCCTCGGGCACCGCCTTCGCCGCCGAGACGGCGCGTCGGCTGGAGCGGCGCGGAGTGACCGTACAGCGGCTCTTCCTCGCGGCGCAGCTGCCCGGCGACGCCGCCGTCCGGCAGGCCGCCATGGCCGAACTGACGGCGCTCGGCGATGCGGAGATCGCCGCACGGCTGAGCGCGGAGGGCGGCTACACCGAACTGGAGGAGCTGGACGAACGGCGCGCCGAACACGTCGGCGCCGCCTACCGGCACGACTGCCTCGCCGCGCACCGGTACTTCGCCGGCCTGCTGACCGAACCGCCCGCGGAGAAGCTGGCCGCACCGGTCACCGTGGTGGTGGCCGCCGACGACCCGGTCACGGCCGACGCCCGGGACCGCCACCTCGACTGGCAGCTGCTGGCCGACGACGTCCAGCTGCACGAACTGACCGAGGGGGGCCACTATTTCCTGCGCACCCGCCCGGACCGGGCGGCAGAGGCCGTACAGGCCGCCGCCGCTTTGTTGGCTTCTTCTTGAGAACCGTAACGAAGGGAAAACCTGAAATGTCGTCATTCCCGGCGTCCCTGCTCGACGTGGAGCGGCAGCCAGGAGGGCCCCCGATGCTGTGGGCCGAGACCAAAGGTGACGCGACCAACTGGGTGGCCGAGCACCGCGAGGCGCTGCGCGCCGCCGTTGCCCAGCACGGCTCCCTGCTCGTCCGCGGTCTGGGCTTACGGGATGCCCCCGGGGCCGGAGCCGTCTTTCACCGGCTGGCCGACGGCCTGCTGAGCGAGCGGGAGGCGTTCGCGCCGCGGCGGAAGTACGCCGACGGGGTGTACTCCTCCACCAAATGGCCGCCGCACCAGCAGATGTGCATGCACCACGAGCTCAGTTACACCCTCACCTTCCCCGGCCTGATGATGTTCGCCTGCCTCACCGCGCCCGAGAAGGGCGGGGCAACCGGCGTGGCCGACGCGGCCGCCGTGCTCAAGGCGCTGCCCCGCAAGCTGGTGAAACGGTTCGAGAAGGAGGGCTGGCTCCTCACCCGCAGTTACAACGAAGAGATCGGCGCGCCCTGGCGGGAGGCCTTCGGCACCGAGGACCGCGCGGAGGTCGAGCGGTACTGCCGTGCCAACGCCATCAGCTTCGCGTGGCAGCCGGACGACGGTCTGCGCACCAGTCAGCGCCGCAGTGCCGTGGTACGCCACCCGGTCACCGGCGAGCGCTGCTGGTTCAACCAGGTCGCCTTCCTGAACGAATGGACCATGGACCCGGACGTGCACGAGTACCTGGTGGGGGACTACGGCGTCGAAGGACTGCCGTTCAACACCCGCTTCGGCGGCGGGGACCCGATCGGAAAGGACATCGTGGAACTGCTCACCGACCTGTACGAGAAGCACACCGCACGGGAGCCGTGGCAGGCCGGCGATCTGCTGCTGGTGGACAACGTCCGCACCGCGCACAGCCGGGACCCCTTCGAGGGGCCGCGCGAGGTGCTGGTGGCGATGGCCGACGCGGTGCGGCTCGCCGACTGCAAGCCCACGGTCGAGGTGACGGCCCGATGACGACCATCGACTCCGCCGCCGCCCGGTCCGAGGGGAAGGGGCCGACGGGTGTGCCGCCGTTCGCGGTGATCTCCGGATCCCAGGTCCAGCACGCCTTGCAGGGGCGCGAGCGGCAGATCGTCGACCTGGTGGAGGCCACCTACCGGCTGCACGACGCCGGCGAAACGGTCAACCCGCCCTCGTACTTCCTGCGGTTCCCGGACCGCCCGTCCTCCCGGATCATCGCGCTGCCGGCCTCGGTGGGCGGCCCGGAGCGGGTGGACGGCCTGAAGTGGATCTCCAGCTTCCCCGAGAACGTGGCGGCCGGCATCCCGCGGGCCTCGGCGGTCCTGATCCTGAACGACCACGACACCGGTTATCCGTTCGCGTGCCTGGAGAGCTCCATCATCTCCGCCACCCGGACGGCCGCCTCGGCGGCCTCGGCCGCCGACTGGCTCAGCCGCGGCCGGCCGCGTCCGGTACGCGTCGGGTTCTTCGGCACCGGCCTGATCGCCCGCTACATCCACACGTTCCTGGCCGCCACCGGCTGGGACTTCGAGGAGATCGGCGTGCACGACGTGTCCGCCGACAGCGCGGCGGGCTTCCGTACGTATCTGGAACAGTCCGGCACCACCGGTCACATCACCATCCACGACAGCGCCGAGCAGCTGATCCGCCTGAGCGACCTGGTCATCTTCGCCACGGTCGCCGGCCGGCCGCACATCACGGACGTGTCGTGGTTCGCACACCATCCATTGGTGCTGCACGTCTCGCTGCGCGACCTCGCGCCGCAGATCGTGCTCGCCTCTGCCAACATCGTCGACGACGTCGAGCACTGCCTGAAGGCCGACACCTCACCGCACCTGGCCGAACAGCTCTCCGGCAGCAGGGACTTCCTGCACGGGACGCTGGCCGAGGTGATGACGGGGAAGGCGCGGCCGCCGGCGGGCCGCCCGCTGGTCTTCTCGCCGTTCGGACTGGGGGTCCTGGACCTGGCGGTCGGCAAGTACGTCTACGACGAGGTGGTCCGCTCGGGGGAGCTGCACGTCATCGACGGCTTCTTCCACGAGCTGCGCCGGTACGGATGAGCGGCCGGTTCCTACGGCCGCACATGGGGGGTCATCAAATGAGGGGGTCATCGTGCCAGTCATATCCGTTCCCCTGGAGTTCAATGAGGAAGAGCTCTACGTCGACCTGCGGTCGACCTTCGGACAGCCACTGTTCCTGAAGTGCGAGGGCTTCAACTTCGCCGGGTCGATCAAGCTGAAGGCCGCGGCGGAAATGGTCGAGGCCGCGGAGCGCGAGGGTGCGCTGATGCCGGGGTCGGTCCTGGTGGAGTCCTCGTCCGGCAATCTGGGCGTGGCACTCAGCATGATCGCGGCGAGCAAGGGTTACGGGTTCGTGTGCGTCACCGACCCGCGGTGCAATCTGTCGTCCCGGCGGATGATGGAGGCCCTGGGCAGTCAGGTGCACCTCATCGCCGAGCCGGACGCCCACGGCGGCTGGCTGGGCGCGCGGATCGACTACGTGCGTGCTCTGTGCGCTTCCGACGAGCGGTACGTCTGGCTGAACCAGTACACCAACCCGGGCAACTGGCGGGCGCACTACCGCACCACCGCACCCGCCATCGCCCGTCAGTTCCCCGACCTGGACGTGCTGTTCGTCGGGGCCGGGACCACCGGCACCCTGATGGGCTGCGCGCGCTACTTCTGGGAGTGGCGCCGCAAGGTGCGGGTGATCGCCGTCGACAGCGTCGGCTCGGTCACCTTCGGCGGCCCTCCGGGCCGGCGGATGATCCCGGGCCTGGGCACCAGTGTCCGCCCGGCGCTGCTGGACGAGTCCTACGTGGACGAGGTGATCCAGGTGGAGGAGGCGGACACCGTCCGCGCCTGCCACCGCCTTGCCCGCGCCGGATTCCTGTTCGGCGGCTCCACCGGCACGGTGGTCAGCGGCGCGACCGACTGGCTGGCGCGCCAGGACGACCGCGAGCTGACCGCGGTGGCCATCGCCCCGGATCTCGGCGAGCGCTACCTCGACACCATCTACCAGACCAACTGGCTGCAGGATCTCTACGGTGAGGACGTCCTCAGCCCCGACGAGCTGACGGCCGGCACCCGCTCGGCCTGACCACCGCGCCGTCAGGCGCTGACACCGCGATCGCCGGCCCCGCTGCCGCAGGGGGCCGGTGACCGCGTTTCCGGCCGGGGTGAGGTGAGCACACCGATGGCGTTCGCCGCCACGATCGCCCCGATGGCCAGCCAGTCGATCCAGTGCAGTGCCTGGCCCAGCATCACCCAGCCCACCAGTGCGGCCAGCACCGGATTGACACTCATGAAGATCCCGAAGAACCGGGTCGTGACCCGGCGCAGCGCGAACAGGTCGGCCAGCATCGGCACGGCCGAGGACAGCACTCCGGCCGCCGCCGCGTACGCCACCGCGCTCACCGTGGGCGGCCGGTGCGCGAGTACGGCGATCCCGACCGGCACGTACAGCAGAGCGGACACGCCCGCCGCCACCGCCGACCCCTCCGTACCCGGCAGCCGGGCACCCACCGTCCGGTTGAGCAGGATGTAGGAGGCCCAGCACGCCGCCGCGAGCAGGCCGAGCCCGATGCCCGCGTAGTCCGTACTGGGCTGGGGGCGGGTCAGCGCGACCACGGCGGCCCCCGCGGCCAGTGCGCACAGGCCGTCGGTGAGGCGGCGGGACGCGGACAGTGCCACCGCCAGCGGACCGCAGAACTCCAGCGTCACCGCCAGTCCCAGCCCGATCCGGTCGATCGCGGTGTAGAGGGACAGATTCATGGTGGCGAACGCCACCGCCAGACAGAGCACCGGCCACCACTGCCGCCAGGTGAAGGCCCGCAGCTTCGGCCGGCCCACCGCCAGCAGCAGCACACCGGCCACCCACTGCCGTACGGCCACCACACCGGCCGGGCCGATGACGGGGAAGGCCAGCGCTGCGGTCGCGGCGCCGACCTGGTTGGCCAGCCCGCTGCCGGTCATCAGCGCCGCTCCCACCAGGCGGTCCGGCCCGGAGGGCGACGGCGCCGCACGGCTCCCGGCGGCGGCGCGAGACAGGTCCTCTCCACTGCGGCTCAGTGTCATGCACCGCAGCATGTGCCGCCCGCCCGCATACGCAAAATGCATGCGAGGAGTTATCTATACGCTGGAGTCATGGATATGGAACTGCGCCACCTGCGGTGCCTCGTGGCCATCGTCGACGCCGGGAGCTTCACCGACGCCGCCATCGAGCTCGGGATCTCCCAGGCCGCCGTGTCCCGCAACCTCAGCGCGCTCGAAGGCGTCCTCGGGGTGCAACTGCTCCACCGCACCAGCCGGAACGTCACCCCCACCACCGCCGGCGTGCAGGTGCTGGCCCGCGCGCGCCAGCTGCTCGCCGACGCCGACAACCTCCTGCGCGAGGCCACCACCGGTCACACCCGGCTGCGCATCGGCCACGCCTGGTCGGCGATGGGCCGGCACACCACCGCGTACCAGCGCCGCTGGGCCGCCCTGCACCCCGACATCGAGCTGCACCTCATCCGCACCAATTCGCCCACCGGTGGCCTGGCCGAGGGGCTGTGCGACCTGGCGGTGGTACGCAAACCTTTCGACGCCGACCGCTTCGCCAGCGCCGCCGTCGGCGAGGAGCGGCGCTACTGCGCGCTGGCGGCGGACGACCCGTGGGCGGCCCGCCGCTCCATCCCGCTGGCCGACGCCGCCACCCGTACCGTGCTCGCCGACCGGCGCACCGGCACCACCACCGCCGAGCTGTGGCCGGCGGACGGCCGTCCCGTCATCGAGCACACCCGGGACGTCGACGACTGGCTCGCGGCGATCGCCGCCGGGCGGGGCATCGGCATCACCCCCGAGAGCACGGCCGGCCAGTACCGCCGCGACGGCGTCGTCTTCCGCCCGCTGCGGCACGCCCCGCCCGTCACGGTCCACCTCATATGGCGGCGCCACGACCCCCACCCGGCCACGCACGCCGCGGTCGCCCTGCTGGCGGACCTCTACCGGGAGGGGCAGACCCGCAGGGCGCGGCGCGCGGGCTAGGACGCGTCGGTGGCGGTGAGGCGGACGATGCGCAGGGCTCCGTTCGCCTTCCCGGGGTGACGGCTCGTCAGGTCGAGCCTGATCCGCGTCGTCCGCACGGCATCGAACGTGACACGGGTGGGGGAGTCCGAGGCGTCCGCCCAGTCGACGCGGACGCGGTCCGCCGGCACGTACTCCCTGCCGTCCCAGTGGCTGACGGTGAGCGAGGCGGGCAGTGCGTAGGTGTCGTCGTCCGTCGTGAACGACACCTCGACGCCGGCCACCTCGCGGCGGCGCGACCAGGTCACCGCCACCCAGTCCGCGGCGCGCGCCGCACTGAAGGCGGGCAGCAGGCCGGTCGCCGCCATGCGGTAGTGGTTCGACCAGCCGGTGCCCGGGTCGCCGTCGAGCATCCGCGCGGGCACGGTGTCCGGCGCGCCGGAGAAGCTCGCGTCCGCGGCCGGAGCGCCGGGAGCGGCCTCGCGCCCACCCGTCGCTGCGGCCGACGCCGACGCCGCGGCCCCGGCAGCGGCCGGCCGCCGTCCCGTGACCGAGATCCGGGCCGAGGCGGAGTGCAGCCCGTCCGCCCGTGCGGTGACCGTGACCGACGAGGCCCCGGCGGCGGGCCGCACGATCGCGAGGGCCTTGCCGTGGAAGGCGGTCCGTACGGCCGAGCCGTAGTTCTCGGCGCTCTCCTGCTGCCCGTTGTCGACGCCGAGCAGCCGGCCGCCGGTCACCCGGAAGGTCAGGGCGTGGCCGGCGCCGGGCACGAGGACGCCCCGGGAGTCGGTCACCTCGGCCGTGACGAAGACCAGGCCGCTCCCGTCGGCGGCCACCTCCTTGCGGTCCGGCGTCAGCCGCACCGCCGCTGCCTCGCCCGCGGTGCGCAGTGTGTCGCGGGCGACCTCCCGTCCGTCGCGCCGTGCCACCGCCACGAGCTTGCCCGGCTCGAACGGCACCCGCCAGGTGAGGTGGAGCCGGCCAGCGCTGCCGTTGGGGCTGGTGTAGCTGCCGGGGTACGGGCCCGAGGTGACGGTCTTGTCGTCCCCGGTGGCCTCGGTCGTCTCCAGGTACTCACGCCCGTCCGCCGTCTTCTTGCGGTCGAAGCGGCGGACACCCACCGAGCGGCCGTTGAGGAACAGTTCCACGCTGTCCGCGTTGGTGTACACCCACACCGTCACCTCGTCCTTGGGGCGGTGCCCGGTCCAGTCCATGGGGACCAGATGCACCATCGGTGTCCGGCTCCACTGGCTGCGGAACAGTGAGAACTGGTCCTTGGGGAACCCCGCGGTGTCGACGGCGCCGAAGAACGAGGACTTCACGGGGAAGACGTCGTCGTACGGCGTCGGCTCACCGATGTAGTCGATGCCGGTCCACAGGAACTGGCCGCCGAAGAACTCCCGGTCGCGGTCCTTCTTCAGGGCGTACTCGCCGCTCATCGTCCACGACTCCAGGTTGTTGTCGTACGACGAGGCACCGCGGCGGCCGGGCGTGTAGTTCTCCCCGGTGTTGAGCTGTCCCGGGCTCTCGTACACACCGCGGGTCGACGTGCTCGACGAGCTCTCCGACTCGAAGAAGAAGGTGTCCGGGTACTTCGCGTGCAGCGCGTCGACGGAGGCGGCCGTGTTGTAGTTGAGCCCGACGCCGTCCAGCATGCGCAGGATGCGGTCCTGCGGTGAGCCGTCCTTCGGCACACTGCGGTACTTGTCCGAGCCGATCACCACGGCCCGTGTGGTGTCGACCGACCGCACGGCCGCGATCAGCCGCTCGGCCATCCCCACCCCGGCCTCGCTCGTACTGTCCGGGATCTCGTTGCCGATCGACCACATCACCACGGCGGGCGAGTTCTTGGCCGCGTGCACCATCTCCTTGATGTCGGCGTCGCTGTGCTCGTCGAAGAAGCGGCCGTAGTCGTACGGGTTCTTCGGCGTGCGCCAGCAGTCGAACGCCTCGACCTGCAGCATGATGCCCAGCTCCGCGCAGAGCGCGACCAACTGCGGCGCCGGCGGATTGTGCGAGGTCCGCAGTGCGTTGACGCCCATCTCGCGCATCAGCTCCAACTGCCGTCGGGCCGCGGCCGGATGGAAGGCGGCGCCCAGCGCCCCCAGGTCGTGGTGGAGATTGACGCCCTGGAGCTTCATCCGCTCCCCGTTGAGCGCGAAGCCGTGCTCGGGGTCGAAGGTGGTCCACCGCAGCCCGAAGGACGTGCTGGTCTCGTCGACGGTCCGGCCGCCGACGGTGATCCGGGTGTCCACGGTGTAGAGGTGGGGCCGCCGCACCGACCAGAGCCGGGGCTGGTCGATGCGCAGGTCCAGCGAGGTGCTGGACGGATCGCCGCCGAGCGTGGCGGGGGCGGACGCCGACGCTATCCGCCGCCCGTCCGCGTCCCGTACCGTCGCCGTGACCTCCGCGCGCACCGTCTTCCCCGCCGAGCCGACGGCGGCCACCGCCACATGGATCGCGGCACGGCCCGCCGCGACGTGCCGCGCCAGGTCCGGGGTGGTGACGGTGACCCCGTGCCGGACGATGTGCACGGGATCGGTGACGATCAGCCGTACGTCCCGGTGGATGCCGCTGCCGGAGTACCAACGGCTGCTGGGCACCTGGTTGCGGGCCCGCACGGAGAGGGTGTTCGCCGTCCGGCCGTCGGTGTGCGCCAGGTCGGTGACGTCCACGGCGAACCCGGTGTAGCCGTACGGGTGGGTGGCGGCCAGTCGGCCGTTGAAGTGCACCTGCGCGTCCATGTACACGCCGTCGAACTCGACGGAGATCCGCTTCCCCGCTGTCCTCGCGGGCAGTGTGAAGGTCTTGGTGTACCAGCCGAGCCCGCCGGGGAGGTAGCCGGAGCCCGCGGTGGTGCGGTCGTCCTTGACGGGGTCCAGGCCGATGCTCCAGTCGTGCGGCACGTCCACCTCGCGCCAGGCCGGATCGTCGTCGGCGGGCCGGGGCGCCTCCTCGCCGGTGGTATTGACGAGCGCGAACCGCCACCCGTGGCGCAGGTCGGTCTCCCGCCGCGCGCCCAGCGCCTCGTCCGCCACCGGCTCCGCCCGCCCGGCCGCCGAGGCCGTGGGACCCATTGCCAGTTGTGCACCGAGGACTCCGCCGAAGGAGGCGCCGGCTCCGCCCAGAACCGCGCGTCGTGAGATGGCCATGTGTGCCTTCCGGTGATCCGTGAGGGGGACGGGGCAGCCGAACGCGCTGAGTCTGTCGACTCCTGTTGGTATATGTCAACGAACAAAACAAAACTGTTCAACTAACCGCAGGCGGCGGGACTTCGCGTCACTCTCGGGCTCCCGGCCGTCAGCGCGTCATCAGTGCGCCAGAAGCCGCTGACCGGCACCGCACGCCCGCACTCCGACGGCACGCAACAGTGCCCGGACGGTGGCCTGGTTGGCGCTGATGACGGGCTTGCCGAGACGCTCCTCAAGGGCCGGCAGAACGTCGTACGTCGGCAGAGCGGTGCAGCTCACGAACACCGCATCCGCCTCCGGCCGGTCACCCGCGGCCACCGCCCGCACGACCTGCTCGGCGCGGACGCCGTACACCTCGCCGACCGACGCCAGCCCCAGCGCCGTCAGGCCGGTCACTTCACAGCCGGACGCTTCCAGAAAGCGGGCCAGCGCGCGGTCCACGGGTGCCTGGTACGGATGGACCACAGCGGCCCGGCGGGCGCCGACCGCCCGCAGTGCCTCGACGGCGGCGCCGCTGGTCGTCAGGGCGTGCTGAACCCCGTACTCCGCCATGCCCGCACGCAGGGCGGCCTCACCTGCCACGCCGCCCGCGAAGCTGCAGGCCGTGCAGAGGTACGCCACGGCCTCCGGCATGCCGTCGGCGGAGCGTCGCAACTCCCGCAGCGGCTCCGCGAGCATCCCGGGCCGGCCGAGCCGGGAGGCCAGCTGCCAGTTGTCCTCGTACGGCACCGGCCGTGTGAAGGCCAACGAGCATGTCACCCCCGCGGGCACCCACCGCGACAACTCCGCCCGCCGGGTGAAGTCGAAGGAGGCCACCACGCCGACCCGCCGCCGCCCGGCCGTGCTCGCTTCTTCCGCGCCGTCTCGCATGACATCGAGGCCAGGGAGGGCGGCGCCGATCACTCGGGAGGAGTGGTCCCGGTGTTGTTGTCCGGGGCGATGGGGCCCTCGGACAGACGGCGCTCCATGACTCCGGCGAGCAGCGCCAGCGCCTCCACGACCCTGGCCCGGTCCTCGCCGAGCCCCGTGAGCAGTTCGGCTTCCACGGCGAGCTGGCGCGGGAAGAGGCCGTCGATGGCTTCCTTGCCCGCGGGGGTGACGGTGACGAGCGCGGCCCGGCGGTCGGCCGGGTTGGGTGCGCGCTCGATGAAGCCGCGCTTCTCCAGCTTGGCGAGGGCCTTGCTCATGCCGGCCCGGGAGATGCCCATGTTGTCGGCGAGGCGGCGGGCGATGGCCGGCTCGTCCGCGTACCGCAGCGGCACCAGCACGTCCAGCTCCGGATTGGTGAGCGGGGCGCCGTCGTAGAGCGGCTCCACCGCCTCGTCGAAGAGGGCGACGATCCGTTTGAGCAGCGCCACCACCTCCATGGGAGAGGTGTCCAGGCCGGGGTTGTGCGCGGACCACTGCTCGCGGACCACGGACGGGGGGAGGGGCAGCACGGACGCACTCCTTCGGAGACGAGCTTGGTAAGCCAGGGAACTTTGTAAACCGGTGAACTATTGGTTACCGTTCTTGAATGGTATCCCCGTCTCCCTCTTCCCGTACCTCCGGCGCGCCCGCGCCCGCGCGCGCCGCCGACGCGGCCGCTGCCGCCGATCTCGACGGGCCGCCGCGCAAGCGCGCGGGCGCACTGATCGCGGTCCTCGGCGCGCTCACCGGCGTCGCCCCGCTCGCCATCGACATGTACGTACCGGGCTTCCCGTCCATGGGCGAGTCCCTGCACGCGAGCAGCTCCGCCGTCCAGCTCACCATGACCGCGTGCCTGGCCGGCCTCGTCGTCGGACAGGTGCTGGTGGGCCCGATCAGCGACGGCCTCGGGCGGCGCCGACTCCTCATCTGGGGCGGCATCGGCTTCACCGTGCTCTCCCTGGCCTGCGCCGTCGCACCCAACATCGAGGTGCTGACCGCGGCCCGGTTCCTGCAAGGAGTGTGCGGCGCCGCGGGCATGGTGCTGGCCCGCGCGGTCCTCACCGACCGCTTCCACGGCCCGGACATCCCGCGGTACTTCGCCCTGCTCTCCCAGATCCTCGGCGTCGCACCCGTCGCGGCGCCCGTCGTCGGCGGCGCCATCCTCTCCGTCTCCACCTGGCGCGCCGTCTTCGTCGTCCTGGCCGTCATCGGCGTGATCCTGCTGCTCTCCGTGCTGGCCAAGGTCCCGGAGTCGCTGCCGCCCGAGCGCCGCCACAGCGGCGGCATCGGCGGCACCTTCCGCGCGATGGGCACGCTGCTGGGCAACCGTGCGTTCATGGGGTACGTGCTCGTTCTCGGCTTCAGCGCGGCGGCCCTGTTCGCCTACATCAGCGGGTCGAGCTTCGTCTTCGAGAACCTCTACGGCGTCTCCGCCACGGTCTACTCACTGATCTTCGCGTGCAACGCCATCGCCATGCTGATCGCCGGCGCGGTCTTCGGGAAGCTGGCCCGCCGCCACGTCCCCCTGAACACCCTGCTCACCGCGGGAGTCTGCCTCTCGGTACTGGGCGCACTGGCGCAGGTTCTGCTGCTGGCCACGGTCGGCGGCACCCTGGCCGGCACCTGGATCTGCCTGTTCCTGACGCTGGGCGGCGTCGGTATGACCTTCCCCGCGACGATGAGCCTCGGTCAGACGCTGGGCCGCGCGGCACCCGGCGCGGCCTCCGCCCTCCTCGGCGGCCTCCAGTTCCTCTTCGGCGCGGCGGCATCGCCGCTGGTGGGCGCCTTCGGCGAGGGCAGTTCCGCCCCGATGGCCGTCATCATGCTGAGCGCACTGGCCGCGGCGGCCCTCTGCCTGATCGCCCTGGTCCGCCCGTGGCAACGCCACGGCGAAGCCACGGGCGGCGAGACCACGGGCTGAGCCGCCGTCGTACCGGCTCCCGCCGATGCCTCAGCGGAAGGCGTCGGCGTTCTCCGTGACCCACTGGCGGAACGTCCTGGCCGGGGCCCCGGTGACCCGCGACACCGTGTCGCGCACCCGCAGCAACTCCTCGTTCATGTCCCCACCGGTCACGTCGAGCACCGCATCCGCGGACTCGTCGCCCATGAACGCGGCCAACTGCCGGTGCGCCTCGGCCCGGCCGACCTCGACGACCGGCACCTCCCGACCCAGCACCGCACCGATCGCCGCCACCTGCTGCCGGGCCGTCACCCGCTCCGGACCGGTCAGCGCGTACGTCCGGCCGCGATGCCCCGGCTCGGTGAGCGCCACCCGTGCCACCGACGCGATGTCCGCGGGATGGATCGTCGGCAGCCCGGTGTCCGCGTACGGCAGCCGGACCGGCTCCCGGGCGCGGACCGTCGCCGCCCACCACAGGGCATTGGACGCGAACTGCGTCGGCCGGAGCACCGTCCAGGCCATGCCGGTGCCCGCGAGCAGCCGCTCGACGGCCAGGTTCGCCTCGGCGGGCCCGAGGTGCGGATGGCTCTGCGCGGTGATCGACGACACCAGCACGACGTGCTCCACCCCCGCCTGCTCAGCGGCGGCGAGTACGTCCGCGTCCGACCCCATGCCGGGCACCAGAAACAGCGAACGCACGCCGTCCAGCGCCGATTTCAGCGAAGCCGTATCGGCCAGATCGCCCACCGCGGCCTCGACCCCGTCGGGAAACGAAGCCCGCGAGGCATCACGAGTGAGTCCCCGTACCGGCCCGGCGCCACACGCCCGCAACTCCCCGAGCAGAGCGCTTCCTGTGTTCCCGGTGGCCCCCGTCACAAGAATCACGACCACGTTCTCCCGTCTTCGGCTGTTCCCCGTCCCACTGACGGGCTGACGGGAACGCTAGGAGCTCAAGCGCAGTTGAGGTCAACTCGTGCGCGGTGGGGGTGGACTCGTGCGCAGTGGGGTCAAGGAGTGCTGGGTGACGGCGGCCATTGGGTGAGGAGTTGGGTGAAGGCGCGGGCTGCCGCGCTCTGGTAGGGGGTCTCGCGGCGGAGCAGGGCGGCCGTACGGGAGGGGAGCGCGGGCGTGAGGGGGACGGGGGAGAGGCGGGCGTGCTCACGGGTGATCGCGTCGGGCAGGACTGTGGCGAGCGGGGTGCGCCGGACGATCTCGGTGAGCGCGTTGAGGGAGTTCACCTCCACCGCGATGTACGGGCGGACCCGGTGCTCCGCGAAGTGTGCGTCGATCTGCCGGCGGGTCGCGAACTCCGCACTGAGCAGGACCAGGTGCCGGTCGTGCAGTGCGCGCACCGGGAGCGGACCCTGATGCCCGGCGTCGGGGTGTTCGGGCCCGACGACGAGGCTGAGCGTCTCGGTGAACAGCGTCGCCGCACTGATCCCCGGCAGGTGCGACCCCGGCGGATCCGCGGTGGTGAAGCCGATGCCGAGGTCGAGGCGGTCGGCCAGCAGCTCGGCCTCGATGCGATCCTGCGTCATCTCCTGCACGTTCAGTGTGATGCCGGGATGCGCCGCGTGGAAGCCGGCGACGAGCGGGCCGGTCAGGTAGGCGGTGAACGTCGGCGTCACCGCCAGCCGCAGGTGACCGCGCGAGAGGTCCTGCACGTCGAGCACCGCCCGCTCGCCCGCCGCGAGATCGCGCAGGGCGCGCCGTGCGTAGTGGACGTACGCGGTCCCTGCGTCGGTCAGCCGTACGGTGCGGCCCGTGCGGTCCAGCAGCTGTGCGCCGAGCGCCTGCTCCAGCTGCTTGATCTGCTGGGAGAGGGTGGGCTGGGAGATGTGCAGCTCTTCCGCCGCGCGGGTGTAGTTGGCGTGCTCGGCGACGGCGAGCAGATAGCGCAGATGACGCAGTTCCGGCCTCATGGCGGCTCACTATAGGCCAGCCGGACGGATGTATAGGTGTCATCGATAGCAGTGATGCGCGGCGCGTCTTGGACGCTATAGCTGCTGCTCATGCACAGTGAAAAGAGTCCGACATCCCCATTCCACCACCCCGGAGGACCCTCATGGACTTCGAGCAGCGCACCATCGACATCGCCCGCCGGAACGTCGAGGAGGGCGGCCGCCCGTTCGCGACCGTCATCGTCAAGGACGGCGAGATCCTGGCCGAGAGCCCCAACCGCGTCGCGCAGACCAACGACCCCACCGCCCACGCGGAGGTCCTCGCCATTCGCGAGGCCTGCACCAAGCTGGGCACCGAGCACCTGACGGGCACCGTCATCTACGTCCTCGCGCAGCCCTGCCCGATGTGCCTGGGCGCGCTGTACTACTGCAGCCCGGACGAGGTCGTCTTCCTCACCACCCGCGAGGCCTACGAGCCGCACTACGTGGACGACCGCAAGTACTTCGAACTCGCCACGTTCTACGGCGAGTTCGCCAAGAACTGGGACGAGCGGCGGCTGCCGATGCGGTACGAGCCCCGCGAGGACGCCGTCGAGGTGTACAAGGTCTGGCAGCAGCACAACGGCGGCGAGGGCCGCGTCACGGGCGTTCCTACCGCGTGACGGGCGTTCCCACCGTGTGACGGGCGCCTCCTCCGCGTGACGGGGTTACCCACCGAGTGACCGCCGGCCGGTCCGCCGCGCGCATGGTGCCCGCACTGCCTCAGCCGCGCGCGGGCAGCAGACGCGCGAGGGCCGTGAAGCCACGGTTCTCGGCATGCTGCCGGGCGGTCACTCCCTTCTTGTCGGCGAGGCCGGGATCGGCTCCCGCGTCCAGGAGCAGTTCGACCACCCGTTGGTGGTCCCGGCCGCCGTCGCCGAGGATGACGGCCTCCAGCAGCGCGGTCCAGCCGAGGCGGTTGACGTGGTCGACGTCGATACGGATGTCGGGGTTGGTCAGCACTTCGCGCACGTAGTCGGCGTGACCGCGTTCGGACGCCGGGATCAGGGAGGTGCCGCCGTAGCGATTGACGAGGGTGTAGTCGGGCTCGGCCGCCGCCAGCACCCGTGCCATCTTCACACTGCCGGTCACCCCCGTCACGAGCCACGGGGTGTCGTGCCGCCAGTCCAGTGCGTCGGGGTCTGCGCCCGCCTCGACCAGCGCCTCGGCCGCCTCGATGTGATCCCCGGTCGCGGCGAGCAGCAGTGATGTGCGGCGCTTGGCGTCGCGCGCTTCGACGCGGGCACCGCGGTCGAGGGCCGCGCGCACGGCCGGCGCGTCGCCCGTCCGGGCGGCCTTGAGCAGCGCGCGGTCGGCCGCCGGGCCGGGGGACCGCCGGGGCGAAGCGGAGTCGGCGGACGAAGGGGACGTCCCCGCGGCCGTCGGCTTGTGATGCCCGGCCTTGTCGTCCTCGGGCGGCGACGCGCACCCCGCGAGCAGCGCCACCCCACTGAGCAGGGCGCCGGCAACGACGGCGGCACGGCGCTTGCGTCGCCCCCCTGCGATGCGCTTCGCCATCCCTGCCTCTGCCCCTGCCCCTGTTCCTGTCCCTCGGTACATGGTGTGGTGTGCCTCCTTGAGCGGTGGGCTGACCCGGATCGCTTCGGTGCGTTGCGTTGCGGTGCGGTGCGTTCATCCTCGCCCCCTCCGCCCCTCCGGCGGATTGGCGGAGCGGCTGGTCGTGCCCGGCGTACGGGAGGACGGCCGGGTCGGCCGATCGGCTGATGCGCACACGGGCCCGTACGCTCACGGTGTGCCGAGGGCGGCATATCGTTGCGGGGTGACCGGCTCGGGGGAAGAGGCAGCCGGGTACCGCGAAGGGCGAGGGATACGAACGTGGCGGCACGAACCGGCCGGCGGGCCGACGGCGAACGGCCGGCAGCGGCGGAGCCCGAACGCGTTCCCTTGAGCGAACGCGCGCGCGACGCCATCCGCGAGCGTGTCATCGACGGCCGTTACCCGCAGGGCGCCCGTGTGGTGGAGCGCGAAGTGGCGGAGGAGCTGCGCATGTCGCGGGTCCCGGTGCGGGAGGCGCTGCGCGGGCTGGTCGCCGAGGGCCTGCTGGAGCTGCTGCCGCACAGCGGCGTACGGGTGCGGCGGCTGGACCGTACGGACGTGGAGCACCTCTACGAGGTGTGGGAGCCGCTGGCCATTCAGGCGTCGCGGCTGGCCGCCCGCCGGGTGGCGGGCGCGGCGCCGGACGAGCCGCCGCTGCTGGCGGGGCTGCGGTCCGCCCTGGAGCGGGCGGAGACGGCGGCGGCCGGCGGGGAGCCGGGGCTGGAGGTGGTGGCCAATACCGCGTTCCACGACGGGATCGTGGCGCTGTCGGGCAACCCTTTGCTGGCGCGCACGATGGCGCGACTCAGCTGGCAGCTGCGGCTGCTGTTCGGGCTCAACTCGGAGCCGGACCACATGCGCGTGCAGCACCGCGCCATGTACGAGCGGATCGCCGCCGGGGACGCGGACGCCGCGGCGGCGCTGACGCTCGTCCACGTACGGGACAGCCGGACGGCCGCCCTCCGCGCTGTCTCGGTGTGAGTGCCCCCCCGCGACGATGTCGTCATCGTGGCAGCCGACGTCCATACCGCGGCAGCCATGGACGGCATCGATGGCCGCCATTGCCGGTGCGTCTTGGACGCTGTCGGCGCGGGTCGGGCAGAGTAGCGATCGTCCACCGACCGAGGAGCAGCCACCGCCATGACGCACACCCGAACAGACCTCTCCGAGACCGACCTCCGGCACCTGGAGCGGTGCGTCCAGCTCGCGGAGGAGGCGCTGCGGGCGGGGGACGAGCCGTTCGGTTCGCTGCTCGTCAGTGCCGACGGTGAGGTCCTGGCGGAGGACCGCAACCGGGTGCACAGCCTCGATGACGCCACCAAGCACCCGGAAATCGAGCTGGCCCACTGGGCGCGGGCCCACCTCACGCCGCAGCAGCGTGCCGCGGCCACGGTCTACACCTCAGGGGAACACTGCCCCATGTGTTCCGCCGCGCACGGCTGGCTCGGCCTGGGGCGCATCGTGTACGCCCACTCCGCGGCCCAACTCGCTGACTGGCTGGCGGAGTTGGGCGTACCGGACGGCCCGGTACGGTGCCTCCCCATCGAGGACGTCGTACCCGGCCTGCCGGTCCAGGGGCCCGCACCCGGCCTGGCCGGCCGGATGCGTGAACTGCACCACCGCTTCCGGACCATGCGGCGTACGGGCCCGCAGGCCGCCGGCTGACGCGCCCGTTCCGGTGGCACGGCCCGGACGCGGCACTGGCTCACTCGGCGACGGCGGTACTCGCCTACTCGGCGATGGCCGCGGCCCCGGCCTTGGCGAACTTCTCGTCCAGGTCGCCGCTGGGCGCCCCCGCGACACCGATGCCCGCCACCGGGGCGCCCTTCGCGGCGACGGGGGTGCCGCCCGCGAGGAACAGCGTCCCGGGGATGTCCTTGAGGGTCGGCGCGGACTCCAGGCGCTTGGTCAGCTCGGAGGTGGGCGCGTTCCAGGAGACCGCGGTGAAGGCCTTCTTCTCGGCCGCCTCGTAGGACTGCGGGCCCGCACCGTCACCGCGCAGGGTGACCAGGGTGTTGCCGTTGCGGTCGACGACCGCGACGGACACCCGCTGGTTCTCCTTCTTCGCTGCCTTCAGCGCGCCCTGCGCCGCCTGCACGGCGGTGTCGATGCCCAGGTGGGTGGAGTTGACCAGCCCACCGCTGTTCGCTTCGGTCTTCGCGGCGGCACCGGCCTGGTCAGCGGCGGGGGAGGCCTGGGCCGAGACGGCACCGGCCGTACCGGCGACCAGCGCGGCGGCGACGGCCGTACCGGCGACCAGACGGGTGCGCTTCGAGACCTTCTTCACGTGCTTCATGAGAACGACTCCAGAGTGTGGTGTGTGATGTCCGGTGACGTGATCCATCCTGGGTCCGGGACCGGCGGCAGGGCGTCGGCCCACCGGCTCCACCCACCGGGCGGACCGGACGACGCCGGGGTCATCCGATCGGTTGACCCCGCACCCGCCCCCGCGGGGCCACCCTGGACGTACGCCACGTCCGCGCGGGCGTGGGACCTGCTGGAAGGAGGCCCGGAGGTGGCGGTACCGCACCGGCAGCACACCGTGGCCGATCCCGACGCCGGCTGGCTCGGCACCGTCATGCACGCCGCGTTCTTCGTGCTGCTCGGCGCCTCGCTGGTCCGGTTCCTGGTCCGGCACCCGGGAGAGCCGCGTACGCCGTGGATCATCGCGCTGTCGGCCGTACTGGCTGTGCTGTACGTCCTCGTACCGGCGCTGCGGGGCCGGCTCACGCCCCGCAGGCTGACCCGGCTGACCTGGCTTACCCTCGTCGTCGGGGTCTGGGTGGTCCTGGTGGTGCTCGCGCCGAGCTTCGCGTGGTGCGCGGTGCCGCTGCTGTACACGGGGCTGCGTACGCTGCCGCCGCGCGCCGCCGTCGCCCTGGTCGCGCTGCTCACCGTCTTCGTCGTCGCGGCCCAGCTGAAGCTGGCCGGCTGGGCCGACCCGAACCTGCTGCTCGCGCCGCCGGCCGTGGCCGCTGTCGCCACCGCCGTCTTCGTCCACATGCAGCGGCAGTCGGCCCGCCAGCGCGCGCTGATCGACGATCTCGTCCGCACGCGGCGCGACCTGGCCGCCACCGAACGCCGCGAAGGCACCCTCGCCGAGCGCCAGCGGCTCGCGATGGAGATCCACGACACGCTCGCCCAGGGCCTCTCCAGCCAGCGCATGCTTCTCCAGGCCGCCGACCGGATCTGGCTCTCGGACGCGGAACAGGCCCGCGGCCATGTCCGCTCGGCCGCCGCGGTGGCCGAACGCAACCTCGCCGAGGCCCGGCGCTTCGTCCACGACCTGGCACCGGCCGACCTGGCCGACGGCGGCTCCCTCACCGAAGCGCTGCGCACGCTCGCCACCCGGGAGAGCACGGACGCGCTGACCGTGCGCTGCCACATCGAAGGCACGCCCACCGCGCTGCCCGACCGGGTCGAGGCAACCGTGCTGCGCATCGCCCAGGGCGCCCTGGCCAACGTCCGCGAGCACGCCCGTGCGACGACCGCCACCCTCACCCTGACCTGCCTGGACGACCAGATCGTGCTCGACGTCGCGGACGACGGCCGGGGCTTCGACCCCGCTGCCACCTCCGACTCCGCCGCCGGCCGCCACGACCTGCGGGGGCACGGCCTGCCCGCCATCCGCGCCCGGCTGCGCCAGGCGGGCGGCACCCTGACCATCGAGTCGGCCCCCGGCGAGGGCACTGTCCTCTCCGCCTCGATCCCACTGAACCCCATGACCCCTTGAGCCCCTGACCCCTGAACCCTCCGGAGCACCCGTGAGTACGTCGCCCTGCGCCACCCCGGCCCCCGTACGGCTGCTGATCTGCGACGACCACGCCGTCGTACGCGCCGGGCTGCTCGCTCTGCTGGGCAGTGCGCCGGACATCGAGGTCGTCGGCGAGGCCGGCAGCGGCGAGGAGGCGGTCGCGCTGGCTGCGAAGCTCGTACCGGACGTGGTCCTCATGGATCTCCAGCTCGGCCCCGGCATCGACGGCGTCGAGGCCACCCGCCGCATCACAGCGCTCCAGGACGGCGCCCCGTACGTGCTGGTGCTCACCACCTACGACACCGACGCGGACATCACCCGCGCCATCGAGGCCGGCGCCACCGGCTATCTCCTCAAGGCCGAACGGCCCGAGGAACTGTTCGCCGCGATCCACTCCGCCGCGCAGGGCCGCACCGCGCTGTCGCCGCCCGTCGCGGGCCGGGTCATGGCCCGTATGCGCAGCCCGCGCCCCTCCCTCACCGCACGCGAGCTGGACATCCTCGGCCAGCTCGCCCACGGCCTGGGCAATCGCGACATCGCGCGCACGTTGTTCATCAGCGAGGCCACCGTGAAGACGCATCTCGGCCGCATCTACGACAAGCTCGGCGTCGACACCCGGGCCGGCGCGGTCGCGGTCGCCAAGGAACAGCGCTTGCTGCCCTGAGCCGCGGGAGCGACCCGGCACGCCGATTACCGGTCACAGGTCTCCGGACACGGTGCGGGTGACGGCCGCCACGGCCGTCCGACGTCCGGCTTTGTATCCTCGGCAGGCGTCATCCGCCGAAGATCACGCACCGTGAGCAAGCGCGCCACCCGGGAGAGGACACCGTATGACCACCGAGCTCAGCCCCGACGCCCTGACCGGCCTTCTCGACCGTGCCCGCCAGGACTACCAGGACCTCGTCGGACGCGGGCTCTCGCTCGACCTCACCCGCGGCAAGCCCGCGCCGGAGCAGCTCGACCTCGCCGAGGGCCTGCTCAGCCTGCCCGGCAGCGGGCAGCACACCGCGGCCGACGGCACGGACGTACGCAACTACGGCGGTCTGCAGGGCCTGCCGGAGCTGCGCGAGATATTCGCCGAGGTGCTGGGGGTGCCGGCCGCGCAGCTGCTCGCGCTCGGCAACTCCAGCCTGGAGCTGATGCACGACTGCCTCGTGCACGCCCTGCTGGGCGTGGTCCCCGGTGCGGAGTCGCGGTGGGCGGACCAGGAGCGCATCGCGTTCCTGTGCCCGGTGCCCGGTTACGACCGGCACTTCTCGCTCTGCGAGCGGTTCGGGATCGACATGATCACGGTGCCGATGACGCCCGAGGGCCCGGACATGGATGTCGTGGAGCGGCTCGTCGCCGAGGACCCCGCGATCAAGGGCATCTGGTGCGTACCGAAGTACAGCAACCCCACCGGTGACAGCTACAGCGACGCGACCGTGGCCCGGCTCGCCGCCATGCCGACCGCGGCCCCCGACTTCCGGATCTTCTGGGACAACGCGTACGCCGCACACCACCTCACCGACGAGCCCGTCGAGATCGCCGACCTGCTCGCGGCCTGCGCCGAGGCCGGCAATCCCGACCGGGCCTTCGTCTTCGGCTCCACCTCGAAGATCACCGCGGCGGGTGCGGGCGTCGCCTTCTTCGGCTCGTCGCCGGAGAACGTGCGGTGGCTCCTGGCCAACAACTCCAAGCGGTCGATCGGCCCGGACAAGATCAACCAGCTGCGCCACGTGCTGTTCCTGCGCGACGCCGACGGGGTGCGGGCCCACATGGAGCGCCAGCGCGCCCTGCTTCAGCCCAAGTTCGAGGCGGTCGCGCGGATCCTGGAGGCCGAGCTCGGCGGCACGGGCCTCGCGACCTGGACGTCCCCCAAGGGCGGCTACTTCGTGACCCTCGACGTCCCGGACGGCTGCGCCAAGGAGGTCGTACGCCGCGCCGCCGAGGCCGGCATCGTGCTGACCCCGGCCGGCGCCACCCACCCGTACGGCAACGACCCGCGCGACGCGGTCATCCGGATCGCCCCCAGCTACCCGAGCCCGGCCGAACTGGAGCAGGCGATCGAGGGCCTCGCCACCTGCGTCCGCCTGGTCGGCTACGAGCAGCGCGCCGCCTGAGCCGTTCCCGCCACTACTGGCAGTCCTGCGGGGCTGCGTCCTCCACAGTCCTGCGGGGCTGCGTTCTTCGGAGGGCGCAGCCCCGCAGTTCATTTAGGCCAGGAAGCGTGGCCGGTGCCCCGGTGCTAGTGCGCCGCGAGCCTCTCCACCAGCCCGATTCCCCGCGCGAGCAACTCCCGCTCTTCGCCGGTGAGCTCCGCGTCAATGGCGCGCGCAAGCCAGTCCGCCCGGCGTCCCCGCTCCTCCTCCAGCAGTGTCTGCCCCGCTGGGGAGAGCTCGACCAGGCTCTTGCGGCCGTCGGTCGGATGCGCCCGACGCGTGATCAGCCCCTGCTCCATGAGGAGTCCAACGGCTCGGGCCATGGACTGCGGGCGCACCCGCTGATCGGTCGCCAGTTCGCTCGTCGTCATCGCACCGCTGCGGTCCAGCGCGCCAAGGACGGCCACCTGGCCGAGCGGCATCTGGTCCTCCAGCTTCACGCGCCGCGTGAGCTTTCCCATCGCAGTGCGCAGTTCGGCCGCGACGGCGGCGGATTCCGGAAGAGGCATACCGAATTTTAACGCAGCACGGCTGCACAGCAGAACTGCGCAGCAAGACTGAACAGCACAGCTAAACAGCACAACTGCACAGCATTGCTGTAGAGTGCGCTGCGCCGGGTTCCGCGCCACCGTCGCCGCAGCCGAACCCCGGCATGCGACAACGGGAAGGGCTCCCATGACAGCCATCACCTCCGTCACCGGCCGCAGCGTCCTCGACAGCAGGGGCAACCCCACCGTCGAAGTGGATGTGGAACTGGCGGACGGATCCATCGGCCGGGCCGCGGTCCCCTCCGGCGCTTCGACCGGCGCCCGCGAGGCCGTCGAACTCCGCGACGGCGACCCCGCACGCTGGCACGGCAAGGGCGTCGACCAGGCGGTACGCCACGTCAACACGGAGCTGGCAGTCGCCGTCACCGGCCGCGAGGCCGAGGATCAGGCCGGCCTCGACGCCGTGCTCGCCGCCACGGACGGCACCCCCGCCAAGTCCCGGCTCGGCGCCAACGCGATCCTCGGAGTCTCTCTGGCCGCCGCCAAGGCCGCGGCCGCAGCGCACCGCCTGCCGCTCTACCGCTACCTCGGCGGCTCCGACGCCCGGCTGCTGCCCGTACCGATGATGAACATCGTCAACGGGGGCGCGCACGCCGACAATCCCCTGGACTTCCAGGAGTTCATGATCGCCCCGATCGGCGCGGAGACCTTCGCCGAGGCCGTGCGGATGGGGTCCGAGATCTTCCACACCCTGCGCCGCGACCTCCTCGCCGCCGGGCACTCCACGGGCGTGGGCGACGAGGGCGGCTTCGCACCGGCCCTGCGTACCGCCGAGGAGGCCCTCGACTTCGTGGTGGCCGCCGTCGAGCGCACGGGCTACCGGCCGGGCACGGACATCGGCCTGGTGATGGACCCGGCGTCGTCCGAGTTCTTCCGCGAGGGCGTCTACGACTACAGCGGGGAAGGGGTGCGGCGCACGCCCGCCGAAAACGCCGACTACCTGGCCAAGCTGATCGACGCGTACCCCATCGTGTCGATCGAGGACCCGATGGCCGAGGACGACCTGCCGGGGTGGCGGGAGCTGACCGCACGGGTCGGTGCGCGCTGCCAGCTCACCGGCGACGACGTGTTCTGCACCAACGAGACCCTCCTGCGCGAGGGGATAGGCTCCGGCGTCGCCAACTCGGTCCTGGTGAAGGTCAATCAGATCGGCACCCTGACGGAGGCCCTGGCCACCGTCAACGCCGCCCACCGCGCGGGCTACACCGTCGTCATGTCGCACCGCTCGGGAGAGACGGAGGACACGACGATCGCGGACCTGGCGGTGGCCACGGGCTGCGGCCAGATCAAGACCGGATCACTGTCCCGCTCCGACCGCACCGCCAAGTACAACCAACTCATCCGTATCGAGGAGGAGTTGGGCGACAGCGCCCAGTACGCGGGTACGGAGGCGCTGCGACTGCGCCACTAACGCCCGACCGGCGGCGGAGCGTACGGTTCCGTGCTTCGTCATTTCCGTGCTCCGTCATTGACGGAGGCCGACGCGGTGGTGGTCACGCCGCGTCGGCCTGCGCGTGGACGGCGGCCGGGGCCGGGGTGCGCAGTACGGCGGCGGTGCAGGCGGCGACCGCGCACAGGGCGGCGGGCAGCAGGAACGTGAGGTTGAGCGGGGCGAGGTGGGTCAGCGGCCCGATGACCGCGGGCCCGGCGAGCATGCCGAGGTAGCCGAGCCCGGCCACGCGTGAGACGTTCACCCCGGCCGCGTCCTGGTCGGCGTGGCCCGCCGCGCTGAACAGCTGCGGGATGCAGCCGGACAGGCCGGTCCCGAAGACGGCCCAGCCCACCAGCGCGAGCGGCACCCACGGCGAGAGCGCCGCCACCGTCAGGCCGATCCCGCCGAGCGCGGCGCCGTAGCGGAGCACGGCCACCGCGCCGAACCGGCCCGCCACCCGGTCCGCGAGGAACCGGCCGACGGTCATGGCGGTGGCGAAGGCGCCGTACGCGAAGGCCGCGGTGGCGGCCGGCGCGTCCAGTACGTCCTTGAGATGCAGCACGCTCCAGTCGTTGGCCACCCCCTCGCAGAGCATCAGCATCAGCGCGAGCACGGCCATGAACCAGATACGCCGCGGCGTCCGGGCGCGGCGCGGCGTATCGGTGCGCGAAGCCGCCTGGGTGCCGGAAGTCGGCCCGGTGCCGGCAGCAGCCGTCCCGGCGTCCGAAGCCGTCCCGGCAGCGTCCGCCCCGGCGGCGGCGCTGGGCCCGGTGCGCTCCGGCCGCAACAGTCCGCCGGTCGCGGCACCGGCCGCGACAATGCCGAACAGTGCCACCCCGCCGAGGGTGGCCGCGGGGCTCCAGCCCCAGCTCAGCGTGCGGGCACCGATGAGCGCCGCGAGGACGCCGCCGATGGAGAAGGTGGCGTGGAAGGCGGACATCACGGGGCGGCCGTACCCCCGCTCGACCTGCACGGCATGCGCATTCATGCTCACGTCGAGGCAGCCGTTGCCGAGCCCGAGCAGCAGCAGGGCGCCGGCGAGCGCCCAGGCGCTGCCGGCCAGGCCCGGCAGGACGACGGCCGCGCTGCACAGGGTGGCGCTGAGTGGCACAACGGTCCGCGCGCCGAGCCGATCGGTGAGCGGCCCGGCTATCTGCATGCCCGCGAAGGCTCCCAGGCCGAGCAGGAGCAGGAGCCAGCCCAGCACCGCGTGGCTGATCCCCGTCCGCTGCTCGATCGTGGGGATGTGGACGATCCACATGCCCAGGAGAAAGCCGTTCAGGGCGAAGTAGGCGAAGGTGGCCACTCGGCCGTACCGCAGAGATCTCTCCATGCGGCGAACCTATCGAACAAACACAATGTTCGTAAGCTTGCTTTACGAACATCTTGGGTGTTCTATCGTAGGGTGGCAACGACAGCGAGCACAGACCGGCTGAGGCGCATCACCGAGGCCGTACGCGAGGCGGGCCGGATGGGCGTCGCCGAACTGGCCGAGCTGACCGGCGCGTCGGAGATGACCATCCGCCGCGACCTGGAAGCACTGGCCGGCCAAGGCGTCCTGGAGCGTTACCGAGGCGGCGCGCGCAGTCTTCTGCTGCGCGGCGAGGAGCCGCCGTTCGCACTACGGGCCCAGGAGGGCATCGCCGCCAAGAGGCGCATCGCCGCGGCGGTCGCCGACCTGCTCACCGATGGCGAGTCCGTCGTCCTCGACAGCGGCACCACCTGCCTGGAGGTCGCCCGCGTACTGGAATCCCGGCGGCTGACCGTGATGCCGCTGTCCCTGCACGCGGTGAACGCGCTGACCGGCGCGCCACGCCTGACCCTGCTCGTCCCCGGCGGCCGCCCCAGACCGGGCGAGCTGGCACTGACCGGCCCCCTGACCGAGGCGTCGCTCACCGCGCTCCGCTTCGACACCGCGGTCATCGGCTGCTGCGGCCTGACCGCGGCGACCGGCCTGACCGCCTACGACCTGGAGGACGCCGCGGTCAAGCGCACCGCGATCGCCTCGGCCCGCCGCGTCATCGCCGTCGCCGAGGCGGACAAGCTCTCCCGCACGGCCCTCGCCCTCGTCGCACCGGTCTCCGCCCTGCACACCGTCATCACCGACGAGTCCGCACCGGACGAGGAGACGGACGCCCTGACCGCCGAGGGCGTGACGGTACAGAAGGTGTGACGGCACCCCGGTACGTAGAAGATGTGACCGCACCCCGGTACGTAAAAGGTGTGACCGCACCCCGGTACGCGACCCACGGCACGCAGAACTGCGTGACCGTCCCGACCACGCACGCGTACAGCACCGTCCCCGCTCCCACGGTCCCGCCGAGCAGCCGGCCCACCGCGAGCACGGTGATCTCCATCAGAGTGCGGACCAGCCGCAGAGAACGCCCGGTCACGGCGGCGGTGCCGGTCATCAGCCCGTCCCGCGGCCCCGGGCCGAGGCGTGCCCCGACGTAGACGGCCACGGACAGTCCGTTGAGGAGCACCCCGCCGACCAGCAGCGCGATCCGGGCCGGCAGCCCGAGGTGCTGGGGGAGGAGCAGGAGGCCGAGGTCGGCGGAGCCCGCCAGCACGACGATGTTGGCGACCGTGCCGAACGTCGGCCGCAGCTTGAGAGGAATCCACAACACCAGGACGAGAACGCCCAGTACGGCACTGACCGTGCCGAAGCTCAGGGACGTACGCTCCGCCAGCCCCTCGTACAGCACGCTCCACGGATTGACGCCCAACGAGGCCCGCACCAGCACCGACAGGCTGAAGCCGTACAGAGCGAGGCCGACGAACAGCTGAGTCAGCCGCCGCAACGGCCGCTCGCGGAGGGAGAGACAGGTGAGCGGGGGCAAGTCCCCCCGTAGTCGCAGCCGTTTCCCCTGCTGTCCCTGTCCCTGTTGCTGCCGTGCCATGCCCGTCGCCTCCGCAATGCATCCGTGTGCCGCGCCCTCGTGGCCGGCCATTGCGAGCAACTCTGTACAGTGATCGGCTCGGTTCCCATGGCCAATCCCGGAAGAATGGTATGGCTGACGCGTCTCCGCCCTCCTAGGCATCGGCATTTGCTGACCCACTGGGCCGGCCTGCGCATCGGCTGGCTGCGCGCGCCCGCCGGGCTCGTGACGGAACTCGCCGGTCAGCGGGTCGTCACCGACATGGGCGGCTCGGTCCTGGACCAGCTCCTCGCCCTGGACCTGCTCGACCGCGCCGACGCACTCCTGCCGGACCGTCTCCAGCAGCTCCGAGACCAACGAGCCGCTCTGGCGCAGGCATTGACCCAACACCTCCCGCAGTGGCGCTGGCACCTGCCGCCCGGCGGCCTGTCGCTCTGGGCAGACCTGGGCGAACCCATCGCCACGGCCCTCGCCGAGCAGGCGTGGGAACACGGCGTACGCATCGAGAGTGGGGCCCACTTCGCCACGGACCCGGGCCTCTTCGAACAACGCCTCCGCATTCCCTACACCGCTCCGCCGGACACCCTCCGCGAGGCCGCACACCGCCTGGCCACCGCCCTCCCGGCCGCCCAGTCCCGGCCTGCTTCCTCCCGCCGACGCCCTCACTGGATCGCCTGAGAGCCGGTGGGCGGTGCGCCGGCGGCGTACTCGACTCGACCTCAGTGGCTGGAGCCCTCGACTTCGACTTCGGTGCGGTCGCCGGACCAGAGGGTGTGGAACGTGCCGTCCTTGTCGACGCGCTTGTAGGTGTGGGCGCCGAAGAAGTCGCGCTGAGCCTGTACGAGGGCGGCGGGGAGGCGCTTGGTTGCCAGCGAGTCGTAGTAGCTGAGCGCGGAGCTGAAGCCCGGGATCGGTACGCCGGAGAGGGCCGCCGTCGCGACGACGCGACGCCACGCGGCCTCGCCGTCGGCGACGGCCTGGGCGAAGTAGGGGGCCTCGAGCAGAGTGGCGATGTCCGGGTTCTCGTCGTAGGCCTCGGCGATGCGGTTGAGGAACTGCGCGCGAATGATGCAGCCGCCGCGCCAGATCTTGGCGATCCGGTCCTTGTGGATGTCCCAGCCGTACTTCTCCGCGCCGGCGATGATGGCGTCGAAGCCCTGCGCGTAGGCGACAACCTTGGAGGAGTAGAGCGCCTTGGCCACGTCGTCGGCGAAGGAGGAGTCGACGCTCTGCGCTGCCGGCCGCGAGGTGACGACTCGCTGCACCGCTTCGCGCTGTGCCGGCTTGGCGGAGACGGAGCGGGCGAAGACGGCTTCGGCGATGCCGCCCACCGGGATGCCCAGGTCGAGCGCGTTCTGCACCGTCCACACGCCGGTGCCCTTCGAGCCGGCCTGGTCGAGCACGATGTCGACGAACGGCTCACCCGTGGCGCGGTCGACCTGGCGCAGCACCTCAGCGGTGATCTCGATGAGGTACGACTCCAGCGAGCCCCTGTTCCACTCGGCGAAGACATCGGCGATGGCGGCCGGCTGGAGCCCGCCGACCGTGCGCAGCAGGTCGTACGCCTCGGCGATCAACTGCATGTCGGCGTACTCGATACCGTTGTGAATCATCTTCACGAAGTGGCCGGCACCGTCGGTCCCTACGTGAGTGACGCAGGGCTCGCCCTCGGCGACGGCCGCGATCGAGGCGAGGATGGGCCCGAGCGTCCGGTAGGACTCCTCCGAGCCACCCGGCATGATCGACGGGCCCTTGAGCGCGCCCTCCTCGCCACCGGAGATGCCGGCCCCGACGAAGTGAATGCCGGCGGGCGCGATCCGCTTCTCCCGGGCGATGGTGTCGTTGAAGTTCGCGTTGCCGCCGTCCACGATGATGTCGCCGGGTTCGAAGCGTTCGGCGAGCTGGTCGATCACCGCGTCCGTGCCCGCACCGGCCTTCACCATGATGATCGCGGTACGTGGCTTCGCCAGCGACGCCACGAAGTCGTCGATCGACTCACCGGCGACGAACCCCGCCTCAGGATGCTCGGCGAGCAGTTCTTCGGTACGGGCGTAGGTGCGGTTGTAAACGGCGACGGTGTTGCCCTCGCGGGAGGCGAGGTTGCGAGCCAGGTTCGAACCCATCACCGCCAGTCCGACGACGCCGATATTGGCTACCGATGTGTGCGTGTCCATGTGGGCCTCTCTCGTTCGGACAGTGCGCGGAGCGCCTTCCTGACGGCCACGTCGAGGTGCGCCGATGCCGACGGTGACACCGCGCCCATCCTCGCCGAGCGCCGCAAGCGCGTCGAGCCGCCTCGCCAGCGCCGAGCGACCGGAACGAGCCGAGGGATCCGATCTGCCGGGGCGACCCCGCCGCCGCTAGGCATGACCGGGGGCGGTCCCCAGCAGACCAACGCGGGGAACGATCACGAGTTACGCGTGCGGGTAGGCCTCAGGGGACGAGAACGATGCGTCCGCGCAGGCCGTCTTCGGCCAGCCGTGCGTGGGCTGCGGCTGCGGCGTCGAGCGGGTAGGTCTGTGCGACGCGGGCCATGACCACGCCGGATTCGGCGAGGTGGGACAGCTCGGCCAGTTGCGCGCTGTCGGCTCGTACGTCCAGGGCGTCGATGCGGATGCCGCGCTCGGTCTCCGGTTCCTGACCGGGCCACAGACCGATGTAGGTGCCGCCGTCGCGGACCGCGGCGAGCGCGTCACGCCCCACCGACGCGGCATCGAGCACACCGTCGAAGCCGGCAGCCACGGGCGCCTGGCCGCGGGTGAGGAAATGGTCGGCGCCGCGGGAGAGGAGGAACGCCTGGTCGCCGGCGGAGGCGGATGCCGTGACCTTTACCCCGCTGTGGTGGGCGAGTTCCACCGCGTGGGCCCCGACGCCACCGGCCGCACCGGTGACCAGCAGGCTCTGACCGGGGCTCAGTGCCAGCATCTGCAGTGCCTGGAGCGCGGACAATGTGTTGAGTGGCAGTGCCGCTGCGTGGGTGTCGTCCAGGGTGGCGGGGGCGGCCGCGACGGCGTGCGCATCGAGTACGGCGTACTCGGCGTGGGTGCCCAGCGGGGTGCGGTGGCCCGTGGCCAGGCCGATGACGCGCTCGCCCACCGACCGGTCCGTACCGTCGCCGACGGCATCGATGGTGCCGGCGACGTCCCAGCCCAGCCCGATGCGTTCGCCGTCGCTGCCGAAGACCCCGGCCCGCATGGCCGCGTCCACCGGGTTCAAGGCAGCGGCCGCCACCTTGATCCGTACCTGCCCAGGGCCCGCAACGGGCACCGGCAGCTCAGTGATCTCGACTGCCTCGGGCCCGCCGAAGCGGGACACGGTCGCGGCACGCATGAGCATGGTCTTCCTCCTCGGTACGGCGCTCGTCAACGGTCCGTGGCCGGTCGCACGGCTATGACATCGTTTCTTACGCTTAGTGCGTAGCCCCATCGTGGGTCAGGATGGATGCCGATACAAAAGGCACACGCGTGTGCGCAACGGAACGGAGCCTGCGATGGAAGCCGAGTCGCACGCCGGCCGGGCGGCTGCCCCGTCCGGGCCCTGCTCGCGCTGGCCGGCGGAGAAGGGGGAGACCATCCGCCAGATCGTCGAGCGGGCCGGGGACAAGTGGGCCGTACTCGTGATCGGCACGCTGGAGAACGGCCCCCTGCGCTACACCGACCTGCAGCGCTCCATCCCGGGCATCTCCCAGCGCATGCTCACCCACACCTTGCGTCAGCTGCGGCGTGACGGTCTGGTCACCCGGACCGCCTACCCCGAGGTGCCTCCGCGTGTGGAGTACGCACTGACCGAGCTCGGCGGCACGCTGCTCGATGCCGTCACCGCGCTGATCGACTGGGCCGGTACCCACCACGACGAGATCTCCCAGAACCGCTCCCGCTTCGACCAGCAAGCGGCCAGGGGAACCTGAAGCCGCCTGAGTGACATGTGGGCCGTCCTGCTGTTGTTATGACCAGGGAAGGACCAGCGCTCCCCACGCAACGACGGGACCGAGCGCGACGATGCCGCCGGTGTAGCTGATGATCTGGCGGTAGAAGCGGCGGGTGTCGATGCCGCGGGCGTTGCTGAGGACGAGGGCGCCGTTGGTGGAGAACGGTGAGGTGTCGACAATCGTGGTGGACACCGCGAGCGCCGCGATCAGACCGGCCGCGCTGAGGTGGCTGGAGAGCAGCAGCGGGACGGCGAGCGGAATGATCGCGGTCAGGATCGCGGTGGAGGAGGCGAAGGCCGAGGTGATGGCCACGGTGAAACACAGCACCAGGGCCACGACGAGCGGGGCACCGAGGCCGGCGGCGTGCTGGGAGATGTCCTCGATGATGCCGGCCTTCTCCAGCATCGCGATGTACGTCATCATGCCCGCCACCAGCAGCAGAGTTGACCAGCTGATGCCGTCCACGGCCTTCTCCTGCCGCTCCATGTCCACCAGTGCCAGCAGCGCGCCGGCCACCAGGGCCAGGAAGCCGATCTCCAGCCGGAAGCCGAGCGCGCCGACCACCAGCGCGAGCAGACAGCCGAGGGTGAGCCACTGACGCCAGTCGGGTCTGCCGAACGCGGCGGGGTCCTCGCCGTCGGCCGTCTCGTGCGCCGTCCCGGCCAGCGGGGCGGGGCGCTTGGCGAGGAGTACGTACGTGAGGAGCGACAGCAGCAGGTTGATCACGAAGCTGGCGGTGAAGAGCGTCACGGGCGAGACGTGCAGCGTGGTGTCGTCGACCAGCCCCAGGACGAGGGCACCGGAGACGGCGAGGGGCGAGAAGGCCCCCGCGTGCCCGCCGCTGATCACCATCATTCCGGCCACCAGCGGGTTGATGCGGTAGCGGTGGGCGAAGTCCATCGCGATGGGTACGAGGAGCGCGACGGCGGCCGGGGTGAACGTGCCGAACGCCGTGAGCGTCGCGGCCACCAGGAACAACACCCAGGGAATGAGCGCCACCTTGCCTCGCACCAGCCGCACTCCCGCCGCGACGAGCCAGTCGATGGTGCCGTTGCGGCGAGCGACGGAGAAGAGATACGTGACTCCGACGATGGTCACGAAGAGTTCCACCGGGAAGCCCTCGAAGATCTCGTCCTCGGTGAGGCCGAGCGAGACGGTGCCGACGGCGAAGGTGGCGACGAAGGCGAGGATGCCCAGGTTGATCGGCAGGATGGTGCCGACCACGAACATCACCAGCAGCGCGCCTATGGAGATCACTTCAGTAGACATCATTGTCCTCGGTGCGGGGGGGGGGAGGGGGGAGGGGAGGAGCGCGCCCTGAGGGCGCGAGGTCAACCCGGTCCGGCAACGCGGGCCGGATACCCGGCAGGTAACCCGGGGCAGCTACCCAGGCCGGTAACCCGGGTCAGGCTGCTTGCGGCCGGTCCGACTCCGGTACGTAGATACGGGCGTCGGCGAGCAGTCGTGCCGCCCGCTGCACGGTGACGCGGCCCGGCAGGCCGTCCCGCAGGTCCGAGCAGCGCACCGCGATCACACCGGCGGGGGTGCCCAGACGAAGCCACTCACCGGCAGTGCGGCCCGCGGCCCGGGAGACCACGGAGTCCTCGCGCAGGGCCGCGGCCGCGACGGCGACGGCGGAGGTCAGGCCGATCGCGGGGTGCGGGGCGTTCATGGTGAGCATGCGTACGGAGACGTCGTAGTCCTGGGCCGCGACGCGTTCGCCGAGTGTGGTGGTGTACGCGACCGGCCGGCCGACCAGCCCCACCTTGGGGACCGCGTCGCCGGGTTCCTCGCCCGGCTCGATCAGGCCCATCAGTGGTGCGGCCGCGTGCCGGACGGTGCGCAGCCAGGGTGCGTCGGTACGCATCTGCTCCAAGGTCTCGGAGCCGGTGCGTGCGGCACTGGCGGCCTCGACGAGAACGACCGGCGCCCCGGCGTCCACCATGCTCACCAGCACCGGGTCAGCGGCCCCGACGCGCAGCTCCTGTGCGGCCAGTCCGGTGGGCAGCAGGGAGCCGGTGGTACGGCCCGCCGGGTCACGGAAGGTGAGGCCGACCGCGACCCCACCGGCGCGGGTGCCCGGTACGGTCTGCTCGCCGAAGTCGTGCGCCACGCCCCCGGTGGTGTCCACGAGTCCTTCGAGCACCGCGCCGGTGTTCATGTTGCGCATCACCACACGAGTCCGGTCCCCGGTGATCGGTACCAGGCCCTTCGCGACCGCGTACAAGGCGACGCCGGTGGCGCAGTTGCCGCAGTTGCTCGTCCACTCCACCGAGCCGGTGCCGATGCCGACTTGGGCGAAGAGGTAGTCGATGTCCGTTCCGGGGTCGGGTGAGGCGCTGACGATCGCGGCCTTGGAGGTGGTGGGGGTGGCCCCGCCGACCCCGTCGAGTTCCACCGGGTCGGTGGCGCCGTAGGCGGCGACCAGCAGTTTCTCCAGTGCGCCGAGTTCGGCGGGGACATGGACCTGGTGGAACAGCCAGCACTTGCTGGTGCCACCGCGGACCAGGGTCGCGGGAGTGTGCACGTCTGAGGCTCTTTCTCGATCAACGCGGGCGCTGGGAAGGTCCGGAGAACGGTTACGGGCGCGTTGCCAATCGGTGAACCCCTCCGGCGAATGCGAAGACCTTCGCAGAGGTGCGACTTGGGCACAATGGCAGTCAACTTCACCAGGGTTTAGCTCAGCTAAACTCAGCGCCATGCTGAACGTGCGCCATCTCCTGCTGCTCACCGAGGCCGCCGAACGCGGCTCCCTCACTGCCGCGGCCGAGGCGATGGGCATGACCACCTCCGCCGCCTCCCAGCAGATGTCCCTGCTGGAGCGCGAGGCCGGACAACCACTGATCGAGCGGCTGCCCCGTGGCATCCGCCCCACCCCGGCCGGCTCCGCGCTGGCCGAACGCGGGCAGGTCATCCGCCGCGAGCTGCGCGCCGCCCAGGCCGACTTGGAGTCCTTCGCCGACCTCGACCAGGGCACACTGCGGCTCGGTTCCTTCCCCACCGCGAGCGCCTCGCTCCTGCCGCTCGCCCTCACCCGCTTCCGCCGCCGGCACGCCGAGGTACGCATCGAAGTGCGCGCGGGCGTCCTGTCCGAGCTGTGCGAGATGCTGCACACCGGCGAGGTGGAGCAGGCGCTGCTGTGGGACTACGACTGGAACCGCCTCGAAGACCCGGCGCTCGCCCTCACCCACCTGCTCGACGACCCCACGGTGCTGGTGGTCCCCGCGGACTCGCCCCTGCGTACTCATCCTTCCGTGCGCCTGAGCGACCTGGCCGACCAGGAATGGATCATTCGAGCCGACAACCACCCTGTCGCCGATGTGCTGCGCCGCAGCTGCCGCCAGGCCGGGTTCGAGCCGCGTATCGCCTACGCGTCGCACGACTACCAAGAAGCGCAGGCCATGGTGGCCGCCGGGCTGGGCATCGCCCTCGCACCGCGGCTCGCCCTCACCAGCCGTCGCAGCGACGTCCGCCTGCTCCCCTTCGCCTCCGACGTGCCCGCCCCCACCCGCCGCATCCTGCTCGCCCACGCCCAGGCCCGGCCCACCACCCCGCCCGCCCAGGCGATGACCCGCGTCCTGCGCGTAGTGGCACAGCGCTTCGCTTCCTCGGGCCTGCACCGCGCCCAGCTCGGCGCGGTCCGACGGGGCTGAGCGGGTCGGCGACTTCCTGCGTTTCCCGGTAGCCGGGCTGGTCAGGGCTGCGCCCTTCCGTCGGCCGGCGCCCTTCCGTCGGCCTGCGCACTTCTGCCGACCGGCGTCCTGATGCGTCTAGGCGCGGCCAGTGTGCTCACGGACAAGAGGATGCGTTAGCGTTTTACCTGCGTTCGCAATAATTGCATGCGCGTGTTAAATCTTGAGGTGGCGCATCCGAACCAGGGCGCGTGTCGAAGGAAGGGTTGTCCCATGCATATCGATCTGTCCGGCCGTACCGTGATCGTCACGGGCTCCACCGCGGGCATCGGCCGTGCCATCGCCGTGGCCGCCGCCCGTGCCGGCGCCGCGGTCGTCGTCAATGGCCGCGACGAGAGCCGCACCGCCCAGGCAGCTCAGGAGATCGTCAAGGAGACCGGCTCCGACCGGGTCCGCGCGGTGGCCGCCGACGTGTCCACCGCCGAGGGCACCGACGCCCTGATCGAGGCGGTCCCCGACGGCGACGTACTGGTCAACAACACCGGCATCTTCTCCGCCACCCCCGTCTTCGAGATCCCCGACGCCGAATGGCAGCGCTTCTTCGACGTCAACGTGCTCAGTGGCATCCGGCTGGCCCGCCACTACGCACCGCGGATGGCCGAGCGGGGCTGGGGCCGGGTGCTGTTCATCTCCAGCGAGTCGGCGGTCATGACGCCGACCGAGATGGTCCACTACGGCATGACCAAGACCGCCCAGCTCGCCGTCTCGCGCGGTATGGCGCAGGAGCTGGCCGGCACCGGTGTCACCGTCAATTCCGTCCTGCCCGGCCCCACACTGACCCCCGGCGTCGAGGAGTTCATCGCCGACCGGGTCGGCCCCGGCACCTCCTTCGCGGAGGCCGAGGCCGCCTTCATCCGGCAGGAGCGGCCCACCTCGCTCCTCGGCCGCCTCATCCGGCCGGAGGAAGTGGCCGCGCTGGCCGTGTATGCGGCATCCGAGCACGCTTCCGCGACCACCGGCGCGGCGCTGCGCGTCGACGGCGGCGTGGCACCGACCCTGATTCCCTGACGAGCCCGCAGCTTCCCTGCCGGACCCGCACCGACGGGCCCGCACTGGCGAGCCCGTAGGGACGAGCCCGCCCTGCCGGACCCGTACCGACGAACCGTACCGACCTGCACGGACGACGACCGACCACCGTGCGAAAGGACTGCACCCCCTCATGAACCCCTCGACATCGATTCCGAACGTGACGCTGAACAACGGTGTGGCCATGCCGCAGCTGGGCTTCGGTGTCTTCCAGGTCCCCGACGACGAGACCACCGCCGCCGTCACCAGCGCCCTGGAGGCCGGCTACCGCAGCATCGACACCGCCGCCGTCTACGGCAACGAAACCGGCGTCGGCCGCGCGCTGGCCTCCTCCGGCATCGCCCGCGACGACCTCTTCGTCACCACCAAGCTGTGGAACGACGACCAGGGTTACGACGCCACGCTGGCGGCCTTCGACGCCTCGCTGGCCAAGCTGGGCCTGGACCACGTCGACCTGTACCTGATCCACTGGCCGACCCCGGCCCGCGACCGGTACCTCGACACCTGGCGCGCCTTCGAGAAGCTGCTCGCCGACGGCCGCACCCGTGCCATCGGCGTGTCGAACTTCCAGCCCGCGCACCTGCAGCGGCTGCTGGACGCCTCCGGCATCGTCCCGGTGGTCAACCAGATCGAGCTCCACCCCGGCCTGCAGCAGAGCGAACTGCGCGCCTTCCACGCCCAGCACGGCATCGCCACCGAGGCCTGGAGCCCGCTCGCGCAGGGCGCACTGCTGAAGGACGAGGCCATCACGGCCATCGCGGAGCGGCACGGCAAGACGCCCGCCCAGGTCGTGCTGCGCTGGCACCTGCAGATCGGCAACGTCGTGATCCCCAAGTCGGTCACCCCGGCCCGCATCCGCGAGAACCTCGACGTCTTCGACTTCACCCTGAGCGACGCGGACATCGACGCCATCACCGCCCTCGACCAGGGCATGCGAACGGGTCCCGACCCCGACACCCTCAACTGACGGAGTGTCGCCGCCCCCGGGTGTCTCGCTCAGGAGGTGCCCGGTGGGTGGGTGTCCGGGGTCAGGGTGGTGATCAGGCGGCGTACCTCTCGTAGGGATACGTCGGTGGCCGGTACGTGGGCGAGGACTACCGTGAGGGCGTCCTGAAGGAGGGGTACCAGTCTCCCGGTCCGGAGGGCGGGGGCGGCACGGTGGAGGAGGTCGCGTACCGCCGACTCCGTCCAGTGGCATCCGTTCAGGGTCTCGGCGAACCGGTGCTCCTCCGGGAGCGGTACCCACTGCCCCGCGGCGAAGTCTGCCCGCAGAGCGGTGGCCCCGCGGTTCAGACTCCGCCAGCTCCAGTCCGCGCCGCCCAGCTCCGGGTGGTCGCGGCCCGGCCGCGTCTCCTGGCAGAACCGGCACAGCCACACCGTGCGCTCGGGGCCGATCGCGGGCTGGAGTGCCACCGCGAGCTCGGGCAGGGCGGGCGTGGGCTCGGGGCAGAGATGGCAGGGCAGCGCGACGGGTACGGGGTACCGCTGTTCATGGTCGACAGAGAGGGTCACACCTGCTCAACGCCCGTTCGAATGGGTCGTGACGTGGGCGGGCGGAAGGTTTACGTTTTTTGCCCGATCTTTTCCGTTCGGATGGTGACCGCTATGTCGGCCGGACGGTGGGCCGCCCCTCCTGCCGGCCAGTGGCATGCATCGCCAGAATGAACGGATGACCGCCACCTCACGCGCCCACTCGTTCAACGCGGCCGCCGCGCAGTACGGCGCGAACCGCCCCTCCTATCCGGCCGCTCTCCTGGACACGGTGGAAGAACTCACGGGGCGTCCCCTCGCGGGCTCCCGTGTCGCCGATGTCGGCGCGGGCACCGGCATTGCCACCGCGCTACTGCGCGAGCGCGGCGCCGAGGTGGTCGCCGTGGAGCCCGGCGACGGTATGGCCGCCGAATTCGCCAGGACGCTCCCCGGCGTACCGATCGTCCGGGGTGACGGCAACGCACTGCCCCTCGCCGATGCCTCCCGCGACCTCATCACCTATGCGCAGTCCTGGCACTGGACCGACCCCGACCGTTCCGTCCCCGAAGCGCTGCGGGTCCTGCGGCCGGACGGCGCGCTCGCCGTCTGGTGGAACCTCGGCGATACGGACGTCCCGTGGATCGGCGCGCAGAAGGACCGCATCGCGCGCCACTGCGGCGTGGCCCCGCCCGCCGCGGCGCGCCCCGACGACAGCCGCGCCGCCCGGCTCGCGGGACTCGGCCGGCCGGGGCTCCGCTTCGCGCGCCGCCGGCTCCAGTGGACCCGTACCGTCCCGCTGGAGACCCATCTCGCCAACGTGACCAGCCACTCGGCGTTCCTCGTCCTCGGCGAGGCGGCCACCCGGGCCTTCCTCGCCGAGGAGCGCACGCGTCTGCGCGAACTCTTCCCGGACGGCACGGTGGAGGAGTCCTACCTGGTCGATCTGCTGGTGGCGGCGCGCTCCTGAGCCGTACGCCGGTTCGCTCCCGCGCGGTGAGGACGCTGGACCCGTCAGCTCTCGGCTGCGGGCCCGGAGGCCGACCGGTACGTGCACACCTGGACGCCCGTGCCGCTGGTGACGGACGAGACCAGCTCGAACGTGCGCAGCGCACCGTCGTCCGGGAAGATCGTTTTGCCGCCGCCGAGCAGTACCGGCTCGATCATCAGCAGGAGTTCGTCCACCAGGCCCTCGTGCAGGAGCGTGCGGACGAGCGTGGGGCTCCCCATGACCCACAGGTCGCCGCCGTCGGTCCCGCGCAGCTCCCGGATGCGGGCGAGAGCGTCGTCGCCCGGAATGAGTGTGGTGTTGTGCCACGTCAGTTCGTCGTCGCCGAGCGTGCGGGACACGACGTACTTCGGAATGGCGTTCATCCGGTCGGCGAACGGGTCGCCGGCCCGCTCGGGCCACGCCCCGGCCATCGTCTGCCACGTCCGGCGTCCGAACAGCAGCGCCCCGGCCCGGCCCATCGCCGCGTCGATGGCGCCGCCCATCACTTCCGGGTCGAAGAACGGGTGCGACCAGCCGCCGTGGGCGAACCCGCCGTCGACGTCCTCCTTCGGACCGCCCGGCGCCTGCACGATGCCGTCCAGGCTCATGAACTCACTGACCACGATGCGCATCGGACCACTCGCTCCTCTGTCTCGCGCCGGGTGCGGCGACGGACCGGACTGTCCGCCGTACTGCCCCGGTGCGCTCTCCACCCGCCCATCATTGCGCTCGTGCGCGGCCGGGGCGGGGAGGACGGGCGCGGAGTCCGGAGTCGTACCTTCGCGATGTCCCGCGGCGTCCTAACCCGCGGGTGCCGGGTCGAGGCGGTAGCCGGCTCCGTCGGGGCGGAGGTAGCCGGCGGTGGGCGGCGGGAAGTGGCTGCCGAGGACGAGAGTGCCGGTCCCGGCGAGCGAGGCGAGCAGGTCACGGCGGGTGGCGACGGCCTGTGCCGGGTCGATGTCGACGCAGCTGGAGAGGTCGGGGCGGCCGAACTGGACGGGGTGGTGGACACAGTCACCCGTGATCAGGGCCGACTGCCCGGCATCACTCAGCCGGACGGCGACCTGGCCGGGAGTGTGTCCCGGAGTGGGGACGAGAGTGACGCCGGGGGCGATCTCCGCTCCGGCGGCGGGGACGTCGACCGGGTCCAGCAGGCCGTGGTCGTACACCGGATGGACGGAGTCGCGGAACATCTGGCGGCGTGCCGCGTCCAGTTCGGCGGCCGACCAGTACGCCCACTCGTCGCGCGCCACCACGTACCGGGCGCGCGGGAACGTGGGCACCCACGCCCCTTCGTCCTCGTCGTACCGGGTGTTCCAGCCGACGTGGTCGGTGTGCAGGTGGGTGAGGACGACGAGGTCGATGGAGCCGGGCGGGAAGCCCGCCGCTTCGAGCCGGGTGAGGTAGTCGGTGTTCAGGTGGTTCCAGGCGGGGTTGGCGCGGTCCTTGCCGTTGCCGATGCCGGTGTCGACGAGGATGCGCAGGCCGCCCGCGCGTACGGCGAAGGAGTGGCTGGCGAGGCGCAGGCCGTGATCGGGCCGGGCGAAGTCGGGGCGCAGCCAGGGGGCCGCGGCGACCACGTCCGGGGTGGCGCCGGGGAGCAGCCAGGGGCCGGTCTCGGGCGGCAGTTCGGTCTCGTCGATGCGGTGGACGGTGATATCGCCGATGGTCCAGACGGGGGCGGGCATGCGGCTCCTCGGGTCGGGCGCCTTAAAGCGCAGAAGTTGCGTTAACGGTAGACTCGCGAAGCCACTAAAGCAAACGGTTTGCGTTAGTGGTCCGCGGCGTCCTACTGTCCGTACGGCGGACGGGCCCGGATGGTCCCGGAGGTCCCGGACGGTCCAAGACGGACGTACTGGCGCCGCCCCGTCCGCGCTGCCCAGTTGCTGCGGCATGACGCCCTTCCGCTCGACGCCCTTCCGCTCGATGTCCCCCGTCCGACGCCCTTTCCGAACGAACCCCGAAAAGGACCCGAATCAGCCATGTCTCTTCCTCCCCACACCCCGCGGACAGCCGCCGAGGCGGCCGAGCGTGCGGGAATCCCGTTGCGTGATGACCGGCACGCCGCCGTCGCCGCCACGGCCGACCACATCCTGGCCGTGGTCGGCCGCCTCCGGGAGCTCGACCTCGCGGACGTGCCGCCCGCCGCCGTCTACCTCCCCGACGGGCGGTGACCCCCGTGCAGCCCTACGAGCTCTCCCTCACCGAGGCGGCCGGCGCGATCGGTGACCGACGCCTCTCCCCGGTGGAACTGATCGACTCCCTCCTGGCCCGCATCGAGGAGACGGAGCCGCTGGTGAGCGCCTACGCGACCGTCACGGCGGAGCCGGCGCGCGAGCGGGCCGCCGCCGCGGAACGCGAGATCGCCGCCGGGCGGTACCGCGGCCCGCTGCACGGCATCCCGATGGCGCTCAAGGACCTGATCGACACCGCGGGCGTGGTCACCGCCTCCGGTTCCGCCGTACGCGCCGGCCGGGTGCCGGAGCGGGACGCCACCGTCACCGCGCGGCTGAAGCAGGCGGGGGCGGTGCTGCTCGGCAAGTCGCACACGCACGAGTTCGCCTACGGGCTGACGACGCCTCAGACCCGTAATCCGTGGGCGCCGGACAGGGTGCCGGGTGGCTCCAGCGGCGGGTCGGCCGCCGCGGTGGCCGCGGGGTCAGCGACCTTCGCGCTCGGCACGGACACCGGCGGCTCGATCCGGGTCCCGGCCGCGCTCACCGGGGCTGTCGGGCTCAAGCCGACGTACGGAACGGTGCCGCGGGACGGGGTGGCGGCACTGTCCTGGTCCCTGGACCACGTCGGCCCGATCACTCGCACGGTGCGGGATGCCGGGCTGGTACTGGCCGCCATCGCCGACCCCGGCCCGGACGGACAGGGACGCGGGGGCAACGGCGGCAACGGTCACGGCGAACAGCGCGCCCACGGTGAGCCGGATCTGCGCGGCGTCCGCGTGGGCGTCCCCGTCGACTACTTCTTCGACCATGTGGATCCCCAGGTGGAGGCCGCCGTCCGCACCGCGCTGGACCGCATGGCCGGTCTCGGCGCGACCCTGGTGGACGTGGCCGTCCCGCTGCACCGCTACATCCAGGCCGCCCACTGGGGGCTGATGGTGCCGGAGGCGACCGCCTACCACGCCACGGAGCTGGGTGGGGCGCCCGAGCTGTACGGGGACGACGTACGGGTGCTGCTGGAAGCGGGCGCACTGCTGCCGGCCGTCGACCACCTCCGCGCGCAGCAGGCCCGCACGCTGATGCGGCGGGAATGGGAAGGGCTGCTGCGGCAGGTGGACCTGATCGCGGCGCCGTCCGTGCCGGCCACCGCGGCATCGGCCGGGCAGCAGGCGTTCACCTGGCCGGACGGCACGGTCGAGGGGGTGGCCGATGCGTACGTACGGTTCAGCTCGCCCGCGAATGTGACCGGGCTGCCCGCGCTGTCGCTGCCGGTGGGCGCCGACAGCGCAGGGCTGCCGATCGGCATGCAGCTGATCGGGCGGCCGTACGGCGAAGCGGCGCTGCTGGACGCGGCGGACGCGTACGAGCGGGCCTTCGGGCCGGCCCCGCTGGCGGACGTGGTGGGGCACGCGCTCGTCGGTGGCCCGTCCGGACCCGCGTGATCGCCCGACCTTGAAGCAAAGATTCAGCGTTAAGGTGGTTAAGGTGAGGGGATGGGAGCAAAGCCGAAGAGCCGCCCGGGCGGGCGCAGCGCGCGTGTACAGGAGTCGGTGCACCGGGCCGTACGGGAGCTGGAAGCCGAACGCGGCCGCGCCGAGCTGACCGTCCCGCTGATCGCGGCGCGCGCCGAGGTCACTCCCTCGACGATCTACCGGCGCTGGGGCGACCTCCAGGTGCTGCTGTCCGACGTGGCGGTGGAGCGGCTGCGCCCGGAGGGGCCGCCCGCCGACCACGGCAGCCTGGCCGCGGACCTGGAGACCTGGTCGGTGGAGTGGCTGGAGGAGATGTCCTCGGCGGCCGGGCGCGCCTACATCCAGGACGCGGTGGCCGGGGACCGGGAGGGCGGCAACGCGGGACAGTGCTCGGCGTACGCCGCCGAGCAGGTCGCCGTGCTCCTGGACCGTGCCGTCGGGCGAGGGGAGCCGGCGCCCGATGTGGAGACGGTCCTCGACCATCTCGTGGCGCCGATGATGTACCGCATCCTCTTCCGCCCCGGCCTGCTGGACGCCGCCTACGCCCGCGGTCTGGCCCGAACTCTCCTCGCCCGCTTCACGACGGACGCCGGGAAGTAACGGCAACCGCGCGGCCCCGCCTCCCCGCACGGGCGGTGGGCGCGTCGGCCTGCCGCCACAGTCGCCGCGCCGGGCTTCTCAGCCGTGGCCGCGCCGGCTGTTGCTGTCGTCGCGCAGCTGATCGGTGCGCGTGGTCAGCGTGTCGATGCGGGCGGCGAGGTCGGGATGGCGCCGCTGGAGGTGCGGCCGGGCCGCGGTGAGCGGAGCGAGCAGGGTGGCCGGGTCGTCGTGCGCGAGGGCCTGGTTCAGGCGCGCCAGGGGAGTGCGGGAGGCGGCCGGGAGGTCGGTGAGGGCTGTGACTTGGCCGGCCAGGCTGCGCAGGTCGGCGGCGTGGTCGCGGGCCCAGGCGGTGACGCTGCGGTCGGCCGCGCGGCGGTCGCGGGTGGCCTGGACGCGCTGTTCGCCGGTGGTGCCGGCGGGCCCGGGGCGCTGCCGCAGGTAACGGCGTTCGGCGGCCTGACGGCTGGCGACGCCGAGCGGCTCGGCGAGGTCGGCCCAGCTGGCGCCCGCGTGCCGGGCCGTCTCGATCAGTCCGGTCTCCCAGCCGGCGAGCTGTTCGCGTACCTGGCGCAGCAACAGCAGGGCGGCCAGCGCCCGTTCCGGTCCGTCGGCGGGGGAGGGGGACGGTTCGGTGTCGCTGTGCTGGGCGGTGTGGACGGCGTCCTCGATGGCCTCCAGCGCCGCCGCGGCGGCGAGGAAGGAGGCGGGGTTGGTGTGATCGGCGGGGGACATGACCTTCTCGTTCTCCTCGGCGGCACCCTCGTCGGCTGTCGGCCGGCATCTTCCGCGGCCGGCCGATCGCAGTGTCGTCCTCTGGACGACACTCTCTTTGTCATCGTTCCGATGACATGCTACAACGGTGTCAGGTGAAGCGCATTGGCAGTAACTGCCTGAGCCCTCTGGAGGTGTATCCACATGTTGATGCGCACCGATCCCTTTCGTGAGTTCGACCGGCTCGCCCAGCACCTGATGGGTTCCGGTACGTGGTCACGCCCGGCGCCGATGCCGATGGACGCGTACCGCGAGGACGGCGCGTACGTAGTGGCGTTCGATCTGCCCGGCGTGGCGCCGGAGGCCATCGACATCGATGTCGAACGCAACGTGCTGACCGTCAAGGCCGAGCGCCGGCCGGTGGCGGACGGGGACAAGGTCCGGATGGACGTGTCCGAACGGCAGCTGGGCGTCTTCTCCCGCCGGCTGGTCCTGGCCGACACCCTCGACACCGCGCACATCACGGCTGATTACGACGCGGGGGTGCTGACCCTGCGCATCCCGGTCGCCGAGCGCACCGAGCCCCGCAAGGTCGCCGTCCGCAGGGGCTCGACGGACAAGCAGCTCTCCACCTGAGCCGCCACTCCCGCACATTGCGGCGCATCAACTCGCCCGCAGCGGTAACACGTCGGCAGACAACAGCAAACAACAGCAGACAACGGACGGAATCATGAGAAAGGCGCCTGCGACAGCGATGCACCCCCAGCCCGCCCCGGCCCGGCGCAACACGGTGATGACCTATCAGCTGATGCTGGAGAAAGTCCGGTACGAAGGTGCCTATCCGACCCGGGAACGCGCCGAGGAAGCCGTCCAGGCCGTACTGGCCGCGCTGGGCCGGCAGCTGACCGGCGACGAACGCGTCGAACTGGCCGCGCGCCTGCCTCTGGAGGCCGCCATTACCTTCACGGGCCAGATCCCGTCCCCGCAGCCGCTCACCGGCTGGGGCTTCGTCAAGGACCTCGCCGCCCGTACCGGCGGCAGCCCGGCCACCACCCGGTGGGACACCGGGGCCGTCCTCACGACGGTGGCCGCTCTCGCGGGCCGCGATCTCCTCGCCCGCATTCTGGCCCATCTCCCCTCCGGTTACGCCCCGTTGTTCGGACGCCCCGAGATTCCCCAGGCGTCCAAGGCCCCGGCGGCCGCACCCCGTACGGCCGAGCCTCAGGCGGCCTGAGCCCGCCCCGGACCAGGGCTGCCGGCCCCCCTCCCGGCAGCCCGTCGGCTCACAGGTCGGCGAGCCCGCCGCGCAGTACGGCATCGGCGGTGTCCAGCAACGACCGGTCGTGGCGGAAGGCGTGGGCGCGCAGCCGCAGCCAGGCGTGTTCGAGGGAGACACCGCCGAGCCGTACGGTGAGCACGCCGGCGGCCCGATGCGCCGCGCCGAAGGGCAGGTCCACCTGGTCCGAGAGCCAGGACTGCTGCCGCAGTACGGCATGTGCGGCGGCGTCGGCGAGGGCGTCGGCGCCGCTGAGCTGTGGTGGAGCCATGATGCCGGGTGCTCTGCGGTGGCCGCTGAGGGCGCCGATCCTGATGGCCCCGACGCGCAGGGGAAAGGCGAAGACCGCACCCACCCCCAGGTCGTGGATGTCGGGTGCCAGGCCGGTCCAGCGCGAGGCGGACAGGTCGGTCAGGTCCGGAGCCAGGACCGTCATGCCGTGCTGGGCGGCATCCGAGCTGGGCCCTTGTCCGTGTACGAGCTGGAGATCCTCCAGTGGTGCGGTCAGCGGGCCATGGACGCGCATCGGCTCCGGCAGGCCCGTGTCGGTGGTGAGCAGCAGCGCCAGACCGTCCAGCCCCAGGACGTCGGCACACGCGTGCAGCGGCAGCCGGCCGGCGCTGATCTCGTGCAGACAGTCGGCCATCGCCAGGTCCGCAACCGAGTATCCCTCTGCCACTGTTGTCTCTCCGTCGTCTGCCACCGGCCACGGTCGCCGGCGGGTGCCTGGACGGGCCGCCGGTACTGCCGGCGGAAGACGACAGCCCGATGTACGGCCCGAGTGGCCTGTGACATCAAGCCGGTGCTGTGTCGGAAGGCTGCGGTAGGCCGTCGGGGCCGGGCAGCGCGGTACGCGGCCTGCGGAGCGGAACGGCTCCCACAGTCCGGTACGTGGCAGGGACCGGCTGCTTTTTCAACCGAAGTCGCCCTGCCGTGCCGGATCAGGAGATCATGACAGGCGGCCGGTGGGAACACCGACGCACGGAACGGCGGGATGTACTCCACCAACGAGTGGAGTTCGAGCGGACGGAGAGTGTTCATGGGGGAGCACGCGGGGGACGAGCTGGTCGCTGTCCCGCCGGGCGAGGTGACGCTGTCGGACCGGCGTACGGAGCGCACCTGGTCGGTCGGGCTCGCGCCGTACCGGATCGCGGCATTCCCCGTGACCCAGGGGCTGTACGCGGAGGTCACCGGCGCGCGGCCCGGCAGCGCTCAGGGGGACCGGCTGCCCGTGGAGGGCGTCTCCTGGTGGGACGCGGTCCGCTTCTGCAACGCGCTGTCCCTGCGCGACGGGTTCGAGCCCGCCTACCGCATGCAGGACGCCGCCCGTGACACCGAGTGCGAGTGGGACGCGTCCGCCGACGGGTACCGGCTGCCGACCGAGGCCGAGTGGGAGCACGCCTGCCGCGCCGGGACGAGTGGCCCGCACTACGGACCGCTCGAGGAGATCGCCTGGTACCGCGGCAACTCCCAGGAGCGCCTGCACGAGGTGGGCGGCAAGCGCCCCAACGAGTGGGGCCTGCACGACATGCTCGGCAATGTGTGGAACTGGTGCTGGGACCTCTACGACCCCGAGGTCTACGGCACGTACCGGGTGCTGCGCGGCGGCGGCTGGTTCGACGAGCACTGGAGCTGCCGGGCCTCGGCGCGGCGCCGCAGCCACCCGAGTTACCAGGTGGACGACGTGGGGTTCCGCGTCGCACGGTCCGTCGTCGACGACCGGGGACAGGCATCCGGCGAGGGACAGGTACTCGACGGTGGACAGGAACCCGGCGGGGGAGGGCGCACCGGTCCGGCGCGCCCTCCGGTGTGAGGCCGGTTCAGTCCAGGGCCGCTCCGCTCGTCTCCGGGGCCCACATCACGGAGATCACCGCGCCGATCACCAGGATGGCGGTGAGCGCCATCATGGTCGGCGCGAACCCGAACGAGCCGAGGCTCACCGGCAGCAGGAACGTGCCCACGGCGGAGCCGACGCGGCTCATGCCGTTCAGCAGGCCGACGCCCGAGCTGCGCAGCTCGGTGGGGAACAGCTCGGGCGGGTACACCTGGTCCAGGTTGGTCGCCGCCGACATGGTGAAGGTGAAGACCAGGAACAGCGGGAAGAGCAGTGCGGCCGGCGCGTCCGGCCAGATGCCCATCGGCGCGAGCGACAGCGCGAGCACGATGAACGAGCCGATGGTGAGCCGCCGCCGGGTCAGCTTGGCCACCAGCCACAGTCCGACGACGCCGCCGAGCAGCAGGAACGAGTTGAGCAGGGCCTCGCTGAAGAAGCCGGAGCCATTGAGCTGGATCTTGACCAGGACCAGCGGGAGGAAGGTGTAGATCGCGAAGTACGGGATCACCTGGCAGTTGTAGAACAGTACGCCGAACGCGGTGTTCCGCCAGTGCGCGGCGCCGAACAGCTCGCGGTAGGAGGCGCGTCGCTCCGCGGTGTGCTGCTGTGCCGCGAACGCGTCGAAGTCGATGTGGCTGCCGACGTAGCGGGTGACCACCTCCCGGGCCTCGGTGGTCCGGCCCTTGCTGAGCAGCCAGCGCGGCGATTCGGGCGTCCCCAGACGCATCAGCAGGACGGCGATGGCGGGCACGGCGCTGCTGGCCAGCAGCCATCGCCAGGAGTCGCCGCCGAGGCCGATGAGGTACGTGCCGAAGAAGAAGGCGGCGATGTAGCCGACGGTCCACATACAGGTCAGCGAGGCGAGCAGGCCGCCACGGAAGCGGCGCGGTACGAACTCGGCGACGAGGGTGGGGCCGAGCGCGTAGTCGGCGCCGATGCCGAAGCCGATCAGGAGCCGCAGGACGAACAGCTCCACCGGACCGGTGACGAAGAACTGAAGCACGGAGGCGACGGCGATCAGCAGGAAGTCGAGCATGTAGAGCCGCTGCCGCCCCATGCGGTCGGCGGCCCAGCCGATGGCGATGCTGCCGGCGAAGATGCCGATGAGGGCCGAGGCGCCCATCAGCCCCTGCCACATGGAGCCGAGGTGCATCTGCGGCGCCATGGCGGTGAGCGCGATACCGATGATGCCCAGTTGGTAGCCGTCGGAGAAGTTCGCGCCGAACGTCAGCGCGGTGATCTTCAGATGGAAGCGGTTGAGGGGGACATCGTCGAAGGTGTCGGTCGCCGTGGCGCGGGCCGGTGCGGCTGGGGGATCAGCGGCGGACTCGGCGGCTTCGGGATCGGCGGCTGGGGTGAGGGTCCGGTCGTCCGGCATGGCTCGACAAGCTCTCCGATCAGGGGGACGCCGCGGCTCCGGCGGCGTCGGGCGGGATGGAGGGACAGGCCACCGGCAGCGACCTGTGGGAACTGCTCTTGCCAAGAAAGCGAATGAAGAGTTTCATGCACCCTGCGCAATGAATAACTTCTTGTCAAGGGAGCTTCATGCCGGACAGTACGACCCTCAGCACCTCCCTCCGCATCAACGGTACCGCCCTGACCTGCGCCGACATCGTCCGCGTCGCGCGGAACGGCGTCCCGGTGCATGTGGACGACGATGCCCTCAAGCGCGCCGGGCGTGCGTACGAGATCGCCCGTGACAGCGGCGCCAAGCGAGCCGTGTACGGACGCACCACCGGCGTCGGAGCCAACCGGCATGCCGTGGTCGCCGCCGACTCCGCCGACCAGCACGGCCTCCGTCTGCTGCGCAGTCACGCCGGCGGCAGCGGGGAGCCGTTGCCGGACGACGTCGTACGCGCAGGGCTCCTCGTCCGCCTCAACCAACTGGCCGCGGCGGGCAGCGGCGTACACCCCCGGCTGCTCCGCGCGCTCGAAACCGCACTGCGCGAGGACGCGCTGCCCTCGGTGCACGCCCGCGGCGCCATCGGCACCGGCGACCTCACCACCCTCGCCGAGATCGCGCTGACCCTCGCCGGTGAACGGCCCTGGGCGGGGCGGTCACTGGACCCGGTGCCCATCAGCCCCGGCGACGCCCTCGCCTTCATCTCCAGCAACGCCGTCACCCTCGCGGAATCGGTCCTCGCCTGGCACGACCTGCGGCGGCTGCTGCGCGCGAGCCATGTCATCACCGCCCTCTCCTACCGCGCGCTGGGCGGCTCGCCCGAGGCGTTCTCCGAGGTCGTGCACGCCGCCCGGCCACACCACGGATCGCTGTACTGCGCCGCCGAGATGCGCCGCATCCTCGGCCTCGGCACCGACGCACCCGCCGGACGGCGCCTCCAGGACCCCTTCGGGCTGCGGGCCTTCCCGCAGGTCCACGGGCCGGCCCTGGACGCGGCCGACGCACTGGAACGGGTACTGGCCATCGACGTCAACGCCGCCGCCGAGAACCCGCTGATCGACATCGACGCCGAGCAGATCCACCACCACGGGCAGTTCTCCACCGCCTACCTCGCGCTCGCGCTGGACGGCCTGCGCGCCGCACTGCACCATGCCGCCGAACTGTCAGCGGCGCGCCTGAGCGACCTGGTCGAGCCCGATCTCACGGGCCTGTCACCGTTCCTGGCCGCCGGCCCCGCGGGCAGCTCCGGCATCATGATCCTGGAGTACGTCGCGCACGACGCGCTCGGCCGGCTCCGGCACGCCGCGGCTCCGGTCACGCTCGGCACCGCGGTGATCTCGCGCGGCCTGGAGGACCACGCCAGCTTCTCCACCCAGGCGGTCCGCACCACCACCTCGGCCGTCGCCGCCTACCGCACGGTCCTGGCCTGCGAACTCATCGGAGCGGTACGGGCGTTGCGCCTCTCCGGCGAGGACCTGCCGGCTGCCCCCGTGGGCAGTGCCTTCGCGGCGGCCGCCGAGCGACTGCCGCACGTCGAGGAGGACCACCCCCTCAGTGGCGAGATCGAGGCGGCCGAGGCCCTGATCGGGGACTTCTCGGAGTTCTGAGCACCCTCGTTCTGACCACCGCCGTTGCGACCACCCTCGTTCCGACCGGCTACAGGGTGCCGCGGTGATGCGTACCCGGCGTGTGGCCGAAGGCGCGGCGGAAGACGTCGATGAAGGCACTGGTCGAGGACCAGCCGCAGCGGTGGGCCACCGCCGTCACCGGCAGGTCGTCGGCCAGCATGCGCAGGGCGTGGTACAGCCGCAGACGGGTCCGCCACTGCGGGAACGTCATGCCCAGCTCGTCCCGGAAGAGCCGGCTGAGCGTACGCCCGCCGGCACCCACCTCGGTCCCCAGCGCGGCCAGGGTCCGCGGGTCCGCCGGGTTCCTGTACAGGAGGTCGCAGACGGCCGCGAGGCGGGAGTCCGCGGGCGCCGGCAACTGGAGCGGCTGCTGCGGTGAGGCGCGCAACTGGTCGAGGAGGACCGCGCGCAGCCGCCGCCGCTCCGGGCTGTTGTCCTGCGGACCCCTGGTGTACGCGAGTATCAGCTCGCGCAGCAGGGGATTGACGTCGAGGACGGTGGGGGCGTCGAGGCAGAGAGGATTGGTGTCGGGCGGCAGACCGAGCAGATGCAGCGCGAGTTGACCGTGCGCGCGGTGCGCGTGGACGCAGCCGGCCGGTACCCAGATGGCCTGCGTACCGGGCGCGAACCAGGTCCCCGCGTCCGTGGTCACGGCCAGCACGCCGGAGCCCGCGTAAACGATCTGGTGCTCGTCGTGCCGGTGGGCGTCGATGGACTCTCCGGGGGCCAGCACCCGGGTCACGGTGGGCGCCTCAGGGGCGTGGCGGATATCCGGCATGACATGGCACTTTATCGGAAGCGCGCCAGGCCCGGCCGTGGTGACGATGGGCGGGTGCCCATGAACAAGATCTTGCGCAGCGGACGCTCCGCACAAAGCGCACGCCGTACCGGACCCCTCACGCTGCTGTCCCTGGGACACGCCTGCGTGGACATCTACCAGGGCGCGGTCGCCGCGCTGGTGCCGTTCTTCGTCTCCGAACGCGCCTATACCTACGCCGCCGCCTCCGGCCTCGTCCTCGCCGCCTCCGTACTGTCCTCGGTGGTGCAGCCGCTGTTCGGGGCGCTCACCGACAAATGGTCCATGCCCTGGCTGCTGCCAGTGAGCACACTGGTCGGCGGTGCCGGTGTCGCGCTCGCCGGCGTCTCCGACGCGTACCCCCTGACCCTCGCGGCGGTGGCGGTCTCCGGCATCGGAGTTGCCGCCTACCACCCGGAAGCCGCCCGCGTGGCGCGCGCCGCCGCCGGCCGCGGCAGTCACACCGCCATGGGCTGGTTCTCCCTCGGCGGCAACCTCGGCTTCGCCACCGCGCCCCTGACGGTCTCCGCCGTCGTCGCCACCGGCGGCCTGCACGCCTCGCCGCTCCTCGTCGTGCCCGCCCTCGCCGGAGCGGTGCTGTGCGTGGCCGCGTTGCGCGGCATGGCGGCGCCCGCCGATGCGACGACCGGGGCCGGTAAGGGGACCGCGCCAGGTACCGGGAGTGCGGGCCGGGCTCCGGTGACCGCCCGGGACGACTGGTCGTCCTTCGCGAAGCTGTCGGGCGCCATCGTGTGCCGTTCGATCGTCTTCGTCGGCCTCAGCGCATTCATCTCGCTGTACGTGCGGCAGCGCACCGGCGGCGGCGAGGTCTCCGGCACCGCCGCGCTGTTCCTGCTCTACCTCGGCGGCGCGGTCGGCACCGTGGCGGGCGGGAAGCTCGCCACCCGCTACGGCCGCATCCCGGTCGTCCAGTGGTCCTACGCGCTGACGGTCCTCGCCGTGGCCGGCGTCGTCCTCGTCCCCGGCCCGCTGCTCTACGTGTGCGTCGTCCTCGCCTCGGCCGGCCTGTACGTGCCGTTCTCCCTGCACGTCACCCTCGGCCAGGACTACCTGCCCCGGCGCGTGGGCACCGCCAGCGGCGTCACCCTGGGCCTGACCGTCAGCATCGGCGGCGTCGCCAGCCCCCTCATCGGTGCTCTCGCCGACGCCACCACACTGCAGACCGCCCTCGCGCCCCTGATCGCGATGCCCGCTCTGGGCTGGCTCCTCCTGCGTTCCCTGAAAGAACCCGAAATTCCCGAGGCGACCATGCGCCCGGGCGCCACCGAGGCGGCCGGCACCCCGTCACCCACCTCGACCTCACCCCGCTGAACACCTCGACTTCACCCCGCTGACCACCGCGACATGCCAGTGGCCGGTGCGCGGGACCGGCCGGTCGTCCGCCCCCCGACATGCTCGTGGGCCGCCCCGCAACTCCGGGACGGCCCACAGCACGGCCCACGGGACGAGGCCCGCGGGCTACCGACCGGTCCTCACGTCCCGGCCTTGCGCCCGTACACGTAGACCTCGTCGCCGTTCCGCAGCAGCTTCCAGTAGCTCTTGGCGTCCGCGGTCCGCATGTTGACACAGCCGTGCGAACCCGGCGCCGACCACACACTGCCGTCGATGGCGTGGAACGCCTCGCCGCCGTCGAAGAACTGGCTGTACGGCATCGGCACGTCGTAGAGCGTGGAGACGTGGTCCTTGTGCCGCCAGTAGACGCGGTGCAGTCCGGTGCGCGTCTCGTGCTTGTTGCGTCCCGTACGCACCGGGACCGGACCCTTGACGAGCTTGCGGCCGTCCTGGATCCAGCTGAGCTGCCGGGTCAGGTCGACACAGGCGATCCGCCCCTTGTTCACCGGGCAGTGACCCGCCCGGTTGGGGTTCTTGCCGGCCGCCTTCTGCTTCTTCACCAGCTTCATGACGTCCCAGGTCACCGGCCCGGCATACCCGTACTGCGGGTAAATGCCGTGTGCCCGCTGGAAATCACGGATCGCCCGGCAGTCACCGACCGACTGTCTGCCGTCCGCTTTCCGGCCGAGGAATCTCTCGGCCTGCTTCTGGTACGGCCCTTGCAGCCCACCGCACCACGACCCGGAGGCCGCCTGCGCGGAGGCCGCGGGCAGCCCCACCACCAGCAGCGGCGACAGCACTCCGGCCGCCGCCGCGTACGCGATGCCCCGCCGTCCGCGAGGTATTCGACTCTTCGTACGTGCCATGGATCACCACTCTCTTCTCGACACCTGCCAGGCGTCCCCCAACGAATGACTGCGACGGCTGAGGCCATGCAGACCTCATGAGCCACCGCACATTCACATTAGATGTCCATCGCCCAGCAAAAGCGCCAATTACCGAACATGGAGCCCCAATTGACCCACCGAGCCCGAACAGGCGCACGAGACACGTCCGCCCCGGCGGCACGTCGACAGGAGCCCTGGCGACGAGCGGCCTCGGGTGTCACGTGGGCCACATGGCGCAGTGATCAGGGGTGCCCTTGGTACGGCCGGGTACCGGGGGTCAATGAACTACTGAGGACCGCGGGCCGGCATCGGGAAAGGGCCGGCCCGCGGGGATGCCCGGAGGGAGCAGACCGCTGAAGAACACGGAGACGAGGGGCACGACGGGAACCGGGGAGACGACCGGGCGGACCGGTCGCCAGGCGGCGTCACGACGGCAGACGGCCGACCTGGGCCGGATCGCGCGCATCCGGCAGTGGTGGGGGAGAGCCGTCGGCTCGGCGGGACACGAGCGGCACACCGTGCTGCTCATCGGCAAGAGCACCCTGGCCGCCACGGTCGCCTGGGTGATCTCCTACAACCTGCTCAACGCGCAGTCGCCCGCCTTCGCGCCCTTCTCCGCCGTGCTGATCATGCAGGTCACGGTCTACCAGTCGGTCGTGCAGTCCCTGCGGTACGTGGGCGCCGTGACGGCCGGTGTGGCCGTCCAGGCCGCGTTGGGTTTCCTGGCCGGGCCCGACGTGCTGACCTTCGCCCTGGTCGCCGCCGTCGCGCTGACCATCGGCCGCTGGCCGGCGCTGGGCGCGCAGCGCTCCCAGGTCGCCACCGCGGCCTTCTTCGCCTTCTCCACCTACTCCGCCGCCACGTCCAACACCGAGAAGCTGACCCAGCTCGGGCAGATCATCCTGCTCGTGCTCATCGGCTGCGGTGTCGGTGTGCTGGTGAACCTCGCGGTGTTCCCGCCGATACGGTACCGCAGCGCCGAGTACGGCATCCGCACGCTCGCGCACGCCCTGTGCGACCTGGTCAGCGACGTCTTCCCGGCGCTGCGCGACGGCGACCTGGACCGGGAGCGCACCGAGCAGTGGCGGTCCCGGGCGGCGCGGGCCGAAGGGCTGATCACCCAGGCGAGGTCGGGGTTGCGCACGGCGCAGGAGAGCCAGTACTACAACCCCCGGCGCCTGCTGCGGGGCTACCGCAACCCCAGCAGTTTCGAGGGGTATGCGTCGGTGATGGAGGCGCTGGAGCGGACCCTGTACCAGATGGCCTCACTGACCCGCAGCCTCGACCGCTGGCGCGAGGACCGCGAGGAGGGGCGCGAGGGCACCGAGAATGCGGAGGGCAGTGGCTTCCGTACGTGCTACGCCCGGTTCCTGGAGTCCATCTCCGCCATCGCCTCGGTGCTGGCGGGGCTGGAGGAGGAGTCACTGGCGGACCAGTCGAGCGAGCTGTGCCGCCTGGCGGACGAGGCCCAGCGGTGCCGTGAGCAGGTGGCCGAAGAGGCCGAGCGGCAGGGACTGCCGCTCACCGACCCGGAACGCCCCTACGGCGTCCTGGTCGTCGAAGCCACCCGCCTGATGGAGGAGTTCCAGCACACCTGCGACGTGATCCAGTACCAGGTCGACCACTGAGGCGGCCGGCAGCCGACAGCCGAGGGAGTGGCGGGAGGTGTGGCATACGGCCGCCGCGGTGCCGTCCGTCTCGCACGGGGGACGAGACGGACGGCACCGCGGCGGCGGGATCCGGCGGGAACGAGCCCGCCGGACGCGTCAGCCGTGGGCGAGGAGCCCCCGGCGCAGGCGGGTGAGGATGCGGGTCAGCAGCCGGGAGACATGCATCTGCGAGATGCCCAGCTCGCCCGCGATCTGAGACTGGGTCATCTCCTGGCCGAACCGCATGTGCAGGATCCGGCGGTCCCGCTCCTCCAGTTCGTGCAGCAGACCGCCCAGCGCGTGGATGTTCTCCACCAGCTCCAGGGCGGGGTCCGTCTCGCCGAGGACGTCGGTGAGGCTGCGGCCCTCGCCGTCCGAGTCGGGGCCGTCGTCCGGGGCGTCGAGGGGACCGGCGGTGTAGCCGTTGCTCGCGACGAGGCCCTCGATGACCTCCTCCTCGCCGATGTTCAGCTCGGTGGCGAGTTCGGCGACGGTCGGGTCCCGGTCCAGCGCGTTGACGAGGCGCTCCTTGGCCTGGGCCAGTTCCACGCGCAGTTCCTGAAGGCGCCGCGGGACGTGCACGGCCCATGTCGCGTCGCGGAAGAACCGCTTGATCTCACCCATGATGTAGGGCACGGCGAAGGTGGGGAACTCCGTGCCCCGCGAGAGGTCGAACCGGTCGATGGCCTTGATCAGGCCGATCGTGCCGACCTGGACGATGTCCTCCATCTGCCCGGTGTCCCCGGCGCGGTTGCGGAAGCGTCCCGCCACGAAGCGCACCAGGGCGAGGTTCATCTCGATCAAGGTGTTGCGCGCGTACTGGTACTCGCTGGTGCCTTCTTCGAGCTGGGTCAGCCGCTCGAAGAACAGCTTCGACAGTGCCCTGGCGTCCTGCGGCGCCACCTTGGCGGCTTCCTCGACCCACGGCAGTCCGGCGTCCATGGCCAGGGACTCGCCCTCGGCTCCCGCGGTCACCTGTTCCTCGGTATCCATCACCGCCGGCGACGTCGTCATGCTTCCACCCTCCCGAATGTTCATCCTGACCTCAAGTCTCAGCGTCGTCTGCCCGGGCTCAAGGATTCTATGCATCTCTTCGCGAATTCTGATGCACGAATCCGAGTACAGGTATCCGAGAACGTCCGTCGGCGGCAAGTGCGGGTGGTACATGAGATATCTCGTGCGATCGGGGTACACGTGTGACACCCGCCCGCTCATGACTGAACAGAGGTGCTGTAGTGCTGCTGCCGTCTCCCGAGACACTGCGCAATCTCGTCGCCCGGTACGAGGAGCTCCAGGTCCTCCACTCCGAGCAGGGCTCCTACGAGACGGCCCGGCGCCTGGAGGACATCACCTACACGCTGTGCGTCTCGACCGGCACGCGGACGCCGGAGGACGCCCTCGTCGTGGCCGAACGCCACCTGGCCCGTGCCGAGATCGCGGCGGCCACACCTTCCGATGTGGCGCTCACGGCCTGAGTGGTGAGGAGCGGCCGCTCAAGGTGCTACAGTTGATCTTGAGCGCGCCGCAGAGAAACCTCAGGCGGCACGCCCCGCGTCGGTAGTCCAAGGAAAGACGCCCCGCTTCCTGCGGGGAGATGCAGGTGCAAGGCCTGCCCGGCGCTCCGGAACGGCCCGGCCCCCGCCTCTCAGGCGGGGGCCGGCGTCGTTTCCGTGCGGATTCCGGTCAGTTGTCGCGGTCCGCCGAGCCGCCGTGCTCGACGGTCAGCGGCGCGAAGGCGACCCGGGTGACCGACCCGTCGTCGGCCCACCGGAACGCGATCGCCTCGCCGCCGGAGTCCGCCGACACCACCGACACGACCTCGGCCAACGGCACACCTTCGGCCTGTGCGGACCCGGACGTCCCGGACAGTGAGGCGACGGCCGCCACGACCACCGTCGCGTCCGCCTCCTCGACGGGAGCCGTGCTGAGCCGGGGGATCACCGCCCAGCGCGTGAACGCCGTGCCCTGCGGTGCGCGTGCCTCGTCCCGTTCCGCCCAGCCGTGGACCCCGTGCAGTTCCGAGACCAGACCCGGTGCCTGCTCCGGGCCCGTCGCCCAGCCCGTCTGGCGTATCCGCGCCCCGTACGGCAACCCGGCAACCCGGTGCACCCGCAGCTCGTACCGGCCACGCACCACCGTCACACTGCGGACCTCCAGCCCCGGCACCATCGGCGGCCCGGCCGCGAACACCGGGCGGTGCCAGGAGGCGGCCCAGCCCCACCCGTCGCCGCCCCCGGCGCCCAGCGGCTGGATCCGGCAGCGCAGCGACGCCCGCCCGCCGGCCTCGACCGACAGATGGTTGTCGGGCACATTCCCGGGAGCGGCAGGGCCGGTGCTCGTCGAGTAGGCGAACCGCCCGTAGAGCACGTCGTGCACGGCCGCGGTGTCACCCTCGTGCGGACGGACGTGGTCGCTGCCGTGGTTGTGCAGCCGCGCGATGCCGTCGGCGCCGGTGGTCTGGATGAGCAGGCCCGGCGCGGGAAGCGCGAGCACCCGGTCCGCGCCCTCGGCGGGCGCCGCCTCCTCCGTGGCCGTCCACAGTGGATCGCCGGCCGGCGCGAGGAGTGCCACGAACGCCTTGGACGCCCAGTACGGCGAGCCGGGCCCGGAGTACGTCTGGAGGGAGGCGTCGTGCGGCCCGTGCCAGCCCAGGCTGAGCAGTCCGTCGTCGGCCCCGACCCCGCCCCGGGCGACGAAGTAGCGCAACGCACCGCTCAGCAGCCGGCGGGAGACGCCGGGGGAGAGGGGAGTGTGCCCGGTCAGCGCGCCCAGGCCCACCGCGGCGCCGGCGGCGAAGCGGTACGTCAGCGAGCGGCCGAAGTGGACCGGGGCCCCGTCGCCGCCGAAGAGGAGCGAGTAGCCCGCCAGGTGTTCGCCGAGCCGGGGCCCGTAGAGGTCCAGCATGGTCTTGTCGTCCGCGAGGTGGGCGTGCAGCACCGGATAGAGGTGCAGCGCCCAGCCGTTGTAGTGGTCAAAGGCGCGGCCGTCGCCGTCCGCGTACCAGCCGTCGCCGCGGTACCACGTCTCCAGCAGGCGCAGCCCGCGCTCGATGGCCCGCCGGGTCTCCGCGTCACCGCGGCCGACCGACTCCAGGAACCCGGCCACCGTGACGGCGAAGAGGTACCAGTTGTTGGGCGCCGGGGTGTGCCGCAGGGCGCCGCGCAGCCACTCCTCGGCACGGTCCTGCATGCCGCTGTCGAGCCGGTCCCACAGCCACGGCCGGGTCAGCCGCAGGCCGAGCGCGACGGAGGCCGACTCCACCATCGGCTGGCCCTGCACGTGATGGTCGAGGATCAGCGGCCAGGACTCGGCGTCGGCACGGCCCGGCGTACGGGTGCCGGCGGTAAGCCCGTCCGCGTACCGGCCGAGGAAGCCGTGCGGATCGGCGCCGCCCGCGCCCGCGACGCGGAACGCCGCCGCCAGAAAGGTACGGGCGTATCCCTCCAGGCCGTCGGAGCGCACCCCGGACCGGGACGGCCGGCCCGGCAGGTCCAGCAGCGCCCCGCCGGGCGTGGCCCAGCGCCAGGCGGCGTCGACCAGCCCGTCGGCGGCGGCCTCCCAGTGGGCGCGGGTGTAACCGGTGTGCGGGCTGAGCGTGCGGTCCTCGGGCGGCAGCTGCAGAAAGTGGCCGCTACGGGCGGATGCGGGGGTGCCGGGGACATCGGTCATGCCAGGAACGCCAGCCTTTCGCGGTGTACGGGATGGGCGAAGCCGTCGCCCGCGGCCCAGCGCGCCACCTCACTCACCGTCAGTTCGGCGAGGCGGCGCCATTCGTTGCCCTGGGAGCCGGCCAGATGCGGGGTCAGCAGGGCGTTCTCGCAGTCCCACAGCGGATGGTCACCGGGCAGCAGATCGGGCTCGGTGACATCCAGGACCGCGTGGACGCGGCCCGAGGCCACCGCGTCGGTCAGTGCGTCCTGGTCGACGACGGCGCCCCGCGAGGTGTTGATCAGTGTGGCGCCGGGACGCAGCCGGCCGATCAGCTCGCGGCTGACCAGGCCCCGGGTGGCGGGCAGCAGCGGCGTGTGCACACTGACGACGTCACTCGCCGCGAACAGCTGCTCGAGACCGACGGTCGGCACGCCCAGCTCCGCGGCCTCGGCCTCGGTGACGTACGGGTCGTAGAGCAGGACCTGAAGGTCGTACGGGCGCAGCAGTTCGATCACCCGCCGCCCGATCAGCGAGGCGGAGCAAATCCCCACCGTCCTGCGGTAGTTGCCGATCGAGCGGTCGGTGTGCAGCCAGTTGTCGCGGCTGCGGGTGGCTCGGTAGTCGCGGGCGCGCTCCAGGACGCGCTTGTTCGCCAGCAGGGTCATCGCCACGGTGTACTCGGCCACCGGCAGGGCGTTGGCCGCCGCTGCCGAGGAGACCTCGATGCCGCGATCCCAGCAGGCCTCGGTGAGGTGGTTGCGGACGCTGCCCGCCGAGTGCGCGATGGCCCGCAGCCGGGGCGCGGCGGCCAGCACCGCGTCATCGACGGGCGGACAGCCCCAGCCGGTGACCAGCACCTCCGTCGTGGCGAGGACCGCGCGGGCCCGTTCGGTCGTCAGGTCGTCCAGTACGGGGAAGGGCGCCGGCTCGCACACGGCGGCGAGGGCCGCCGTCTCGTCCGGGCCGAAGACGGCCGTGGCGGCGTCCTGGCTCATGGCGAGCGCGGCGCGCGGCCGGCGACGGGCGTCGGGCATGGAACTCCTTCGACTTGTCGTACGCGGGCTTACTTCACCGCTCCGGCGGTCAGCCCCGAGCGCCAGAATCGCTGCAGCATCATGAAGGCGAGGATCAGCGGCAGCACCGCGAGCAGCGAGCCCATGACGACGACGGGGTAGTACTCGGGGGAGACGGTCGCCGAGCTGTTCCACGTGTACAGCCCCAGGCTCACCGGATACAGATCCTGGTCGGACAGCATGACCATCGGCAGGAAGAAGTTGTTCCAGATCGCGGTGAGCTGGAAGAGGAACACGGTCACCAGACCGGGCCCGAGCATGCGCAGGGCGACCTTGAAGTACATGGCCAGCTCGCCGGCGCCGTCGATGCGGGCCGCCTCCAGCACCTCGTCGGGCACGTACCCCTGACTGAAGATGCGGCCGAGGTAGACGCCGAAGGGGTTGAAGAGGACGGGGATGAAGACCGCCCAGAAGGTGTTCACCAGCCCCACGCCGGACGCCATCAGGTACAGCGGCAGGGCGAGGACGGTCTGCGGCACCATGACGGCGGCCAGCACCAGGCCGAACAGCTTCTCCTTGTGCCGGAAGCGGTACTTGTCGAAGGCGTAGCCGCAGGCCATGCTGATCAGCGCGCCGAGCGCCGCGCCCACCACCGCGTACAGCAGGCTGTTGCCGTACCAGCGGCTGTAGAGCCCGCCGTCCATGGCGAACACATCGCCCAGATTGGCGAACAGCGAGAAGTCGCCGAGGGACAGCAGGTCGCTGCTGAAGAGCGCCTCACGGTTCTTCGCGGCGGCCAGCACCAGCCACAGCACGGGCAGCAGGGTGTACAGCACGCACACCCCGACGACGGCGTTCACGGCACCGCGGCCGAGCATCCGGGGGTGCAGAGCGGTGGAGTGGGTGCTCATCGGGCGGCCTCCTGCTTGTCACCGGACCGGTTGGTCCAGCGGGTCACGCCGTAGGACAGGGCGATGGTGCAGATGAGCAGGATCACCGAGGCGGCCGCCGCCAGGCTGTAGTTGTTGCGGTTGAAAGCGGCGTCGTAGATGTACATGCTCGGCGTGAACCGCGAGTTGATCATCGGCGTCTGCTGGCCCAGCAGCATCGGCTCGGTGAACAACTGCAGGCCCCAGATCAGTGTGAACATCGCGACCATGACGACCGAGGACCGGACGAGCGGGGTCTTGACCTGCAACGCGGTGCGCACCGGCCCCGCGCCGTCGACCACCGACGCCTCGATCACCTCACGCGGCACCGCTTGGAGCGCGGCGTAGAAAATGATGGTGTTGTAGCCGAGGTTGCTCCACACCGCGATGTTCACGATGGAGGGCAGGACGGTGTGGACACCGAGGAAGTCGACGGTGATGTCCCCGCGCGCCAGCAGCTCGATCACCGGGCTGATGCCGGGGGTGTAGAGGTACAGCCAGATGATCGCGGCGATGATGCCGGGCACCGCGTGCGGCAGGAACAGCGCCAGCTGCGCCCAGGACTGCAGCCGCACCGCACCCGAGTCCAGCAGCAGTGCGAGACCCAGGGCGCACACCACCATCAGCGGGATGTAGACCAGGCAGTACGCGGCGACGGTGCCGAGGCCGCCGAGGAAGGTCGGGTCGGTGAGGACGGCGGCGTAGCTGCGCAGCCCGACGAACACCGTCCGCTCCGGACCGAACCCGAGCCCCGGCTGGTCGGCGCCGAAGAAGCTCAGCCATACGGCGGTGCCGACGGGGATGAGGAAGACCGCCACGAGCAGGACGAAGAACGGCGTCATCAGCACGCCGCACGCGCCGAGCCGTCGCCTTCGTGCCCCGCGCCGCTGGGCGGCGGCGGACGGGGCAGCGGCCCGGTCCGGTAGTGCGACGGTGTCCGTGGTGGTTGTGGTCGTGGTCATGGTGTCACCTGCCTCTCTGACGGTCGTCAGCTGCTGCGTGCGGTGGTGGCCAGGCCGAGGGCCTTGAGGTCGGGCATGGTGCCGCGCTGGGCTTCGCGTACGGCGTCGATGATCGTGCCCTGGCCGCCGGCGGCACGGGCGAACCCGTCCTGCATGACTTTCTGTGTCGCCGTCATCCGCGGCCCCCACGTCCACCGGTCGTCTATCAGCCGGGCCTGGTCGCGGAAGAGTGCGTAGATGTCCTGGCCGGAGTAGTAACGGCGGTCGAATGCCTTGCGGCCCACCTCGATCAGCCCGGGGGCCGCGGGGAACTGGCTGCTGGTCCCGCTGGAGAGCCGGGCGCGCAGCGCGTCGGGGTGGGTGACCTGCCAGCTGATGAACTCCAGCGCGGCCTCGGGGTTCCGGCAGTCCTTGGTGATGGCGAAGGTGGAACCACCGTGGGTGGCGCTCACCGGTCGCTTGGTGTCCCACTGGGGGAGGGGCGCGATGGCCCACTTGCCCGCCTGCTGCGGGTGGGCGTTCATCTGCGCGCCGGCGTCCCAGGCGCCGCTGAGCCGCGCGAGCAGCCGGCCCTGGCCGACCTGGGCGGTGCCGCGCGTGCCCTCGGTGGGATTCATGAAGATCAGGTCCTGGTCGTACAACCGCTGCCAGTAGTCGGCCACCCGCCGGCTGGGGGCATCCGCCATGGAGACGTTCCAGGCGCCGCGCGAGGTGTCGAACCAGCGGCTGCCCGCCTGCCAGGACCACGCGGCGAACTGCGTCATGCCGTCGGTGGGGAACAGCGCCAGCCTGCGGTCCGGTGCGCGCTTCCGCACCACCCGCGCCGCCTCCTCGAAGTCGTCCCACGTGGCGGGCACGTCCAGGCCGTACTCCCGGAAGAGGTCCGTCCGGTAGTGCAGCACCATCGGCTCGACGTCCAGCGGGACGCTGAAGACCCGGCGGTCGAAGGTGGTCAGCTGGAGGGCCTGCGGCAGCAGCTTGCCGCGCAGCTCGTCGTCGACGAGGTCGGTGATGTCCCGGGCGACGCCGTCGATGGCGAAGCCGGGGACCTGGGGGTACTCGATGGTGGCCACGTCAGGCGCGTTCCCGGCGCGGGCCGCATTGCTGAGCTTGGCGTAACCGCCCTGCCCACCGGCCGGAACCTGCTGGAAGTCCACCTGGATGTGATCGTGTGTGCGGTTGAACGCGTCCACCACTTCCTGGCTGCCGCGCAGCGCGGACCAGAAGGTGACGCGAGTGGTGCTCTTGCCAGTGGTGCGCGGCTGTCTGCCGCCGCTGCCGGTGCAGGCGCTCACACCGGACACGGACAGGGCGGCGAGCACAGCGAGAACGGATCTACGGCTCTGTTGACCCGGCATGCGTGCCTCCCGCGGCTCGTTTCGGGACACGGGAATAGTGATCGGCGCAACAGAACCCGGTCAATAGAGCGATCAGAAGAAAATAAAGCGGTCAAACGATCATTGAGGGAGGGTCAGCGAGCACGAAGCCTGACGACCACTCACTCACCTGCACCGGCCGGCCGCATGGTCGAGCCGCGGACCTGCAGATCCGGCAGCAGCTCGATGCGCCGTACGGGTGCCGGACGTCCCCCGGAAGACGGCTTCAGCCGGTGCAGCAACAACTCCGCCGCCGCCCGCCCGACCTCCGTCTTGGGCGGCGACACCGCGGTCAGCGGCGTACTGCCCAGCGCCGCGACCACATCGTCGTACGCCACCACCGAGAAGTCCTCCGGCACCCGTATCCCGGCCTCCTGGAACCGCTGAACCAGCATCAACGCGTCCACGTCCCCGTGCAGCAGCGCCGCCGTGGCACCACGGCCACGCACCAGCTCCAGAACATCGGGCTGCTCCTGACCGCTTTGCGCCCGACCGCCGTCCTCCGCCCCGGACCGCTCGCGCTCCGCCGCCTCCGGCACCGCGGTCGGCGAACTCAGCGTCACCGCCCAGTCCTCGATCTCCGTCCGCTCCGCCGCGATCGCGGTGAACGCCGCACGCACCGCCCGGGCCGTGGGGCTGTCGTCCCGCGCGGCCAGAATGATCCGCCGGTGGCCCAGCGCCACCAGATGCTCGACGGCGAGATGCACGCCGTACCAATGGTCGGAGCAGACCGAGTCCAGCGCGTGCAGCGCACTGCCGGGCAGCGGACGGCGCTCCATCAGCACGGTCGGTACGTCCAGCGCCCCGAGCCAGCCGTAGTCGGCCTCCTCCGCGCCCCGCCCGCGCCACCGCGGCGCGATCAGCAGCCCCCGCACGCCGCTCGCCAACGCCCGCTCCACCATGGGGCGTTCGCCACCGGACACGGCAGGCGCGATGTGCAGCGCGATGCGCATGCCGGCTTCCTCCAGCACGCTACGCGCCCCGTGCAGCGTCTCGAAGAGGTACGAGTGCCGCTCGGGTACCACCAGGCCGATCGCCGGGGACGAGTCCTCGCCCGGCCGCCCGCCCGTCGCCACCGCCGCGGCGGCACCCGTACCCGCTTCCTCGGCCGGCACGAGCGAACGTGCCACCCCGTGCCCGCGCCGCAGCTTCCCGGCACGTTCCAGCTCCTCGACGTCCCGGCGGACGGTGACCACCGAGACCTCCAGCTCGGCCGCGAGGTCGGCGACGCGTGCCGAGCCGCGCGACCTCAAAACGGCCAGTATGCGCTGCCGCCGCAGTTCCACCGGTTCCCGCATGCCCCGCCCCCTGTGTGTGCGTTTGAGCGTTCGGCGGCAGCATAACGATCAGCACCGCTCCGCACGAGACGGCCGGGCGCCTCCGTACCCTGTACGGCCTCGTCCCTCCCTGTTGTGTGTCCCTCCCTACCGCGTGCGCCGCTTCAGCAACGCCTTGATGGCGTACACATCGCTGTAGTTGGACGGCCCGCTCCGCGTGTCGTTGTAGAGCGCGTTGGCGGAGAAGTAGCTCATGTTGACCGCCAGCGGATCCTGGACGAGCTCCACGCGGTACGTCCGCCCCTCGCGCAGCCGTGCCGCGGCGTAGGTGGAGCCACGTACGGCCGTCCAGCTCCCGGTGTTGGGCAGGGCGATGACCTGCTCGGTGACCGGGCGGCCCGTGGCGTCATCGATGACCCGCAGCATCTTCATGCCGCCGGCCACCCCGGTGTTGATCGCGCCGCCGACCGCCGCGTCCGCCTGGAGCCGGTACTCGCCACTGGCCTCGGGCCTGATGCGGGCCGTGATCCGGTCGCCCGGCGCGGTGCCCCAGTCCGCGTAGTACACACCGTGCTCACTGTGGGCCCGGCGCCCGCCGACGACATCGAAGTCCGCGCCGGTGACCTTGATGACCCGCTCGTCGCCCGGCCCCCGGTAACACCGCGGTTCCGCGTGCTGCGAGGTGTTGCCGCTGGAGGTGTAGCGCAGCCGGACGCTGTAGCAGTGCGAGACGTCCGCCGCATCAGTGGCGGTGCGATCGGTCCAGGTCTGCGTTCCGCCGGTGACGGGCCGGTCCTCGGCGATCACTTTGCCGTCCCGCAACACGTCCATGGTGACGCGGGAAGCGTCCTCCGCACCGATGTCCACGGACAGCCGCATCCGGCCGTCCCCATCGGCCTCGACGCCGTCCACGGCCGGTGTCCTCGGCCCGTACAGCGCCTCCTTCGAGGCGATGTTCACCGGCTCGGGGGCAGGCGTAGCGGAACCTGCCCGCGGCGGACCCAGCTCGATCACGAGCTTCGAGGTGCCCTCGCCGAGCATCTTCTCGGTGATCGGAGCGCCGGCGGGCAGCCGCTTCCCGTTCAGCTTCAGCGACCTGACCCGGTACGCCCCCTTCGCGGCGGGCCTCTTCGGCAGGTCGAGCGCGATGTCCAGCCGATGTCCGCGGTAGTTCACGTTCCGCAGCGCGGCCCGGTCACTGTCACGGAAGTACTGGTTGCGCACCTGGGCCGGCAGGAAGGGACGCACATGCAGCCCGTCCGGCCGCGCATCCATGCCAAAAAGACTCTGCTGCACCATCGACAGCATCCCCGAGACGCTCCACAGCTGCCGGTCGGAGTTGATCTCCGTCTTGGTGCCACCGTCCAGGAGGTTGATGTTCTCCTTGTTCGTGCCGAAGAGTGCGGCTCCACGCACCAACGACCGCGCCTGGAGCGCGGCCACCCCGTCGTTCCCGGTCTTCGCGGCCGCGCGCATCAGATACGCGGTGACGAAAGGCCAGATGCCGTTGTTGTGGTACGCCGGTACGCCCTGCTGCTGCGGCCACAGCACGGACGGCCCGTAGGGCGTCTGCGGGTAGTTGGCGACGGCTTCCCGGGCCTGCCGTGGCGTGGCGACACCGGTGAGCACGGCGAGCGAGGTGCCCAGTGCGTCGTACCGGTCGGCCGGCGCGGTGTCGAGCTCGGTGGTGAGCATCTGGGAGAACTGTCCCCGCTCCGGCAGCCAGAACTTGCTCCGGATCGCCGAGGCGAGCCGGCCGGCCCAACCGCGGTACTTCGCGGCGGCCGCGGCATCCCCCGCGCCGGCCGCGAGGCGCGCCGCGGCGTCGATGGCCGCCCAGTGGGCGACGTTGGTCGACAGCGAACGCGAGGTGGCGATGGTGGCCACATCGTCCTTCGTCCAGTCCGGATAGCTCTGCTCGCGCCAGTCGAGGAAGGAGTGCTCGCCCTTGTAGAGCCCGTCCGACCGGTCGTGGACGACGTTGCGGTCGTGCTCGACGGTGTTGCGGATCGCGTCGTACGCCTTCGCCGCGAAGGCCGTGCGCTCGCCGTCCGCGTCCGGCAGCCAGTCCAGGATCTCGCTCGCGCCCAGCGCCCAGACCACCCGGTCGGTGGAGCTCGGATAGCTGCCGCCGGTACCGGTGTCCTGGATGATCTGCGTGTCCCCGGAACCGTCCCGGCGGTCGCTGAGCTTGAACGCGAGCGTGTTGCGCATCCGCTCCGGATCGGCGGCCGTCAGCCCCAGGTCCGCCGAGTAGGAGACATCGCGCGTCCACACGTACGTCCACGACTTGCCGGTGATGTAGCAGCCGCCCGGGCAGTCGACCGGCTTGCCGTTGTTGTACGAGCCGTCGGTGAGCCGGTCGGTCGCGTTCTGCACCGCCTCGTCGTGCGCCATCGCGTACAGCCCGTCCAGCAACACCGAGCCGGACCGCAGCGTCGGCCGGCCCGCCCGTTCACGAAACGTCCGCTCGGTCCGCCCTTCCTCCGTCTCCTTCGTCGCCCCCGCGCTGACCAGCTTGTACGTCCGCAGGCAGTCGTCCCCGGAACCGGCGACATCGACGATCGTGAGCGTCGCCCTCCCGGTCCCGTCCGCGAACCGCCCGCTGTCCCCGACCTCCCCGCACCCCTCGGGACCTCCACCAGAGGCGGCCGAGTCGACCCGGTTTGCCGACCCCGCCGCACCGGCCGGGGACACGATGACACCGGAGGACGCCACTACGGCCAAAGCGATCAGCCCACCGCCGATCGCTCCTGTTCTCGCACGCTTTCGCCCACGCACCATGTATTCACCTTTTGAAGAAAGGGGAGGGGTCGGAGGATCATTCCCCTACGAGAATTTCGGCGAAGCTAGCCCTCCTCGGCAGACTCGTCAAGGGTCCAGGCGGCCATCGAAGGCATCCGACTTCAACTTCCGAACTCGTAGGGAGGGCCACCGCTGATCGCCGCGACGGCGTCCTTGTACGCTGGCGGCGTGACGATGCACAACACTGTCGATGTGAGTGTCGACGCCATGCTCGAGGACCTCAGGACGCTCGTCGAGATCGAGTCTCCGTCGCGCGACACCAACGCCCTGAAGGCATCGGCGAACGCGGTCGCCGCATTCATCGAGAACCGCCTCGGCGGCCGGGCCCGCCTCGTGGAGAGCGAAGCCGGGCCCCACGTCCACTGGTCGGGTGGCGGCGACCCCAAGGTACTCATCCTCGGACACCACGACACGGTGTTTCCGCTGGGCACCCTCGCCCGTCGCCCGTTCAAGGTCGAGGACGGCCACGCGACCGGGCCCGGTGTCTTCGACATGCTGGGCGGCCTGGTGCAGGCGGTTCATGGCGTGGCATCGCTCGACGACCGGTCAGGTGTCGAGATCCTGGTGACCGCCGACGAGGAGGTCGGGTCCCACGCCTCGCGCGCGCTCATCGAAGAACGCGCGCTCGCCTGCGGTGCGGTGCTCGTGGCCGAGGGCGCGGCCGACGACGGTGGCCTGAAGACCGGGCGCAAGGGCTGCGGCACGTTTCAGGTGACCATCACGGGCCGTGCGTCGCACGCCGGGCTGGAGCCGGCGGCCGGCGTCAACGCCCTGGTCGAGGCGGCACACCAGGTACTGGACATCGCGGCACTCGGCCGCCCCGACATCGGCACGACCGTGACCCCGACCGTCGCCTCCGCCGGCACCCTGGACAACGTCGTACCGGCGGAGGCCACCGTCATCGTCGACGTCCGGGTCGAGACGGCCGACGAGAAGGACCGCATCGAGCTGGCCTTCGCGGCACTGGCTCCGCACCTCCCCGAGGCGAAGATCGCGGTACAGGGGGCCGTCGGCCGTCCTCCGATGCCCGAGTCGGCATCGGCCGACCTGTTCACCGTGGCCCAGCGACTCGTACCCGGCCTGCCGGGCAAGGCGGTCGGCGGCGGCAGCGACGGGAACTTCACGGCCGCCCTGGGCGTACCGACGCTCGACGGCCTCGGCGCGGTCGGTGGCGGCGCTCACGCCGACCACGAGTACCTGGTGGTCGCGGCCATGACCGAGCGGGCACAGCTCATCGCCGGTCTGGTGGACGCGATCCAACACGCCTGAGCATCGTCAGTTCCACGGTGCGGGCCCGGTGCCGGCGGACCAGTCGATCAGTTCCGTACCACTGAAGCAGAGGATGCCGCACTGTTCGGCGTACTCCAGGGCGGGGTCGGTGAACGTACTGGTGGTGACGAGCGCCGCGACATCCGCACCGTGGACGGTGTAGCAGGTGCCGCCGAAGCGCTGGAGGTCCTGCGAGCCGACCCGGTGGGTCTCGGCGTAGCGCTTGCACTGAATGACCATGGTGCGGCCGTCCGGCGCCGTGGCCACGATGTCCGCGCCGAGGTCGTTGGCGCCACCGACGACCTGGACGTCGAAGCAGCCGTCCCGCTCGCACAGTGCGGCCACCGCGCTCTCGAACTCGTCGGCGCCCATGGCCGCGTAGTCCACCACGCGCCCCGCTTCTTCGACTTCGAGCTCGGCCTCGTCGTCGGCCACGTCTTCGTCGAGACCGATATCGCCCGATGCGCCGGTGTGACGGACGCGGCCTCCGCGAGGACGGAAGCGCAGGACCCCGAAGACCAGCGCCCCGATCAGCAACACCACGACGAGGCTCGTCGCAGGATGGCGAGCCGCACCGTCGAGGCCCGTTCTCAGCATCAGGCCGATACCGACGATGCCGATGGCGATCAGCCCGAAGCAGACGGTGAGTTGGCGCAGGCTGAAGGCAGGGCGGCGGGTGACGGGGCGGGGCCGGCGAATCGGTGTGACCATGGGGCGCTCTCCAGGGCTGGACGAAGATCGTTTTCTTCAAGTGCCCTGGATGAGCCGAGTTACTGCTGCACTTTCAGTTTCCCGTGGGACGCCCGGCGTTCGGGCTGTCCGGACCTCGTCACCTGTCACCTGCTGTGTCCCCAGGTCAGGTCGGCGGCCCCGGATCAGCCGTTGGGGCCGCCGTACGGAGTGGGGCGGGCGTCAGGCCACCGGGGCCGGCGCCGGGTAGGTCGGGTACTCCACCCCGGAGACGTGCTGGACGACGCGGATGACCTGGCACGAGTAGCCGAACTCGTTGTCGTACCAGAGGTAGAGGATCGCGTTGTCGCCGTCGACCTTGGTGGCACCGGCGTCGACGATCGACGCGTGGCGCGAGCCGACGAAGTCCATCGAGACGGCGTCGGGGGCCGTGGTGAAGTCGATCTGGCGCTTCAGCGGCGAGTTGAGCGAGACGTCGCGCAGGTAGTCGAGGACCTCGTCGCGGGTGGTCTCGCGGCCCAGGCGCAGGCTGAGGATCGCGATCGAGACGTCCGGCACCGGCACACGGATCGAGCTGCCGGTGATCGGCGCCTTGAGGTCCGGCAGGGCCTTGGCGACGGCCGAGGCGGCACCGGTCTCGGTGATCACCATGTTCAGCGGCGCGGAGCGGCCACGGCGGTCGGCCTTGTGGTAGTTGTCCAGCAGGTTCTGGTCGTTGGTGAACGAGTGGACGGTCTCCACGTGACCGCGCTGCACGCCGAACTCGTCGTCCATCGCCTTCAGCGGCGGCACGATCGCGTTGGTGGTGCAGGAGGCGCAGGACAGGACGCGCTCGTCCGGCTTGATCGTGTCGTGGTTGACGCCGTGCACGATGTTGGGCACGTCACCCTTGCCGGGCGCGGTCAGGACGACCTTGTCGATGCCGGGGCGCAGGTGCTGGGACAGGCCCTCGCGGTCGCGCCACTTGCCGGTGTTGTCGATGAGGATGGCGTCGTTGATGCCGTACGCCGTGTAGTCGATCTCGGAGGGATCGTTGGCGTAGATCACCTTGATCGTGTTGCCGTTGGCGACGATCGCGCCGTTCTCCTCGTCGACCGTGATCGTGCCCTGGAACTGGCCGTGGATCGAGTCGCGGCGCAGCAGCGAGGCGCGCTTGACGAGGTCCTGGTCGCCACCGCCGCGCACGACGATGGCGCGCAGCCGCAGGCCGTTGCCGGAGCCGGCCTTCTCGATCAGGAGGCGCGCGACCAGGCGGCCGATGCGCCCGAAGCCGTAGAGGACGACGTCACGGCCCTCGCCGCGCTCGATCTTGTTGGCACCGGTGGCCCCGGCGACCGCCTCGGCGGTGAACTGCTCGACGGACAGACCCCGGTCGTCGGCCTTGTAGGTTTCGGCGAGCCTCGCGAGGTCGATCTGCGAAGGGCCGAGATCGAGCGTGGTGAGAGCCTGCAGGAACGGCATCGTCTCGGTGACCGAGAGTTCCACACCCGCGATCTGCCGGGCGAACCGGTGCGTCTTGAGGATGCTGACCACCGACTTGTTCACCAAGGAGCGGCTGTGAAGCAGGACGGTGACGTCCCGCTCCCTCTGCAGCTTCCCGATGATCGGGATCATCGACTCCGCGATCTCCTCGCGAGTCTTCCAGTTGGTGAACGAGTCATCGTTGACAGTCACAGGATTTATCTTTCGAGCTAGGCGGTGCTCATATGGTAACCCGACCCACATTCGATCATCACGCCGGTCCCGTGTGAGAGGCGGGGTGGCCGGTCACCGCAGCTGCGACCTCCTGCCTCCTGCGTCTATGCCTCCCGCCTCATGTGTCTACTTCTGCTGTGTTCCGGGGATGAGCCGCTTTTCGAACCAGTGGTGCGCATAGGGCTCGTCGTTGAAGGCGGGGACCTCGGTGTACCCGCTGGAGCGGTACAGGCGCGTGGCCGTTTCCAGGGCCTTGTTGGTGTCGAGCCGCACCAGGTCGCTGCCGTGCTGGACGGCGCGTTCCTCCAGCTCGGACAGGAGACGCCGGGCCAGGCCGAGCCCCCGGGCGCGGGGAGAGACCCACAGTCGCTTGATCTCGGCCGGCGCTCCGGCCGGCAGCTTCAGCCCCGCGCAGCCCACCGGCTCGCCATGCAGCCGGGCGACGAGAAACAGACCGCGAGGCGCGCGCAGCTCGCCGGGGTCGGGCAGCAGGCTGCCTGCCGGGTCGAAGCCGCCGTCGAAGAGCTCTTGCAGCTCGGCGGCGTAGGCCCGCAGGCAGTGCGCGGCGTCCGGGTGGTCGGGGTCGAGCACTTCCACGGAGACCACCGAGGCGGTCAGCAGCCGCTCGACCTCCGCCATGGCCGAGGTCAGCCGGTCCCGCTGCCGGGCATCGAGCGGGGCGAGGAGCGATGCGGCGAGCGCGTCGCTGCGGTCGTCGAGAAGGGCGCGCTCCGCCCGCCCGGCCTCGGTGAGCCGTACGGTACGCACCCGCCGGTCGCGGGGGTGGGGCTCGACGGCGACGAGGCCGTCACGCTCCAGCGCCCGCAGCAGCCGGCTCACGTAACCGGAGTCGAGGCCCAGCCGGGCCCGTACGCTGCGGATGTCCTGCGTGCCCTCGTCGTCGATCTCCCAGAGCAGCCGCGCCTGGCCGTAGGGGCGTGCACCCCCGAGATAGTGGTCGTGCAGTACGCCCACCCGCTCGGCCACCGTCCGGTTGAAGCGCCGTACCTGTTCTTTCTGCCCTACCTGTTCTGCCTGCTCCGTCATATTCTCTGACCTTAGTCAGGTAATGGTGATGGGGTAAAGGCCGGTGGCCGGCGCGAGGGGGCCCGCCTCAGTCAGGGGGCCTCACTGCCCCGCCCTCTCCTGTACTCCCTCCTCGGCGTTCGCCAGCCAGAAGAACAGGGGCGGCAGCACCAGCTCGATGACCGTCAGTACCACCTGGAACCAGTGCGGCCATCCATGTACGGCGAGTGACAGCAGGCGCCCGATCGCGCCCAGCAGAAACACCGCGGCCAGCCACCGCACCGCCGTCGCGGGGATCGGTGACTGCCGCGCCACCCAGAGCCAGGCGAGCCCGTACCCGGTGAAGATCGCGCCGAAGAACCGTCCGAGGCTGTCGATCGTCGGGCCGGCCGAGCCCGCGCCCGGGATCGACGCGTTGCCGAGCAGTACGTGGAACAGTCCGATCGCCACGCAGGCGTACCCCATCACCAGCACGAGCCCGCGAAGCGCCTTGCCTCTGGTCATGTTCCGCCCCTTCTCCCGCCTTCGGTTGTGTCTGGCCGTCGGTCGCGTCCGGCCGTCGGTCGCGTCTGGTTGACACGTGTCTACTAAGCTATGGCTCACTAGTAGACGCGTGTCAACTAACATGCGGCTGTGTCTTCTCGTCAGCGCCTCAGCCCAGCCGACCGCCGTGCCCAGCTCCTCGCCGTCGCCGCCCAGCTTTTCGCCGCGCAGCCGTACGACGAAGTGCTGATGGAGGATGTCGCCGAGCGCGCCGGCGTCTCCCGCGCGCTGCTCTACCGCCACTTCCCGAGCAAGCGGGACCTTTTCGCCGCGCTCTACCAACAGGTGGCCGCGCAGCTGCTCGCCAAGACCCGGCTCGACCCGGCCGACTCCCTGGTCGAGCAGCTCACCGAAGGCCTGGACGCCCATATCGCGTACTTCGCCGAGAACCGCAACACCGTGCTCGCGGCGAACCGGGTGCTGGCCGGCGACCGCCTGATCCAGACGATCATCGCCGACGAACTCGACGCCCTGCGGGAGCGGTTGCTCGGCGCGCTCGCGCTCACCGATGACCACACCCGAGCGGCGGTGTCGGGCGTACTGAAGAGCTGGCTGGTGTTCGTTCAGGTGCTGTGCGTGGACTGGCTCACGGAGGAGACCTGTACCCGCGCCGAACTGCGCGACGTATGCATCGGCGCCGTACTGGGCGCCATCCGCCCTCTCCTGGACGAGGACCCCGCCCCGGACTGGCCGCACTGACACGCCACCGAAGCGGGGCATGCCGTCCCCGGGGCTGCGGTGCGGTATCGGCGGCCTATCGGCGGGGGCACCGCGCTGTAGGGGATCTGTCGGCGACGACTGCGATGTTCAGAGCAGATCTTGCTGGCCCTTCCTTCCATCGCTTTCCCACTCCGCAGTCCCGCACGCGAGGAGTCGCCATATGCCGTCCGTATCCCCATCCAAGTCCCAGCAGTGGGACGTCCATCGACTCCCGCGGGCGGAAGGGCGCAACATCCTCGTCACCGGGGGTAATGCGGGCATCGGGTATTTCGTCGCGGAGCAGCTCGCCGGAGCGGGGGCCACGGTCGTCCTCGGCAGCCGGAACACGGACAAGGCCCGGGCCGCAATGGACTCGATTCGCGCCCGCGTGCCCGGTGCCCGGCTGCGCCATCTCCGTCTGGACCTGGCCGAGTTGACGTCCCTGCGCAGCTCTGCCGAAGCGCTGGAGCTGGATCGCCTGGACGCGGTGGTGCTCAATGCCGGAGTGGCGCTCGACGACCCGCCGCGGCAGGTCACCGAGGACGGTCACGAGTTCATGTTCGGCATCAAACCTCGGTCACTTCGCCCTGACCGGATGGCTGGCATCGCTGCTGTCGGCCGCGCCGGCGGGCCGCATCGTAACCGTCGGCAGCTTCGCGGCCAGGTCGGAGCGGCTGGACCTGGAGGACTTGCAGTCCACTCGGGACTACCGGCCGAAACGCACCTATGGGCGGTCGAAGCTGGCCCAGATGTACTTCGCCTTCGAGCTCGACCGGCGGCTGCGGGCGGCCGGCAGCACGGTACTGAGTGTGGTGGCACATCCGGGCGGTGCGCTCGACTCCCTGACGCCCTCACGCCCGCCGGTGCACGAGAGGAGCGCCGGCGACCGGCTGCGCGGCCTGCCCGCCGGCCTGCTGGTCCAAGGCAAGGACGCCGGTGCGTGGCCCATGGTGCGTGCCGTCCTCGACCCGGAGGTGAGGGGAGGGCAGCTGTGGGAGCCGAGAGTGTTCGGCCTGCGCGGCCGCCCCCGGCTCGCACCCGTCCAGGGCCACTACGCGGACACTGCGGTGGCAGCCCGCCTCTGGGAGGCCAGTCGCGAACTGGTCGGATCGGAGCCGTACTTCCCGGCTCAGGAATCGAGCACGGCGGCGACGGCCTCGATCTCTACGAGCTGATCCCTGTAGCCGAGTACGGTGACGCCCATCAACGTACTGGGAACGTCGTGCTCGCCGAACGCGTCCCGCACCACCTCCCACGCCGTCACGAGGTCTTCCTGCCGGTGGGAGGCGACGAGCACGCGCGTGCTGATGACGTCGTCCAGCGCGGCGCCGGAGTCCGCCAGGGCGGTTCGCATGTTTTCCACGGCCTTGGCCGCCTGGCCTGCGTAGTCCCCGATGGCCGCCGTGGAGCCGTCCTCGTTCAGCGGGCAGGCTCCGGCGAGGAAGATCAGCCGGGACTCGGCGGGAGCGGTGGCCGCGTAGGCGTACTCGGCAACGTCGGACAGGGCGGCGGAGCGGATCAACGTCACGGCGCGGGGCATGGACATTCCTTGTCGTCGACATTCCCTTGCCGTCTTTGGCAGGGCGTCCACGACCCTGCCAAAGACGCGCTCGTCAATCGACGCAATTTTCCCCGGGCCGGCTGCCTCTGCCGGGGCTCGCACCGGCCGCTACGCCGGAGCCGCCAGCAACGCGCCGTGGTCGGCGAGGTGCCGGTTGCGGCGTGCGGAGGGGCTGAGGCGGAGGCGGTGCGGGTCCCACCACCAGGAGGTGGCGTTGATGTCCAGCGGTTCCGCCCGCGCGTCGGTGGGCATCGACGCGAACGTATGGGGCAGCGCCGCCGGATCGTGCGGTGTGGTGTAACGGTGGCTGCTGATGCCCCAGTCCAGCGAGGCGCGTACGAAGTGCCCCAGGCTGTCGAGGTACTGCCGCAGCTGCGGGCCGGACTGGGAGGCCAGGGCGGTGCACACGCGCTGGAAGTGCACCATCACGCGGTCGCGCTGGGCGATGGCCTCGGTGACGGCCTGCGTGGGGGACAGGCCGTGATGCTGCGTCAGTACCCGGAGCACGTTGAGGTAGTAGCCCCCGGTCTGCCCGGCTTCCTGCACTTCCTTGTGCGCCGAGAGGAGGTCGTTGTCCCAGGTGATGATGAAGGAGGCCATCTGGGCCGCGGCGCGGACCGCGGGGTGCGCCCGCTCCTGGGGTGACAGCTCGTACCCGTAGCCCATTTCGAGCAGTGGCAGTACGACGGTGGTGGCGCCGTCGTACAGCCGCATCAGCGTGTAGTCCTCCAGGTCGGGCACGCTGCCGGCCGCGCGGTGCCCGGCCTCCCAGGCCACCGACAGGGCGTACTCCCGCAGTGCGTTGACCCACAGTGCGAGCTGCCCCGCCGTGCCGTGCTGCGCCACCCTGGACCGCAGGTCCCGCAGCCCTGCGGCCAGCGGGTCATCGGCCAGCAGATCCGCTTCCGGGTTCTCGGCCACCCACAACAGGCGCTGCAGGGCGGCGGTGAGCGCGCCCGGCGCCTTGCCGAGCTCTCCCTCCTCGATGACGCCGTCGTCCACCAGGAACAGCCACAGCACGAAATCGCCCAGGAGTTGCGCCACGTCCTCACGACCGGCCGGGAGGATGCGTGCGGCGAAGACCCCGATGTCCTGTTCGGCGAGCCGCTCGCTCAGCCGGGTGCCGGCCCCGAATTGGCGTGCCCAGGCGGCGGTCCGTGCGTCGATGGCCGTGTGGCGAGGGTGGACGGCGGGCGGAATCGGGGCGTAGAGCGGGGGTATTTCGGGGGTCGGGGTGCTGGCCGGTGGGTCTATCAGCGGACTCATCTGGCGGGCCCTCCTGAGGCGGTTCGGTCACTCCCCCGGGGTGCTTCGCGGGCACCCAGTGTGATCAACAGACCGCATATTATGCGCCACCGCACATTGATCCAATAGGGGAAAGGTCACGCGTAAGTGCCGCGTAAACTGGGCAGACCGCCCGGTAGGAAAACGGTGCTGACCGGCAGATTTCCCCCCAGGAGGGCGGAGTTGAGCGACCGTCTTAGAACTACTGTTCGTTGAGTGAGGTCCTCGACGCAAGTGGCCGATAGGCCAGTTCCTCCTTTTTGCGCCAACCCGGGGATCGGTCTCCTGACCTCTCCCGGCCTCTCCAGATCTCTCCCGGCCCCTACTGGCTCCTATCGGCCTCTGTCCTCTATTGGCCTCGCCAGATGTTGTCGAAGGCCGCTGCTTCGATGGTGCGGCGCTGCCGTACGGCTTCCAGTTCCGTCACTGCCCCGTTGACGGCCGCGAGTACGGTCACGATCGCTTCGTTGTCAAAACTCGGGGAGTCGTCCGCCGGGACCGGTGCATCGTGCACCCCGGCAGCGGCCGCGAGGGCGGCGAGGACGGGCTCGCCGGACGCCAGGCGATCGGCTGCGTGGCGGCGAGCGGGCGAGTCGGCAGCCAGCTCCGACCGACGGTGCCGGAAGGGGAGCCAGCGGCGGCGATGCCGAGTGGCACCCTCCGGCACTCCCGCCGCCCCGGTTCCTATCGTTCCTCCCGCTCCCTCCGAGCCTCCCGTTCCCTCCGGGCCTCCGGGTTCCGCGGTCCCTTCGGGGCTCTCCATGGCCAGCTCGGCCAGGGCGGCCATATAGGCCGCTGACAGGCCACGGCCCCGGCGCCACAGCCAGTCGTCGACCGACTCGTAGGGCATCTGGCGGACGAGCAGCGAAGCGGCCTCGTCGAGCTGACGGTCTGCCAGGTGTCCCGCGCTGCTCGGGACGATGCGCTCGCCGTCCAGTACGAGCATCTCGGCGCCGAGCAGGTCGATCAACTCGGCCCCCGCGAGGGCGAGCGACAGGTCGCCCGGATCCACCGGATGGCCGGAAGCCACGTCGAAGGCGACGATCAACAAGTCCCGCGGTGTGGTCATGAACGGCTCCGTGTAAGAGGCGCGGCACCGGCGGCGACACGCTGCCGAGTGGCCGAGTAGCCGACGATGAGAATTTCCGCTGATCAGGAGCTTCGCTTACGTGCCGACTGTACTCCGGTGCGCGTGTGTGGCGGGGGAGTAGCGCGCCTTGCGATCGCGGGCGGCGGCGCGCAGTGGTGAACTGGACGATGTTGATCATTCGCGGGCAGCGGGGAGAACGGAGCGGTCCATGGCCTGGGTGGTACTCATCGTGTCGGGCGTCCTGGAGACGGTCTGGGCGACAGCCCTTGAGGCGTCCAAGAACTTCTCCCGGCTGTGGCCCTCCCTCCTCTTCCTCGGCGCGCTCGCGCTCAGCATGGGCGGACTGTCGTACGCGGTGAATCACATTCCGCTCGGTACTGCTTACGGCGTGTGGGTGGGCATCGGCGCCGTGGGAACCGCCGTCTACGGGATGGTCGCGCTCGGCGACCCCGCGACGGCAGCGCGCCTGGTCTGCCTGCTGCTGATCATCGGCGGCGTGGTCGGACTGAAGCTGCTGCACTGACCCAGGGGCCCGGCCGCGCCTCGCGCCCCTCGGGGACGTAAAACCCGGACACCCGGACCTGCCTTTGCATGGAAATGCGTAATCGTGCATACTCTTCCTATGTCTAAGGTCCTCACCTCCCTCCCCGCCGGCGAGCGCGTCGGCATCGCCTTCTCGGGCGGCCTCGACACCTCCGTCGCGGTCGCGTGGATGCGCGACAAGGGTGCGATCCCCTGCACCTACACCGCCGACATCGGCCAGTACGACGAGCCCGACATTGCCTCGGTGCCCGGCCGTGCGAAGACCTACGGTGCCGAGATCGCGCGCCTGGTGGACTGCCGCGAGGCGCTGGTCGAGGAGGGCCTGGCGGCGCTCACCTGCGGCGCGTTCCACATCCGCTCGGGCGGGCGTGCTTACTTCAACACCACGCCGCTGGGCCGTGCCGTCACCGGCACCCTGCTGGTCCGGGCGATGCTGGAGGACAACGTCCAGATCTGGGGCGACGGCTCGACCTTCAAGGGCAACGACATCGAGCGGTTCTACCGCTACGGCCTGCTCGCCAACCCGAACCTGCGGATCTACAAGCCGTGGCTGGACGCGAACTTCGTGACCGAGCTCGGCGGCCGCAAGGAGATGTCGGAGTGGCTGCTCGCCCACGACCTGCCTTACCGGGACAGCACGGAGAAGGCGTACTCCACCGACGCCAATATCTGGGGCGCCACCCACGAGGCGAAGACGCTGGAGCACCTGGACACGGGCGTGGAGACCGTTGAGCCCATCATGGGCGTGCGGTTCTGGGACCCCGAGGTCGAGATCGCCGCCGAGGACGTCACGATCGGCTTCGAGCAGGGCCGCCCGGTCAGCATCAACGGCAAGGAGTTCGCCTCCGCCGTCGACCTGGTGATGGAGGCCAACGCCATCGGCGGCCGCCACGGCATGGGCATGTCGGACCAGATCGAGAACCGGATCATCGAGGCCAAGAGCCGCGGCATCTACGAGGCGCCCGGCATGGCCCTCCTGCACGTCGCCTACGAGCGCCTGGTCAACGCGATCCACAACGAGGACACCCTCGCCCAGTACCACAACGAGGGCCGGCGCCTCGGCCGCCTGATGTACGAGGGCCGCTGGCTCGACCCGCAGGCGCTGATGGTGCGCGAGTCGCTGCAGCGCTGGGTCGGCGCGGCCATCACCGGTGAGGTGACGCTGCGGCTGCGGCGCGGTGAGGACTACTCGATCCTCGACACCACGGGCCCGGCGTTCAGCTACCACCCGGACAAGCTGTCCATGGAGCGCACCGAGGACTCGGCCTTCGGCCCGGTGGACCGGATCGGCCAGCTCACGATGCGTAACCTCGACATCGCCGACTCGCGCGCCAAGCTGGAGCAGTACGCGGGTATCGGCCTGATCGGCACCGGCAGCCCCGCCATCGGCGCTGCTCAGGCGGCCGCGACCGGGCTGATCGGCACCATGCCGGAGGGCGGCGCCGAGGCCATCGCCTCCCGCGGTGAGGTCTCCAGCGAAGACGAGGCGCTGGACCGCGCCGCGATGGAGTTCGGCACGGACTGACCCTCGCTCTCGGCGAGGTGCCAATGCTCTCCGCGAGGGCTTGGCACGCTCGCCGAGCACTCGCGGAGAACTCGCTGAGAACTCGCGGAGAACGAGACATCGGAAGGCCGGCTCGGCGTCGAGGACGTCGGGCCGGCTTTTCCGATGTCCGCGACCCCCGGCCTCTCCGGTATCCACGCCGGTAGCCGCAGCCGGCCGGTCACTCACAGCTATGAGGTACAGTCCTAGAGTCCTGTTGTCTCCGATAGAGGTGGACGTTGCGCATCTGAGGTTCGCGATCATCACGCGGTACGGCATCGGCCGTACGCCCGTCACGTCGTATCCGGCCATTCTGCCGTCCGTGACCCCCGCGTGCATGCGACCTCGGTGCCTGAGCTGTCCCTCGCCCTTCGGAGAGCTGCACCCCCCTTTTTCCGCCGGTCCGGTCGCCGCGTGGTGTTCGCACACGTAGTCCCCATCCACCGCGTACGACTGCGAGAACACCATGTCAGGACCGACGCCCCAGGCTTCTGTGACCTGCTCCGCCCTGTCCTTCCAGTGGCCGGACGGCACCACCGTCTTCGACGGGCTCTCCTTCACCGTCGGCAAGGGCCGCACGGGCCTCGTCGGTGCCAACGGCACCGGCAAGTCCACTCTCCTCCGCCTGCTGTCCGGCGACCTGCAACCCGCCCGGGGAGCGGTGACCGTCGGCGGCCGCCTTGCCTACCTTCCGCAGAACATCACCCTGGACACCTCGCTCCGCGTCGACCAGGCGCTGGGCATCGCCGAACGCCGCACCGCCCTGCGGGCCATCGAGGCGGGAGAGGTGGCCGAGGAACACTTCGAAACGCTCGGAGACGACTGGGACGTCGAAGAGCGAGCCCTGGCCACACTGGGCTCCCTCGGTCTCGGCGACCTCGGGCTCGACCGCACCGTGGGCGAGATGTCCGGCGGCGAGACCGTACTGCTGCGCCTGGCGGCGCTGTTGTTGGAACGCCCCGACGTCCTGCTCCTCGACGAACCGACCAACAACCTCGACCTGTTCGCGCGCCGCCGTCTGTACGAGGCGGTGGACTCCTGGCGGTCCGGGACCCTGATCGTCGTCAGCCACGACCGTGACCTGCTGGAACGGGTGGACCGTACCGCCGAGCTGCGGTCGGGGTCGGTGAGTTGGTACGGAGGCGGATGGTCCGCGTACCAGGAGGCACTGACCACACAACAGGAGGCTGCGGGCCGCACACTGCGGGCGGCCGAGGCCGACGTACGCCGACAGCAGCGCGAACTGGAAGAGACCCGCATCAAGGTGGCCCGCCGGCAGCGGCAGAGCAAGAAGCTGGACGCCCAGCGCCGCGCTCCGAGGATCGTCGCCGGCGAACGCAAGCGGTCGGCGCAGGAGTCCGGCGACAAGCTGCGCGGCCTGCACGAAGAACGCCTACAGGAAGCGCGCGAGCGTCGCGAAGCGGCCGCGGACGCGATCCGGGACGATGCCGAGATCCGGGTGAGCCTGCCCCACACCGCGGTACCGGCCGGCCGCACCGTCCTGAGCCTGCACGAACTGCAACCCTCCTTCGGCAGGCTGCGCGCCGCCACCCTCGATGTGCAGGGGCCCGAGCGCGTCGCACTGGTCGGCCGCAACGGAGCGGGAAAGACAACACTCCTGCGTACCCTCACGGGTGAGCTCGCCCCACTGTCCGGTACGGCCGCGGCACACGTACCACTGCGGTTCCTGCCGCAGCGCCTGGACGTGCTGGACGACGAGTTGAGCGTCGCCGAGAACGTGGCCCGCACCGCTCCGGACGTCACCGACAACCACATCCGCTCGCAGCTCGCCCGCTTCCTGTTCAAGGGTGCGCGTGCTGAACAGCAGGCGGGCACCCTGTCGGGCGGCGAGCGCTTCCGGGCCGCCCTCGCGGCGACCATGCTCGCCGCACCGGCTCCGCAGCTTCTCCTGCTGGACGAGCCGACCAACAACCTCGATGTGGCGAGCGTACGGCAGCTGACCAGCGCTCTTGAGTCGTTCGAAGGTGCCCTGGTGATCGCCAGCCACGACCTGCCGTTCCTGGAGGCGGCCGGCATCACCCGCTGGCTGCTGGTCGAGGAAGAACTGCGGGAGACCAGCGAGGACGAGGTCCGTGCCGCCCTGGAATCGCCGCCGACCGACTGAGCCCGTACCCCTTCTCGTCGGTTTCGAGAAGACCGACGAGGAGACCGACGAGAAGTCACACGCAAAGACACGCGCGAAGACACACGAAAAGACGCACGAGAAACCCTGCGGGAAGACACAGGAGACACGTACATGAGCAACACACCGTCGTCCGTGCGGAGCGAGGCGAGCGAGGGGAACGGGGCGAGCGGGTCGGCGGAACTCCGCCCGGTGCGCTTCGCCCCTGAACTGGCCGCCGTACTGAGCGGCATGGACGACTTGAGGGACGCGTTCCCGTCGGATCCCGCCATGGTTCCCCAATGGCGGAAGCGGCTGGCCGAGATTGTCCCGGACCCCACCCTGGATGAGCTGCGCGCCGACGGAGCCTTCGAGGTGTACGAGAGGAGTGTGCCCGGTCCCGCCGGGGCCCCGGAGGTCTCCCTCCTCGTCGCACGTCCGGCCGGGCTGGCGGCGGACGCACCGGTGGTCTACCACGTGCACGGCGGTGGGATGATCAGCGGCAGCAACCGTGCCGGCCTGGACGTGATCCTGCGCGAATGGGCGGAGCCGCTGGGGCTCGTCGTCGTCTCCGTCGCGTACCGCCTCGCGCCCGAACACCCCTACCCGTCAGGCGTCGAGGACTGTTATGCGGGTCTGCGGTGGGTCGCCGAGAATGCCACGCAGCTCGGTGGCGATCCGGCGCGCATCGTCGTCGCCGGCGGCAGTGCGGGTGGCGGCCTCACCGCCGCGCTGGCGCTGATGACACGCGACCGCAACGGCCCCCGTATCCTCGGCCAACTGGCGATGTGCCCCATGCTCGACGACCGCAACGACACGGTCTCCGCCCGGCAGATGGCGGGACATGGACTGTGGGACCGCCACGACAACGGCGTCGGCTGGGCTGCGCTGCTGGGCACGGCGAGCGGGACCGCGGACGTACCGGCGTACGCGGCACCCGCCCGCGCTACGGACCTGTCGGGGCTGGCGCCCGCGTACATCGACGCGGGCGCGGCCGAGACCTTCCGCGACGAGGCCGTCACGTACGCCACCCGCATCTGGCAGGCGGGCGGCGATGCCGAACTGCACATCTGGCCGGGCGGCTTCCACGGCTTCGACCAGCTGGCCCCCGAGGCCACGATCTCCCGCGACGCCCGCCACGCCCGCGTCCGCTGGCTGCGCCGCATCCTGAACGGATGACATCGGGTGGTGGGGGAGAGGGTGCTCTTCGACGCACGGGCCGGCGAGAGCGTCTCGCCCTCGCCCCCACCACCCGCCCGAACGGTTTGGTCTCAGGCCGCCATCCAAGGCACACGACACACATGGGCCGTCATACCCCCTGGACACAAGGACCTGACCACGGTCTTGCGAATCGCTCGCCACGTCCGCAGGGAACACACCAAACGGACGCTCAGCTCGACCGGCTCTCGCGCGCCACTGTCCTGACCAGGGTGTTCCCAGCCCCACTGCTCCGCCAGAAAGTCGTAGGCCTCAGCGCTCGCCATCCCGCTCCCGAAGACGGTGTGCGCGACGATCACCTCAACGACCCGAGCGCTCCGGGCGGCCACAGCATCATCGACAATCCCCCTGACCCACGCCACCCCCTCCCCCTCCGCATACAAGCCGAACCTCAGGGTCCGCGTCCTCATCACATCGCCTTCCGCACCGCCCACTGCTCACTGCCCACTGCGCCTCACGATAGTGGGGTTCGACGCGTTCGACGGTTCGGTTCGAGCACCGCGGAGTACATGCTGATTCCCTGATCCCTTTGGGAGAACAGTCGTAGAGGGCGCGGCCGTTGTGGTGGCCGTGGCCGTCAGGAACCGCGTACTGTCACGAATCCGCGTACCGCTTCGCTGCCGTGAGAGTGAGGTGCCGCGATGGCCGAGTCCACGGGTGAGTCTGCAAGTGCTCCTTCCTTTCCTCCGCTGCCCGAGTGGCTCATACCCAGGCCCCACCTGGTGTCCCGCCTCGCCCGTGGGGTGCTCGGGCCCCTGACGGTGGTGGTGGGCCCGCCGGGCGCCGGCAAGACCGCGCTGGTCACCGAGTGGGCGCACACCTCGGCCCTGCCGGGTCCGGTGGTGTGGGTCACCTGCGACGGCGGGAAGGAGGTGCCGGGTGTCTTCTGGCCGCGCGTGGTAGCCAAGTTGCGGGAGGTCGGCGTGGACCCCGTGTACGCAGGCGGCGATGCCACCGCGTCGCCCTCCGGCGCTACCGGCGGACGCCCCTGGCCTGCCCGGGTGGCGGAGGGCCTGGCGCGGCGCACCGAGCCCGTGGTGATCGTGCTGGACGATTTCGAGCCGGCGCCGGGCTCGGCGGCGGCGGAAGACGTGACACTCCTGCTCAGGCACGCGTTCCCCATGGTGCGGCTGATCGTGGTCGCGCGCAGGGACCCGCCGCTGCACCTCCACCGCCGTCGCCTCGCCGGTGAACTGACCGAACTACGCACCGACGACCTGGCGTTCACCGAGAAGGAGACGGTGACTCTGCTCGCTCAGCACGATGTCACCCTCACCGGTTCGGCGGTGCGGCGCCTCGCCCGGCGTACGGAGGGCTGGGCGGCGGGGCTGCGGTTGGCGGCCATGTCCATGGCCGGACACCGGGACCCGGCAGCGTTCGTGCGGCGCTTCGCCGGCGACGAGGAGGCGGTCGTCAGCTATCTGGCCGAGGAAGTCCTCGATGTCCAAGCCGCCCCCATGCGTCATCTGATGCTGGTCACGAGCATCCTGGAGCGGGTGAACGCGGAGCTGGCGGCCGCCGTCGCCGGAGCGGACGCCGATGGCCGGTTCGCCGTGCTGGTACGCCAGAACTCCTTCCTGCATCCGTTGGGGGAGGGGTGGTACCGGTACCACCGGATGTTCCGTGATGTGCTCCTGCTGCGACTGCGATACGAAGCTCCGGAACGGGTCGCGCGGCTCCATCGGCGGGCCGCCGACTGGCTGGGTGGGCATGACCTGCTGCCCGAGGCGCTGGGGCATGCCCTGGCCGCCGGCGATCCGGCGTACGTCGCCCAGGTGGCGGTCGAGCGGCTGGCGGTCGGACGAATCCTCGAGCTCACCGGCGAGGCACTGCCCGAGGACCTGCTCCGACGCCTCTCGCAGAGCGCGGCTACGGCCACGGAAACGGCCACAGCAAGGGGTTTGGTCCCTGACACGGACGCGGACGGTGCGCGAGGGTGCGAAGTGCTGTTGCTGGCGGCTGCGGTGGCGCTCGCGCAGAGGGATGTTGAGGGGTGTTACGAAGCGCTGCGGAATGCCGACGCGGTGATTGCCGGGCTGCCGTACGGAGTCCGGAAGGCGGTTCCCGTCACCACTCGTCTGACGGGAAGCGTGATCCGTATGGCGGCCAGGGCAGCCACAGCGGCCGTGGTGGGGGAGTGCCCCGTCGAGTCTTCGTGGGCGCTGGCTGCGGCGGCCGAGGTCGATGAGTTGTGTGCCGGGCTTCCGGGGGAAGCCATCGAGCACCGGCCGGAACTGCGGGCCTTCACACACTTGGTACGTGGCGGTGCCGAACTGCGCTGCGGTCGGCTGAAGCGGGCGGAGCAGTCACTGCTCGCGGCGTTGAAGGCCATCGGCCCGCACGAGAACAGTCCGCTGCGGCGCGACTGCCTCATCGACCTTGCCCTGCTGGCCACGGTGCGCGGACGGACGCGGTCCGCCGCCGAGCTGGCCGCGAGCGCGCAACGCCCAGAGGTGCGGGGGTGGGCCCCGGCGGACCGTTCCCGGGCCGCACTTCACGTGGTGCGTGCCTGGTCCCACCTCGCGCGCGGCGAGCCCGCGGCTGCCCGGCACGAACTCAACCGCGTCGACGCGGTGTTGTGCATGCCGCCGTACGATCCTCCCGTTGCCGCCCTGCGCCGGCTGGCAGGCGAGACGGCAGACATGTGCGAGTACGGTGCCGCTCCCACGGCCGAGGCGGTGCGCGACCTCTGCGCGGCGGTGGCGGGCCCGTGGCCCACCGAGGGGCTGGAGCGCGCGGTACGGCTGGCGTGCACCGCCGCGCACGGGCTGCCGAGGCCGGCGGGTACTCCCCGTCGTACGCCCGTTGCGGTCGAGCCCGGCAGGGCCCCGTCGGAGTCCGCCGGGAGCCGGGGTGCGGCGAAGTGCCAAGTGCTCAGTGGGCGGGAGCGCGACGTGCTGGAATACCTGGCGCGGACCATGACCACCGAGGAGATCGCCGCCGAGATGTATCTGTCGGTGAACACGGTCAAGACGCACCTCAAGAGCGTGTACCGGAAGCTGGACGTGACCCGGCGCTCGGCAGCGGTCCGACGCGCACGCGAGTGGGAACTGTTGTGACGGCATCCGGCCACACCACCAGCTCATAACCATGCTCACCCGCCGCCCGAAGCCGCTCCCGGCTCCTCGGTCGGCGGAAGGCGGCGTACTTCCATGAGTTCGAGGCCCAGCGCCTGGATCCGGTCGAGGATGCCGTAGAGCGCGGCCTGGTCGAGGCGCGTACCGCGCAGCACCGTCTCAGCATGGTGCCGGGTGACCGTCAGGTCGCCGAAGGCTTCCCTGAAGGCCTCGCCGACCGTGCCGCGAATGCGGATCTCGAACCCGGCGCCGCCCCGCGGCCCTTTCGCCTGCTCGGTCCCGCCCATGGCATCACCTCCACCGCGGCCATGCCGTGTTGCGCTGTGTCGTGCTGTGTCGCCCATTCTTCCGGTCAGCGATCCGGCGGACGCATCACCTCACGTGGGTGAGGCCACCACGCCCCGGCGGCAGCGGAGGCCGCCCCGCTCATCGGCCTTCGTCGAGCGCTCTCGGCTCATCGGCCGGAGGGAGGCAATTGTTCGTGGTCGTCCATCGCCGTCACCGGAAGGCCGAGCCGCTGTCCGACCGACCGTTCATGGGCCACCAGGTAGCCGATGGCGATGCCGGCCACCACCGTGGTGCAGAAGAGGATCAGCCAGGACAGGAGGGTGAAGACCGACCCGAGCAGTCCGAACTGGTCCACGCTTCGCCGCAGCGTACCCGGCATCCACAAGCTCGACGTGGCGGCGAACACCGACGTTCCTGCGCCGGTGAGCAGCGCACCGGGCAGGAGCGGCAGCCAGCCGACGCGGCCCGCCAGCAGGAGATGCTGGGTCCACCACCACAACCCCATCGCCGCGGCGACTTGAAGGGGGAATCCCAGCAACGCACCTGTACCGAACCCATTGCGCAGCACACCCTGGAACACCAATGCGGCACTCCACACGAGCAACCACAGGAACCACCGCCACACCGCGCTCCGTATGGACGTGTGCGGCAGGTGCCAAGAGCGCTCGCACAGTCGCTGAAGCACCCGGCTGAGCGCCGTGGCGGAGACCAGCGTCAGCAGCGCACCCACCACTCCCCACACACCCGAGCCGCGCTCGCTGCCCGCATAGACCTGTTCGACCTGCCCCAGAACGACACCCTCGATGCCGAGTACGTCACGCAGCGTCGTTCGCAGCTGCTCCCGCACCTCCGGCGGGGAGTAGGCCGCGATGACGAAGAGCATGGGCAGTGCGGTCAGGAACACCTGTGCCGCGAGCCGGGTCGACAGATCGAGGACGCTGACGCTCCTCAACTGTTCGGCGAGACGGCGTACGAGACGGCGTATGCGGGGCAGCGAACGGCGTATGGCCGAGACCGCAGACACAACAGCCATCTCCGCCGCCCCCTACGCCCGCCCGGGTCCCAGAGCCTGTGCGGTCTCCGCCCTCCATTCAGCCGCCGTCCCGGTCGGCTCGGCATCCCCCGCAGCGGGTGAATGGTCGGCAGCAACAAGCGGCAAGCGGCAAGCGATCAGGAATCAACAGTCAGGGGCCGGGACCGGCCGGACCGCGAGCAAGGCAATGTCGTCGGCGCTGTCGGCGCTCAGGCCGATGAGCAGTTCGTCGCAGAAGACATCGAGGGGTTCGCGGGCCAACGGCGCAGTGTGCCGGCGGAGCCTGGCCATGGAGACGTCGAGCGACTCGTCGCGGCGTTCGATGAGCCCGTCGGTGTACAGCAGCACGGTCGAGTGGGCAGGAAGGGGATCCTCGGCACCGGGACGGGGCATGTTTGGGTCCATGCCGAGCAGCAGCCCCATGCCTCCCTCAAGGTAGGATGTGTCGCCCTCTCCGGTGGTGAGCAGCGGTGGCAGGTGGCCGGCCGAGGAGTGTCTGAGCGTCCACGGCCCGCTCTCGGGACCCTCGACGAGGCCGTAGACACACGTGGCGGTCGCTTCCCGGTCGAGGCTGTGATTCGCCATGTCCAGGCGGCGCAGCACTTCCTGCGGCGGCTCCTGCCGGTCGACGGCGATGCCGCGAAGCATGCTGCGCAGCTGACTCATGGCGACGGCTGCCTCCAGGTCGTGCCCGGACACGTCACCGATGACGACAGCGGTCTGTCCGTTGGGTACGACGAAGCTGTCGTACCAGTCGCCGCCGACCTGCGCGGCGGTGGAGGAGGGCGCGTAGCGGGCCGCCATCTCCAGGTGCGGGAGGTCCGGCAGGACGGGCAGCAGGGAGCGTTGGAGGCGCTGGGCGATCTGCCGTGACTCCTGATAGAGGCGGGCGTGTTCCACGCCCAGGGCGAGGTTCCGGACCAGCGCGTCGACCTGGGGAAGGTCCGCTTCGGTGAACGGCTGCTCCTCGCGGGTACGCGCCAGTGTGAGAGCGCCGAAGACCGCGCCACGCGCCCGCAACGGTGCGACGACGGCGCTTCGCGCTGCCATTCGCTCGAACAATTCGACGTAGTGGGTGTCCAGGAGAGTGCCGCTCTGGTGCGGCGGCGGAGTCTCGCTGAGCAGCAGTGGCCCGGCACCGCGCAGCACCCGGCCCAGCGGGCCCCGAGCGCTCTCGGACAGTGCCGGCAGCCTGCCCGTACTCACCTCGGTGGGCAGTGACTCGGGGCCGCGGTGGGTGACGCACACGCGCTCCAGCTGGCCGGACTCGTCGAGCAGGTCCACCACGCACCAGCCGGCCAGTTGCCGGCTGAGGATCCCGCACACGCGTTGCAGTCCCTCTTTGAGGTCGGTGGTGCCGCTCAGCGCGTCCCTGATGTCGGCCAGGAGCAGGAGTTGCCGCTCCAGCACCGAACCGCCGGCCTTGCTGTCACTCCGCTCTGTGACATGCTCCGGTGTGTCCGGCAGCGCAGGCGCCTCCGGCGCACCCGATTCCCTCGGTCCGCCCCGCTCCTGCTCGCTGACCTGCTCCCGCTCCTGCGGCTCGCCCTGCTCCCGCGTCCCGGTCGCGGCCTGCGCCGCTTCGTCCCGGTCCTCTTCGGGGACGTACGGCGAAGGGGGCGGGAGCACCGTCCGGGGCGTGAGCTGGGCGACGAACACGGGGCGGCCGTCGGCCGTCTCCTGCGTCTGGATGAACAGCCGCACGGGGACCAGCCGGCCGTCCCGGTGCAGTGCGGGCAGTGGTACCGAGCGTCCCAGGATGCGGGGCCGACCGGTGAGCAGCAGGGAGGCGAACGCCGCCACGTGACGCTTCCGCAGGTGGTCCGGGATGAGGTCCGTGAGCCGCCGGCCGATGAGTTCGTCGGCCTGCCAGCCGAGCATGTCCGCGGCGGGGCCGTTCGCGGCGATGATCCGGTTGTCGTCGTCGGCGGCGATGGTCGGAGTGCTGCCGGCCGTCGCATGACCGGCGTCCCAGGGCGCCGGCTCCAACGGGCTTGCGCTCGGCTCGCGGGGCATCACGGTCCACGCGGTGGGTGGGCCGCCGGCGAGCTGGCCGGCCAGCTCATCGAGCAGCCAATGGCTCAACGCACGGATCTGGGGGAGTGCCGGCAGGGTGAGGAGACGCTCGTCGCGGGCCGCCTCCTCGGCGGTGTCGAGCACGCGGCGCAAGGTGCGCACGGCAGGCCCGGCATCGGCCGGGAAGGCCAGTCGCACGGTGTGGAAGTTCGGGGCCGAGGGCTGCTGTTCCCATTCGGCCGCCACACAGGCGCTGATCACATTGTTCGTGTCGTGCGCGGTGACGAGGTCTTCCGGGCGCACGCCGAAGCTCTTTCCGGCGGCCGCGGCAAGGGTGAGTTCGCGCAGCAGGGAGTGGCAGTGCTGCTGGGACGCGACGTACAGCGCGCCCGGCAGGTCGACGAGTGTCACCGTACGGGTGGGGGAGGAAGCAGCCGGTACCGCGGTTCGCCATCCGGAGGGCGGTGGCTGCCCTCCGTCGAGCCACAGTTCACACCACACCGTCTTGGCGTCCTCGCCGGTTTCGACGCCGTACCGGGACGCGAGCTGCTCGGCCATCTTCAGGCCCCGCCCCGAAGTGGCATGCGGGAAGTGGCCCTGCGGCACCAGCTCCCGGCGTGGCCGGAGGTCGCTGACCTCCGTTCGCACCGTGTGGTCGAGGAGCCGGACCGACACCTCGACCGCGGTGGCCGCATGCAGGACGGCGTTGGTCACCAGCTCGCTGACCAGCAGGGCGGCGTTCTCCGCCACCTCGGAGGCAACGCCTTCCAGCGCACTCCGAACGAACCGCCGAGCCGAGGCCACGCTCTCCGGCCGTGACGGAAATGTCTGCGAGGACACCGACTCCGGCCGGTTGCTGTGACCCATGACGGCAGTGTGCTGTACCCGACTGCCGTGGGTCTCGGTCCGCCGCGAGTGTCCGACCGGCACACTCGCGGAGATCCGCCACCTGGCGGAGAGGTCCCCGCCGATGGCCGCACCCATGCCACTGCCGGGCGACCGAGGCCATCACCGGGCGACCGAGGCCACTGCCGGGCGACCGAGGAGCATCGGCTCAGCCGTTGCCTGCCCTGGAGCGCCGCGCCAGGTCCTCCAGTACCGCCATCGCCCGCTCGGCGTGCTCGTACGGCACGAAGAGGTGGTCGTGGTGGAATCCGGCGATGACGTTGCAGTTCAGTCCGGCGTCGGCGAGCTCTCGCGAGACCGCGGCGGTCAGCCCGACCGCTTCGAGCGCGGAGTGCACACGCAAGGTGATCCAGCCGGCCACGTACTCGTACACAAGCCCTGCCGCGTCGGCTTCCTCCCGGCGCGCCACGAGGGTCAGACCTTCGTCCTCGGCGACGGTGGCCACGGGGGAGACGCCGGAAGGCACCCCGCCCTCGACCGTGGTGAACACGTAGTGGCCCGCATTCAGCTCCGGACGCATCCCGCTCAGCAACGTCTGCAGATCGCTCTCACCAGCCACGACCCTCACCTTACGGGCTGCGCACATGCTGACCGTTCGGGGCTCGGGGAGTTCTCCGGTAGTTGTGCGACAGACCCTGCCTCCGCCCCCGTATCGGTCAGCGCTGCTTCGACGGGGCACGCGCAGTCGCCCTCCGCTGCACCGTCGGCCAGGCTTGCCAGCGCCGTACGCATCCGTACGAGGTCGGCGATGCGCGCGTCGAGGTCCGCGAGTTTGGCGTCGATGACGGTGCGCAGGTGCGGGGAGGCGACGACGCCCTCCTGAGAGAGCGCCAGAAACGCCGCGACGTCTCCCATGCCGAAGCCGAGCCGCTGGGCACGTTGTACGAAGCGGGCGCGGCGGACGTCGTCCGGTGAGAAGCGACGGTAGCCCGAGTGCGGGTCACGTGCGGGGGTGAGGAAGCCACGCCGTTCGTAGTAGCGCAGGGTGCTCAACGGCACGCCGGCGGCGCGGGCAGCTGCGGCGGGCGTCATCGTCGTCTTCGTCATCGGGACACAGTCTCCCGGACGTGGAGCGTACGTGTGTGCCGCTGCCTTGCCCGGAACAGCTGCCGCCCCTGTGCGAGCAGGAAGCCGATCTCGACGGCGAGAAACACGGTGAGCACGGTGCTCGCGCCGTTGATCATCGCCACCGTCATCAGGAAGGCGAAGGCCATGCGGCCTGCGGCGTCGGCGGCCGTGGTCACGGCGTCGCCGCGGACCAGGCGGACCACCGCCCACATCGTCACCAGTACGCCGAAGAACGTGACGAACAGCAGGTGTTCCGGTCCGTAGTCACCGGGTGGGGGACCGGGCAGGCCAAGGGCGGTGTGTACGGAACGCAGTCCGTCGATGGCGAGCCGGGCGGTCCAGGGAGTGGTGAAGACCGGTGCGACGGCGAGGTCGTAGAGGGCACCGATCCGGGCGGGACCGGTCCACGGGCGGTGGTTCGGGTGTGTCGTGCGCGGGTGTGTCATGCGGGCAACGCTGCACCTTGCACCGCGGTGCAAGGTCAAGCCGGCGTACTGCCCGTCACGCGGCCGGGCCGTCGCGCGGGCCGCGCGCAGTGCAGGGCGAAGAGGACCGTGGCGGCCTCGGCGGGGCGCGTGGGGTGGTAGCCGGTGAGTTCGGCGAAGCGCGTCAGCCGGTTCAGCACGGTGTTGCGGTGGCAGTACAGCTCACGCGCCGCGGCGGTCGCCGAGCCGGTGTCGCAGTAGGTGGTGACGGCCTCCAGGAGCCGCTCGCGTTCGTGTGCGGGCAGTGGTTCCAGACCGGCCAGGACGGAGTCGGCCAGTACGGCCGCGGTCGGGCCCAGACGGGCGACGGCCACGGGCATCCAGGAGTCCGCGAGGGTCACCGGGCCGGACGTCGCCGGTTCCAGCACGGCGGCTATCGCCTCGGTGACCCGCACCATGTCGGGTACCTGCGCCAGGCCGTGCGCGACCGGGCCGACGGCGCACGGTACGCCCTCCAGCCAGGCTGTTGTGGGCGGCCCGTCGGCGCCGGGCGGGAGCGCGGTGATCAGGACGAACATGCCGTGGTGCTGTTGCAGGTGCGTGCCGCGGTCGGTGGTGTGGGAGGCCATGACCTCGCGCAGTCGCGCCTGCGACTCCGGTGGCGCAACGACGACGGCGAAGTCGCAGGCGATGTCCACCTGCAAAAGGGTTGCGGTCTGGGCGAGCAGCTGGGGGTCGCGGCCGTCGGACGACAGCAGGCGGCCGATGAGTGTGGCCTTCTCGCGTGCGCGCTCGCGGGCCAGTACGGCGACCTCGTCGAGGTAGGCGGCGTGGGCGTGGACGGTGTGGTACTCCACGGCCTCCCACACCCGTACGGCGCCCTCGGTCAGCTCGGGCATGGCCGGGGCCGGTGTGCGTTCGAGGAAGGCGTTCCACAGCACGCGGAAGTCCATCCGGATCGCCTGCAGCAGCCGGTCCAGCGGCACGCCCTGGTGGGCGCGGCGGCGGCCGAGCCGTACGGGGGTGAGCAGCAGGTCGTCCGGTACGGGCAGGCCGCCGATGAGGCGGAGCAGCATTTCGTAGCAGGTGCGGCCGGTGTCGCGCAGGTCCGTCCGGTCGACGACGTCCTCGTAGTTGTCCAGCCGGGCGACCTCGTCGACGTAGCGCTCGACGAGTGTGTCGAGGTCGTCGAGGCAGTCCCGGGCGAGGGTGCGGAGCACCGGTGGCACGGGCGCGTGCATGCGGTGGTCGGTGGGCCATCCGGATGGATTGTGCATCTGCCCATTATGCGGCGGCGAACCCGAAGCATTCCACCATTGTTCAAGTACGGTTTCACCAGGCATTCTGCTGATCACGCCCGGGATTCGCCGACCACGGCAGACGTGATCTTGAGGGGAATTGCCCAATGCATCTGACACCACGCGAACAGGAGCGTCTGCTGCTGTTCTCCGCTGCCGAGCTGGCCCGCAGGCGGCTGGCCCGCGGTGCGCTGCTGGGCGCCACCGAAGCGACGGCACTGGTGTGTGACGAGGTGCTGGAGATGGCCTGGGACGGTCTGCCACTGGAGGAGGTCGTCGCCGCGGCGCCGGGCGTCGTACCCCGCGACCGACTGCTGCCGGGCGTGGCCGCTGCGGTACCCAGCATCCAGGTCGAGGCGCTCTTCCCGCACGGCACCTCACTGGTGCACATCCCCGAACCGTTCGGCCCGGCCGAGCCCGCAGGCCCCGGCGCGGTGCTGACCGCCGACGGTGCCGTCGAGCTGGCGCCCGACCGTCCGCGCCGGACACTGACGGTCACCAACCAGGGCCCGCGCACGGTCTGGGTCTCCTCGCACTTCCCGCTGGAGGAGACCAACAACGCCCTCGTCTTCGACCGCGAGGCCGCGCACGGTCACCGGCTGGACATCCCGGCCGGCACCTCGGCCGCATTCGCGGCGGGCGAGACGCGGGACGTCGAGATCGTGGCACGAGGAGGCAGCCGATGAGCACTCTGGACCGGCGCGCGTACGCGTCGCTGTACGGCCCGACCACCGGTGACCGGGTACGTCTCGCGGACACCGACCTGTGGGTGCGTGTCGAGGCGGACGACACCGAGCCCGGCGAGGAGCTGCTGGGCGGCTGCGGCAAGACCGCACGCGACGGCCTGCTCGTCGCCTCCCGCGCACCGCGGGAGAGCGCGCTGGACATGGTCGTCCTCGGCGTGCTGGTCATGGACCCGCTGATCGGCATCCGGAAGACCAACATCGGCATCAAGGACGGCCGGATCGTCGGAGTGGGCCGTGCGGGCAACCCCGAAACCACCGACGGTGTGGAGCTCGTCGTCGACTCCCACACCGCGATGATCACCGGCGAAGGGCTCATCGCCACCCCCGGTGTGGTCGACTCCCACGTACACCTCTCCAGCCCCGAAGTGGTGCCCGCGGCGCTGTCGGCAGGCGTGACCTCGCTGGTGGGCATGGGTATCGGCGGGGTCTGGGACGTGGGCGCGAACCCGGCGTACAACCTGCACAGCCTCATCGAGGGCTGGCGCGACGCACCCATCAACGTCGCCTTCCTGGCCCGCGGCTCCAGCTCCTCGCAGGAACTGCTGGAGCGCGCCGTACTGGCCGGGGCCGGCGGCTTCAAGATCCACGAGGACTGGGGCGCGACCCCGCGCATCGTGGACACCTGCCTCGGCGTCGCCGAGCAGGCGGACCTGCCCGTCGCCCTGCACACCGATACCCTGAATGAGTCCGGCTACCTCGCCGACACCCTCGACGCGACCGGCGGCCGGACCGTGCACGCGTACCACGTGGAGGGCGGTGGCGGTCACCCCGACCTGCTGGAGATCGTCTCCCAGCCGCACGTGCTGACCTCCTCCACCACCCCCACCCTGCCGCTGACCCCGGCGACCGCCGCCGAACTGCTGCCCATGACGCTCACGGTGCACCGCGGCCACCACGACGTACCCAGCGACCTGTCCATCGCACAGAGCCGGCTGCGCGAGCACGCCATCGCCGCCGAGAACGCACTGCACGACCTGGGCGCCATCTCCATCGTCAACTCCGACTCCATGGGCATGGGCCGCATCGCCGAGACCGCCCGCCGCACCTGGCAACTCGCCCATGTGCAGGCCATGCTGGCGGGGGAGACGGGCCCCGACGTCAACAACAACGCGCGGGTGCTGCGCTACCTCGCGAAGATCACCCTGAATCCGGCGATCGCCCACGGCATGGCCGCCGACGTCGGCTCGCTGCGCCCCGGCAGCCTCGCCGACGTGGTGCTCTGGCGCCCCGCAACCTTCGGCGCGCAGCCCGAACTGGTCCTGAAGTCCGGCTTCGTCGCCTGGGGCGTGACCGGCTCGGGCTCCGGATCCACCCGGCTCACCCAACCGCGTGTGATGAAGCCGTACTTCGGCGGCCTGGGCGCCGCGCCGCGCCGCCTGTCCACGGTATTCGTCTCGCAGCAGTGCCTCGACGACAAGCAGTCCTTCGACGCCCTGCCGCGCGGCGTGCGCTACGCCCCGTTGCGCAACTCCCGCGGCCTGAGCCGGGCCGACATGATCGCCAACACCGCCGTGCCCGACGTGCAGGTGCCCACCACACCCGACTCCGTCCTCGTCGACGGCCGCCCCGTCGACATCCACCGCGCCGCCGAGCTCCCGCTCACCCGGCTGCAGAACCTGGCCTGAGGTCCGAGAAGACGCATGCTCGATCTGAAACTCACCCACGCCCGCATCCGCACCGTCGACGACGACCGGCCCACCGCACACACCCTCGGCGTGCTGGCCGGCCGCGTCGTCGGCCTCGACGAGGACATCGCGGACCTCCCGGCACGCACCACACTCGACTGCCGCGGTGCGACCGTCGTCCCCGGCTTCGCCGACGCGCACAACCACATGGCCTGGTACGGGCAGTCGCTGGACGAACTGGACCTCTCCGCCGCGGCCACCCTGCACGCGCTCTACGACGCGGTCGCCGCCCGCGCCGCCACCCTCCCCGCCGACGCATGGGTGATCGGCGCCGGCTACGACGACACCGTCATGGGCGGCCACCCGCACCGCACCGCCCTGGACCGGGCCGGCGGCGGCCGACCCGTCTGGCTGAAGCACCGCTCCGGCCACATGTGCGCCGTCAGCAGCGCCGTACTCGACCGGACCGGAGTACTGAACGGCACCGCACGCGAGCCGGAGGGCGGCGTCGTCGTACGTGAGGCCGACGGCACCCCCACCGGACTGCTGCAGGAACGGGCACAGAACCTCGTCACCTCGCTCACCCTGCCCGTCTCCCTCGACAACCTCGCCGGCGCCATCGGCAAGGCAGCCACCGCGTACACCGCCGAGGGCCTCACCCATGTCACCGAGGCAGGCATCGGACTCGGCCTCATCGGGCGCAGCCCCGTCGAGGCCGCCGCCTACCAACTGGCCCGCGAGCGCGGCACCCTGCCCGTCCGTGTCGAGCTGATGGTCGCCGGCGACAACCTCCACCCGCTCGCCGCACACGCCGACGATCACACCACCACCGGCCTCGACCTGGGCCTGCGCACCGGCTTCGGCGACGACCGGCTCCGCATCGGACCGGTGAAACTGTGGCTCGACGGCTCCCTGATCGGCCGCACCGCCGCCGTCACCGAGCCCCTGTGCGGCCACGACCACGGCGGTGTCTACCAGGACAGCCCCGACGACATGCGCGCCCTGATGGTCGCCGCACACCGCGCCGGCTGGCGCATCGCCGCCCACGCCATCGGCGACGAAGCCATCGACCTCGCCCTGGACACCTTCGCCGAGGCCCAGGCGAGCACGCCCCGGCCCGACGTACGCCACCGCATCGAGCACTCCGGCGTCGTACGCCCCGACCAGCTCGAACGCTACGCCGCACTCGGCGTGGTCCCCGTACCGCAAGCGCACTTCCTGCACGCCGTGGGCGACACCATGGCCGAGGCGCTGGGCCCCGAACGCATCGGCTGGCTCTACCGGCACCGCTCCTTCCTGGCACACGGACTGCGCGTCCCGGGCAGTTCGGACCGCCCGGTCGCCCCCGGCGCGCCGCTGCTGGGCATGCAGTCGATGGTGCAGCGGCTCAGCCGCGACGGCCTGCTGCTCGGCGCCGACGAGCGGGTGACCGCCGAACAGGCGCTGCGCGCCTACACCCTGGACGCCGCCTGGACGAGCCACGAGGAGGACCGACGCGGCAGCCTGGCACCCGGAAAACACGCCGACTTCGTGCTGCTGGCCGAGGATCCCACCGCCGTGGACGCCGGCCGCATCGGCGCCATCGACGTACTGGCCACCTTCGTGGCGGGCGCCTGCGTGCACGGCGCCGACACCCTGACGGACCACACCTCCGTCACCGGACCTCCCCCCGCCCCCGCCCGCGCACGCTCCGCCGCGTGACCGTCCCCAAGGAGCCCCTCATGAACCACCTCGACGAGACCGGCCACCCCCCACCGGGTGCCGCCGACGGCACCGGCCAGCCGTCACGGAGCACAGCCGGCGCCACCGGAGAGCCTCCGTCCGGCACCACGACCGCCGTCGTCACCGGCAAGGACGCCGGACGCGTGGCCTTCGCCGCCTTCGTCGGCACGACGCTGGAGTGGTACGACTACTTCCTCTTCGGCACCGCCGCCGCCATCGTCTTCGACCGGCTCTTCTTCACCTCCCTCAACCCCGCGACCGCCACCCTGGCCGCCTTCGCCACCTTCGGCGTCGGCTTCGCGGCCCGCCCCATCGGCGCCGTACTGTTCGGCTGGCTCGGCGACCGCATCGGACGACGCCCCGCACTGCTCATCACCGTGATCGGCATCGGCATCGCCACCGGCCTCATCGGCGCACTCCCCGGCTACGCCACCATCGGCATCGCCGCGCCGCTCCTGCTGGTCCTGCTGCGCCTCCTCCAGGGCATCGCCGTCGGCGGCGAGTGGGGCGGCGCGGTCACCCTCGCCGTCGAGCACGCGCCGCCCGAGAAGCGCGGTCGCTACGCCGTACTCCCGCAGGTGGGCTCCCCGGTCGGCACACTGATGTCCTCCGGCGCCTTCGCACTCGTACTGATGCTGCCGTCCGCCTCCTTCGACTCCTGGGGCTGGCGCCTGCCCTTCCTGCTGGCCTTCCCCCTGACCGCCATCGCCTTCTACATCCGGCGCAAGGTCGAGGAATCACCGCTGTTCGACGAACTCCTCCGGCAGGACCAGCGCGCCAAGGTGCCCGCACTGGAGGTGTTCCGGAAGGCGTGGGGCCGGCTGCTGGTGGCCATCGCCTCCGCACTGCTCGGCGTCGGCGGCTTCTACCTGCTCACCACCTTCGTCATCAGCTACGGCACCGGCACCCTGGGCCTGCCCAAGAGCCTGATGGTCAACGCGACGCTGGTCGCGGCCGGGGTGGAGATCGTGGTCATCCTCGCCATGGGCCGGCTGGCCGAGCGCATCGGCCCCGGCCGGGTCACCGTGTGGGGCGGCCTCATCACGGCCGTGTGCGCCTTCCCGCTGTACTGGCTGATCGACACCAAGAACCCGGCGGTGGTCGTGCTCGCCATCGCACTCGGCATCGGCCTGATCGCGGTGACGTACGCCGTCTCCGGCGCACTGCTGACCGAACTGTTCCCGGCGAACCTGCGCTACAGCGGCGTGGCCCTGGCCTACAACCTCGCGGGCGCACTGACGGGCTTCCTCCCCTTCCTCGCCACCGCGCTGCTGGACGCGGCCGGCGGATCCACCTCGTGGCCCGCGGCCCTGCTGCTGGTGATCATCGCCCTGCTCACCGCACTGGGCGGCCTCCTGGGCGAACGACTGCGCGTACGGGACGACGTGGTGAGTACGTCACCCACTGAGTGACGACTCCGGGGCCGGGCACCCCACCACCTGCCCTCTTGGCACGCCGACAGCCGGCTGCGCATTTGCACTGCACTGCACCGATCTGCCCTGCACCGCATTGCTTGCGCAGCCGGCTGCGGTGTTCTGTTACGGAGACGACGGCGCGGGGGCAAAGCCATGGAGCGGCGTCACGGGGACGACCGCCACGGATAACGAGACTCGAAGCTCAGGCCCGACAGCTCCTGCTCGGTCGTCTGCAGCGCGGTGGCCAGCGTCCGCTGGAAGAAGCCCGTAGATTCCTTGCGACGGAGTCGCTTCGTCGGAAACCACCACCGCAGGTGGGCGAGTTCGTGGGGTGTGGTGCGGCAGTACTTCACGATCTGCGTGCGCTCGTGCAGCGTCAATTCCAGCTGATGCACCAGGAGGGAGTTCACGTCATCAATGGAACCGGCGAACCCTTCCATCGCAGCCATGATCACGCAGGCGTCCGTGAATGCCCGCGAGTAGTCGGCCTTGTGGAGCCGTGCCGGTGGCAGCACGACCGTCAGCCGGGTCTGCAGACCGTGCTGAGTGATCTGCTCGATCTCCCACTTGAGGGCCTCCCGGATGCCCTGCCCGGGCGGCAGGATCAGCACGATCGAGTGGGCCCGGCGGATGAGGGTACGCACCGCGGTCTGCCACTGGTCGTGCGGTGAACGCATCCACCGGGGGCCCGGTGGCGCGAGCCGGCGGTCCTGGTCGACCAGGGCGTACGTCTGCATCTTCAGGCTCTTGCGGGTGGCCCGGGCGATGATCTGCTCCATGGTCGAGGCGCCGAACCACGCGTGGGGGAGTACGACCTCCCCGTCGCTGCCGAAGGGCCGCAGGACGAGGCAGTACTCCTCCCGCGAGCCCACCAGCGGCCCGACGACCTCGTGGTACGGCTTCGTCTCCGCGGACCGCCGGTAGCGCCCCCAGGTCAGCGCGATCGGTATCGCGACCCAGGCCAGGAAGATCAGGGGGCGGCCGAAGGCCATCGGGTCGAAGTAGAAGCCGTTCCGCTGGTGCAGGATCAGCAGCTGAATGCCCAAGTACACGAGCACCCCGGCGCCCACGAGAAGGAAGACGCCGCGCCCCCGTAACCCCCGCCACAGCTTTCGCCCACGCATGAGCGTGAACATAGCGCGCTCGCGCAACGCCGGTCCACCAACTACGTTTCTGTCAGACCCGGTTACGGCATCTACTGCCCCCGATACAGCCCCCGATGGTTCACGTGGCGACGATCGCGGCGAAGGCCACGAGATACGACACCGAGAAAATGGCAGGGACCCATTGCTCGACATGGGTCAGCGGCACGTACTTCCGCCAGTCCCGCCCTTCCCCCAGGGCTCCCCATTCGGCCCGGGAGTACGCGTAGGCCGGCAGCTTCTCCTCGAAGGCACCGATCACCGCGTACTTCGCGGCGTTGAGCTGCCGGTAGGAGCGGACCATGACCCACCACGCCGCGCACTGGGCGAGCAGGATGAGCAGCCCGGAGAGCAGCACCCAGTCCGACATCCCAGCCAGCCGACTGGTCGGAACCATCGCCACGATCGCCACGACGGCGCTGTTCAAGGACAGGAAGAAGGTGTTGGTGAGGTTGCGCCGCGCACTGACCCGATCGGCCATCTCCACGCAGAGCTTGTACTGCTCGAGTATCGCCTGCCGGTAGTGCTCTTTGGCCTGGCTGTAGTCGGACGTACTCACGTCCGCGTTCCACAGTGCGTCCCCGATGTCACTCATGCCCCCAGCATGCCGAACAGCCGCCACCCGACTCTCCCGTTTCCGAGATCTTGTCGAGGGGCGTGGGCGGGTCGGCGGTGTGCGACATGATGGCGCCCGTCGCCGTGCGTGTGGGCTCCCTCGGCGACGGGCGACAGCGCGCGGCGGGGCGTCGCGTCCAGGGCTCCGTGTGTTGTGGTTGAGCCGGAGGGTCAGTTCATGTGCTCGATCTGGATGAGGTTGCCGCAGGTGTCGTCCAGTACCGCGGTGGTGGCCGGACCCATCTCGGTCGGTTCCTGGGTGAACTCCACCCCCAGCTCGCGCAGGCGGGCGTACTCCCTGTGGACGTCGTCCACGGCGAAGGAGGTGAAGGGGATGCCGTCCTTGGCCAGCGCCTCCTTGTACGGCCGAACGGCGGGGTGGACGTCCGGCTCCAGTACGAGCTCGGTGCCGTTGGGGTCCTCGGGCGAGACCACGGTCAGCCACTGGTACTCGCCGAGCGGGACCGCGTGCTTCTTCACGAACCCCAGCACCTCGGTGTAGAAGCGCAGGGCCTTGTCCTGGTCGTCGACGCAGACGCTCGACAGGTGGATCCTCATTTTCCGTTCTCCGGTGCATTGGGCTTGAGCCATCGAGCGGCGATGCGTTCAAGCGGTTCGGTGGTGAGGTCGTGGAACTTATAGCGGCCCTGGCGCCGGGTCCCGATCAGACCCGCCGATTCCAGTACGGCGAGATGCTGACTGATCGCCTGACGGGATGATCCGAGACCGTGCTTGGTCGTCAGCCGCGCGCAGATCTCGAACAACGTCTGACCGTTCCGTTCCGTCAGCTCGTCGAGGATCTTCCTGCGCGTGGGGTCCGCCAGGGCCTTGAAGACATCGTCCGACACCACCACACCATAGGCAAGTCGCGGCTTGCCTATCAAGTCGAGCGGGCCCGGCGCGTCGCGCGCGCCGGGCCCGCAGTCTGTCAGCTGTCAGCCGTCCAGTACTGTCATGCCGCCTACTCCGTCCTATGGGCGCGGTTCACGGCGGCCATGATCGCGTGCACGCCGGCTGCCACGATGGACGTGCCGATCCCGGCTCCCCACCGGTCGCCGCGCCCGGCGACCTGGCAGTGGGCGTACGCCACGGCCTCGCCGCTGCTGCCGGTCGATGTGGCGTGCTCGCTGTAGGACAGGATGTCCACCCCGATGCCGGCGTCGCGCAGCGCAGCGGTCATGGCGGCGAGCGGCCCGTTCCCGGTACCCCGTACCTCCTTCGGGCCGGTGGGGGTGTCCAGCGTGGCGGTGAATTCCTGCGTGCCGCCATCACCACCATCGCCATGGCCCTTGCTGTCGCCATCGCCGTTGCCCGCGCTGTCGCCGTGCGGCAGGGAGGTCCACCGGCTGAGGGTGTACGGGCCGGAGGTGGCCGGGGCGGTGTAGGTGAGGTCGAACAGCTCCTTGAGGTCCTTGTGGGACACCTCCTGCTTGGTGTCGTCGGTGACCTGCTGCACCGTGCGCGAGAAGTCGATCCGCATCCGCTGCGGCAGGTCCAGGCCGTAGTGGGCGTGCAGCAGGTGGGCGATGCCGCCCTTGCCGGACTGGGAGTTGACCCGGATGACTTCCTCGTACGTGCGGCCGATGTCGGCCGGGTCGATCGGCAGGTACGGCACGTTCCAGGGGGCGGCTTCGGGGGTCACACCGAGCTCGGCGGCCTGCTTGTCGTGGGCCAGCATGCCCTTGGAGATCGCGTCCTGGTGGGTGCCGGAGAACGCGGTGTGCACCAGGTCGCCGGCGTAGGGGTGGCGGGGGTGCAGCGGCATGCGGATGCAGTCCTCCACCGCGGCGCGAACGGTGTCGATGTCAGAGAAGTCGATCATCGGGTTGACGCCCTGCGTGTACAGATTCAGGGCCAGCGTGACCAGGTCGACGTTCCCGGTGCGCTCGCCGTTGCCGAACAGGCACCCCTCCACGCGCTGCGCCCCGGCCAGGACGGCGAGTTCCGCACAGGCCACCCCGGTACCGCGGTCATTGTGGGGATGGACGGAGAGGATGACGCTGTCGCGGTTGTCCAGGTTCTTGTGCATCCACTCGATCTGGTCCGCGTACACGTTCGGCGTGGAGATCTCCACCGTCGCCGGCAGGTTGATCACGACCGGGCGCTCCGGCGTGGCCCGCCACAGGGCCGTGACGGCATTGCAGACGTCGAGGGCGTAATCCGGCTCGGTGCAGTTGAAGACTTCCGGGGAGAACTCGAACCGTACGTCGCTGTCGGGAAGTTCCGTCTCGGCGCGGTGCATCAGATGCTCGGCCGCCCGCAGGATCAGGTCCTTGTGCTCGGTGCGGCTCTTCTGCAGGACCAGGTCCCGCCAGGTGGGGGCGCTGGGGGTGTACATGTGCAGCAGTACGCGCGGCAGGCCGCGGACGGACTCGACGGTGCGGTCGATCAGCTCCGCCCGTGCGGGGGTGAACACACTGATCGTCACGTCCTCCGGCACCGCACCGCTCTCGGCGAGATGGCGTACGAAGTCGAAGTCCGTCCGGCTGGCGGACGGGTAGGCGACCTCGATCTCCTTGAAGCCCATCGCCATCAGCAGATCCAGCAGCCGCCGCTTGCGCGGGGTGTCCATCGGCTCGGGCAGGGCCTGATTACCGTCCCGCAGATCCACCGGCACCCACAGCGGCGCCGTCTCGATGCGGCGGCCCGGCCAGTCCCGCTGCTCCATCGCCGGCAGCGGCACGCGCTCGTGGGCCGGCCGGTACCGGTCGTGGCGCATCGCGGAGGGACGCTGCGGATTCCACGCGGGAGCGCCGGGCGGAATCTCCCCGGCGGGGGAGCGCAGACGAGAGAAAGCAGAGTGTTCGGTCACGAGGTTCTCCTTCAGCGAGGTATGCCAGGTGACCGGCGCACAACCGACCCCCGCTGCGGGGTGCCGGTCACATAGTGGTCAAGCCCCGCAGCGGCAGCCAAGAAGAAGGAGCCCACGCAGCGTCATGCCGAGTACAGTACTCACACCTCAGCTCCTCAGACAAGCTGAGGTGTAGACGTTTGGGATCGCCGGAATGGGGCGCCGATGCGTCGCCGGGATACATTGGCGTTCTCGGACCTCAGACCTCAGCTCCGCAGACAACCGCCCAACCGTCCGACGCCGAGCCGTCCAACAGCCCAACCGCCCAATCGGCAACCAGAGAGGTAGCAACCGGATGCCGCTCGGCACGCTCCGTCCCAGCCCGCTGGTGGAACAGGCCGCGCAACACCTGCGCGACCAGATCACCGAGGGGCACTGGCCGATCGGTACCAAACTCCCCGGTGAAACCACCCTCGCCAAGACCCTCGGTGTCGGCCGTTCGACCGTGCGCGAGGCGCTGCGCGCCCTGGCCGGGGCCGGTCTGGTGCAGGCGCGGCAGGGCGCCGGCGTCTTCGTCATCGCCACCGAGCCCGAAGAGGACTGGCCCACCCGGCTTCGTCGGGCAGCCATCACCGATGTCTACGAAGTCCGGATGCTCATCGAAGTCGAAGCCGCCCAGATGGCAGCGGAGCGCCGTACCGACGACGACCTCGCCGCTCTCGACGCGGCCCTGACCCAGCGCCGCCGGGCCGCGAACGCGAGCAACGCCGAATTCGTCGACGCCGACATCGCCCTGCACGGAGCCGTGGTCGCCGCGGCCCACAATCCCGTACTCACCGGCCTGTTCGACGAGTTCGTACCCGTACTGCGGCAGGGGCTCGTCGACTTGGTGGAGCTGCTCGACCTGCGGTCCGCCAACTCGAACCACGGCGACGAAGGGCACGCCGCCCTGGTGGCTGCCATCGCCCAGGGAGACGCCGAAGCGGCTGGGCGGACGCTGCGCGAAGAGCTGAAGCAGACGCTGGCCCAGCTTCAGGCGATGTGACGGCGGGCCCGCGTCAATCGCGGGCCCGGGTCTGCCGCCTTCCCCTCAGTACGGTGATGGTGCGCTCGCACCACTCACGATTGCCCTGCTCGAAGGCCAGGCCGCGCAAGCACGTCAGATACGGCCCGATGCGGTGGCCGTCCCGCAGGAACTCCTCCTCCGTACGGTCCTGGCGCATGCCGCGCAGCAGCTTGCCGAAGAGATCGATCTTGGCCTGGGCGAAGTCGGCGCGCTCGGAGAGCTGCGCGATCAGTGCATCGGTGTCGACGTGATCAGCAGCCTGAACCTTGACGAGCAGGTCGTCACGGACGAAGGAGGGCTTCGCTGACGCGGCCGTGAAGCCCGCCAGCTCCGCCAGCCCTGCCTCGGTGACATGGAACAGGCGCTTGTTCGGCCTGGCTTCCTGAACCACCTCGCGGCCGGCGATCAGCCCGTCCTTCTCCAGACGGGTCAGCTCGGCGTAGAGCTGCTGCGGCTGCGCGTGCCAGAAATTCGCTACGCCGAGGTCGAATGCCTTCGCCAGCTGGTAACCGCTGAGCTCCTCGTCGAGCAGTGCCGCCAGCACGGCGTGCCTGAGCGCCATCGGATCGCCTTCCTCATCCCACTGTTTCGACTGTCTCGCCGCTCTGTTCCGGGCTCAGGATCCATGGTACTCATAAAAATGAATAGTCATCATCATGAGTACCTGCGAGGAGTGAGGGTGAAGAGTATGGAGGGCGAGCACGCCATGACCCCTGCCGACCGTTTCCGTGCTGCGGTGGACCGCCGTGACCACGCAGCGCTGGATGACCTGTTCACGGACGACATCCGCTTCTACAGCCCGGTGAAGTTCACCCCCTTCGAGGGCAAGCCGATGGTGCTGGGCCTCTTCGGCGTCCTGCTGCGCACGTTCGAGGACTTCCGTTACATAGGCGACTACACAGGCACCGCGCAGACCAGCACCGACGGCTCGTCCGCCGACTCCGCCGTACTGCTCTTCCGCGCCAAGGCGGGCGGGAAGGAGATCCACGGCGTGGATCTGCTGCACTTCGACGACGACGGCCGGATCAAGGAGTTCACCGTCATGGTGCGCCCCCAGTCCGCCGTACACGCACTCAGCGAGGCCGTCCTCGCCGGCCTGGTCGAGGACGGCCTCGTACCGGCCCCCTCCGCGCAGTAGGCAGGAGGCAGGAGACAGCGACCGACCGGCCCCGCCGCCCGGGCCGCGGCGGGACAGCCGGGGTGGGGGAGCCGGTCGACTCGGCGGTGAACAGCAACTCAGTACGGAGTGGTGCGGCGAAGCCCCCGTATCGCTCCCCTCACCGCGCCACGACCGCGTACGGTTTACTGCGACGCCTGCCTGGAGGACATGAGGACATCATGAGCGCCCAGCCCGAACACCCCGCTGATCCCAGGGTCCGCCCGCTCCCGCACACCATCGATGCCGTGGCCGACGCTCTTGCCGGTGCCAAGCGCATGGCCTTCTACGCCGAGATCGGTCAGGCCGAGGAGGGCGAGCCCCTCAACGCCACCCTGCGGAAGTGGTGGATGGAAGCGATGTTCGACCAGCAGCCCGGCCGCCAACAGCGCCTGGCCGACGCTGCCGCCGGCCACGGCCTGGTCTCGCTGCCCCACCCGGTCGGCGGTGACGAGTGAGCAGTCCCGCACCGGGCTGGAGTGTGTCGCTCACCCAGGATGCCGCCGGCGTCCTGGACGCGATGCGCACGGGCGGCGACCACGAGCTGCACGACCAGCTCGTGCGATTCGTTCGCGCTCTCGCGCTGGAGGCCGGCGCCGCAGCCGACGCGGACAAGCCGCTTCCCGGCCTGCCGATGGGGGACGGCCGCCACAACGTCGACGTACCCCGCCTACCGGTCTTGATCAGCTACGCCCTGCACCCCGAACTGCGTGAGTTCCGCGTAACGGACCTCCTCTGGCTCGGCTGACCGGCTAGCTGCTGCCTGCCTGACCGGCTCTCTTGCGGGGCACTCACGCGGGAGAAGGGGCCGCTCCGGCTGCGTCGTTCTGCGAGCCGCCGGACGGCGCCGCGGCAGGATGATCCGTCGCCTCCTCCAGGAGACCGTTGATCCATGCGCGGTCGGAGAACTCGCTGATCAGAGCAGCGATCTTCTTGCGCCGGTGCTGGAGTTTGTCCGCGCTGGTACGGCGGTTGAGGAGACCGCCCTCATGCGTCATGGCGGCGTCCTCCTGATGCGCCGCGAGCCACTCCTGGACCTTCTCCAAAGTCTCCGCGCGCTGCTGCTTGAGGCGTACGGCGATGGCGACGAGCGCAGGGAAATCGGCGGCGCCGGCGCCCGCGAATTCCAGAGGCTCCGCCGCCATGGTGATCTCCAGCGGCTTGAAGACGTGCTTCTCCAGCGTTCGCAGCTGCTCGCTGTTCCCGGCACCGTTACGCGCCTGGTCGAGCGACCTCATGAACCTCTGGAGCTGCGTCCGCGCCAGCCCGGTATAGATTCGGACGGTGTACGCGGCCTCCTGCCCCGGGCCCATGTGGAGGGGGCGGCTGCGGAACGCCGCGATGCGGGCATCGTTCATGTCGTGCGCGGAGACAGCGGTCTCCTGGCTGAGTACTTCCCAGCCCGCCGGGCCGTTCCACAGCATGTTCGTCGTCTCGAACAGCCCCTCCTGCTCGGGGCTCTCGTATTCCTCCGTACCGAACCAGTCCGAGGGCCGGCGGTCGCGGCGGAAGTCGCGGGCGTGGTCGCGGTTGCTCAGGCTGGTGGGGGACTGGTAGTGCCAGGCGGTGAAGCGGTCGTCCTGGGCGTCACCGGTGAGGGCGAAGGCGCAACCGTTCATCGTGGCGGTGAACACGAACTCCGAACCGTGCCCCTGCTTCCCGGCATCCTTGGGAATCTGCGAATGGCCCACGGAAGTGTCCGGGGCCGCGGTCCCCCCGCTCAGGTAGGGGACGTAGAAGGACGAAAGGTAGGCCTGATCGGGCAGCACCGAGGGCAGCTCCCGGTGCCCGGAGAGCGGGGCGAGCAGTTCGTCGGTGTCACCGAACGCCTGCACGTACTTCTCCACGGCCGGAGTGAGCAGATACGAGGGCCTGCCCTCCTTCGCGCGCCGGGTGTCCGGTACGAGAACGAACCAGTGCCGATTCCACTTGCCCATCCGGCCCACGAAGGCGTGGTGGTCCAGGGGCAGCCCACCTGTCCGGTTCTGCATACCCAGCGTGAAATCCAGGGCGAGGGCGGAGGTCGACAGGAACGTCTTCGGGTCGTGCACCAGGTCGTCCGCGGGAGCACGCTGCACCACGGGGCCCGCGGAGTGCGCAGCGGCCTCCGAACGGCCCTGTGGCTCCCGTGCGGCGGTCTCCGAACGGCCCCGCAACTCTCCTACGAACCGGCTCACGGCAGCGTTGCCCGCCGTACGCTGCAGCGCCGTCAACGCGACTGCCGAGGGACTCCCACCGCGCGACGAGACCGGTGCGGACTCCCGAGCCGGCACGCCACGGGCCGCCGGCCGACGGTACGGAACGGCTGCCTTGCCGGCGCCTTCCTGCTCCTGGTGCCGGTGCACGGCAGGCCCCTCCTTCAACCAGCGCTCCGCTCCCATACGCGCAGCTCACTCCGCCTCCACATCTACACGACAACGCCCCCGGGCGGAACGAACGAAGGGGCACCTCTGAGGGCATGCTCCTTGCGCCGCACAGCCATGCCGCCCACGCCGAAGTGAATGCGCACGTGCCTGTCCATGGAACCTCGCTTCCCCTTCCCTCAGGCCGTGCGCCCCATGGCAGTCGTCCGACGCCGGAAGACCGTCAGGTTGGCGGCCAGGGTCGCGGCGACGGCCAGCCCAATACCCAGCACGGCCCCGCCCAGGCCGACAGCCGGCGCACTGAACCCAAGGGCCAGCACCACGAGCACACCCGCCACCACCAGCAGCCCATGGCCCACCGCACCGGTACCGGTCGTCCAATGCAGAAAGCCGAGCACGAGCACCACGATCGCCGTGGGGACGGCCACGGCGAGCCCGGCGGTCTGGGCGGACAGATGCCCGTGGTGCTCGGCGGCATCCAGCGCGGCTTCCAGCCCGGCACCGAGCGCGGCCAGCGCCGCGAAGACGACGTAGTGCCCGTACCCCCAGGTCAGGGCGGTGCGGAGAGTGCCGAGGCGGGCGTCGCTACCGGTGAAGTAGATCCACCACAGTGCGAAGACCAGGATCAGTCCGCCGATCGCGATCAGCAGTACGGAGGTGGTCAGACCATGAGCGGACACGGCCGACTGCACGGCCGCGAGCGAGGCGAGAATGACCTCGCCGAGCACGATGATCGTGAACAGGCTGTACCGCTCGGTGATGTGTTCCGGGTGCCAGCGAGTGGCCCTCCCGTGATACTCGGCCCAGGCCGGTACGGCGAGTTCCGCCGCGACCAGCACCACGAACGTGACAGGGGCCCAGACTCCCGTCGCCCAGAGCCGGGCGATCCATCCTGCCTGCACCACGACGATGCCGGTGGCGTAGCGCAGGGCGGCTTGCCGGCCGCCCGGGTGCTCGGCGGCGGCCCGGATCCACTGCGTGATCAGGGCGACGCGCATGATGACGTAACCGATCACGACGACAGAGAAGTCGCTGTGCTCGAAAGCGGCGGGAACCCCTGCGGCCAGTACGAGTACGCCGGCCATCTGCAACAACGTCAGAAGTCGATAGAGGACGTCGTCGGTGTCATAGGCGGAGGCGAACCACGTGAAGTTCATCCACGCCCACCAGATCGCGAAGAACACCGCTGCGTACCCGGCCAGGCCGGCACCGACATGGCCCTCGACCAGGGCGTGGTGAAGCTGCGCTGCGGCCTGGGAGACCGCGACCACGAACGTCAGGTCGAACAACAGCTCCAACGGCGTCGACGCCCGATGCTCCTCCTCCGGATCCCGCCCACGCATCACCCGCCGCAGCGGTCCGATCCGCTCCACAGCACCGTCGCTTCCACTCATATCCGTCTCTCCCGAGGTGTTTTGTAAGCTGCCCGCCCGCCACGGTAATGACCGACCGCGTACACACCCACAGCCCCCTCCGGCAGAACGACAACAGCCATCCGCAGGGCCACCCGTATGGCCGGTGAGTGCCCCCCTGATCCCCTTGTGGGGGAGTCACGGCGGGAGTCACCGGGCTCCTCAACTCCGCGTGAGCGGACACGCTGCGGAATCCGAGGTCTGAATCCCGCCGGTTTCCCGTCGCGGGGGCGATCAGGATGAAGCCATGGACACCAACGAATTCGCAGGGAAAACAGCGCTTGTGACCGGCGGAAGCCGGGGGATCGGCGCGGCGGTGGCCGTACGGCTGGCGGCCGGCGGGGCCGATGTCGCCTTCACCTATCAGCAGGATGAGAAGAGCGCCGCTCTGGTGACGAAGCAGATCGCGGACCTGGGCCGTCGCGCACTCGCCATCCGCGCCGACAACGCGGACGCGAAGGCCGCCGCCGGGGCCGTGGAACGGACCGTCGCCGAGTTGGGCCGGTTGGACATCGTCGTGAACAACGTGGGGGCCTTCCTCGTCGGCCCCCTGGAGGATTTGGGCGAGGAGGAGTTCGACCATGCGGTCGCGGTGAATGTCCGTGCACCGTATCTCGCCGCCCGGGCGGCGGCCCGACACATGCAGGACGGTGGACGCATCATCAGTATCGGCAGCAACATAGCCGAGCGCTCGGTCTTCCCCGGCTTCACCCTGTACGCGTTGACCAAGACGGCACTGACCGGCCTGACCAAGGGGCTGTCCCGAGACCTGGGCCCCCGCGGTATCACGGTCAACCTCGTACACCCCGGACCCACCGACACTGCGGCCAACCCTGCGGACGGCCCCAACGCCGAGACCATCCGGGGCTTCACCGCTCTCGGCCGCTATGCGGCACCCGCCGAGATCGCGGACGTGGTGGCACACCTCGCCAGCCCGGCTGCGGGCTTTGTCACCGGTGCCACGGTGGCCGCGGACGGCGGCTTCGCTGCCTGATACGGATAAGCCGAGGAGGCAAGCAGCGGTGCCCCCCCCGAACGTAATTGCATTGTGGCGCCGGATGGGCGCCCATAAAGTCACCGGCATGTCTCTGCGTCTCCGTATGCGTCAAGCACTGCCGGAAGCGATGCGCGCCCGCGACAGGACCGCGGTGAGCGCCCTGCGCGCCACGCTCTCCGCGCTGGACAACGCCGAAGCGGCGCCGGTGGACGAAGCGGAGCTTCGAGGCGTGGCCCTTGAGCATTCGCCGGCAGGAGCCGGCGCCACGGAGCGAGAACGCCGCGAGCTGAGCGAGCGCGACGTGGCGGACGTCGTACGCGCCGAGGCCACCGAACGCCTGGATGCCGCAGCGCAGTTGACCGCCCCCGCGCATGCGGACCGAGCAGCCCAACTCCGCGCGGAGGCCGCGGTGCTGCTCGGCTTTTTGGACAGCCCTGGGACCCAGTAGGGCAGTAGGGCATGGCGCCATGGTCGGTAGCAATGTGTGCTGACCACGGCGCCATATCCGCGGCCCCGCCCCGGTTACAGGTAGGGGCGGGTGATCAGTTCGATGGCGTGGCCTGCTGGGTCTTTGAAGTACACGCCGCGGCCGCCGTGTCCGTTGTTGATTTCGCCCGGGCGTCGCATCTGCGGGTCGGCCCAGTGCTCGACGTCGTGATCGCACAGCCGCTGGTACGCCCGGTCGAACAGGTCGTCATCGACCAGGAACGCGTAGTGCTGCATCTGTATCTCGACCGGTGGCTCGGCGAACTGGAGCAGTACGCCGTCGGCGAGCTGGATGTTGGTGAAGGGGCCCCAGGACGGCGCTTCCGGCACTTCCAGCAACTCGCGGAAGAAGCGGGCGGACTTGTTGCGGTCCTTGGCGGCGATGATGGTGTGGTTGAACGTGGCTGTCACTCAGCTGTCCTCACTGTGGTTCGGCATTGACTCGGACTCGTCCGGTGCAGGAGCACTGGGAGGTCCGCGTGCCGAACTGAGGGGGTGCCTGTGCACCCGCTGTGCGATCAGCCGTCCACCGGGTGGCCGATCCGTGAGTGGCTTGACGCCGGTCCGGTGTTCACGTCGGTAACGGTAGTTGTTCGGAGTTTCCGTGACAACGTTTTATTAGGGGCTGAGGAAGCGGCTGCCGGCGTCAAGGGCGAGGGTTTCGCGCAGGGACTGGAGGATGCGGTCGTGGCGGAGGCGGGCCGTGGCCGCTGTGTCGGGGGTGTGACCGGAATCGTCGCTGAGAAGAGTCCAGGGCAATTCCTTGGCGAGCGCGCGGGCGACCAGGTTCGCGCTGTCCTGGTAGCTGGTGACTTCGTCGTTCTCGCCGTGGAGGATGGTGATGCGCTGCCGTGGTGTCGTCGTCGTGAGGTGCGCCGGGTCGAAGACGCGCTCCGCGGGGGTCGCGGCGGTGAGGGAGTAGCGCTCGGCGAACCATGCGGTGTAGTGCGGGGACGCTTCGCCGGCACGTGCCGCTTGGCGGACGATGTCCGTCATGGGCGCGGCCGCGACGGCGCCGGCGAGCGAGGGCTCGAGTACGCAGCCGAGGAGGGCGAGCGATCCGCCGAAGCTGCCGCCGAGCAGGGCCGTGCGGTGTGGTGGGATACCGCGTTCTCGCGTCAGGGCCAGGCAGGACGCCAGATCGGCTGCGAAGCTCTCGGACCAGCGACGCCACGGCGCTCGCAGGTGCTCGGCGCCGTAGCCGGTGGAACCTGTGTAGTTGAGGGCGATGACGAGGGTGTCATCGTGCAAGAGGTGCCGGTAGAGGCCGTCCCAGCGGAGTTCGTCGCGCTCCAGGGACTCCGGTCCGCCGTGCAGGCTGATGACGGCTGAGGTGGGTCGTGATGTGGGTCGTGAGGTGGGGCGTGCGGGCGGGCTGTGGATGAGTGCGGGGACGGCACCCGGCAAGGTGTGAGTATCCAGCGAGGTGTGGGTGCCCAGCCAGGTGTGGGTGATGGGCGGTAGGTCCGGATCGGGTGGGACGGCGCCGGGGGACTGTTGGGCGTCGCCGTCGGGGCCTATCCACCAGGTACGGGTGCCGCCCGTGGTCGACAGACCGTGCAGGCCGATGCCGTGCGGCGCGGTGGTACGCAACTGCAGCCGGCCGGAGCCCGGAGTGGGGACTTCGGTGACGGCATTGCGGGTGAGGTCCAGGCGGTGGGCTCGATCGGTTCCCTGACGGATTGTGATGAGGAGCGCGTGGTCGGGGTTGTCGAGGAAGAAGCGCGCGTCGGACACCGGTGCGTGGCCGAGGTCCCGGAGGCTGCCCGAGACGAGGTCCCAGACGGCGAGGCTGGGCGTTTCGGGGACATTGATGGCGATCAGGGCCTGATGGGTGGTGCCGTCCAGCCATGTGGCGCGGTGGGGTGTGTCGTAGATTGTGGTGTCTTGGGTCCCTGTGGTGCTGAATGGGCGGGGCGTCGTGCTGAACGGCTCAGCATGGAGCAGCGGCGGCCACGGGCCCTGTTCCTCGCGCAGCACGACCACGTTGGCCGCATCGGCCCAGTGCACCACCTCGCCGGGGTTCCGCGGGCGGTGGACGCGTACGGCTGCTCCGCGGGCTGCCCGGATCAGTAGAACGGCCTCGTCCGCATCCTGCACGGTGAGGAGATAGCAGGTGGAGCCGGTCTCGGTGCGTGCGGCCAGGACATCGGTGAGCGTCCAGGAGGCTGCGCCGTCCGGCAGGGCCACCTGCCAGGCGTCCTTCGTCCCGTCGAGGTGGTGTTCTTCCACGGTCAGAAATGGCGGGTCGAGGTGGAAGCAGGTGAATACCTCGTCCGCTTGCGTGTAGAGCGCCGCGTCGCCGTCGAGAGCGATGCATACGCTCTCTATTTCCCGGTTGGGGTGTCGACCGGGAAGCCCGTCCCCCGATGGCCGCTTGACCTGGACCACTCCGTCGTCTTGGAGCAGGCCGAGAACCGGCCCGTTGTCCCAGGTGAGGAGGGTGTGCCGGCGTTCGGCGAAGAGAAGCTCAGGCCGGGACATCGACGGCTGTCCCGGTGGTGACGTCAGTGGTGGAGTGCTTCTTCACCGAGCGGTAGAAGGCGGGCACCAGGACGGCGTTGGCGACGGTCAGTGCTGTGGCGATGAGAACGGTGTGTGAGCTGCCCAGCGAGTGGTAGAGCCAGCCGCCGAGGGCACCACCGAGGGAGTCGCCTGCAAGGAACGCGCTCTGCACGAGGCCGAAGAACACTCCGGCGAGGGCTGTGGGGAAGGCGTTGAGCTGGAGCAGCTCCTGCGACACGGTGGCGCCGAGGAGGAACGCGCCGCGCAGCGCCAGTGCCAGTGCGGCGATCCACGGGCTGGTGACCAGGGCGAGACACAGCGTGGTCAGGGCGCAGCAGGCTTCGGCACCGAGGAAGAGGGCCAGGGGGTTGCGCCGGCGGAGGTAGCGCCCGGCGAGCGAGGCGGCCAGCAGGCGGACCAGGCTGGCGATGGCGAGGACCGTACCGACCCACGCGAGCGGTACGCCCCGGTCGGCCAGCAGCAGCGGAAGGTATGGAGTCAGCAGGCTGACGTAGAAGCCCATGAGCAGCCCGAGGCCGGTGACGCCGATGGCCATCCCGCGGTGGTGGGTGAACAGGTCCGAGAGTCGTGGACGCGAGGCTTTTTTGCCCTCCGGACTGTCGGGACTGTCGGGGCCGTCGGACGCCGTGTGCGGGGAGGGCTTGGTCGGGGGGATGAAGAGCAGCGTTGCCAGTACGCAGCCGGCGGCGAGGAGCAGTACGGCGACGTAGCCGCGGTCGCCGGTGCCGATGAAGGCCGCGAGCGCGCCGGCCGAACCGGTCCCGATCGCCATGCCCGCCTGGTTCATGAATTCGCGGCGGGAGACGATGCCGGTCCGCTGGTCCTCGTCGGTGTTGTAGAGAATCCAGACACGGAGGGCGATGAAGACCGAGCAGGCGCCGAAGCCGGCAACGACTCCGGAGAGTACGGCCACGAGTGGGCTGGCGTGCACCACGCGCAGGGCCATGCCCGTCGCGTACAGCACTCCGCCCGCCGCCATGAGCAGGCGCGGGCCCGAGCGGTCGGCCAGGCGGCCGATGGCCACCGACGTCGTACCCGCGATGGCCATGGCGGTGTAGGACAGTCCGAACTGGACCAGATGGTCGTGGCGTTCGAAGTACAGGGGGTGAACTGTCTTGGACAGCCACATCCCGGTGAAGAAGAGGAAGGTGAAGGCGGCGAGACGGCGGGCTCCCCGTACGCGCGTGGTGGGGAGAGCAGCAGAAGTGGGTTTCATCGTCAGGGGCATGCCTTGCTCACGCCATGGCTTCGACGACCAGGTCGAGGTTGGTGCGTGCGTCGGGGTGGTCGGGAGTCAGCCGGAGGACGTGTTCGAGTGCGTCGCGTGCCTCGGCCCAGTTCCCCAGGAGGGTGTGCTGTTCCGCCACCAACGTCAAGAGGCTGCCGTGTTGTTGGGGGGTGAGGTCGTGCGTGGGCCGGCCAGTGGCAACGGCGAGCACCTCCGCGCTGCGTCCGGCCTCGGCGAGGGCGTACACGTAGTCGTAGAAGGTGTCGTAGGACCGAGGCGCACAGAGGTGAGCGCGGTGGTACGAGGCGACGGCTTCCTCCGTAAGGCCCAGCTGCAGGTGGGTGTAGCCGAGGAGGGAATGCACCTCGGTGATGGAGGGGCCCAGCTCACGCGCTGTGTTCAGGGCGTCGAGCGCCGATTCGAAGGACTCGGCGTCGAGGTGGCAGTGTGCGAGTTCCATGTGGTACTCGGGCATGTTTCCGTCGACGGCCAGCAGCTTCTCGTACGTTTCGATGGCCATCGGGAGATTCCCGGAGCGGCGGTAGCACTGCGCCAGATTGTAGATCAGAACGGTTTGATGCATATGATGCTTGCCCGAGCCGGAACGTAGCTTCTCGATTCCCTCGGTAAGGTGCTGGACTGCTTCCTGCACGCGTCCTCGCCTGAATTCTACGAGGGCGTAACCATTCCGGTTGAAAACCCGATGGAATTCGAGGTCCGGCGTATCGGACGGCGCCTTCTGGAGAATCTCGTGCCCGAATTCGAGGTGTTGTGCCGTACGGTCAAGAGACCGGAGGTGGGTGGGGTGGTGGCGGGCATAGAGCATCGAGAGCCCGTAATGGGCGCCCGCCGCGCCGACGGGATCGGGATCCTCGCACCAGCGCAAGTAGCAGAACTCCGCCTCCAGCGTGCGGCCGAGCATGGCGTGGGCCAGACCGAGGCGCCCCCAGACGGCCGGCGTGTTCCGGTGCCGCAGGAGTGCTTCGAGAATGCGTACGGCGCTCCAGCTGTCGCCCACGCCGAGCAGGTCCACTGCCTGCTCGTACAGGAAGTCCTGTTCCGTCGCGTCGAGCGCGGGCGCCTGGGCGAGGGCATCGATGCGGGTCTCCGTTGCCGTGGGGCGCCAGGCCTGGCCCCCTTCGTCGCCGGCTTCGGCACCGCCGACTGCACCTTCGTCTCCCGCGGCGCCCAGCCGGAGGGTGACGCGGACATCCGGCACGTTGCCCATGACCTCGAAAAAGGCCCGACTGCCCGCATCGAGGTGCTCGGCGTTCGTGACCTCGACAAGGGGCGCGCCGCCTGAGTCGAGGTAGGCGCGTGCGACATCACGGAAGTTGCGGTTGAGCCGGTCCCTCAGGAAGAAGCGGATGCGCTCATGGGCTTGAGCTGCGTCGGTCAGACTTGATTCGCTTCTGACTGCGTTACCGGCGGGATCCTCGGGTGAGATGAGGCGAAGACCGATCAGGGCCTCGCGCGGCCAGATGGATGTATCCACCGTGCCGATCAGAGCTTTGACCGGACCGAAACCCACAATAGAACGGTCGGCCGCAACTGTAATGCGCTCCATTGTCCCCGCCTCTCCGGAATCCATTCACACTCTTGCGGGGGGCGCATTCAGTGCGACCCCCGCAAGTGTTCGGCTCTGCCGAATCAGGAAGCGTTGTACATCACGGAGAACTTGACCTTCTTGGGCTTCGGGGCGGCCTTGATGAGCTTCATTCAAACCTCCTCTTTTTGGCCGACAGTCATTGCCGGACGTCTGGAGTTAAGCGCGTTCTATCGAGCCGAGCAACCGGAAGTTTGCATTCCCGCGTGTGATGTGGATCACAGTAGAGACGTTGTTGAAGTAAGATCTAATTGCGATAGTAAAAAACGCGCGTTTGGTGAAACGCTTCTGGGAAAAGCAAAGCACTTATAAAGTCGCTGGTCACCTCCGGGCTGCGGGTGCACTGCGATGCGGCACGGCCAAGTCGGCGGGGAACGGGAAGTCGCGTTGCAGGCAGTGCTATTCGCGAGGGGCGGGAGAGGGCGCCGGGGTGGCGAAGGCAGCGTCCGGGGGCGTGCACCCCGGGGGCTCTCAGGCGTCTACGGGGTTGGTGGCGCTTCGTGTGGCTCGGCCCAGATGTCGGGTGGGACTATGCCGGTGGAGCGGCCGTACGGGTCGAGGAGGCGGCCGAGGAGTTTGTCGTGGCGCAGGGTGATGACGCGGTCCACGATGTCCAGCCCTGGGTGGGCGCCGGCGAGGTGGGACTCCAGACGCATGGCATCGTCCACGGAGTGCAGGCCGGCCTGGACGATGAGGTTGTGGGGGCCGCTGACGGCGGCGCAGTTACGGATTTCCGGCAGGCGGATCAGCGCATGGCCGACCGCGGGCAGGTCGGTGGGCGGAACCTTGGCCCAGAAGGTGATGGCTACGGGCCAGCCGCCGAGGGGGCGCGCGAAGTCACAGCGGAACCGCAGGACGTCGAGTCGGGTCAGCTGCTCGATGCGGCGTTTGGCGGTGGACAGGCTGACACCCAGAGCAGTGGAGAGGGCCTGGTAGGAGGCGCGCCCGTCGCGAGCCAGATGGGTGAGGAGGGCGCGGTCGAAGGCGGTGATGTCGCTGGGGCCGGTACGGGGCGGCTGGGTGGCCGACGGCGCGGTGAGCCGGGCGCGTTGGTCGGGGGCGAGGGCAGCGATGCGCCACTGGCCGCCCTCGGTGAACATGTGGGTGACGATCCGCGTACGAACGGCGTTGATGCCGGGGACGTGGGGGAGCAGGTCGAGGACGTAACGGGAGAGGGTGGGCAGATCGCGGGTGGCGACGGTCGCGAAGATGTCGTGGTCGCCTGCGGAGCGTTCGAGGGTGAGCATGTGCGGATGGTCGCTGAGGGCTTGAGCTACGACGGTGGTGGCGCCGGGAGCGCAGTCGATCTGTGCGAACGAGAGACACATCTGGTCGAACATGCGGGGGCCGGGAGAGAGCCCGACCCAGGCCGAACCGCGCTCACCAAGACGGTTGAAGCGGCGGGCGACGGTGACCGGGTCCACCCCGAGGGCGCGGCCGAGATCGGTCCATGAGGCCCTTGGCCGCAGTTGCAGAGCGTGGATCAGTGCAAGGTCGTCCTCGCTCAGCGGAGTCGCATCTTCCTGCATCAGTATCCAGCTCCAGGCGAGAATCCTGCGTCCTACCTCTTCCTGGTGGCCAGTCTTGCACTGTGGGATACGAGGGTTCGCATGTGGCGGGCCAGGGGAGCAGGAGGGCGGCCGGAGCATGGCGTATGCCGACTACCAGAACGAGATCTACTTCCACGGGCTGCACGGGGTGGTGCCGCGGCTGCCGATGACCTACGCCGAGCTGGAACCGCTGGCGCAGGCCGCGATGCCCCCTTCCGTGCGGTCCTACGTCGCCGGCGGTGCCGGGGACGAGCACACTCAGCGGGCCAACGCCACCGCCTTCGAGCAGTGGGGACTCGTCCCGCGCATGCTGGTCGGGGCGAGTGAAAGAGACCTGTCCGTCGACCTGTTCGGGATGCGCCTGCCCTCGCCGCTGTTCATGGCGCCCGTAGGCGTGATCGGACTGTGCGCCCAGGACGGCCACGGCGACCTCGCCACCGCGCGTGCCGCCGCCCGAACCGGCGTACCGATGGTCGCCTCCACCCTGACCGTCGACCCGATGGAGCAGGTGGCCGCCGAGTTCGGCGACACCCCCGGCTTCTTCCAGCTCTACACCCCGACCGACCGGGAGCTGGCCGAGAGCCTGGTCCACCGGGCCGAGGCCGCCGGATTCAAGGGCATCGTCGTCACCCTCGACACCTGGATCACCGGCTGGCGCCCCCGCGACCTGGCCGTCAGCAACTTCCCCCAGCTGCGCGGACACTGTCTGACCAACTACACCAGCGACCCGGTCTTCCGTTCGCGCCTGGCCAAGTCGCCCGAGGACGACCCGGCTGCCGCGGTGATGCACTGGGCGCAGATCTTCGGCAACCCTCTTACCTGGGACGACCTGCCCTGGCTGCGGTCGATCACCGACCTGCCGCTGATCCTCAAGGGCATCTGCCACCCCGACGACGCCCGCCGTGCGAAGGACGCAGGCGTGGACGGAATCTACTGCTCCAATCACGGCGGCCGGCAGGCCAATGGCGGACTGCCGGCGCTGCACTGCCTGCCCGGCGTGGCCGAGGCCGCAGGGGACCTGCCCGTACTCTTCGACTCCGGCATCCGCACCGGAGCCGACATCATCAAGGCCCTCGCCCTGGGCGCGACCGCCGTGGGAGTCGGCCGCCCGTACGCCTACGGCCTGGCACTCGACGGTGCCGACGGCATCGTCCACGTACTGCGCGCCTTGCTCGCCGAGGCCGACCTCCTCATGGCCGTCGACGGATATCCGACCTTGGCGGACCTTACGGTGGAGGCCTTGCGGCGTTTGGGGGGCTGAGAACACCGCAGGTGGGGACCTGGATTCAGGAGGGCGCCCGCATTTGGGAGGGGGCCCGACGCCCTACGTGGCGGTCGGTCGTCGGTCGTCGGTCACAGGCTCGTGAGGAGATCGTCGAGTGGGGCCGGCACCTGGCCGGGGCCGAGGGCCTCGACGAGGAGGCGGCCGTAGCGGATCTTGCGGCCCTTCTTCGTACCGAGGAAGCGGCGCAACTGTTGCTGCCGGGGACGGCCGTGCTGCGCGGGCTGGTGCAGGAAGGTCTGCCAGGCGCGGTGGTCGTCCTCCGCCTGGACGATCTCCTCGACTCTTGCTGCGCCCAGCGTGCGGATGAGCTCGTCCTCCAGGTCCTTCACACACACGAAGATGTGCCCGTGTGGTGCTGATGCTGTCTGGGTTGCCTGGTCTGCCCGGGCTGCTTGGGCCCGCTCCAGGGCACGGTCGTAGAAGCGCTGCTCGTTCTCGTCGCACAGGCCAACCAGGCGCAGGTCAAGGCAGGTTGGCCCGAGGAGTTCGGCGTAGCGGCCGACGCTCATCGCCCCGCCCATCGGTACGACGCACACCCCCTCGGCGTCCAGGTCCCGGCCGCGCCGTTCGGCCAGCGCCTCGACGGCCGCGACGTCACTCGGGCCTTCCAGCAGTACCGCCGTCCGCACTCCCAGTTGCACTGCCAGATCACTCGCCGGCCCACCGGGGCCGCCGGCCGCCCAACCAGTGACCGCGTCCCGGAACGCTCGCATATCCGCCATGGGACGAGTCTGCACTTCGGCCGACGGCACGGCACCGGAATATCCGCCGACCCCACTGGACGTACCCGGCGCCGTGGACCTATCCGTTCCCTTTGCGCCGTTCCAGTGCCGTATCTGACGCCTTGGCAACGATGTGAGCACTTCGTTGCCCCGTACCGAGTGAACTACCTACCGTCCGAAGGGAATTCCTTCACCAGGCGGTGCGGAAATCGCACTGCCGGACTGTGGCTACGGGGGTACCACATGAAGCAATCGACACGCATGAAGCGATCGACACGCACGAAGCAACTGACACGCGTCGTGCTACTGGCAGGGGCGGTAACGGCCCTGGTGCTGGGCAATACCGGGCTCAGCGCGGCCCGGTCTGCCGCACCGAAAGCCCCTGTGACGTGCGGAGAAGGTACGGACGTGACCACCGTGTACCCACCCGGCCGGCATGAGGACGGGAGCGGGAACGTCTCCGGCATCAGCTGGCGCACCGGCGACGGCTCACAGACGGTCATCGTCTCGATCTACCGTGTCGTGGCGTGGGGCCCGGATGAGGAGATCACCCGCGTCACGGGCCGCAACGACGGGGCCCGTCTGCAGCCGACCGTCACATCGCCCGCGCACGGCAAGTACTACACCGAGTCCAGCCGCCCGTGGGGCGACTGCGCAAGCCAGGTCGTCGACATCTGACGAGAACAGGCGTGAGGTGGAGTGACGCGGGGCGTCCGGCGGGGGAGGGGGCCGGCCGCCCCGACGTCATCCGTGCACGGCGTGCGGCCCCCGAGCGCGTGACGCACGGCCGACCCCGTGCAGGGCGCGAGTGCCCACTGCTGCCGGAATCAGATACACCCGACCGGGTGATTTGCCGCGACTGTCGCACTCCGCTCGCTGATTCGGTCGTACTACGTGCCCATTCGATGATCATGCTTGCCTGTGAGTGGGTAGGCGGCGCCACGACCCATGTCCTCTAGAAACGGAGTCCGCAGTGCCGACGCCCCACCCACCTGCTCAGTCAGCCCTGGATGCAGGTACGACTCTGGCCGCCCCATGGTCCGGCTGGATGGAAGAACACACCGCAGACCTGGTCGGAATACCGCTGCGCATCGCACTGATCATCATCGTCCTCGCGCTGATTCGATGGGTGGCCAGGCGGGCCATTTCCCGGGTCGTGCAGCATGTGCTGGAGCCGGCCGCCGAGGAATCCAGCTCCAGGCCGTCGCGGTCGTCGGGGCGCGGCCCTCTGGTCCTGCACCGTGATCGCTCCCGCGCTCCGCAACGGCGCGAGCAGCGAGCTCGCACTATCGGCGCCGTGCTCAGCAGCGCCGTCACCATCATCCTGGCTCTGCTCGGTGTCGCCATGGTCCTCGACCAGGTGGGTATCGCGCTCGGCCCGCTGCTGGCCAGTGCCGGCGTGGTCGGCCTGGCGATCGGCTTCGGCGCGCAGAGCCTGGTCGCCGACTATCTGTCCGGTCTCCTCATCATGATCGAGGACCAGTACGGCGTCGGCGACTCGGTCGACCTCGGTGAGGCCATCGGCGAGGTGGAACACATCGGCCTGCGGCTGACGCACGTACGGGATCTCAATGGCGGTCTCTGGCACATCCGCAACGGCGAGATCCTGCGCGTCCGGAACGACAGCCAGGACTGGGCGCGTGCCGTGCTGGACGTCCCCGTGGCCTACGAAGCCAACCTTGACGTCGTCTACCGCGTCCTCGAGGACACCGCGCAGGCCATGCGTCAGGACGAGGCCTTCACCGACCTCCTGCTCGAGGACCCCTCCGTGTGGGGCGTCCAGTCGCTGGACGCTGACGGTGTCGTCGTACGGCTCGCGGTGAAGACGGTGCCCTTGCAGCAGTGGGGAGTCACCCGCGAGCTGCGCCGTCGAGTCAAGAAGGCCCTCGACGAGGCGGGGATCGACATCCACTTCCCGCAGCGCACCATCCGACTGCTCACGGACGATGCGGACAAGGGCTCGCTGCCGTCGCAGCGTTGACCGTTGACCCTCCGGTCATCGTCGCCGCAGCTCATCACAGCTGCGGCGATTGCTGCTCGTCGGACCGGTCCTCGCATGGTCGAGAGGCCGGTCCTCCGGGCTGCCGTGAGTTCATTGCGGGTGTTGTCCACACGCCGAACCACTGCTCGGCGCCGTACTCCTCGAACCGCTCCACCTCGGTGAACCCGAGCTTCGCCGCGAGGCGCATCGCGCGGTCGTTGGCGGTCCGGGTGCAGAGCACCACCGGGTCGCCGGGAAGCGTGTCGGCGAACCACTCCAGCGCCGCTGCACACGCCTCGGCGGCGTACCCGTATCCCCACGCCTCGGGCAGGAACAGGTAACCGAGCTCGGTCTCCCCGGCATCAGGACGCACGTGACCCGGACGCTCTGCGTCGCGCCGATCGAGCGTGATCATGCCGATCATCGCTCCGTCGAGGTCGACCACGAAAAGACCGGGGCGTCGCCCAGAGGCCTCAGGCACCGCGCCTTCCAGCTCATCACGCGGTCGAGGGCCGCCGATGTAGATGCCCACCTCCGGCGAGGCGAACAGCTCGATGAACGCCGCACGGTCCCGGGCCTCGGACTCGCGAAGCACGAGCCGCGCGGTCCGTATCGGGGCAGGCGGCCAGGCGACGAACCCGAGTTCAGCCATGGCGGGCAACCTACCGCACGCTGCGGTGATGTCGGGCCGCGCGCGCTCAGCGCCGGGGAATGCCTGCCCGCCTACGGAACGCATGGCAGCGACGCGTTCGGGCAGGGGAGAAGGCGAAGATCGAGACGCGAGGGGTGAGGGCATGAACCTGGGTAGCGGGCAGTGGGTGAGGACTCGGAGGCCCGAGGACGCCGAGAATTTCCTGGCGGAAAAGCGCATGGAGCAAGAGCGGGCCGGCAGGGTCGGCGTGGGCAGTGTTGTCCTCGGAGTTCTGGCGGTGGTGGCGCTCGTGGCTTGGGGCGTTTGGGCCATAGTGAGTTGACGTACGGCCGACGGTCTTTGAGACCGGCGGTGTCAGTGGCGGCCGATACCGTGAACGGCGTGACGGTAGGCACTGAGGAAACCCGGCTCGTGTTCCTGCGGGGCAACAGCGCATCGGGCAAGTCGTCGGTCGCGGCCGGCCTTCGAGAGGAGTTCGGTCGCGGTTTGGCCCTGGTCGCGCAGGACAACCTCCGCCGTGTCGTCCTGCGCGAGCGCGACCGCCCGGGAGCGGCGAACGTCGGCCTGATCGACCTGACCGCCCGCTACGCCCTGGACGTCGGGTACCACGTGGTCGTCGAGAGCACCCTGTACGCCGACCACTACGGCGACATGCTCGCCCAGCTGCGTGCGGACCATCGCGGCCCGACGCACGGCTTCTCTCCGGACGTGCCTTTCGAGGAGACGCTGGCGCGGCACCACACCAAGCCACCGATGACGTGCGGCGAAGCGGAGCTGCGTGACTGGTACCGGCCGCTCGACCTTCTGCCCGGTGGCATCGAAACCGTCATCGACGCCGACAGCGCCCTCCACGAGACCGTCGGCCGCATCATGCTCGACACCGGCCTGGCCCACCTGCCTGCGCTGGATCGCTGACATCGAGCGTCGGTGCCGGGAGTCAGACTGCGGGAGTCAGACGGTCGGTGCCGGAACGGCGCAGGTGTCGGCGATTGCGCGCGTGTCCCAGTAGAACGGACGGACCTCGGTGATCCGGCCGTCGTTGATTTTGATGGTTTGAAGGATCGGGAAGCTGAGTTCACGGCCGGTGGCGCGGGCGCGAGCGTGCACCTGCGTGAGGACGACCGCAGTCTCACCGGTGGCAAGAAACTCTTGTTCCACCATGTCGAAGGACTCCCACACCGTTCCCATCGTGCGGAAGAACTGCCGCATGCCGCTGTGGCCACGCCACGTACCGCCATACGGCAGGCCGTCCGCCTGGTGCAGCTCGACGTTGGCTGCGAAGTAGGGCGCGAGCAGGTCGAACGAGGCCTTGTCGGGGCCTCCGGCGGCCAGGTACTGCGCCTCGGCCGCGTACATGTGGGTAAGGACGGTCACTGAGTCGGTGCTGGAGGAGGTCGTCATGCCGTCAGCGTGCTCGGCGAGAGGCGAGCGCGCTGGCAGCAATCGGACCTCGTTGTCCGGACCTCGTTGTATGGGGGTGCTGGGCGCTCACCGCTGACCTGGGCGACTCCCTGCGAGATCCGTAGTAGTGGGGATCGGTACGGCGTAGCCCGATACGCGTACCCGGGCGTCGTCCGGGGCCACGGCGACGGTGAGGTCGCTGGGGCGTCCCATGTCCTCGCCCTGGCGGATGGTGATCGCATCGGCTGTGGGCGCCAGGCCGAGCGTACGCAGGTAGCCACCGAATGCGGCTGCCGCCGCTCCCGTGGCGGGGTCTTCGGGAACGCCGCCGATGGGGAACGGGTCACGCGCGTGGAAGTGGCTGTCGCTCTCGCGCCAGACCAGGTGCACCGTCGTCCAGCCGTAGGCCCGCATCACCTTGGCGAGCGCTTCGAAGTCGTAATCGAGGTCGGCCAGCCGGGCTCGCGAGCCGGTGGCGAGAATGAGGTGCTCGTTACCGGCGAAGGCAACATGCGGCGGCAGTGCCGAGTCGAGGTCGGCTGTGTCCCACCTCAGGGCCGAGAGTGTGGCGTCCACCTCGGCGGCCTGCGCCGGACGGGATCGGGTGGGGACACTGGTGAGCGTTGCCCGTACGGCACCGTTTCCGTCGGCCACGGTGGCTACGTTGATTTCGCCGGCCGGGGTGTCGAAGGACAGGTCACCGGGCCCTATGCGTCCGGCGAGAGCCACCGCCGTGGCAACGGTGGCGTGCCCGCAGAACGCCACCTCGGCGAGGGGGCTGAAGTAGCGCAGCGTGAACCGGCGCCGCTGCTCGTCCCGGGAGGTGACGAATGCGGTCTCGGAGTACCCGACCTCGGCGGCGATCGCCAGCATCTGCTCCTCACCGAGCGAGGCGGCGTCGAGGACAACGCCGGCCGGGTTCCCGCCGTCCGGGTGGGAGGTGAATGCCGCGTAGCGCAGGACAGCGACATCGGTAGCGACATCGGTCGTGGAGGTCGTGTTGTCAGGGTGAGTCATGGCTTCAGGAGCTGTCATGGCTTCATACTCCCGCTCGGAAGGCATTAATACCAACGATAGTTATGGATCGAATCGATCGGGTCCTACGATGGCTTGCTAGCCTTCGGGCATGGACACTCGACTGCTGCAGACCTTCACCGCGCTCGCCAGGTCGGGAAGCTTCACGGGCGCCGCTGCTGAGCTGCAGCTCGCACAGTCCACGGTCACAGCGCAGATCAAGGCCCTTGAGAAGGCGTTGGGGACCCGGCTCTTCGACCGGCTTGCCAGAGGCGCGCTGCTCACCGACGCCGGCCGGCGGTTGCTCACCCTGGCCGAAGAGGTCCTGGAGGCCGAGTCGCGTCTGTTCGCCGCCGCTGCTGAGGACGGGCCGGTCGTTGGGACGGTGGTGGTGGGCGCGGGGGAGACCCTGTGCTCGGCCCACCTGCCGACTGTGATTGCGGCGCTGCGCAGCCTCCACCCGGACGTGGAGGTGCACCTGCAGCCGTGCAGCACGGTTTCCGCCGTGGAAGGACTGCGGGCAGGGCGATTGGACTGCGCTCTCTTTCTGGAGGACCAGGTCGACCACCCGGATCTCACGGCCGAACGCATCGCCGGCCAGCCCCTGGTCCTGCTGTGCGCCCCGAGCCATCCGCTCGCCGGCCGCGAACGGCCCGCTTCCTGGCAGGAATTGGCGCAGGAGAGCTTCTTCCTCCACGAACAGGGCTGTTCCTACAGCGACTGGCTTGCTCAACGTCTACTGGCGGTCGCCGGCACCCAGCCCCGTCTGACGCGGTTCGGCAGCATCGAAGCGGCTCGCGCCTGCGTTGCGGCCGGGCTGGGGCTGACCGTTCTCCCGCGCGCCAATGTGGCGGAGTCGCTACGCGATGGCCGCCTCACCGCAGTATCCGGCCCCGCTCTCCCCGAGGTTTCCGTCCATCTGGCTCGCCATCGCCGCCGCCACCCCTCCCGCGCTGCGCGCGCCGTCGCAGCTCAGGTCGTACGCCATTTCCGTGGGTAGGGGGTATGGGGCATCTGCGTGGGGAGCTTGAGGCACGTGGGACGGCTTGGGCACTTAGCATTCGGTGCATGACAGAGCGACGTGCGATTCTCAGCGGATCGACCTTTGAGGAACAGATCGGGTACGCCCGTGCCGTGGTCGACGGCGAGTGGGTGCATGTGTCCGGGACGACCGGTTTCGACTACACCACCATGTCCATTTCCGACGATGTGGTGGAGCAGGCCGAGCAGTGTCTTCGCAATATCGAGTCCGCGCTGACCGAGGCGGGGTGCGGTTTCGCCGACGTGGTGAGGGTGCGCTACCTGCTGCCCGACCGTGAGGAATTCGAGCCCTGCTGGCCGGTGTTGCGCCGCTGCTTCGGTGATGTACGGCCGGCAGCCACGATGCTGGTCTGCGGACTTGCCGATCCCCGTATGAAGATCGAGATCGAGGTGTACGCGCGGCGGGCCACTGCGTAGGAGCGCCGCCTGATGAGACAGAGGATTCCCCGGATTTCCCCAGAGGTCCATGGAATTCCCCATGATGGAGGTAGGAAGAGCGTGGCCCTGGAGTGACGATTCCGATCGGGCTCGGCATCGGGCGGATCGTCTTCCGAACACTCAAAGCGGTTGAGGTGCTGCTGGCTGTTGTGGTGGTCGCGGCCGTCGCCGTTGGTGACACTGCCGCGCTCCCGCACCCAGCTGTTCCATGTGGCCGCCGAAGTGGCCAAGACCGTGGCTCTGTTCGCCCTTGGGATCAGTGCTCTGGCGGCGGCAGCCTGAGGTCCCTGGAACGGCGACGCTCGGGCCGATCCGGGAAGGGATCGGCCCGAGCGGACGTCCTTGCGCGTCAGCGTCAGGCGCTTGCTGTTACGGCCGGACGAGGAGAATCGAGTTGATCGGTGTCAGGTCCTTGTCCACGTAGTACCCGGGCTGGATGTAGCCCTGGCAGTCCCCCGTTCCGTTGTAGCCAGTGCAGGTGCGGGCCGTCGCGCCGCCCGTCTGGTTGTTCAGGACGTAGTGCTGGCCGACCTGGTTGCTGAGGTTGTGGGCCCCGTAGCTGTAGAAGACCAGCGACGGGCGGTCGTTGTTCCACCCGGCGTTCTGCGGATAGACGCAGACGGCCCCCGAGGGGCAGCCGCGCAGGCTGCCCGCTGCCGGGGCGGCGTTGGCAGTGGACATCCCGACCGTGGCGAGAGCACCCACTGCAAAGGTCAGCGCAGCGGCCTTGGCGATCTTTCGCATGTTTCCCCCTGGTTCTCCCCTGACGCGACGTGCCGCGCCGCCCCGTTGGGACGACGCGACAACTGCGTCCCTGTCGCAACAAGAATGCTGCATGACATACCGCGCCTACAACGCTTACTCGACCTTTAGTGAAAGTGGGGGTATACCGGTGTGACTACTGGTATAAGCGGGATCGGTGGTGGGGTAGCCGCTGGCCGGACGGCCCGCCCGACAGCCCGTCAGGCGGTCAGGCGGAGTTGTGCGTCAGGCCGCGGTGAGTCAGGCGCGGCGGCGGAAGGCCTTGCGTACGAAGCGGACGAGCAGCCAGATCAGCAGCGCCACGACCACGATGAAGAGGATCAGGAGCACGACCAGGAAGATGCCGAGCTTCTTGAAGAACCCGCGCTTCTTCTTCGTCGGCTTCTCCTTGCTCACCGACACCTTGTGAACCGTCTTGGTCGTGGGGCGGTGGACGGTGGAGCCCGAGTGCTTGTGGACGTGCGAGCCGTGGGCCGAGGCGGCTACGGCGGTGGTGTGCATGGTGCTCGCCGACTCCGACTGCCTCTGCTCGGTGGAGTGTTGGGCGGCCATCGCCGTTGTGGGTGCGGCCAGCAGCAGCGTCGTGCCGAGCAGTGCGCTCAGGATGGCGGTCAGCCAGCGGCTGGGTGTCATGTGGGCCCCCAAAGAGGTGCATCGGTGCGGTGGTGATCACCTCATTATCCTGATCCGAGGGAGTGGTTGATCCTGATGCAGTTGCCCCTGACGCAGGGGCAGCCTCGCAGAGTGGCCGGTATGACGACGATGAAGGACAACGACGCGACCGCCATTGCCGGTCGGCGCTTTACGGTTCACCACGACGGCGTCACGATCCCGGTCACCCGCGGCGGGCGGGGACGCCCGTTGGTGCTGTGTCCTGGGCTGAACTCGACACAGTCCGACCTGCACGAGTTGGTTACGCTCCTTCGGCGGGAGCACGACGTGGTGACCTTCGACCTCAGAGGGCACGGGCTCGCTTCGACCGCCGACCGGTACTCGTTCGACGCGTTCCTGAGTGATCTCATTGCTGTGATGGCGGAGGTCGACCTGCCCGCGGCGCCTGTGCTCGTGGGGTACTCACTGGGCGCGGACCTGGCTGTGCACTACGCCGCCGGGTTTCCCGACGCCGTCGCCGGGCTTGTCCTCATCGACGGGGCGAATCCACTGCCCGAACCGTTCATCACCGACATCGACCTGCCGGAGTTCCGCGCCATGGCGGAGGGCAGGCACGGCCATCAAATGAGGCTCACCGCACCGGACACTCTCCGCCTCAATCTGGAGATCGATGTGGTGCGGTCCACCCTCCTGGATCAGTACCGGGGGATCGCCCACCCCATCAGCATGATCATGTCGACTGCTATTGCGGGCGACAGCAGTGGGGGGCGTGCGCCGCGGCACAACCGGCTCTGGCGGGCCGGCATCGAGCGGCTTCTCCGTGAGCGTCCGCGCACCTCCGTGTCCTGGCTCGACGCCGACCACCGACTGGTATTCACTCACGCCCCGGAGATCGCGGCACTGATCGGAGAACGGACCGCGGCTTGAGCCGGCCCTGGGAGACTGGAGCGATGCTGACCATCGGCGAGCTGGCGTCGTATGCCGGAGTGACGGTACGCGCGGTGCGGCACTACCACGCCAAAGGGCTGCTGCCGGAGCCGGAGCGGGACCACTCCGGCTACCGGAGGTACGACGGGCGTGCCGTGGTCGAGCTGATCAAGATCAGGACCCTGGCAGAGGCCGGGGTCCCCTTGGCGCGCGTACGGGAGCTGCTGCAGGCCGACGAGGGGGAGTTCGCCGCGGCGGTCGCGGACATCGACAGGCGGTTGAGGGAGGAGATCCGCGAGCGGCAGCGGCATCGGAAGCGGATCGCCCGCCTCGAGGCCGGGGACAACCTGGTGCTGCCTCCGGAGGTCGTCGAGTATCTCGACCTGCTGCGTGTGCTCGGGGTCGACGAGCGGATCGTCCAGGTCGAGCGCGACGGCTGGATCCCGCTGGCCGCGCACTCGCCCGAACGAGTACCGGAGTGGGTGGCACGCAAGCGGGAGCAGATCGCCGACCCGCGGCTCGTCGGCTTCTATCTCACTCTGGGGCAGGCGCTGGACCACACCGACGATGACCCGCAGCTGGTCGGGCTGGCCGACAAACTGGCCGCCTACGTCACGGAGGTGGCCGACGAACGGGGTGAGGAGTACGTCGACGACGCCGACATCGAGGTTCCGCTCGTCGAGCTGATGGACACCCTGGCGTTCGACACCGTGCCGCCGGCCCGCCGACTGATCGAACTGCTAACAGAACGCGGTTGGACCGGCTGGACCAGGCTGGGGCGTGTGGGACCGGAGAGAAGCCGGCGGGGGTAGGTGCGGTGGGCTGTCAGCGGTAGCGGTAGCGGTAGCGGTAACGGTAACGGTGGCGACAGCGGTGACTGTGGGGCGCGGCCGGCTGCCGCGCCCCAGCCGCCCTGTGGGATCCCGTCGGAGGTTCCGATCACCTGCTCAGGCCCCCCCCCACCGGCTCAGTAGTGACACCCCCTCCATGGCAAGCCTGAGCGCATGGAAGGGCTGCTCTTCTTCCCCGGTCTCGACAAGGGCGGAATCGTTGTGTGCTGGAACATGACATGGCCGACGGACAACGACACCCAGCGCAAGGTCTTCCTGTGCTTCGACGGCCGCTATTTCATCGACGCCCGAGACATCACCTGGGTGACCGACTGACGAGACGAACGCGTGGATGAGGCCAGCGGTATCGAGCCTCTCAGGCGCTTCGGTGCGTGTTCAGGCGGGCGGCCTGGCGGGTGAGGTGGTTGCGTTCGGCGAGGTTGGGGGCCTTGTGGGCCGCCTCGGCGTACAGGTGGGCTGCTGTCGCCAGGTCGCCGTTGCGTTCGTGGAGGTAGGCCGCCACCGCGGTGTGACGGGGGAGGGTGTCGTCGTTCAGGGCCGCGAGGGCTGCCAGGCCGGCGCGGGGACCGTCGGCCTCGCCCACGGCGACCGCGCGGTTGAGGCGGACGACGGGGCTGTCGGACAGGCGCGTGAGCTCGTCGTACCACTCGACGATCTGCACCCAGTCGGTCTCCTCGGCGGTGGGCGCGTCGGCGTGGAGCGCCGCGATGGCGGCCTGGGCCTGGAACTCGCCCAGCCGGTCACGGGCGAGCGCGGCCTGGAGGATGCCGATGCCCTCGGCGATCGATGTGGTGTCCCAGCGGCTGCGGTCCTGCTCGGCGAGCGGTACCAGGCTGCCGTCGGGCGCGGTCCGGGTGGCGCGCCGGGCGTGGTGGAGCAGCATGAGCGCGAGCAGCCCCGCCACCTCGGGGTGGTCGATCGCGGCCGCGAGCTGCCGGGTGAGGCGGATGGCTTCGGCGGCGAGGTCGACGTCGCCTGAGTAGCCCTCGTTGAAGACGAGGTAGAGGGTGCGGAGGACGGTGGCGACGTCGCCGGGGCGGTCGAAGCGGACACCGGAGACGGTGCGCTTGGCGCGGCTGATGCGCTGCGCCATCGTCGCCTCGGGCACCAGGTATGCCTGGGCGATCTGGCGGGTGGTGAGCCCGCCGACGGCGCGGAGCGTGAGCGCGACGGCGGACGACGGTGTCAGTGACGGGTGGGCGCACAGGAAGTAGAGCTGGAGTGTGTCGTCCACCGAGACCGCAGGGCCTGGCGGCGGCTCCTCGTCGACGAGATCCTCGCGCCGGCGGCGGGCGGTGTCCGCCCGGGTCGCGTCGAGGAACTTGCGCCAGGCCACGGTGATCAGCCAGCCCTTCGCGTCACGCGGAGGGCCGGTGGGCCATACGCGGACCGCCTCGACCAGCGCGTCCTGCACGGCGTCCTCGGCCGCCGCGAAGTCGGCTCCGCGGCGGACGAGGACGGTGAGGACACCCGGTGTGAGGCTCCTGAGCAGGACCTCGTCCAGCTGAGAGTCCTGAGGAGAGCCATGAGGAGAGTCCTCAGGAGACACCTGATCAGACACCTGAGGGGTCACTCCGTGATGGTGGGCGGCGCGGTCAGGAACGGGCGAACCTCCAGCCACTCGTGGATCGGCTTGCCGCCCGCGCCGGGGGCGGCCGACAGCTCCCCGGCCAGCTCGACGGCGCGCTCGTAGCTGTCGACGTCGATGATCATCCAGCCGGCGATGAGGTCCTTGGTCTCCGCGAACGGTCCGTCGGTGACCGGCGGGCGCCCTTCGCCGTCGTAGCGGACCCACGCGCCCTCGGGGGCGAGCGCCTGACCGTCGACGAACTCGCCCGTCTTCTCCAGCCGGGCCGCGAAGTCGTTCATGTACTGCACATGCGCCGAGATCTCCTCCGGGCTCCACTGATCCATCGGCACGTCGTTGACCGGCGCCGGGGCGCCGCGGTAGTGCTTCAGCAGCAGGTACTTGGCCATGATGGTTCTCCTCGGTGCTGGGTGCGGCCCATTGTGGTCGCGTTCACCTCGGGGACGGAGCCGGTCACGCGTTCTCGACATCGTGTCGTCCGAATTCTAAAAAATTCGGGGGAGGGGGCGGGGCGGAGCGGGGAAGCCACTTCCCGCGTGGTGTCGGGCCGCCTCGTGCCTGGGGCCCGCGTGTGCGGGGCCCAGGCAGGCCGGGTCAGCGCAGGGAGACCGGGAGGCGTTCGATGCCCCACATGAAGTTCGAGCGCTGGCGCTCTACGGGGCCGACGAGTTCCAGGTGGGTCACCTTCTCGGCGAGCACTTCGAGCAGCACCTTCAGCTCGGCGCGGGCGAGCGGTGCGCCGAGGCAGAAGTGCGGGCCGATGCCGAAGGTCAGGTGGCGGTTCGGGGTGCGGCCCAGGTCGAAGCGGTCCGGGTCGGGGAATGCCGTCTCGTCCCGGTTGACGGACGAGTTCCAGATGGCGACGGCCTGCCCCGCACGTACCTGCTGCCCACCGACCTCGACGTCCTTCTTGGCGACCCGGACGACGTGCAGGGCCGGGCTGGTGTACCGCAGGATCTCGTCGACGGCCGTGTCGATGGCGACCGAGCCCTCGCGCAGCCGCTGCCACTGGTCGGGGTTTTCGATGAGCGCCAGGAGCCCGGCCGCCGAGGCGTGGCGGGTGGTCTCGTTCGCGCCGGTCAGCAGCCCGTCGCAGTTGAGGAGTACCTCTTCGTCGGTCAGGGAGCGGCCGTCAAGATCGCCCTGGATGAGGGCGCTGACCACGTCGTCGCCGGGATTGCGTCGCCGTTCCTCCACCAGCTCGGTGTAGTAGAGGAAGATCTCCGAGTGGGCCTCGGTCTTCTCCAGGGCGCTCACCGGGCACTTTCCGTCGCCGCCCACCGAGGCGCCGAAGGCCGTGCTGGTGAGGTCGATCATCATCGCGCGCTCCGCCTGCGGCACGTTCATGATGTCGCAGATGATCGCCGCCGGCAGCACCGCGGCGACCTCGCTGACGAAGTCCACGGTCTCCTTGCGCAGTGCCTGCTCCACCAGCGGTTCGATGACCCGGCGCATGGACGCCTCCAGGCCGGAAACGACCTTCGGCAGGAACGCGGAGTTCATCAGCTGGCGCAGCCGCGGATGGGTCGGCGGGTCCGTGACGATCAGCTGCTTGCCCGCCGCGGCCTGCACCGCCGCCGGATCCGAGTCGATGCGCATGCCGCGCTCGGAGGTGAAGGCGTCGGTGTTGCGGTAGACCTCCAGCGCGGGCCGGTACGACATGACGGCCCAGAAACCGGGGCCCGGCGGGTGGTTGTTCCAGAAGACGGGCGTCGTGGCGCGCAGCCGCGCCCACAGCGCCACCGGGTCCCCGCCCTCGTACAGGGCCGGGTCCGCCACATCGACGGTGGTCGGATCGAGTGTGTCCGGCACCCTCATCCCGCCTTACCAGCCTTTCGTACGGCGAAGACCTCGTAGATCTCCGTTTCCGCGAGCAGTGCGTCCTGTTCCACGGCCACACCGAACCCGTGCTTCTCAAGCAGCGAGGTGAATGCCTTCAACGTGCCGTCCAGGTCGTGGACTTCGGCGACGACCTGCCGGACCTTCGGCCAGTCCGCCTCGTCCAGCCCGCGCAACACCTCCAGCTCGCTCTTCTCCACATCCACCTTCAGCAGGTCGATCGAGGTCACTCCGCGCTCCGCGATCACCTCCGACAGGGTGCGCACCGGGCACTCGATCTCCAGCACCTCGTGGCGGCCCGCCAGCATGTCCTCCACGTCCTCCTCGTCGAAGCCGCTGCGCAGCAGGAAGGACCTGGTCAGGGCTGCTTCCGACGCCGCGTCGGCGTGGAAGCCGGACATCACGGTGGAGTCGGGGTAGTACGTCAGCCGGCCCGTGCCGGAGTAGTCGGACAGAGCACACCTCGTCGCCGTCCCCTGGATGCCGTGCGTCTGCAGGTTGGTGCTCAGCGCGGTGTAGGGGATGGGTGCCGGCTCGAAGCAGTGGAACGTCAGGCCGGCGCACTCCGTGTGGAAGAACAGCGCCGACATGCCGATATTGGCGCCGACGTCGAACACCGTGCCCCCCGGCGACAGTGTGATCCCGTGCTGCATGTAGCAGCGCTCGGCGAAGATGTCCCGGTAGAGCAGGGCCGTCTCGCCCGAGCTGACGTGGGACACCATGAGCCCGTTGGGCAGGTTCATCTGCTGCACGCGCTAGGCCGCCGATCCGTCCGCGAGGGCCTGCCGCAGGCTCAGCGGGCGCATGTCGGTCCAGTGCTCGTCGACGTAAGCGACGCACTCCTCCTCGGTGCCGCTGAAGCCGGCCGGACGCCAGCCACCGGGGGTGGGGAGCTCGGCCGGGAACAGGCCGTACTGTTCCTCGGCGTTGATCAGGACGGTCCAGCGCTCGGGGCCGTTGTCGCTCATCTGCGGTTCCTTCGGTGTGGTGGTGTGGCGGTGGTGTCGTGTGACGGTGTGTTGGTGGGTAGGGGGCGGTCGTGACGGGGCCCGCTACCCAGCCGCTTCGGCCGCTGCGGTCACTTCGGCCGCTGCGGTCACTTCGGCCAGTGCCAGGCTCAGCTTTCTGACGGTCGGGTTGCGGTAGAGCTCGCGTACGGGGGCGTCGATCCCCTGCTCGCGCAGGCGCACCATGACGCGGATCGCCAGCAGGGAGTTCCCGCCGGACAGGAAGAAGTTGTCGTCCGCGGTGACCGGGGAACCCAGTACGTCCTGCCAAATGCGAGAGATCCGTATCGCAAGATCGGTGTCGGAGTCGGAGCCGGAGCCGGCACCGGGCGTCGGCTCGTCCGGGACCGGTGGCGTCCCTGGTTCCGGAAGGCGGGCGGCATCCAGCTTCCCGTTCCCGGTCACCGGCAGCCGCTCGATCCGGGTGAGGGTGCTGGGCACCATGTACGCGGGCAGCACCCGCTCCAGATGTGCGCGCAGCGCGTCCGGGTCGGCCTGCGGGCCCACGACGTACGCGTCCAGGTGCGCGTCCTCGGCGGCGCCGCGGTGGCGCAGGACGACGGCAGCGGCACGGACTTCCGGTGCTTCGAGCAGCAGGTTCCTGATCTCGTCCAGCTCGATCCGGTACCCGCGTACCTTCACCTGCCCGTCGAGCCGGCCCAGGTGTTCCAGCTGGCCGTCGTGGCGCAGCCGCCCCCGGTCGCCGCTTCGGTAGAGCCGCGCTCCGGGCCGCGGCGCGAGGTGGTCCGGGCGGAACCGCTGGGCCGTCAGGCCGGGACGGCCCAGGTAGCCACGCGCTACTCCGGCGCCGCCGACATGAATCTCGCCCGGTACCCCGGCCGGCAGCGGTCGCCCGTGCGGATCCAGGACATGGACCGACCAGCCGGGCAGCGGGGTCCCGATGGACCGGCTCCCTGCCAGGGCGTCGCGGCGGGTCAGCGTGACCCAGCTGCAGTGCACGGTCGTCTCGGTGATCCCGTACATGTTGACCACCCGGCACCGCTCCTCGGGGTGCGCGTCGAACCACGGCAGCAGCAGACGCGAGTCCAGGGGCTCGCCGCCGAAGACCAGCAGCCGTACGGCGAGCGAGGACGCGCCGGGACCCTCGGTGGACAGCAGTTGCACGAAGGCCGAGGGGGTCTGGTTGAGCACGGTCACGCGCTGGGTGTGCAGCAGCTCCCGGAACTCCTCCGGCACCCGGGCGACGTCCTCCGGCACGACGACCAGCCGGCCCCCGGTCGCCAGGCAGGCCCAGATCTCCCAGACCGAGAAGTCGAAGGCGAAGGAGTGGAAGAAGGTCCACACATCGCTGCCGGACAGGTGGAACTCGTCCCTGGTCGCGGTCAGCAGGGCGGCGAAGTTGCGGTGCTCCACGACCACGCCCTTGGGCCGGCCCGTCGACCCCGAGGTGTAGATGACGTAGGCGGGATCCTCCGGCCCGGCGGCCCGATTCCCGTGCGCATCGTCGTTGTCCTGCCGCACAGACCCGTCGGCGGGAGGCGGCGGTGCGACGTGCGGGACCCCCGCGAAGGCCGGCCGCGGCTCGTCGGCGAGCACCAGGGTCAGCCCCGCGTCCTCCGCCATGTACCGCAGCCGGTCCTCGGGGTACGACGGGTCGATCGGCACGTATGCGGCGCCCGACATCAGCACGCCGAGCAGGGCGGCGATCAGTTCGGTGCCGCGTGGCAGGCAGACACCCACGAGCCGGCCCGGACCGGCTCCCCGGGCACGCAGGAGGGTCGAGATCTCCGCGGCACGATCGACGAGCCGGCGGTACGTCAGTCCTTCCTCGCCGGGTGCGGTGACCGCCACGGCATCCGGCTGTTCCCCGGCCATGGCGGCCACCAGCTCGTGGATGGTGGCCCTTGCCATCGGTACCGACTCCGCCGTGGCAACAGGCGTCGTGGCCGCGTACGCCGTCCCGCCGACATGGTCCCGAACCTCGGTGAGCAACGACCGCACGGCCTCGGCAGCCACGATGTCGGCGCGGTAGTCGCAAGTCAGGAGCCAGGCGTCGGGCTCGTCGGCTTCATCGGTCCTGTTGGGCTCGTGGTCCAGGGAGAACGCCAGCGTCGCGGGGGTCGGCACGGGCGACCGCAGGAGCAGCCGCAAGCCCGCCGCTGCCAGCCGTTTCCGTGTAGCGGGGGGAGTGGGCAGCCGCAGCTCCAGCCCTTGGTCCGGCGCCGGCTCGCGCTGCTGCTCCGGTGCGTGCTGCTCCGGACCGGCGGCCGTGGTGTTGGCGTCCGCGTCCGGTCCTGGCCGACGCACCGTCAGGTGTACGGCCGCGCCTTCGGTTCTGCGGGCCAGCGCCACCGACAGCGCGGCGGTGACGGCGGCCTTCATGCCCTCGTCGTACTCAATATCAGCCCCGCCCTCGGCACTCTCCGCTCCCACCCGCACGGTGAGCACCTCCCGGGCACCGGGCAGCGCGGACAGTGCGCCCGCCGCCCAGTCCAGCGGGAGATCGGCCGCCTCCCGGGCAGGCGGTGGCGCAGGCGGCTGCGGCCACCCCGTCGCCGGAGGCGGCGGCACGCGGTGTTCGCCGGCCAGCAGGCAGGCCAGGTCGGCGAGTCCGCTCTCGTCCAGTGTGGCCGGGTGCGCGCTCACCACCAGGTCCTGGACGCCGTCGGCGTACGTCAGCAGGACGCCCCGGACCGGCGTGCCCTCCGTGACGATCGGGCGGGAGGCGGTGCGTCGGCGCATTGCGTCGGCCCGTGCGTCGTCGCTCGCGTACGGCAGGGTCTCCGTCCACAGCACCGGGGCGCGTGTGCCGGGCCGGACGGTCCCGAGTGCGCCGAGCCGGGCCTCGACGTCGGCGGCGGGGAGGGACCGCAGGGCCCGCAGGACGAGGGAGGTGGCCCGGTTCACGTGCGCTCCGCCACTGCCCGGGGCGCGAGGAGTCCGGCCATCGCCTGCAGCACGGGCTGCGGGTCCTCGGCGAGGTACATGTGGCCGCCGGGGAATTCGACCGTCGCGCAGTCCGCCGTCGTCATGTCCGCCCAGCCGCGGCAGTCCTCCGGTGTGACCAGGTGGTCCCGGGCACCCCGGAAGACCGTGATCGGTACGGGCAGCGGCGGGCCGTCGGCGAGCCGGTAGGACTCGTGCAGGGTGACGTCTGCACGCAGCACGGGAAGTACCACTTCGCGCAGGTCCGGGTCGGCGAGCGCGGGGTGCACATAGCCGGCGAGCTGCTCGACCTGGGCCACGAACGCGTCGTCGTCCAGGCCGGCGGAGTCCCGCCCGAGCGCGACGCCCGGCGCGGCGGAGCCGCTGACCATCAGCCGGACCGGCCCGGGGACACCGTTGGCATACGCGTGCCGGGCCAGTTCGAGGGCGAGTAGCGCGCCGAAGCTGTGGCCGAACAGGGCGTACGGGCCGCTGCGGGCAAAGGCGGCGACCGCCTGCGAAAGGTCGTCGATCGCCGCTGCCAGGTTGGTGTACGGGTCCTCGTGGTACCGCTCCTCGCGGCCGGCGGGCTGCAGCGGCTCGATGCTGATGCCCGCGGGCGGTTCCGGCCAGCCCCGGTAGAAAGTGGCGCCCGCGCCTGCGTACGGCAGGCACAGGATCGGGATCGAGGTCATGGACACTCCAGTGATCTCAGGAGCGGGCAGGGTCACGAGGAGGCGAGGCGTTCGCGGATGGTGTCTTCGATGTAGGCCGCCAGATCCCGCAGTACGGGGTTCTCGAAGACCGCTGTCATCGGGATGACCAGCCGGGCCTGGCGCTTGAGCCGGGCGACCACCCGGATGGCCAGCAGCGAATGCCCGCCGGCCTCGAAGAAGTGGTCGGTGGGCCGCAGGCCCTCCACTCCCAGGACCTCCTGGCAGATGCGGATCAACAACTCTTCGGTCGCGGTGAGCGGTGCCTCCTGCTCGGGCCCGGCCGGCTCGGCGGTGCCCGGTGCCGACGGCTTCAGCTCGGTGAGCGCCCTGCGGTCGACCTTGCCCGCGGGGGTCAGTGGCATGTCGTCCAGCACGGTGTAGGTCGAGGGGCGCATCCACTCCGGCAGGCGGGTTTCGGCGTGCTCGCGCAGCCGCTTCACCGGTGTGTCCGGCGTGGTGCGCACGAAGGCCGCGAGCACGGCCTCGCCGTCCTGCTCCCTGCGTACCACCGCGCAGTCGAGGATGTCGGGCAGCTCGGCCAGGACCGATTCGACCTCGCCCGGTTCGATCCGGTAGCCGCGGATCTTCACCTGCTCGTCGCTCCGCCCGAGGTACTCCAGCCGGCCGTCCCAGGTCCAGCGGGCCCGGTCACCGGTCCGGTACATCCGCGAGCCGTCCGACGCCCACGGGTCGGGCAGGAAGCGGGATGCCGTGAGGCCCGGACGGCCCAGATAGCCGTGCGCCAACGACGGGCCCGATACGAACAGTTCGCCGGGGGTGCCCACCGCGACGGGCTGCAGCGCGGTGTCCAGGATCCGTATCTGCTGGCCGGGCAGCGCACTGCCGAGATGCGGCTCCCCGGCGCCTGCCACGAGTGCCCATGTGGTGTCGACAGCCGACTCGGTCGTCCCGTAGACGTTCACTGCCTCCAGCACACCCGTGTCGCTCAGCGCGCTCAGCTTCTGCCACAGCGCGGCGGGAAGGGGCTCGCCGCCGATCCACAGGCGCAGGCCGCTGCCCGGCGCCAGCATCTTGGCCAACGGGTCCAGCAGGTGCGCCGCGTGCGACGGCGTCAGGTCGAGGTCCGTGAGGCGCTGCTCTGCCACGGCTTCGGCCAGTCGCTCGGGGGAGCGGCGCAGGTCCTCGTCGAGGATGACCACGGTGTCGCCGCGGCACACCCGTACCCACTGCTGGACGGAGGCGTCGAAGGAAGGGCTGGCGTTCCAGCCGACGCGTCCGCCCGGCGCACGGATCACTCCGGCCTGTTCGAGTCCGGCCAGGAGCCCGGCCAGGGCACGACGGCCGACCTGAACTCCCTTGGGGCGCCCGGTGGAACCGGAGGTGTAGATGATGTACGCGGCCCGGTCCGGGTGTGCCGACGGGGCGGGCAGTGGTGCGTCGTCCGTGTGCGCCGAAGCCGTGGGCAGTGGTGCGTCGTCCGTGTGCGCCGAAGCCGTGGGCAGCGGTGTGTCGTCCGTGGGGACGGCACTGTCGAGCGGGACGACGGCCGCCGCGTCTGCCAACGCCTCCGCCTCCGTACCCGCGTCCGCGGTGAGCACCAGCCCGGCACCGCTGTCCCGGACCATGTGGGCCAGGCGCTCGGCCGGATAGCCGGGGTCCAGCGGCAGGTAGGCGGCACCGGCGCGCAGCACGCCGAGAATCGCGGCGAGCAGCCCCGCCGAACGCGGCAGGCACAGTCCCACCACCGTGTCGGCGGCCACCCCGTGTGCCGTCACGAGCCGGGCGATCGCCTCGGCCCTGGCGTCCAGCTCGGCGAACGACAGCGTGGTCTCCCCGTCGATGACCGCCGCCGCGTCCGGATTCGCCGCCACCGCGGCCCGGAAGCGCTCCAGCACCGGGATCGTCTCGCCGGCCGAGGGCGCGCCCGCGCCCAGGGCGTGCGTACGGGCCTCGGCCTCGGCGTCCTGGACGGGCAGCTGGGCCAGCGGGGTGTCGGGCCGGGCGGTCACCGTACGCAGCAGGAACGCGAAGCGCCCGGCCAGTGCGTCGATGCTGCGCTGCTCGAACAGGTCGCTGGCGTAGTAGAAGTCGAAACGCAGTCCTCCCGACGGCTGCACGATGTAGTCCACCGCGAGGTCGTAGCGTGTGATGTCCGGCTGGACGTCGAGGGCCGCGACCCGGACGCCGTCGATGGCCGGCTGCGGCTGCTTCTCCATGTTGAAGGCGATCTGCACCAGCGGGTTGTGGGCCAGGGTCCGCTCCGGCGCGATCTCCTCCACCAGTCGGTCGAAGGACAGGCCCTGGTGGTCGTACGCGTCCAGTGACGACTCGCGCGCCGCCGCCACCAGGTCGCGGAACGTACCGGCCAGGTCGACGCGGGCACGCAGGGGCAGCAGGTTCATGAAGAACCCGACCAGTTCCTCCGTTTCGGACGTCTCCCGGTTGGCCGCCGGCATGCCGACGATGAAGTCGTCCCGGCCCGACCAGCGGGCGATCAGCAGCTGGAACGCGGCGAGCAGGACCATGTGCGTCGAGGCACCGGACTCCTTCGCCAGCGCGCCGAGGGCAGCGGACGACTCGGCCGGTACCTCGTACGACCGGCAGCGCCCGGCGAACGACTGGGCATCGGGGCGCGGCCGGTCCAGGGGCAGGGCCAGTACGTCCGGGCAGCCGTCCAGGTGCGCCCGCCAGAACTTCAGGTCCTCGGCGAACTCACCGGCCGCGAAGCGCGCCCGTTCCCAGGACGCGAAGTCGGCGAACTGGACGGGCAGCGGCGGGAAGTCCGGTGCGTTGCCCGCGCTCAGCGCCGCGTACGCCGTGCTCAGCTCCCGGAAGACGACGTCCATCGACCAGCCGTCGGTGGCGATGTGATGGATGACCAGCAGGAACACATGCTCCTCGGCACCGAGGCGGAACAGCCGGGCCCGCAGCACCGGCCCCCGCACGAGGTCGAACGGCAGGTCCACCGCGGCGCGGATCTCCCGGTCCAGCGCCGCATCGGCGCTCTCGTCCGCGCCGGGCTCGACGGGCGTCACCGCGAGGCCGAGCGAGAACGGCTCGTGCACCAGCTGGAACGGCTCCCCGTCCCGGGAGGTGAAGGTGGTGCGCAGCGTCTCGTGCCGCGCGACCACCGCGTCGAGGGCGCCGGCCAGCGCGTCGACGTCCAGGGGTCCGCTCATCCGCAGCGCGTACGGGTAGACGAACTCCAGGCCGCGCCGGCCCATCTTGTCCGCGAACCACAGACGCGCCTGCGAGAAGGAGGCCGGTGTCGGGCCGTCCCGATCGACGCGGGTCAGGACGGCGGGCTGCGCATGCTGGTCACTCACGAGGCGGTTCCTTGGTTGCTCGGTAGCGGACGGACCTGTGCGGTCTCGTGACGTACAGCCGCGGCGAAGCCGCGAAGGGTCGGGTTCTCGAAGAGCGCCCTGGGCCGCATGCGCACTCCGAGACGCTCCCGGCAGCGGTTGAGGACGCGGCCGACCGCCAGTGAGTCACCGCCGAGGTCGAAGAAGTCGTCGGTGACCGCGATCCGCTGTCGGCCCAGTACCTCGGCCCAGATCAGCGCGATGTCCTTCGCCACCGGCTCCTGCGGCTCGGCGAACTCCGCAGTGGGGTCGGTGGTCTGCGCGGGCAGCGGCAGCGCCGCGTGATCGACCTTGCCGTTGACGCCCACGGGGAGGGCGTCGAGCACCACGACGGTGGCCGGGACCAGGTGCGTGGGCAGCAGATCGCGCAACCGGTCGCGCAGCTCCGGCCCGGACAGGGTCCCCCCGGGCGCGGGCACCGCGTAACCGACCAGCCCGGGCCCGGCCGGCAGGTCCTCGCGCAGGACGACCGCGGTACCCGCCACGCCGGGAAGGGGTGCCAACGCCGCCTCGGCTTCGCCGAGTTCGACCCGATGGCCGCGCACCTTCACCTGGCGGTCCCGGCGCCGTACGAACTCCAGCAGGCCGTCCGGGTGCCGCCGGACCAGGTCTCCGGTGCGGTACATCCGGCCGCCGTCGCCGGACAGCGGGTCGGGCAGGAACGCTGCCGCCGTGCGGCCGGGCAGGCCCCGGTAACCGCGTCCGACGCCCGGTCCTGCGAGGTACAGCTCGCCGACCTCGCCCGCCGGCACCGGCCGCAACCGCGGGTCCAGGACGTGGCACCGCACCCCGGGCAGCGGGTCCCCGAGGTGCGGCAGGTCGCCGTCGACCGGTGCGGCCGTGGCGTCGACGGTGCACTCGGTCGGGCCGTACACGTTCCAGGACCGCAGCCCCTGTGTGTCCGCGAGGTGGCGCAGCTCGGCCCACAGCGCGTGCGATATCGGCTCGCCGCCGACCAGCAGGCGCAGGGGCAGGCGGGCGGCGGCCAGCGGTGCGGTCAGCTGGGCGAGGTGGGAGGGGACCACGTCCAGGTCGGTCACGGCGTGCCGGACGAGGTGGTCGACCATGGCCTGCGGATCGGTGCGGGTCTCCTCGTCGAGCAGGACCAGGGTGTCGCCGCGGCACAGACGGATCCACTGCTGGACGGAGGCGTCGAAGGACGCGCTCGCGTTCCAGGCGACCCGGGACGGCCCGACGTCCCGCAGCACCGTCGCCTCCAGACCGCGCAGCAGATGTCCGGCGTTGCCGTGGGTGATCTCGACCGCCTTGGGCCGGCCGGTGGTGCCCGAGGTGTACAGCACGTACGCCGTCTCCTCGGGCCGCACGCTCCGCGTATCCGCGGTGCCCGTCGGTGGCAGCGGCCGCGTTACGTCCACCTCGGTGCAGGGCACCGGGGCCGCGGGCGGTTGCAGGCCGGGCCCCGTCAGGACCAGGCGCGCACCGGAGTCCGCCAGCATGTGGCGCAGCCGGTCCGCCGGGTGGCGCGGATCCAGCGGCAGGTAGGCGCACCCCGCCTTGAGGACCGCGAGGAGCGCCACCACCAGCTCGGCTCCCCGGTTGAAGTGCAGGCCGACCACGGACTGCCGGGGTGTGCCGTCGCGGACGAGCCGCGCGCAGAGCCGATCGGACAGTTCCTCCAGCTCCCGGTAGGACAGCTCGCCGGTGTCGGTGACGACGGCCGGGCGCTCCGGGTGGGCGCGGGCCGCCGCACTGATGACGGTGTGGACGCCGCAGCTCACGAGGCGTTCCAGGAGAAGCGCGCGGGGGCCATGTCGAGGGCCGCCACGTCCTTGGCCAGCCGTTCGTTCAGCGCGGCGAGCCGGCCGGCATCCGGGTGCTGTCCGTCGCGTTCGCGCATCAGCTCCTGGGAGGTGCGCAGCAGCGGGACGAGCTGGTCGACGCCGAGGCCCTTGCCGTCCAGGTACGGCAGCGACCAGAAGTCGAAGTCGTACAGCGGCAGCCACACCGACTCCGTCACCCGGTCGAACATCGTGTCGCACCAGGCGGCCGCCTCGGCCGAGGTCATCGTCGCGTGCGACCAGTCGTACGCGGCGCCCTCGATGCCGTAGACCTCCTTGTTGCGGTACACGGGGGAGCGCGGGTTGCCCCACCAGGGCTGGGCGCGCCAGAACGTCGGGCCCGTCTCGTTGACGAAGTCGATGGTGTTCTGCATCGTGCGCTCGTTCTCGCCGGGGAATCCGACGATGATCGAGGCGAAGGTCGTGATGTCACGTTCCTTCAGCCGGGCGATGCCGGCCCGGTACTGCGAGTCCTGCGCCAGCTTGTTCATGTTGGCGAGGATGTCGGCGTCCCCCGACTCGATGCCGAGGAAGACACCGCGGCAGCCGCTCGCCGCCGCCAGGTCGAAGGTCTCCTCGTCCCGCGCGTTGGAGCAGCGGAAGTAGGAGTACCAGTCGAGGCCGAGGTCCTCCTCGATCATCATGCGGCACAGTTCCTTGAACCGCTTCGGCGGCACATTGAACGTGTCGTCGACGAACACCACGTTGCGCACGCCGAGTTCGGCCATCGCCCGCAGTTCCTTGCGGACGGTCTCCACCGACGCGGTCGTCAGCGCGCCGGCCCGGGTGGGGTAGTCGCAGAAGCTGCATTTGAAGGCGCAGCTGCGGGCCGTACGGGTCTGCGCGGTCGTCCCGATCTGCTCGGGTGTGAAGGCGCCCCAGTCGATCGCGCAGGCGTCCAGGTCGTTCGTCTCGGGCTTGCGGGAATTCGCGACCCAGTCGTCCTCGGGGCAGGTGATCAGGTTCGGCACGCTGTCCAGCGGCTTTCCGCCGAGGACCGCCCGGCACAGCTCCGCCAGGGCGTGCTCGCCCTGCGACTCGCGGACGTAGCTGTCCGCACCCATTCCGTGGAAGAGGTCCTGGACCTCGTCGGTGATGCCGTCGAGGCAGAGATTGTCGACGAGCGGGCCGCCTACGACGATGTGCGAGGTGGGCGAGTGCTTGCGGACGAATTCGACGACCGGGATGACCGAGAGGATGTTGACGTAGAAGGTGGTGGTGACGGCCACCACGGCCGGCCGTCCGGCGAGCAGCTCCGCGAGTCGTTCCTGCTCGGCTCCGAACAGCGACACCGTCTCGGTGCGGATGGCGTGCCGGCGCAGGAAGTTGGTCAGGTACAGGCTGGCGAGGTTGAAGACCTCACCCACGTGATAGCGGTCGTTGCGTCCGGTGGCCTTGTTGCGCAGCGTGTTGAGGGCGTCCATCCAGGGCATCGGACGGCCGTCGATCTCAAGATGTTCCTTGCGGTAGATCTGCCACTCGGGCGAGTTCTTCCCGCTCCGCTCGCACATCAGGCGGTAGTCCTGGAAGTCGCCCTCGTTGTAGCCGATGACGACGCAGTCGAGTTCCGGCATCTGGTGGATGCTCCAAGGGTCGTGGGGGCGGCGATCAGGCGATGGCGTGGGGCGTGGGCGGCACGGTCGGTGCGCACGAGTCGAGCGCGACAGGTTCTCCCATGGCGACGAGGATCTTCCGCTCGCCTTCGTAGGCGTCGCGTCCGTGGGCGGACAGGACGTTGTCGACGAGCATCAGGTCGCCCACCTGCCAGCGCTCGCGGCGAGTGGCCGCCTCGTACGCCGCGTTGAGTGTGTGTACGTCGTCCTCGGTCAGTGCGGTGCCGTCCCCGAAGGCGGTGTCGAACGGCAGGGCGTCCTCGCCGTACGTCATCTCCAGTACGTCCAGGACTTCCTCGTCCAGGGACCAGCGGCTCCAGAACGCGGCATGGTTGAACCACACCTCTTCCCCGGTCACCGGGTGGCGGACCAGGGCCGACCGGCGCTGAGCGGTGCGCAGCGAGGACTCGCCCACCCACTCGCAGCCGATCAGGTTGCGCGCGCAGTACTCCTCCACGTCCTCGCGGCGGTCGGTGGCGAAAGCGGTGGGCCACGGGAGGCCGACGTGCTCGTGGTAGTGGCGTGTCAGCAGCCATCCGTGCGCCCGGAAGCGCTCGACGAGCGGCGCCGGGAGGGCGGCGAGGACCTCGCGTACATCGGCAACGGTGGTGGCGCCGCCCTCGTCGGGGGCCTGGAGACAGCCGAACAGCAGCAGGCCGGGGAAGTCCAGCGTGTAACTGTTCTCGTTGTGCAGGTGGATGGCCTGCTGGCGCGGCAGGTCGGTGGAGGAGTACACGTCCTCGCCGTAGGAGCTGCGGGGCGTGGCCTTCTCCCGGTACGCGGCCCGCTCCTGGACCAGCACGTCCCGCAGCCGGGCGAACTCCTCCGGCCGGCGCATCGGCAGCCCGCGGAGGAGCAGCTGCCCGTGCCGCAGCAGCTCCGCACGGATCGCCGTACGGTGCTCGGCCAGCCAGGCGCGCGCCGCGTCGACATCGTCCAGCGTGGGTGTGGTCAGCACAGGGGGCTTGCCGGGGTCCAGCCGGACCGGCAGGCCGGTGGGGGCGAGGGCGTCGGGCTTCATCAGAGGGGTCTCCGCTCCTTCAGGTGCTGACGCACCACCGCCGTGACGGTGGCCATGTGGTCGTGGAGGTAGAAGTGGCCACCGGAAAGGACATGGACCTCGCACGTGCCGGTGGTCAGCTCCCGCCAGCGCTCCAGCCGGTCGACGGGTACGGCCGAGTCACGGTCGCCGCCGAAGGCGACGACCGGGCAGTCCAGCCGCCGGTCCGCGCCGCCGTAGGAGTAGCTGTCGGTGACGGCCATGTCCGTGCGGCAGGCGTCCATGACGAGGTCCATCAGGTCGGGCTCCAGCAAGAGGTCCTCCGGCACCCCGCCCCGCTCCTTCAGCAGCGCCAGGAGTTCGTCGTCGGTGAGCTCGGTGGGGGACGTCGATGCTGCGCGGTGCACATGTGCCGCCGCCGCGGCGGACGGGTGGAACGCGGCGGCCGGGCGGCCGGCCCGCTGCAACCGCCAGCACACCTCGAAGCCGACCAGCGCGCCCAGGCTGTGACCGAAGACGTGGACCGGGGTGTCCAGCCCGGCCAGTACCTCAGCGAGCGGGTCCGCCAGGGCGGCGATGTCGGTCGCGGGCGTCTGGCCGTAGCGCGCCCCGCGCCCGGGGTACTGCGCGGCGACCACACGTACGTCGCTGGGGAGCCAGCGTGCCCAGTCGCTGTAACCCTGCGCGGAGCCGCCGGAGTGCGGCAGGAGGACGAGAGTGGCGGTGGCCGCAGCGGTACGGGGACGGGTGTCCCACAGCCACCGCTGTTCCTCCCTGCTCTCCGCCGCCTCGCCGGGCGGCGCGCTCACGTGCCGGCTCCCGGGCCCGCTGCTGTCCGGGGGCCGTCGGCCGGTGGACCGGCCGCTTCTCGGATGAGAGCGGTCAGGTGCTCCGCCAGCGCCGCGAGTCCGCTGTGCTTGAAGATCGTTCGGACCGGGATGCGGAGCCCGGTCTCCTCCGAGAGGCGGTTGGCGACCCGGGTCGCCGCGAGCGAAGTGCCGCCGCACAGGAAGAAATTGGCTTCGCGATGCAGTGCACCGGAGCCGAGCACCGCGCTCCAGACCTCGGCGACCAGCTCCTCCACCGGACCCTTGGGAGCGGTACCCGCAGCCGTCTCGGGTGCGGTCCCGGGAACGGGCTCGCCGGTGCGGCGCGTCGCGCCCGGTACGGCGGCTCCGTCCGTCAGCTCCCGCAGTGTGCGGCTGGGGTGTGCCGCGGCGGAGTCGAGGAGCCGCAGATACGCCCGGCCCAGCTCGTCGATCGTGGACCGGTCGAACAGGTCGGTACGGAACGCCAGGTGGACGCGTACGTCCTGGTCACCGGAGGTCAGGTACAGGGTCAGGTCCTCCTGCACGTCCAGGTCCTCCGGCGGCAGGTGCTCGACGGTCACGCCGGGCAGTGCCATGGGCGTGGTGAGTTCCTCATGGGAGGCTACGGTGACCTGGACGAGCGGGTTGTGGCCGGCGGAGCGCGGCAGGTCCAGCTTCTCCAGCAGCAGCTCGAACGGCAGGTCATCGTGCTTGTAGGCGTCGATGAGGCCGCGTCCGGTGCGGGCCAGGAAATCCGCGAAGGGCTCGTCGGGAGTGCATGCGGCCCGGATCGGCAGGACGTTGACGAAGAACCCGATCAGCGGTTCCGTCTCGGGCAGCGCACGGTTCGCGGTGGTGATGCCGGTGACCAGGTCATTCTGGCCCGACCAGGCGGCGAGGAGCGCCTGGAAGGCGGCGAACTGCACCGCGAAACGCGTCGTGCCCTGCGCGAGGGCCAGGTCCCCGACCGCGGCGGAGGTGGCGCGCGGCACCACGTGCTCGACCCGGCCGCCGATGCTGGAGCGGAACGGCGGACGCGGCCGATCGGTGGGCAGGCTGAGCAGGGCAGGAGCGCCGGAGAGCCGCGCACGCCAGTGGTCCAGCGCGGCCTCGTGCTCGCCCTCGTCATCGGCGAGCGCGCGCTGCCAGGCGGCGTAATCCGGGTACTGGACGGCCAGTTCGGGGAGCTCGGCGACGTCCGCGAGGACATCGGGGTCGGTGACCGACGGCAGGCTCACCGCCGCGGCGTAGAGCGCCGCCAGCTCGCGGTGGAAGATGTCCATCGACCAGCCGTCGTTGGCGATGTGGTGGAAGACCGCGACCAGGACGTGGTCGTCCGGCGCGAGGCGGAACAGCCGGGCCCGCAGCAGCGGGTCGCGTGCCAGGTCGAACGGTTCCCGGGTGAAGGCGCGACGCATCTCGGCCAGTTCGGCCTCGTCGGCGACCTCTTCCGGAACGAGGGCGAAGGCGCTCGGAGCGGCGATGACCTGGCGTAACTGCCCCTGCTCCAGGGTGAAGTGGGTACGCAGGACCTCGTGCCGGGCGAGTACGGCGCCGAACGCCGCCGCCAGGGCGTCCACGTCGAGGGGACCGGTGAGCCGGTAGCCGTGCGGAGCCGTCAGTGCGCGGTCGTCGTCCCCGGCGACCTCGTGGGTCAGCCACATGCCCTGCTGGGCATGTGAGGCACGCAAGGGCGCGGTCCGGTCCGCGAGCGGCACGACAGCGGTGGGTGGTGCGTCCTCCGTGTGGTCCAGCCACGTCTGAAGGAGGTCGCCCGGCGAGGCCGGCTGTTGGTCAGTCAAGGTGAAGCTACCCTTCCCCCGCAACTCCCGGCCGCCTTATGGGCGGACGAAAGTGTCACAAGCTCAGTTTGTGAGCGCTGGGGCTCAGTATCATCATCGAGTCGGAGGATGACTAGTCTTGTATGTCCTCTACGCCCGGCATAATCTGCGGGGTGCTCCGCCCCCGATCTGGCGTTTCCGCAGGCGGCCCGCCGGGGCAGCGCATTTCTCCGGCCAGTTCCTGCTGCTCCGGAAGGCCGGTACGGCTCCGAGCGCACCAGTCCGGGACTCCGGTTTCGTTTCCGCACCACCCAGGGGAAGAGGATCCGCATGAGCTCGTCCCAGCAACCGGCCGGCGACACGGACGCCCGGACGCGGCTTCTGCAGCGCTGGCTGGCGGACCGGCGCGGGCCGGGCGACGGCCCCGCCATCCCCGCGGCCGACCGTTCCGGCCCCCTGCGCACGTCCTCCGGACAGCGCCGACTCTGGTTCCAGGACCAGGCGGAAGAGGTCACCGGCGACCGCAACATCCCGTTCGCCTGGCGCCTCACCGGCGAACTCGATGTGCCGGCGCTGTTCGGAGCGCTCGACCTGCTGGTACGACGCCACGAGGCACTGCGCACCGCATTCCACGAGGACGGTTCGGACCTGCTGCAGACGGTCGGTGAACCGTATGTCTTCGACCGTACGGTGACCGACGCAGCCGGTTCCGGCGAAGGCGATGCGGGGACACTGATCGAGGCCGCGGCGTACGAGCCCTTCGACTGGACCGAGGGGCGTCTGCTGCGGGCCCGGCTGTTCCGGCTCGCGTCCGACGAGCACGTCCTGCTGCTCGTCGTCCCGCACCTGGTGATGGACGACTGGTCCGCCGACGTACTGCTGGGCGAACTCACCGCCGGATACACCGCACTGCACGAGGGCGCCGATCCGAAGCTGCCCGAACTGCGTGTGCAATACCCTGACTTCGCCGCGTGGCAGCGAACCCGGCTCGACAACGGCGCTCTGCAGCCCGGCATCGACCACTGGCTGCGCGCCCTGGACGGTGCGCCCACGGTGCTCGACCTGCCCACCGACCGCCCCCGCCCGGCCCTGAGCAGCCACCGGGCCGGCTGGACACCCCTGCGGCTGGACGCCGCGACGGTACGGGCCGTGGAGGAGCTGAGCGCACGCGAGAAGGCCACGCCGTTCATGACACTGCTGGCCGCGTACTGCGTCCTGCTCTCCCGCCGCTCCGGCAGGCACGACCTGGTGATCGGCAGCCCGGTGGCGGGGCGGGCACTGTCCGAGCTCGAACCGCTCATCGGCTTCTTCGTGAACACGCTTCCCCTGCGGGTCCGCACGGATCCGCAACGCTCCTTCGGCGACCTGCTCGGGCAGGTACGGGAGACGGTGCTCTCCGCCATGGAGCACCAGGACGTGCCCTTCGACCACCTGGTGCAGCTGCTCGCCCCGGAGCGCTCCACCGCGGCCAACCCCCTGGTCCAGGTCGCCTTCTCGCTGAACAACTCCGCCGCGCCGGGCCGCCGGCTGCCGGGGCTCGCCATGGAACCCCACCAGGTCACGGGCCGCTCAAGCCGTTACGACCTCGTCCTCGCCGTCGCGCCGGAAGGCGACGAGCTGCACGGGGAACTCGTCTACGACAGCGACCTGTTCGACGCCGAGACGGCCCGGCAGCTGGCCGCCGACTACCTCGCGACCCTGACCGCACTCGTCGCCGAGCCGGACACCCCCATGGCCCGCCTGACCGGGCGCACACCGCACGAGGCGGTGCTCGACGGCCCCACCGTCACCTACGACACGGACCTGAACGTGGCCGCGCTCGTGGCCGAGGCCGCGCGCCGTACCCCGGACCGCCTCGCGGTGCGCGCCCCCGACGGTGACTACGGGTTCGGCGAGCTGGACCGGCGCGCGAACGCCCTGGCGGCCGCGCTCCGCGAACACGGCGCGGGCCCCGAGCGGTCGGTCGGCGTCCACCTGGGGCGCTCCCGCCACCTGGTCACGGCCCTGCTCGCGGTGTGGAAGACGGGCGCGGCCTTTGTACCGCTCGACCCCACGCACCCCGAGGACCGCCTCAGCGGCATCGTCCGCGACGCCGATGTCTCCGTACTCGTCGCCGACGCCGCCTCACCCCTGGCCGGTGAGCACCTCCCGGTGATCGACCCGGCGTCCCCGGCGCTCGCCGACCACACCGAAGCACGCCCGGCCGGTCACCTTCCCGACGCGCTCGCGTACATCATCTACACGTCCGGTACGACCGGCGAACCCAAGGGCGTCGGCATCACCTACCGCAACGTCGCCAACCTCGTCACCGCAGTCGCCGGGCTGACCCCGCCGGAGGAGGGGCTCGGCGCGAACGTGCTGGCCCCCGCCTTCGACGGCTGGCTGTGGTCCACGCTCCTGCCGCTCGCTCATGGGCGGGGCGTCGTCCTCGCCGACCCGCTGGACGATGCGGACGGTGTCTTCGACGGCCGGGCCGACCTGGTCACCACGACGCCCTCGCTGCTGGCAGCACACCCGAAGCCGGCCGAGGGGACCGGGCCGAAAACCGTGATCGTCGCCGGTGAAGCGTGCCCGAAGGCGCTCGTCGACGGCTGGTCGGGCGGCCGGCGCTTCATCAACGCGTACGGCCCCACCGAGACCACCATCTGCGCCACCTGGGCCGACTCCCAGGCGGGCGACGACCCGGTCACGATCGGGCGGCCGCTGCCCAACTACCGCATCCGGGTGCTGGACCGCTACCTCCAGCCCGTCCCCGCGGGCACCCCCGGCGAGCTGTTCATCGCGGGGGAGGGCGTCGGGCGCGGCTACCGCAACCTGCCCGGACAGACCGCCGCGCGCTTCCTGCCGGACCCGTACGGCGGTGGCCGGATGTACCGGACCGGCGACCTGGTGCGGGTACGGGCCGACCGGACGGTGGAGTTCGTCGGCCGGGCCGACCAGCAGATCAAGGTCCGTGGCTTCCGCGTGGAGCCCGCGGGCATCGAGCGGCGCGCCGCAGCCGTACCGGGCGTGCGCAGTGCTGCCGTCTTCACCGTGCCCGACCCGCTCGCGCCCACTCTCGGACTGGCCCTCGTCCCCGACGAAACAGCGGGCGACGACCTCCAGGCCCAGGTGCGTACGGTGCTGCAGGCCGAGCTGCCGGACTTCATGGTGCCCACGCACCTCGTCCGCGTGGACCGGTTGCCGCTCACCCCCACCGGAAAGGTCGACGAGACCGCCCTCGCGCAGCTGGTCGAGGAGAGCACCGACGACGAGGCCGAGTCCGGGGCGGCGCCGGCGACCCCCTCCGAGCGGCTGGTCGCGGACATCTGGAGCAAGGTCCTGGAACGTCCCGTGCGCACGGTGGACGACAACTTCTTCGAGCTGGGCGGCCATTCACTGGTCGCCACGCAGATGGTGTCGCTGCTGCGCAAGGAGACCGGTCTGCGGCTGCGGATGCGTCTGCTGTACGCCCAGCCGACGGTGGGCGCGCTCGCCACCGAACTGGACCGGCTCGCGGCGGAGGCAGCGCAGGCCTGACGGACCATCCGCGACAGTTGCCCGACACCGCGTAGCACAGCTCAGCCGCCCGACACCGCACAGCGAGGAAGACAGCAGCATGCCGGAGTTCGCAGCAGCCGACGGGACCGGGCTCGCCTACCAGGTGCACGGCGACGGCCCGCCGCTGGTCGTTGTGCCCGGGGGGCCGGGCCGTGCGGGGGCGTACCTCGCGGGTCTCGCCGGTGCGGCAGGGCGGCGCTCCACGGTGATCCTCGACAACCGGGGGACCGGCGCCTCCCAGGCACCGGCCGACCCCGACTCGTACCGTTTCGAGCGGCTCGTGGACGACATCGAGGCGCTGCGCGTGCACCTGAAGCTGGAGCGCATCGACCTGATGGGCCACTCGTCGGCCGGCAACACCGCCCTGCTGTACGCGCTCCGCCACCCGGAGCGCGTCGCACGGCTGGTCCTCGTGTGCCCGAGCACGAGGGCCGTCGGCATCGGCGTCGAGGACTTCGAGGAGGCCCTGGCCCTGCGGTCACACGAGGAGTGGTACGCCGGCGCCCGCAGTGCGCTGGAGGCATGGACCGGCTCCGCCACCATCGAGGAGAGCGTGCCCCACCGGGAGCGGGCGGCACCGTTCTTCTACGGCCGCTGGGACGAGGCCGCGGAGGCACACGCCCGGGCGGAGACGCACGAGCTCTCCCCGCCCGCGGCGGCGGGCTTCTACGCCGGCATCACGGTCGATCCGGACGACACCAGGGCGGCAGCGGCGACGCTGACCACGCCGGTCCTGGTGGTGACCGGAGAGCTGGACCCGTTCCCCACCCCTGCCACGGGAGCGAAGCTCGCGGCTCTCTTCCCGCACGGCGAAAGCTTCGTCCAGCCGGGAGCGGGCCACTACCCATGGCTGGACGACAAGGAGACGCTCGCCGAGGCACTGCGCGTCTTCCTCGCCCGCCCGGTCAACGAAGGACTTCCGTCGGATCAGTCGGCGATCGGCTTGGGGTAGCGGACGTACTCTTCGCGGCGCTGGAATCCCACTGCCCCATTATCCGGCTCCGCACGTAACCGTCTTCCCGGGCGGCCCTAGTCGATCCCCTCCCCGGCCGCCATGGCCGCGCTGATCACCGTTTCCTCCACCTCGTGGGCGAGGCTTTCCAGTACCGGGTGGTCGAATACGGCGCGGAGCGGCAGCCGGCAGCCGGTGGCGTCGGAGAGCCGGGACAGTACCCGCGTCGCGAGCAGCGAATGGCCGCCGATCCGGAAGAAGTCGTCGTCCGCGCCGACCCGGTCCAGCCCGAGCACCTCCTGCCACACCTCGGCGACCAGTTCCTGCACCGGGCCGGAGGGCGGCCGGTAGGCCGCTGCGGTGCGGAATTCGGGGTGGGGCAGGGCCGCGCGGTCGACCTTGCCGTTGGCCGTCAGCGGCAGCTCCGGCAGCACGGTGTAGGCCGCCGGACGCATCCAGGCAGGCAGCGCCCGCTCGGCGTGCTCACGGACGGCCGCCACGGCCACGTCGGCGCGCAGGCTGACGTAGGCGCACAGCGCGGCCTCGCCGTCGGGGGCCGTACGCGGCTCCACCGCGGCCTCCCGCACGCCCGGGTGGCCGCTCAGCACCGCCTCGATCTCGCCGGGTTCGATGCGGTGGCCGCGGATCTTCAGCTGCGCGTCGGTGCGGCCCAGATACTCCAGCCGGCCGTCGGCGCACCGGCGCGCCCGGTCACCGGTCCGGTAGATCCTGCCGCCGTCCGAGGCCCAGGGGTCGGGCAGGAAGCGGGTCGCGGTGAGTCCGGGGCGGCCGAGGTAGCCCAGTGCGATGCCGGGGCCGGCGAGGAACAGTTCCCCCGGCGTGCCCACGGGAACGCGCCGGAGCCGGTCGTCCAGTACCCGTGCCCGCATGCCGCGGAGCGGGCCGCCGATGTGCACCGGCAGTCCCGGATCCAGCCGGCCGCTGGTGGCGGCGATGGTGCACTCGGTGGGCCCGTAGAGGTTGTCCAGCGTGAAGGGCAGGCCCGCCGGCACATGGGCGAGGCTGTCGCCGCCGGTCTGTACGGCGCGCAGGCCTGTGGCGGTGGGTGGCTCCGCCGCCGCTGCTGCGAACAGCGGGGTCGTCAGGAACGCCACCGTGACGCCTGCTTCGTCCAGCCGCGACCACAGGCCGCCCGGATCGAGGCGGGCCTCGTCCGGCAGGACCGCCAGGACCGCCCCGGCCGCCAGCGCGGGCAGTGTGTCCAGCAGGCTCGCATCGAAGCCGGGGCTTGCGAGCTGGGGCAGTCGGTCGTCAGGGGTGAGGCCGTAGTGGTCGACGTACCAGGAGACGAAGTTGCCGATGCCCTCGTGCGTCACCAGGACGCCCTTCGGCTGCCCGGTGGAACCGGACGTGTAGATCAGGTAGGCGGGCTGCCCGAGCCGTACGGGCGCGATCTCGGCGGGCGCGTCGGCCGGGGCCGCGGTGGAGACGTCCAGCAGCTCGACGTGTGCGGGCCGGGGGAGGTCGGGCGTGTTGGCATCCTTGAGGACAAGCGGGCAGCCCGCGTCCCGCAGTAGGTACGTCAGGCGATCGGCCGGGTACGCGGGGTCCAGCGGAAGGTAGACGGCTCCGGCGCGCAGTACGCCGAGCAGGGCCGCGACCTGGGACGCCGAACGTGTCAGGCACACTCCCACGGGGGTGGCCGGGGCGAGCCCGCGGGACGTGATCAGCCGGGCGATGCGCTCCACCTCCGCCCCGAGCTCCGCGTACGTGAGCCGGGTCGTGCCGTCGGTCACGGCTTCCTGGTGCGGCCGCTCCCGTACCTGCCGCTCGAAGAGGTCGAGCACGGTCGGTGTGGTGGTTCTCGTACCGGGTGTGCCGGTGGCGAAGCGCTCCAGCTCGGCGGCCTCCTCGGCGGTGACCGTCGCGAACCGCGACAACGGCTCGCCCGGGCGTCGCGACACCTCGTCCAGCAACGCCACGAAGCGACGGGCCAGCCGCTCGACCGAGTCGAGACGCAACAGGTCGGCGGCGAAGTGGGCGTCGACCAGCAGGCCCCCCGAACCATCGGGACCGGCGGCGAAGGACAGGTCGAACTGGGTACGGGTGGTGTCCCGGAACTCCACGCGCTCGCCCCACTCGGACGCGGCCCCGGGCACCGCCTCGGCCAGCGTGAACACCGTCTGGACGAGCGGGCTGTGGCCGGTCTGACGGGCCGGTGCCACCGCCTCGACGATCCGGTCGAAGGACACGCCCTGGTGGTCGTAGGCGTCCAGCACGGTGTCCCGGGTACGGCCGACCAGCCGGGCGAACGACTCCGATTCGTCGATGTGCCCGCGCACCGGAAGGACGTTGGCGAAGAGCCCGATGATCGGCTCGGTCGCCGCGGAACGGCGGTTGGCCGCCACCGAGCCGACGATCAGGTCGGGCCGCCCGGTCCAGCGCGCCAGCAGCAACTGGTAGGCGGCGAAGAGCACCTGGAACGTCGAGGCCTCGCAGTCCCGGGCGACCTGCTCGATCCGTGACACGACAGCCGGCGGGACGGCGAAGCGATGGCATCCACCGGCGTAGGTGCGCTCGCCCGGCCTGGGCATGTCGGCCGGCAGGTCGATCACCTGCGGCGCACCCGCGAGCTGCTGCTGCCAGTACGCCAGATCCTCGGCGAAGATGCCCCCGTCGGCATCCGACTGCTCCCAGGCCGCGAAGTCCGCGTACTGATAAGCCAGGTCCCGAAGCTCGGCGGGGCGCTGTCGCGTATGCGCCTCGTACAGCTCGGCGAGTTCCTGGTGGAGCAGGTCCATGGACCAGCCGTCGGTCACGATGTGGTGGATCACCAGTAACAGCACATGGTCGCGCGGAGCGGTGCTGAACAATCCCGCCCGCAGCAACGGTCCGTGCTCCAGGTCGAACTCCGCGGCGAAGAACTCCGCCATCCGTGCCCGCCGCGTCCCGGGCGCGTCCGTCAGATCCTCGATGTGCAGGTCCACCGTCCCTGCGTCGTCCACGAGTTGGCACAGCTCGCCCTCCGGAGTGAGGGAGAAGTGGCTGCGCAGCGCCTCGTGCCGGTCGGTCACTGCCGTCAATGCCGCACGCAGAGCCGCGACGTCGATGTTTTCGCGCAGTCGCAGCGCCAGCGTGGAGTGGTAGACGGTCCCGCCGTCCGTGGCCTTCTGGGAACGCAGTTGGTGATCGAACCAGAGCCGGCGCTGCGCACTCGACACGAGCAGCGGGCGGGACCGGTCGGCGTACGGCAGGGCGGCCCTGCGCGGGCGCGTGCGCAGCCAGGCAGTGACGTCTTCATACGTGTCGTCGCGCGACATGATGCCCTCCGGTTGCACAGCTCAGGCGGGGCCGGACAGACGGCTGTTGCCCACAAGGGCCTCCACAGTGGATCAACCCCCGCCCGCCACGGCAAGCCCGCTTCACAGTGACCTGCGCCACTGTGTCCCCTGAGGCCGGTGATGGCCTTTTTCCCCTGTGATGCGCGGCTGTTGTGGCAGGGTCGGCTGCTGTGACCAGAATCGAAGACCGGGCCACAAGCCCGCTGCCGCGCTCCTACTATGTCTGGCTCTCGGGGGCACTCACCTCGATCCTCGGGGACGCGGTCCTGTACTTCGCCCTCGGCTGGGCGGCGGCCACCCACGGCGGCACCGTGGCCGGCCTGGTGCTCACCGCGATCAACCTGCCCCGGGTCCTGCTCCTGATCGTCGGGGGAACGGTCGGCGACCGCTTCGGCGCCCGGCGCGTGATGATCGCCGGGGACAGCGTGATGCTCGTCGGCACCATCGCCCTCGCGGTCTTCGCCCACCAGTCCGGGCCCGCCGTCTGGCTGCTGGTCGCCGCCGGGGTGCTGGTGGGGATCAACGATGCCTTCTACCTTCCGGCCTCCGGGTCCATGCCGCTGCGCCTCGTGGGCCAGGAGTCGCTGCCGCGCGCCCTGGCCATGCGTCAGGGCGGCGCCCAACTGGTCACCTTCATCGCCGGACCGCTGGGCGGCTTCCTGGTCGCCACCGGCGGGCTCACCGGCACCGCGCTGCTGAACGCGGCCACGTTCACGGTGGTCCTCGTCATCGTCATCGCCATCCGCCCGATCCACGACATCCCGCCGGCCAAGGGCAGCGGCAGCTTCCTGCACGACGCGCTGGACGGGATCGCCGTCGGTTGGAAGGACCCCGTCCTGCGGCCCGCGCTGATCGCCACCGGCGGAGTGGCAGGTTTCCTGCTGCCGGTGATCCCGCTGCTGCTGCCGCTGCTCGCCCGGGACCAGGGCTGGGGCGCGGGACGGACCGGAGTGGTGTTCGGTGTGCAGAGCCTGGGGCTCCTCGCCGTCAGTCTCTTCGTGATGGTCCGCGGGACCCTGCCGCGCCCCGGGCTGGCCGCCACCGCGGGCATGCTGGTCTCCGCGGCGGGCACGGCCATGTTCGTCGTCTCACCGGCCGTGGCCATCCCCGCGGCCCTCCTGGTCGGCGCGGGTTCGGGCCTGTTCGCCTCGCACATCGGCCCCCTCGTGCTGATGAGCGCCCCTCACTCGCATCTGTCCCGGATGCAGGCGCTGCTCACCTTGGTGCAGAGCGTGTCCCTGCTCGCCATGAACAACGTCCTCGGCAATTTGGCCCGGCTCACCACGGCGACCACGGCGGTCCTGGTCTGCGCGGCAGCCATGACCGCGACCGGTATTGCCGCCCTGTGCTCCCGCGCGTTGCGCACCACGACCACCGCGGCGCCGGAACCGCAGCCGGTGGCACAGCAGCGTGCCGGCGCCGCCGAGGGGGCCTGACGACCCACCGCCCCGTGTCGGCGGTGCAGCTGCCGGGTTTCTCAGCGCACGGTGAATCCACTGCCGCGCACGTGAATCCGCCGTCAGCGAGCGGTGAATCCACCGTCCACCGGCACCACGGTCCCGGTGACCTGCCGGGAGTCGTCGCCGGCCAGCCAGACCGCGGTGGACGCCACATCGGTGGCCTCCACCAGGCGGTTCATCGGCTGGTCCGTGGCGAAGGTGCGCTCGTGGTCGGCGGCCGGTACGTCGAGACAGCGGGCGATCTCGACCAGCATCCGCCCTTCCAGAGCCGGTTCGTCCCGCACCGAGCCGGGGCACAGGGCGTTCACCCGGATGCCGTGCGGCGCGTAATCGAGCGCCGCCGCGCGCGTGAGACCGATCAGCCCGTGCTTGGCGGCCACGTACGCCGCGAAGTAGCGGTACCCCACCATGCCCGCGGTCGACGAGACATTGATGACGCTCCCCGAGCGCTGGGCCACCATCGCCGGCAGCACCGCCCGCATCGCCCGCCACGAGCCGGACAGGTCGATGTCCAGCATCAGACTCCACTCCTCCTCGGCGATCTCGTGCACCGGCCGCCCCGAGGGCGCCGCGATACCGGCGTTGTTCACCAGCACGTCGATCGCACCGAAACGGTCCAGAGCCTTGTCCGCGGCGCTCTGCAGCTCCCCGCCGTCCCGTACGTCACCGACGACGTCGAGCACCGAGGCACCCGCCACACGGCACTCCTCGGCGGTGGCCGACAGCTGGCTCCTCGTACCCAGCGGATATGGGCAGCCGGGCACGTCCTCGGCGACATCGAGCAGCACCAAATCCGCCCCCTCCCGTGCGAACGCGATCGCCGTGGCGCGGCCTATGCCCCGCGCCGCTCCCGTGATGAGTGCCGTCTTGCCTGCCAGTCGCATACACAGCCCCTTGAGGACGTCGCGTAGGAAGATAGGAAGATCACCGGAATCCTAGGATGCAAAGTGATGCCTACGGGGCTGTTCGGACGGATGTGGTGCTCCTCGGTGCCTCGGCGACCGCCTTGAGGTCGCGCAGCCACGCTTCGAGGCCCTGACGCAGAATCTTGGTGGCGGTGGGAACATCCGATTCGACCTCGGCACCGGTGTGGGTCTCTTCGGTGCTCACACGGACGCCGCCCCTGACCTTGGTGAAGTTCCATACGTGGACGCCGTTGATGCGCAGTCCTTCGCCGACCGCGGGGCCGGTCCAGCGGATGCAGGAGTGGCGCTTCAGCTGCTCGACGGTAGAGGTGATCTCCAGGCTGGTGGTCGGCGTCGCGGGGTTGGGCGGCACCGGCGTCGTCCACCGGAACGCCGAACCCTTCCGGAACGGCCCGTGGTCGAGGCGCTCCATGGTCGTGATCGTGTCCTGCCAGGACGGCCAGCGCTCCACGTCGGTCTGCAGCTTCCAGATCGTACGCAGCGGTGCGTGGATCACGGTCTCGGTCCGGTGGCGGACGAGGGCGTTGGGGACGACGCCTTGCCCGCGGCAGGTAAGGGACTTGGCGGGGTGTGCGGTGGTGGCACCGGCCGGTGCGGCAGCCGTGCCGAGTAAGCCGAGGGCTACGAACGGGACGGTGAACAGGGCGGTGTGTATGCGGGGGCGGCGGATCCCGGACCTGGTGCGGGACTTGGTGTCGGGCATGGCGTTCTCCTCGTCGGTCGAGACGCTTCGATACAAGCTCCGATACAGCTTCACGCGTTCGTTAGAAGGTATAACGCCATGGCGGTGAAGGGTCAACAGGTCGGTGATAGCCTCTAACTGAATTTCGAAGCAGTAGCTGCAGGAGAGGTGGCTGCGTTCAGCCGCATGAAGGGGGAGTGGCAGGCCGTGGCGAAGACGGACGCGGGCACGCCGCGGGAGCGCTATCGCAACCAGGTACGTGCGGAGGTCAAGCAGCACGCCTGGGAGCAGATCGCCACGGCGGGCGCCTCCGCGCTGTCCCTCAACGCGATCGCGAAACAGATGGGGATGAGCGGCCCCGCGCTGTACCGCTACTTCGCCAGCCGCGATGAGCTGATCACCGAACTCATCCGGGAGGCCTACCGAAGCCTCGCCGAGACCCTGCGCGGGGCCTCCGCCAACGGCGCCGACCTGGCCGGACTGGCGCACGCCCTGCGCGACTGGGCCCTGGCGGACCCCCAGCGGTATCTCCTCATCTACGGCACCCCCGTCCCCGGCTACCGCGCACCCGACGACATCACCGGCATCTCCGACGAGATCATGACCACGCTGCTCGACGCGTGCACGACGGCGGCTTCGGACGGCCCCGCCTCGTCCTTCAGCGCCCACCTGGAAGACCACCGGGACTGGGCCGCCGACCACCCGGCCCCGCCCCCGGCTCTCCACCGGGCCCTGGCGTTCTGGACCCGGCTGCACGGCGTACTGTCCCTGGAACTCGCCGGCCACTTCGCCAACATGGGCTTCGACCCCGCCCTGTTGTTCACCGCCGAACTGGATGACCTACTGGCAACCCCCGGCCAGGGAACCGCTCGCTGATCAGGGCGGGGTTCCGACTGTGGTCGTCAGCGGGGGAGGACGGCTTCGATGGCCGCGGTGACCTCGGCGGCCTCGGGCTCCGTCTGGGGAGCGAAGCGCGCGGCGACGGTGCCGTCGGGGGCGATGAGGAACTTCTCGAAGTTCCAGCGAATGTCACCGGTGTGACCGTCGGCGTCGGCGGTGTCGGCGAGCTCGGTGTAGAGCGGGTGCCGGTCGTCGCCGTTCACGTCGGTCTTCTGCGTCATCGGGAAGGTGGTGCCGTACGTGGTGGAGCAGAACGTGGCGATCTCCTCGGGCGTACCCGGCTCCTGGCCCATGAACTGGTTGCACGGGACGCCCAGCACGGTGAAACCACGCGACGCGTAGTCCTGCTGAAGCCGTTCCAGGGCCGCGTACTGCGGGGTCAGACCGCATCGGGACGCGACGTTGACGATCAGCACGGCCGACCCCTTGTACTGGGCGAGGTCGGCGGAGCCGCCGGTGAGGGCGTCGATTTTGATGTCGAAGACGGACATGAGACTCCTTGGTGCGTGAGTGTGCGGTGTGTGGTGTGCGGTGCGGGAAGATCCCGGCGGCCCACCCTAGTGCGCCGCTGCCGCCGGGGACGGGGCGCACGTCCGGGATACTGGGCCGGTGGGGATGCGGATAGCGGTGCTCGGGCCGGTTCGGGCCTTTGACGATGACGGGACGCCGATCGGCATCGGGGGCCCGAGGCCGCGCATGTTGCTCGGGCGGCTGGCGCTGGCGGCGGGCGACAGCGTGTCGTCCGCCGCGCTCATCGACGGTCTGTGGGGCACCTGCCCGCCCGCCGACGCGCTCAATTCGCTGCAAGTGCTGGTGTACCGGCTGCGCAAAGCCCTGCCCGACTGCGGGGTGTTGGAGTCGGCAGGCACCGGCTACCGGCTCGCGGTGCCGACGGAGTGCGTAGACGCCGCGCGGTTTGAAGCGCTGGTGACGCGGGGCGGGCGGGAGCTCGCCGCGGGGGCGCCCGAGGAAGCGTCTTCGCTGCTCGGCGAGGCGCTCGCGTTGTGGCGGGGACCGGCGCTGGCCGACGTACGGCAGGCCCCGTTCGCCGGCCCGGCCGTGGCCCGGCTGGAGGACCTGCGTATCGCGGCGCTGGAGGACCGTTGTGATGCGCAGCTGCGGCTCGGCCACCACGCGCAGCCCCTCGCTGACCTGGAGGCGGCCTCGGCGGAACATCCCATGCGGGAGCGGCTGGCCGCGCTGCGGATGCGCGCCCTGCACGCGGCGGGCCGGCAGTCCGACGCGCTGGCCGCGTTCGAGGACATCCGCGGCAGACTCGCCGACGAGCTGGGTGTCGACCCCTCGGCCGAGCTTCAGGAGGCCCATCTCGCCGTGCTGCGCGGCGAAGAACGGCCGTCCGCCCCGCCGCCCGGTCCGGCACCCGGCCGGCTGCCCGCCCGCCTGACCTCGTTCATCGGCCGGGACAGCGAGCTGGCGCTGTTGGACGGGCTGATGGCGGCCGCCCGGCTGGTCACGATCGTCGGCCCCGGTGGCGTGGGCAAGACCCGGCTCGCCGTGGAGGCAGCGGCCCGGCACCGGACCTACCGGCAGGGCCGGCTCTGGCTCGTACCGCTTGCCGGGGCATACGACCCCGACGGGGTGGTCGACGCGGTGCTGGGTGCGCTCAGCACGCCGAACACGCCGCGGCCTCCCGGCGACAGTCCCAAGGAGCCACTGGAGCAGGTGGTCGACCTGCTCGGGGGAGGGGAGGCGGTGCTCGTACTGGACAACTGCGAGCATGTTGTCGACGCCGTCGCCGAGTTCGCGCAGCGTGCGCTGGAACGACGCCCCCGCCTGACCGTCCTGGCCACCAGCAGGGGCCCGCTGGAGGTCATGGGCGAGACACTCTGCCGCCTCGGACCGTTGCCCCTCCCTCGCCAGGGCGCGGATCCGGCCGAGGCCGCCGAGTCGGCCGCCGTACGTCTCTTCGTCGAGCGGGCGATGGCCGTACGCCCCGACTTCACACCCGAGGGGACCACCATGGAAGCGGTGGGCGAGGTGGTACGCAGGCTCGACGGGCTGCCGCTCGCCCTCGAACTGGCCGCGGCTCGGCTGCGGTCGATGAGCGCCGAGCAGATCGCCCGACGGCTCGACGACCGGTTCCGGCTGCTGTCCACGGGGAACCGGGCGGCGCAGCCGCGCCAGCGCACCCTGCACGCGGTGATCGAGTGGAGCTGGGAGCTGCTGACCGGCCAGGAGAAGGCCCTGGCCCGGCGGATGGCCGTCTTCCCCGCCCCGGCCGGGACCGAGGCCGTCGAGTCGATCTGCGCGGACGGGGTGTACGGGGCGGACGGGTCGGAGGGGCTGGAGGGATCGACGGGGCCGGACGGGCTGCTGTCTGCCGCGGACGTCCCCTACGTACTCGGTTCGCTGGTCGACAAGTCCCTGGTGGAACGGGTCGGGGACCGGATGCCCGAAGCTGCCGAAGCCGGTTACCGAATGCTGGAGACCGTCCGGGCGTACGCGGCCGAGCAGCTCCTTCAGGCGGGCGAACGGGAAGCGGTCCGCGGTCGGCTCGTCCGCCATTACGCCGACATGGCCCAGGAACACGAGCCGCTGCTGCGCTCCGTCCGGCAGCAGGAGTCGTTCGCGCTCTTCGCAGCCGAGTACGACACCATGGTGTTCGCGCTGCGGACGGCCCTCGACGGACGCGATGCCGACGCAGTGGCCCGGCTCCTCGGCCCCCTGTACTGGTACTGGAACTCGCTGCGCTACGACGCACGGGCCGAGGCCCTGCTGGCCGACGCGTGCGAGCTGGGCGACACACTGCCGGCGGACGCGCGCGCAGCCTTCACCGCGATCCATCTCCTGGCCGGCACCGGAAGCCCGACCCCCGACGCCGAGCGGGTGCGTGCCCTGATCGAGGACTGTGCCCGCACCGGGGCACTGGAGAGCCATCCGACGGTGCTGCTGGCCGTCCTTCCGGCGGGCTGTCTGCTCGGCCTGGACGAGCTGGTCGGGCGCCTGATACGGGAGATACGCGGGCGCCGGGACCGGTGGGCCATCGCGTGCACGTACCTTGTGGAAGCCTTCCTGCACCACGACCGCGGTGAGTGGGAGGGCCTCGCCAGTGCGGCGGCCGGTGCCCTCCGCGAGTTCGAAGCGGTGGGCGACCACCTGTGCACGGCGATGGCGTTGGCAGGCGTGGCGCAGGTCCACTCCGTCCAGGGGGAGCACGACGAGGCCATCGCCGCCTACCGGCGCGCGCTCGCACTCGTGCCCCAGGACGAGGTTCAGTACCGCCTCGGGCTCGCCGCCGAACGGATGCGCGGCGGCGACCTGGCGGGCGCGCGGCAGGACATCGACACGGCCGAGCAGGCAGCCCAGGACCGTGGCGACGACCTCCTGCGGATCGCGGCCCTGGTCTGCCGGGCCGACCTCTACCGTCGCGCGGGAGAGCCGGCACGGGCCGACCAGCAACTGCGTCTGACAGCGGCGCTCGGCCGCGAGACCTCCCTGCCCGACGAGGCGGTGGAGGACTGGATCGCACCCGCGCGGATGGCGAACCTGCTGGCGGCAGGCGAGGCCGTACGGGCGCGTGAACTGCTGCCCGGAGTCGTGCGCGCGGCCTTCGCCCACCGCAACGTCGCCCCCGCGGCCCAACACCTGGCCCGGCTGCTGCTGGCGGAGGGAGACCCGCCCGGCGCGGCCACCGCACTCGGCATGAGCCAGGCCGTCCGCGGCGCCTTCGACGACGGCGACCCGGATCTCCGCGTACTGGCAGACGAACTCGCGCGAGCGCTCGGCCGGACGGAGTACGCCGCGGCGTACGACCGTGGCGCCGCCATGCCGCGACAGGAGGCACTCGACTGCTTGCGCCGTGCGGCCGGCGACGGCTGACGCGCCCCACGGCCTCTGATCAGCGGTGCGTGGCTCCTGACGCGTCCCACGGCTTCTGACTGAAGTGCACAGCTTCTGACAGTGACTCACGGCTTCTGACAGGGACTCACGGCTTCTGACAGGGAGCGCCCCGGCCTGTCAGTAGGCGATCAGAGCGTGGTCATTGCCGACCGGCACCGTCGTCCACGTACCGAAAAACAGGCGGACGGGCGGACGCCGGGGCAGCCCCGTGGGGGACCGGCAGCGCCCTGGGAAGGAAACGACATGACGAACTCCGCAGGCACCGGGCGCGAGAAGGTTCAGCAGATGCTCGACTGGACGGTGGCCGAGGTGGACGTGCCGGGCATCGTTGCCGAGGTACGGGACGGGCACGGCAGCTGGTTCGGCTCCGCAGGCGTGGCCGACATCGAGACCGGCCGGCCGCGCCAGCAGGGCGAACACGTACACATCGGCAGTGCGGCCAAGTCGTTCACGGCGGCCGCGGTGCTGCACCTGGAGGCCGAGGGCAGGCTGAGCCTCGAGGACCCGGTGGAGAAGTGGCTGCCCGGCGTACTGAACAACGTCAACGGCTACGACGGCACCAAGATCACCATCAGGCACCTGCTCAACAACACCAGCGGTCTGTTCATCACCGGACTCGCGCCGGAGCTGTCACAGCGCTACGCCACCCGCTCCGCGTTCGCCGAGCACCGCTTCGACTCCTGGACCAAGGACGAACTGCTGAAGCTGACGGTGTCCCAGCCTCCGGTGGGCGAGCCGGGCGCGGCCTTCGCCTACTCCAACGGCGGCTTCTACCTCGCCGGCATGATCATCGAGGAGGTTACCGGCAACAGCTACGAGGAGGAGGTGGCGCGCTCCATCGTCCACCCCCTCGGCCTGACGCACACCTACGTGCGTCCCGCGGACGACACCGGTTTCCCGGCGCCGTACCCGAGGGCGTACTCGGGACTGTTCATGAAGGAGGGCGTCGCCCCCGGAGACATCACCGCGGAGAACTGGGAGTCGATGTACGAGGAGCCCGGCCTCCCGCTCCTCGACACGACCGAGTACAACAGCTCCTGGGCCTGGTCGGCCGGCAACGCCGTCTCCACGACCAGCGAGATGATCCAGGTCTTCCGCGCGTTCGCCTCCGGCAGTCTGCTGCCGCCGGCCCAGCACCGCGCAATGTGGACCATGGTCTCCACCGAGGGCGGCCACTGGATGCCCCACGCCACCTACGGCCTCGGCGTGTTCGAGCTGGACCCGGCAGTGACCGGCGGGCTGCCGCTGCGTGGCATGGGCGGCAGCATGCAGGGGTCCCACTTCGTCGTCGTCGGCACCCCCGACGGCGAGCAGGTGATCGCCGTACACACCAACACCGAGTTCAAGACCTGGAAGGTCATGTTCAAGGCCATCGAGGCGCAGTTCGGCATCCCGCCGGTCGAGGGGCTGTAGCAGCGAGTCCCGGCCCCGCCGCCCACAAAGGGTGCCGGGGCCGGGCCGGTACCTTTGCTCGGCTACTCGGCGTGCGAAGCCGATGTGCAAGCGCAAGGTTGCTCCCCCGGGGGATATCCCCCCATTGATTGGACCGGCCCGCCGGATGTCTCCCGGGCGGGCCGGTCGGCGAGGGTGGATTCCGCGACGCGAATGGCGTCCAGAACAGAATGCGTCCATGACGGATCGCTTCCAGGGGGAGAATGACTGTGCGGCTCACACATTCCACGGCTGCAGCGGCAATCGTGGCTCTGTCATTGACACTTGCAGCCGGGCCGATGGGGCCCGCCGAGGCAGGACAGCGGCCGACTGTGGACGGCGTCTGGCGCGTGAAGGGCTACGGCACCGTCCTGTCGATCGCGGACGGGCGACTGCAGGAATACCAGACGACGGCGGTGAGCTGCCTGAAGGGCGACTCCGCGAAGGAGACGGGGCACCGCGAGTACAGCGCCGCCGACGGAACGGTCCTCACCGTCCGGCCGACCGGGTCGCTGCACGTCGCCGGGTCGGCGGGAAACCGAGAACTACGGCGGATCGCGAAACTCCCAGCGGCATGTCAGCACCCCACGCCCAAGGACCCTGTGACGACGTTCGACGTCTTCTGGCAGTCCTTCGAGGAGAATTACCCCTTCTTCGCCGCCAAGGGCATTGACTTGCATGCCGTACGGAAGGCATACCGCCCCAAGGTGCACTTCGATACGACCAGACGCGAACTCTTCGCCCTCTTCAGCAGGATGGTGAAGCCGCTGTACGACGCGCATGTCGCCGTCTTCGACGGGGACCGGCACTTCGCCCAGGTCCGCCCCGGCACCAGCATGCCCAGCGAAAAACTGGACGTGAAGGCCAAAACCCATATCGTGCAGCGTGACCTCAAGGGCGAGAAGCCACGGGAATTCGCGAACGGCCGGATCAGCTATGCGGACCTGCCCGGCGGGCAGGGATATCTGCGCATCTCCGGTTTTGCCGCCTACAACAAACAGAATCCCTCGTACGCGGCCCAGGAGGCCGAGCTCGACAAGGCCTTGGACGCGGTCTTCACCGCCCGGCGCACGGCTTCTCTCCAGGGGCTGATCATCGACCTGCGCATCAACGGCGGCGGCTCCGATGCCCTCGGCCTGCGCATCGCCGAGCGGCTGACCGACTCGCCGTACCTCGCCTACCGGAAGCGCACTCAGTACACGCGCCCGCAGCCCATTCCGGTACGTCCCGCTCAGGGAACCCACCGTTACAGCGGCCCGATCGCCCTGCTGATCGGAGGGTCGACGGTCAGTGCGGGAGAGACCTTCACCCAGGCCCTCATCGACCGGCCCGGCCGGACGATTCGCATCGGGGAGCCCACGCAAGGCGTCTTCTCCGACACCCTGGACCGTCGGCTTCCCAACGGGATGGCGGTCTGGCTGCCGAACGAGAAGTTCCTGACGAATCAGGGGAAGACCTTCGACGGTACCGGCGTTCCGCCGCACATTCGCACCCCGGTCTTCACCGAGGAGGAGTTCGCGAAAAACCGCGACTCGGCCTTCGACACGGCCGTCGCGGCACTCCGGAACCAGGGGCTGCTGAGATAGCCGCGAGCACAGTGGCCATGTTTCGAGTTTCGCAGAGGTCGGGGCTCAAAGTCGCCGTAGGAAGGTACGTCCACCGTTGGTAGCGTGGGAAGGTGGAGAATTCCTATGCAGGGATTGCGGGTTACTACGACCTCATCATGACCTCTGGGTATTACGACTACGACGCCTACGTCGAAGAGTTACTGGCCCACCTCGGCGAGCGCAGGAACGTCCTGGAACTCGGCGTGGGCACGGGGCTGGTGTGCGAGAAGCTGCTGGCGGCGAGCCCTGGGGATCTGCGGCTCACCGGCATCGACCACACCGAAAGCATGCTGGCGCAGGCACGGGCCAGGCTCGGCGGCCGGGTGCGGCTCCTGCGGCAGGACATCCTGAACATGGACGCGCCGGCCGGCTTTGATGTCGCCTTCTCGGTCGGCGGCGTGTGGCTCTGCGTGCGGGACCAGGACGGAATCGGCCTGAGCAGCCATCTCGTGGAGGACGAGGACAACATCAGTGCGCTGGAGAACCTTGCTGCCGTCCTCCAGCCGGGCGGCAGCCTGCTGCTGGCCGTCCAAGCGGCGCACCGCCCGTACAGGCGGCCACTGCCCGGCGATTTGATGTACGCCCAGGACCTCCACGACGAGGGCAACGGACGGTTCACCAAGGACTACTTCGTCCTGCGCGAGGACACCGTCGTGGCACACCAACGCTCCCGGTACCGGGTGTTCCCGATGGAACAGGCCGACCGGATGCTGCACCGGTGCGGTTTTCGTCTCACTTCGGACGGCGGCGCCGACGGGCTGTTTCGCCACTACCTCCGCCGGTAGCCGGGGCGGCGGAGTTGGCGTCGGGGGTGGAGTCGGGGACGGAGACCGATACGGGAGGGTGGTCGGGCTGAGGCGTGTCCTGTCGCCGGGCGCCGGTGGCCGGTCTCGTCGCGACCGTACGGCGCTTCGGAGTGGTGCGGGTCGGGGTGGTGAGTACAGCGAGACAGCCGACGACCAGGGCGATGCCGGCCGCCCCCAGCAGCGGCAGGCGTTCACCGACGACCAGGACGGCCAGCACGGCAGCGACGGCGGGTTCCAGCAGCGAGAGCGTGGTCGCGGTGCTCGCCGGGACGTGCGCCAGACCCCAGCCGAACAGTACGTAACCGAGGAACATGGGCACCAGGGCCATATAGGCGCCGACGGCCGCATTGGACCACGAGTCGAGCAGCGGGGCACCGGTGACCAGGAGTACCGGCAGGAGCAGCAGTCCGCCCAGCCCGAACACCGCACCCATCGCCGCGCCGGAGGTGAGACCGCGGCGGATCAGGCGGTGGGCCGCCCAGGAGTACAGGGCGTAGGTGAGCCCGGCCACCAGGCCCAGCCCCACCCCGAGCACGGTCGCACCGACAGATCCGGCCCCGGGGCCGGATTGCGCGTCGGCCACTTCCGCCGCCTCTGCCGCACACAGCAGCACCGTCCCGGACAGGCCCAGTGCGGCGCCCGTCATCCAGCGGCGGGTGAGACGGCGCCCGTCCACGACACGCTCGATGAGGGCTGAGGCGAGCGGGGCCGAGCCGATCGACACCACGGTGCCGGCGGCGACCCCGGCGAGATGCATGGAGCTGTAGAACGCCAGCGGGTAGGCCGCGACCGCCACCGCCCCGAGCACCACCACACCACGATGTGCGCGCAGGCCAGGCGCTTCCCGGGCGATGCGGGGAGCAGCTATGAGGGCCTGGAGCAGTCCGCCCACTCCCATGGCGACGGCCCCGATCGCCAGGGGGCCCACTCCCGGGGCGAAGGTTGCCGCGGTGCCTGTGGTGCCCCACAGCACCGACGCCACGAGCACGCACAACGACCCCACGCCCACCGAGCCGGCCGCACGTCCGGCGGGTCGCGTCACAGCCGGTCCAGCAGGTTCGCCGCCATCGTCCGCGCATGTTCCAGGCGTGTACCCGCGCCCTCCAGGCCGGCGCGCGCCATCGCGCCTTCCAGCAGGAACGCCAGATGCTCCGCCACCGCGCGCGCCTCTTCCGGCCGTCCGGGCAGCAGTTCCTCGACATGCCCGGCGAGCAGTGACTCGACCTCCTCCTTGTGCCGGCGCACCACGGCCCGTCCCTCGTCCCCGGCGGGCAGCTCGGCCGCCGCGTTCAGCAGACCGCACCCCCGGAAGCCGTGCTCATGGGCGGAAGCCGCGTGATCGACGTACGCGTCGAAGACGGCCAGTACACCGCCGCGACCGTCCCGGGCGGCCGTCAGCCGCTGCCGGTACAGGCCCAGCCACTCCTCGTGCCGCGCGTCGAGGTACGCCCGTACCAGCTCCGCCTTGGAGGCGAAGTTGTTGTACAGACTCATCTTCGCCACGCCCGCCTCGGCGGTGATCGTGTCGATCCCCGTCGCCGCCACGCCGTCTGCGTAGAAGCGGCGTGCCGCGGCGTCGAGCAGCCGCTCGCGCGCGGGCACCCGGCGCTTGCGGGGCGGTGTCGTGGCGGTGCCGGCGTCGTCGCTCATCGAGCTCCCTCCAGATATTAGGTAGGTCAGTCTACCTAATACCTGCCTACCCAATACTCGCCCTGCCTGCGTTTCAGGTGTGCAGTCGGAGCCGTCGCATCACGTCGGCGACGTGTGCGCGATCTTCGGAGGCCAGGCCGCGCAGCGGCAGGGGGAGGTTGCGGGGCGCGGTGAGTCCCAGCTGCGCGGCCGTGGCGGCGATGACGCGCAGGGAGCCGTGTTGCGCGAAGAGGTCCCACAGCGGCTGCAGCCGTCGGGATTCCGCCTGGGCCCGGTCGCGCTCGCCGGCCTGTGCGGCCCGGGTGATGGCCAGGGCCGGCTCGGGGAGGGTGCCTGCGATCACCGAGTACCAGGCGTCGCAGCCGGCGTTCAGCCCGGTCGCCGCGAAGGCGTCGCCGCTCACCCCCACGGTCACCGTCCCGGGCAGGATCTGCCGCAGCTGCCGGACGCGGGCGTGGGCGGCCTCGGGGTCGGCCGGCACACTGGGGATCTTGACGGACGCCACGTGCGGCAGCTCGGCCACCCGCGCGTACAGCTCGTCGGTGAAGGTGAAGTGGGTCGTGCCCGGGTTGTCGTAGACCACCACCGGCACGGAGAGGTTGGCCGTCACGTCCTTGAACAGCCCGAACACGTCGTCCTCGGTGAGACGGTGGTACGACATCGGTGCCAGCAGCACGCCGGCGGCCCCCGCGTTCTGCGCGTCCTCGGCCGCTTCGAGCACGTGCCGAGTGCGAAGCGCGCCGATCCCCACGATGACCGGGGTCCGCTCGGCGTGTTCGACGGCGAGGCGAGCGGCGCGGGCCCGTTCCTCGCGGGTGAGGTAGGCGTACGACCCGGTGGAGCCCAGCGCCCCGATCGAGTCGACCCCGGCAGCGGCGAGCCGGCCGACCAGCGCGGCGAACGCCTTCTCGTCGACGCCGTCCTCGGTGATCGGGGTGAGCGGGAAGGCACTCAGGCCGGTGAACACGGATTCTCCCTGGGGTGCGGGAAGCGGGCAGGTGCATGCGGTTACGGCATGGGGTTGTCCCGCAGAGTCCCGCAGGCAGGTCAGGACCTGGCGCCTCCGTGGCGGAGGCGGGGTCGGGGAGAGGCCTTACAAGGTGGCCTGGGGGTGTGCCGGGCTGAGGTAGTGCACGGTGGTCTGCGCAGTGTGCGGGGTGAGCAGGCTCTGCAACTCGTCGGCGGCGGCCTTGAGATGGTGGCCGTCGCGGTTCGCGTGGAGCGTTTCGAGGGCGAAGACGACGTACGTGGAGTCTTCGGTGACGCGGGTGCGGTGGGCGTCGCGGTGGTTCCAGTGGCGGGTCAGAACTCCGGTGGTGTCCGCGTAGATGATCTCGCCGGACTTGGGGTGCTCGACGGTGTCGGGTTCGCCGAGCGGCGTGAAGGATTCGCTGCCGTCCGCGTACCGGATGTCGACGTCGCCCGTGACGCGGTCCAGGTCGAAGGCGCCGGCGGGCAGGCCGTGCCGGACGGAGACGGCGTTGTAGGAATCGACGGCCGCGTTGATGCGCGGCAGCGTGCCCTTCTTGGCCAGGCGGCGGCCGAGCGCGTCGACGCTGGGGCGGATCCGGCGGGGGTTGGTGCCGAAGGAGCGGTACGCGGTGTGCTAGGCCTCGATGCGGGGGTCGGTCTCGGCGGCGGGCTGCCAGGCGCCGTCGGCGACCTGCCGCTCCAGCTCCTCCAGCGCCGTGGCGGTATGCGGCCAGGGTTCGTGACCGCGCAGGCCAGCGACGGTGACCAGGGCGATGAGCGTGTCGGGGAAGGCATCGGCGACGGCGGGGGAGAGGCGGAAGGCGGGCATGGGCGACTTTCCGTTTCTTGTCTGTGTTGAGGGGCGGGGGGGCTTTCGGTGGGGCGTGATGGGGCGCGTGATGGGGTGAGCTGCGGAGGGATCGGCTCAGGTCAGGGCGAGGAGACTGACGGCGACGGCGGCGGTGCCCAGTCCGACGAGCTGGCCGCGGTGGATGCGTTCGGCGAGGACACCGCGGGCGAGCAGGACCGTGCCGGCCGGGTAGAGGGCGGTGATCACGGCGACGACGGCGAGGTCGCCGCTGCGGGAGGCGAGCAGGAACAGCAGGTTCGCCACCGAGTCCAGCACACCCGCGGCCGCCGACATCGCGTACGCGGGCCGTTCGGAGCCCAGCCTGCGGTACATCACGGCGGCCGCGGCCAGGGTGACGGCCGAGGAGACCGACCGGCCGATGATCAACGGAGCCACCCCGCTGTCGGAGGGCGCCTGGTGCAGGCAGACCAGCTGCAGGGCGATGGCGGCACCCGCGCCGAAGGCCAGCAGCAGCGCCGTACGGGAGGGCCGCACGGCGCCCGCACCGTGCCCGGCGCTGACGAGTACGACAGCGACAAGCGCGAGAGGCAGGCCTATCAGCCCGGCGGTGGCGAGATGCTCGCCCTGGAGCAGGCCAACGCCGACGGGCAGTGCGGCGGAGACCAGGGCGGTCACCGGCGAGAGCACGTTCATCGGGCCGATCGCCAGGGTCCGGTAGAGCAGGACGAACGCGGTGGCCGAGGCGACTCCGGACGCGGCGCCCCAGCCGACGGCGCCGGGGCTGAAGGAAGCGCCGAGTACCGGCCACAGCAGCAGCTCGACCACCAGGCTCGCCGGGGCGGCGATCAACACGGTCCGCAGCACATGTGCTTTTCGGGCGCCGAGGCCGCCGAAGAAGTCGGCGCATCCGTAGGCGAGGGAGCTGCCAAGGGCCAGCAGCAGAGCGATCACGGTACATCCCTTACTGTGACAGTGGAACGACCAGACCGTACAATGAAACGACCGGTCGATGTCAACCAACCGACCGCAAGGTTCATTGCGCTGACCCATGCACTGAACGCTGATGCATTGACCCACACACTGATGCACTGACCCACTCGCGAGGATGGTGATCGGATGGCCGAGGCAGAGGCCGCCCTGCGGACACTGGCGCACAACGTCAGAGCAGCCCGCACCCGCGCAGGCCTGTCGCTGGATGAACTCGGCCGCCGTGCCAAGGTCAGCAAGGGGGCTTTGGTGGCGCTGGAGAAGGCCCAGGGCAACCCGAACTTCGCCACCCTGGTCCGGCTGGCCGACACCCTCGGCATTTCGGTCTCGGCGCTGTTGGAGGGGCCCGCCGATGGCCGCGTACGTGTCGTGGCTGCCGATACGGTCATGCCCCTGTGGGCCGGAGCGCAGGGCAGCGAGGCCCGGCTCATGCTGACGACGTCCGGCCCGGCGCCGGTCGAGGTCTGGCGCTGGCAACTGGCACCGGGAGAGGAATACCCCAGCCACCCGCACCAGGCCGGCGTGGTGGAAACCGTCAGCGTCACCGCGGGCCGAATGACCCTGATCGTCGACGGCACCGAGCACACCGTCGAAGCAGGCCAGACCGCCACCTTCGACGGCGACGCCCCGCACGCCTACCGCGGGGCGGGCAACGAGACCTGCCACTTGATCATGACGGTCCACCTGCCGCCGGGCCCCGCTTCAACAACCTGATCTGTGTGACCTGCGTACCCTGCTCGGCTCGCTCGCCTGACCTGTGTGACTGGCCGCCGGCCCGTCCGTCAGTGGCTGCTCGCCAGGCCTTGGTAGATGGTGTCGGCGTCTGCCTTCAGCCAGTCGATCTCCAGGTGAAGTCCGTACTCGTCGAGGAAGGCACGGTGAAGGTGACGTTCAGCGGGGAGAAGCCGTTGTGGCACACCGTCTCCTCGCCACCGGCGACCGGCGTACCGGCGGTGGCGTCGTGCAGCCGGCGGAGCAGTCGCGCCGCGGCGGTGATCTGAGCGGTCGACCACCGGCGGGCCCCCTCGGTGATCCGGCCCCCGGTCAACGGAATCTCCAGCTCCTGCCCAGGGATTAGTTCCTGCTCAGGGGCCAGTTCCTGCTCCAGTTCCATACGCGTCAGCGTAGGCAGCGGGGCATCAGGGCATCGGGACGTCACGCCGACCTCACCGTCAGGGGAGTCGGGCGCGCTCTGGGTCGTTACGGACGATGGCGATCGCCTGTACGGGCCACGGGCCGCAATCCGGTCGGGGGAGTGGTGGGCTGGAGGTGCCAGCAGTGCTGCTGGGCGACGACAGCTGCGGGCACAGGACATGCCGTGAGCTGAGCCGCGGCCGTCAGCAGATCGACGGCTCGCCGTAAGACTGCGAAGGGCACGGCAAGGACGATACGTGCGTGCACAGTGCTCCAATTCAAGGGGCGGATGGGTGGGGCGGGCCAGAGGAGTACCCCCGGAGCCGGAGTGAGGCGGCTGCTGGTGAGGTCCCGGCAGCCACTGCTCCAGCAACGCCGGTAACGCCGGGGTCACTCACAACTGGTCCTGGCGCACGACAGCGAAGCGGTGACCGTTTGCCCCGCACAACGGGTCGACGGGCGCCCGGGCAGGGAACCGGCCACCCCGGAGAAACCACCTTTCGCAACACCGGCCCCAGGCCCCTGGTCAGCCCATTCGCCACCCACCAGAGCACCAGCCGCCAAGCGACCGATCATGCGTCACTCCAACCGGTGAACCGGCATCTTCAAACACAAGCCCGATCAATGGCCAATTTGCTAGCGAGCACGACGGCGAACGCAACGTCCGTCCCGCTTACCGCCGGACGGACGGATTCGTGTTTTGGCCCCACGGCCCGGAAGCCGGCGACCGGCGTACCAGGTGGCGCGATGGCCGAAGATGGGCCCATGGCAGGGGAGACAACTGAGATTGTTCTGAGCAAGCAGGATCTTCGTGCGGTCACCGCGTTCGCCGCGGCGTGCGCGGAGGTGGTGCTCGACATCTTCGAGACCGATCAGCCGGACGACTCACGGCCGCGGGAAGCGATCGATACCGCGTGGGACTTCGCTCGGGGCGGTGAGCGGGGGAAAGCCCTGCGCGACGCCGCATGGGCGGCATTGAAGGCAGCCAAGTGCGTGGAAACCGCGGCCGCACGTGAGGCGGCGTGGGCAGCGATGTCGGCGGCAGGCGCCGCCTACCTGCACCCGCTGGTCAAGGCCACCCAGGTCAAGCACATCCTCGGAGCAGCAGCTCACGCGGCCAGGGCGGCCGAGCTCGCCGCCGGTGACGATCGGACCGTTGGTGCCGCACATCTTGAGCAGGCACTGCCTCGCGCGACGCCGGCCGTCGTGGACGTACTCGCACGCTTCCCGGCGGCACCGGCCGGCGGCGGTCGAGTCGGCGAGCTGATCCGCACGCTGGACGCTGACCTCCGCACCCGGGCGGTCGTCATGCCGGAGGGCCAATGAATCGCCCAACTGCGCTGACAGCGTTGCGCGTTGCGCGTTGCACATTGCGCGGGGCGTGAGGGGAGAGGGGATAAGTGGGCGTCGGCGAGGGGAGCAGAGAGCGCGTGGCATCGGCGACGGCGTTCCGTATCGGTGGGGATCTGGAAGTACGACGGCTCGGCTTCGGGGCCATGCACTTGTCGACAGATCCGGGGCCGGCTCGCGATACCTCTCTCGCGGTGGCGCGGCGGGCCGTGGAGCTGGGAATCACACTGATCGACACCGCGTATCTGTACGGCGGGGGAGCCAACGAAGAACTTCTGGTCGAGGCTCTGTACCCGTATCCGGACGAGCTGGTGATCACCACCAAGGTCGGCGTCGCCCGGTCGGGTCCCTCGGGTGACTGGAAGCTCGATGGCCGGCCGGCGGTGCTGCGGGACCAGGTAGGGCAGGCGCTGCGCCGGTTGCGGGTCGAGCGGATCGAGCTGCTTCAACTGCACCGGATCGATCCGGACACGCCGCTGGCCGACCAGATCGGTACGTTGAAAGAGCTGCGGACCGAGGGCAAGATCGGCCGGATCGGACTGTCCGAGGTCACCGTCGACGAACTCGACCAGGCGCGGCGGATCGTCGACATCGCGAGCGTGCAGAACCGCTACAACCTCCTGGACCGTGAGCACGAACCGGTGCTTGCGGCCTGCGAAGCGGCAGGCATCGCGTTCCTGCCGTGGCGCACTGTCGCCTGGGGAGAGTCGGGAGCGCGAGCCGAGGTTGCGGCCGTAGCGGCCGAGCTCGACGCCACGCCCACGCAGGTCGCGCTCGCCTGGCTCCTCGGCCACTCACCGGTCATGCTCCCGATCCCGGGCACCGGCCGGATCGCTCACCTGGAGGAGAATCTCGCTGCGGAACACCTCCACCTGTCAGTGTCCCTGTCCCCGTCACACCGCGACCGCCTGAACCGCCTGACCGAGTCGACCGAGTCGACCGAGCCGACCGAGCCGACCGAGCCGACCGAGCGGACCGAGTCGACCGACCTGACCTGACGTGTCCTGAAGCCTCGCTGATTGAATGCGTTGAAGCGCCTGGCAGAGCAGAGCGAAGCAATTTGAGGGGTGGCGGAGCACATGGTGTCCACGGAGAGCGTTCTCGCGTTCGCGGCGATGTCGCTACTGGTGATCGCGATCCCAGGACCGAGCGTGTTGTTCGTCGTCGGCAGGGCTCTCGCGCACGGCCGCCGGACGGCGCTGGAGACGGTCCTCGGCAACCTGATCGGTTCCTACGTTCTGGTGCTCGCGGTGGCCTGGGGCCTCGGCGCGCTGGTGGCGACCTCGGTGGCAGTGTTCACGGGCGTGAAACTGGCAGGCGCTGCGTACCTCGTCTACCTGGGCGTACAGGCGATCCGGCACCGTAAGGAGATGCGCGCGGCCGGCATGGTGGCGCCGGCCGGTGAACGGCACGGTGATCTCCGCACGATCCTGGACGGCGTTCTCGTAGGTGTCACGAACCCGAAGGGCGTCGTCTTCTTCGCCGCGGTGCTGCCGCAGTTCGTGGACCACTCGGCAGGAAGTGTTCCGCTCCAGATGATGGTGCTGGGCCTGGTTCCGATCACCATCGGGCTGATCACCGACACCCTGTGGGGGCTCGGCGCCTCGGCGGCCCGCGCCTGGTTCGCCCGCTCGGATCGCCGCCTGTCGATGGTCGGTGGGGCAGGCGGCCTCGCGATGATCGGCCTGGGAGTGACGGTGGCGACAACGGGACGTACCGACTGACCGCGACCCTAGGTGCCGAATTCCCAAGGTGCCGAATTCGGCGAGCTGTTGAGCCCTGCCTGCTATATCTTCGAGCGCATGGCCGACGAGGAATACGGACACCCGCGGCTGGCCGCGGTCTATGACTCGCTCTATCCCGACCGCAGCGATCTCGATACATACCTCGGTGTGGCGGAGGACTTCCACGCTCGCCGGGTCCTCGACATCGGCTGCGGTACGGGGTCGTTCGCTCTCCTGCTGGCCGAGCGCGGCATCGAAGTCATCGGGCTCGATCCGGCCCGGGCCTCCGTTGACGTGGCCAAGGGCAAGCCGGGGAGCGACCGCGTGCAGTGGATCTGCGGTGATGTGACGGCGCTCCCGCCGCTTCAGGTCGACCTCGTGACCATGACGGCGAACGTCGCTCCCGCCATCGACGACCCGCAGGAGTGGCAGAAGACCCTGCGCGGCGCATACGATGCCCTCCGGCCGGGCGGGCATCTCGTATTCGAGACCCGGAACCCGGCGAAGCGGATCTGGGAGACCTGGAATCGGGAGGCGTCGCACCGCGTGACGGAGATTCCGGGGGTCGGGCCGGTCGAGACCTGGATCGACCTGATGGACGTCAGCGGACCTCTGGTGACCGTCCGATGGACCTACGTGTTCCCACCGGGCGACGGCCCGGGCGACGGTCCGAGCAACGGCCCGGGCGATGAGCCGAGCAACGACCCGAGCAACGACCCGAGCAACGCCCCGAGCAACGACCCGCGTGATGACGTGCTGACCTCCACTTCGACGATGCGTTTTGCCGAGCGGGAGGAAGTGGAGGCGGAACTCGCGGCCCAGGGGTATGTCGTCGAAGAGATCAGGGACGCTCCGGATCGGCCAGGACGAGAATTCGTCTTCCTCGCCCGACGGCCTGCGTGACCACACGACCGCCTGGCCGCGTGACCTTGAGGCCACGACGACCTGCCCGTCGGCCAACTGCTCCACCCGCAGCTGACGACCATCCGCCAGGACCTGGACCACCTGGGCCGCGCTGCCGCCCTCAGCCTCTTCCGTCACCTCGGCGGAGGAGGACACACCTCCTCCGCCGACCGTGACCCCGCCGCAGCTCAACGTCCGCGCATCCACCGCGCATCCACCGCGCATCCACCGCGAAGGCGCGCTGACGCTCTCAGCTCGGGGAGAGCTGTTCCCGTACCCATGCCGGATCGGGGTTGGTGTGCGATTGGCCGCCCACGACGACAGTCGGCACGGTCTCATTGCCGTCGTTGACTTCCCTGACCGCTGCCGCGCCGGCCGGGTCACGCCAGATATTGACCCAGTGCAACTGGCGGGCTCTACGCCCCAACCGGAAACGCAGACGCAGACAGTACGTGCAGCCCGGCCGCCAGAAAACGACCGGCCGGCCGTCGCCCGCGCTCCGCTGTTGTGCCTCCAGCGCACCAACCGATCTCGGGAAGACCAGGGGAGAGGTCACGCCTGCGAGCAGTACGAACACCAGCAGGAGTACCGCGGCTGAGCCGGGGCTCCCCCCGAAGGCCCGCTCAAGCGCGGCGACCGAGCCGCAGAGCACAAGCACCACCGGCAGGATCCAAGCGCGCATCATGGTCGTACAGGCTACCGATGGGTCCAATCCGTCCCCGAACTGGGCTGGGCTTCCTGCTTCCTCAACTGTGCGTTGACTGTGCGTTCGGCGGGGCCTATCCGCGTTCTTCACCTGTTTCGGTGGTGCCGTCCGAGGGAGTCTCGGGTTTGGTGTGGAGGATCTCGCGGGCCTGCTCCGCGGCGCGGGCGATGCTCTCGGAGACGAAGTCGTTGAAGCGGGCGATGTTCTCCAGGCGGGTGGCGGCCGGGGTGTCGGCGCCGAGGACGCCGACACCTTGCCGAGCGATATCGACGAGGTGGGCGGTCGCACGGGCGCTGGCCATCATCGACTGGTACCAGACGTCGTCGTCGACGACGTAGCGCTCGCGGCGGGACGCGTCGCGTTCCCGGCGGATCAGCCCCTGACTGTCGAGATAGGCGATGGCTTTGGAGACGGACGCCGGACTGACCTGCAGGCGCCGGACGAGTTCAGATGCGGTCAGGCTGCCGGCGTCGGTGATGGTGAGGCAGGACAGCACTCGGGCCATCATCTTGGGCAGGCCCGAAGCCATGAGGACGGTGGTGAACACCTCCTCGTACTCGCGCACCGCCTCGGCGTCGCGTCCGTGTACCTGCGGAGGTGTCTCCGCGTCGCGGGGCGTGGCCCGCCTGCGCCGGTGGGCGCGGCGTTCGGTGGCGCGGTGGGCCAGGTCGGCGCGGTAGGCGGTGGGGCCGCCGTTGCGCATCACCTCGCGCGTGACGGTCGAGGTCGGACGGTCAAGGCCTCTGGCGATCTCGGCGTACGCGAGGCCGTCGGCCAGCCCCAGCGCGATCTGCTGACGTTCCTGCTGGGTGAGCCTGCCGCCCGGCATCGCAATCTCCTTCGTGCTCCGTGAGTGCCCTCACCATAGCGTTCACCTTCAAGTTGTTGCAACGCACGGACGCCGTGAGTTGCGTTAACGTTTAAGCCATTGCAACAAATGTATGGCGTCTAGCTGGAGGAATGGAGGATTGGTGCAACAAATCTATTGCCGGGGTCGTGAATGCAACGTAGCGTTTCGTACATCAGAAACGATCCGAATACGGGCCGAGTTGCAGGAGGGCACCATGCAGAAGTTCGACACCCCCACCCCGATCTCCGCCGTTCTCGACATCCCCGCGGGACGCATCCGGTTCGTCGCTGCGGACCGGGCCGACACCGCGGTCGAGGTTTTGCCCGCCGACGCCTCGAAGAGCCGTGACGTGAAGGCGGCGGAGCGGGTCGAGGTCGCGTACGGCGACGGCGTTCTGCGGATCGAATCCCCGGCGGCGCAGGGCCGGAGCCTCGGTAACCCCGGAGCCGTCGAAGTGACCGTCCAACTGCCCGCCGGCTCCCGCATCGAGGCGAAGGCGGCCAGTGCCGAGTTCCGGGGCGTGGGACGGCTCGGCGACGTCACCTTCGAAGGCGCGCACGGATCGGTCAAGCTCGACGAGACCGAAGGCGCCCGCCTCGCCCTTCTCGCCGGTGACATCTCCGTCGGCCGGCTGGGCGGCCCCGCCGAGATCAGCAGCCAGAAGGGCGACCTCCACATCGCCGAAGCCGTACGCGGCAAGGTCACGCTGCGCACCGAGCACGGCGAGATCTTCATCGGCGCCGCCCGCGGAGTCTCCGCGGTTCTGGACGCCGGCACCGCCTACGGCCGGATCCACAACACGCTCAACAACACTGACGGTCCCGCCGCCGGGCTGAACATCCACGCGACCACCGCCTACGGCAACGTCACCGCCCGCAGCCTCTGAGCGCCCTCACCTGAGCTCTTCCATTCCCTCGCCGCCACTGCCGTGTTGGCGCCACCGTGCCCATAAGCGACACCGAGGAAGGGCAACGACAATGAGCTCCACTCAGGACTACCAGGCGGCGGAGCAACTCCTCCGCCGCCCCGCCCGCCCCGGCGAGCTCGTCGTCGGCGACAGGGTCAGGCCGCAGTGGATCGATGGTGGTGCCCGCTTCTGGTACGCGGTGAGCAATGGTGTCGGCGGACGGTTCGTCCTGGTCGACCCGGCAGCGGGGACCCGCGAGCCGGCCTTCGATCATGCCCTGCTCGCCGCCGCGCTGACCGCCGCATCCGGGCAGCGGGCCGACCCCGAGAGCTTGCCCTTCATGGCCATCGAACTGGCCGGGAAAGCCGTGGAGTTCGACGCGTTCGGCGAGCACTGGCGCTGCTGCCTGGACAGCTACACCTGCGAACGGGCCGAGTTCATACCGCCGGGCAACCCGCTGGAGGTGTTGTCACCCGACAAGAAGGTGGCGGTGTCCCAGCGGGGGCACCACCTGTGGGCGCGCTCGCTGTCCGACGGCCGCGAATGGGCGCTGACCACGGACGGAGAGCCCGGCTACCAGTACGGTTCCGGCCCGGAATCCACGAGCAACCCCACCCTGCTGCGCAAGATCGGTCTGCCGCACCTGCCGCCCGCTGTGGCCTGGTCGCCCGACTCGACGAAGGTGCTGGCGCATCGGACCGATGAGCGCCGCGTCCAGCAGACCCACCTCGTGGAGGCCAGGCCGCCCGACGGCGGCGCGCCCCACCTGCACACCCAGCGGTACGCCTACGCGGGGGACGAGAGCATTCCGCAGGCCGAACTGGTCGTGCTGGACGTCGCCGCGGGCACGGTGGTCCGCGTACAGGCCGAGCCGCTGCTCATGCCGGTGCTGTCGCCGATCACGAGCAAGTGGGCATGGTGGGCTCCGGACGGCTCGGCCGTCTACTACCTCAGCCGTCCCCGCGACCAGGATCCGTACCGGCGTACGGTGTGCCGGGTCGGCATGGACGGAGCCGGCTTCGCCAAGGTCACGGATGACGTGCTGGACCACATCGTCACCATGCCGGCTGCCGGAGCTGCCGGAGCTGCCGGAGCTGCCGGAGGGGCGGTGGGACGGTGGGCGGTGGACTCCAGTGCGTCAATCCGAAGGAATCGCGCGGACCCATATCCGGTCCTCCGTCAGGTACGCGTCCACCCTCAGGCCTGCCTCCGCCAGTGCCTCCTCGAACTGATCCTTCGTCAGGGGCCGGGAGAGGAACGTCTGGGTCCAGCCGGCGTCCGGGAACTCGTACTCCGCATGCACCGAGCGCACCCCGTCACCGACCGGCTCGGAGGACACGATCCGGACGGTGAAGCCGGCGGGGTCGACGCGCTCACGAGGGACGTCGGTATGCCAGTCCTCGCCCTCCCGCTGAATCAGCACACAGCCGGTCGGAGCGACATGCCGCACGCAGGTGCGCAGCAGGGCCTGCCGTTCCTCGACGCTCCCGGCGTGGACGAGGAACGACGCCAGCATCACCACGTCGTACGTCTCACCGAGATCGAGGTCCTCGATCGGGCTGCATATCGTGCGCGCCCCGCGGACCCGCTCCAGCATCTCCGGGGACTCGTCCACGGCCGTTACCGTGAAGCCCCGCTCCAGGAGTGGGTGGGTCATTCGCCCCACGCCACAGCCCAGTTCGAGGATGTGTGCCCCCGCCGGCACCGCCGCGGCGATCACGTCGGGCTCGGGCCCGATGGGAAGCCGCGCATACAGCTCCACCGCACAGCCGTCAGGAGTTATCGCGCCAGGCCCCGTCGCCTGATGCCCCGCTCGCATCTTCAGCTCCATGCCCTTCCAACGGCTCACGCGCCGTGACCGTTCCCGCGACTTGCCGGGCCGTCCCGCCGTCGAGCCGTTGGGCTGATGAGCCATTGGGCCATTGAGCCATTGGGCCATTGAGCCATTGGGAAAGGCAGCATGCCGATCTGACCGCGGGGGTCAGGCGAACACGGAGATTCAGACGAACACGGAGATGAGGAGGGCCATTAGGAGGCCGCAGACGCTGACCATGGTCTGGATCATGGTGTGTGACTTCGTCGCCTGGCCGAGCGTCATTCCGAAGGACTCCTTGACCAGCCAGAAACCCGCGTGATTGACGTAGTTCAGGCCGATCGAACCGGCGCCGATCGCCACCACGAGCAGGGAGGTCTCGACGCTGCTCATGTGCTGCGCCATGGGAGTCAGGATGCCGGTCGCCGCGACGATGCCCACGGTTGCGGAGCCCGTCGTGAACGACAGCAGCAGGGCCAGCAGCCAGCCCAGGACGAGCAGGTTGAGATGGGCGCCGGAGGCCACCGATTCGATGGCCTTGCCGATGCCGGAGTCCTCCAGTACCTGGTTGAACGTGCCGCCACCGGCGATGATCAGCAGAATGCCCGCCACGGACTTGATGCTGTCCGTGAGCGCCTGACGCGTGGCCTCCGGCGACGTACCACGTCGGTAACCGAGCACGAACAGCGCGAAGAGGAAGCCGGCGAACATCGCGATCACCGGCTCGCCCGCGAAGTCCAGCACATGGCGCAGCGCGGACGACTCGCCGAGGGTCAGCTCGCCGAGGGTACGGAGCAGCATCAGGACGGCCGGTACGAGTACGGCCGCCAGCGCCCGGCCCACCGGGACGCCGTTCTGGTGCGAGGACCGGTCGTCCCCCTGAGAGGAGCGGTCGTCCCCCTGAGCCAAGGACTCCTCGGGCCGATCGGATGTGGACGTGGAAGCGCCGCCGGTGAACTGGGCGACCAGCTCCCGGTCCGGGTCGACCGCCAGGCGCGGTGCGACCCACCGCCCGTACAGTGGGCCCGCCACGATGACCGTCGGTATCGCGCACACGAGGCCGATGAGAATCGTGGTGCCGAGGCCGGCGTGCAGGCCCTCCACGGCGATCAGCGGACCCGGATGCGGCGGCACCATCCCGTGCAGCGTCGCGAGCGCCGCGATGGCCGGGGTGGCGAGCAGTACGTACGGCGAGCCGGTGTGCTTTCCACTGGCACGCAGCCGCTGCGCCACGCTGAAGATCAGCGGCAGCAGCACGATGAGCCCGATCTCGAAGAACATCGGGATGCCGATGACGAATGCGGCGCCCGCCATGTACCAGGGGAGCGAGCGTTCTCCCGCGCGGTCGATGATGGCCCGGGCGATCCTGTCCGTGGCGCCCGAGGCCGCGAGCAGTTTGCCGAGCATCGCACCGAAGGCGAGGGTGATGCCGACGTCGCCGAGGATGCCGCCGGCGCCCTTCTCGATCGACTCGGCGATCTGCTCGGTGGACTCGCCCGACACCACGGCCACCACGATGGAGACCAGCATCAGGGCGATGAACGGGTGGAACTTCAGCCGGGAATTGATCAGCACGATCAGGGCCACGATGGCACCCGCGAGCGTGATCAGCAGCGTCCAGGTATGCGTCGTCACCATTTGGGCGCCCCCTCGGCGTGGGTGCGTGCAGCACTCGCGCGCGGCTCTGCGCGGCGTGTTGTCATTCGCTTCTCCTGCTGATCACGTTCCGTCTGACCTGCGGGAAGCTATCGGCCGTCGCGGCGGCGCTCCAGAATTCGTGCACAGCCCGCGATAGCCGCGTTCTGCCACTTCTGCTCATTGTGTGCACGGCGGCGTGCTCGGCGGTGTGCTCGGCTACAGCCTGTCGGGCCGGAGGCCGCGGCCGCCGGACGGGTGGATTCCGCTCGCGTCTACCGTGGGGCCGGTGAAGCACTACCCGTTCCGCTCCCGTCGCCGGTCCCGGTCACCGGTGCCGGGCCCCGGCCGCCACCCGAGACTGCGCGTACGGCTGCGGACCCGGATGCTGCTCCTGCAATGCGTGGTCGTCGTGGCCGTCCTCGCCTCGGCCTTCGGCGCCTTCGCGTACGACACCGACCAGCGGCTCGTCCGCCAGTACCAGCAGCGGGCCCTCGCCATCGCCCGTACCGTGGCTTCGGAGCCGACCGTACGGGCCGGGGCCGCCCGGTACTCCAGAACCAACGACCGTCCGGGGCAGGGCGCCGCACACGAAAGCAGCACAACACTCGCAGCGAACGCGGTACGCAAACGGGCCGAGACGGTCAGGAAGAGCACCGGATCGCTGTTCGTCGTGGTCACCGACGACCGGGGCATCCGGCTCGCCCACCCCGACGTCTCCGAGCTGGGCAAGAAGGTGAGTACGGCCCCCTCCCGGGCGCTGTCCGGGCGCGAGGAACTCGCCGTGCACCGCGCGCACCTCGGCGAGGAGGTGGTCGCCAAGGTGCCGGTACGCGCCCCCGGCTTGTCCCGTGTCGTCGGCGAGGCGAACGTGGGCGTCTCCGTGGCCGCCGTCCATGCCCAGGCCGCCCGAGTGCTGTGGGGCGGCGTCGGCTGGCTCGTGGCCGCGCTGCTGCTGGGCATCGGAGCCTCGGTCCTGCTCGCCCGGCGCTGGAAACGGCTCACCCTCGGCCTGGAGCCCGAAGAGCTCGCGGGCCTGGTCCAGGAGCAGGAGGCGGTGGTCCATGGCATCGGGGAGGGCGTGCTCGCCGTGGATGGGTACGGGCGGGTGACGGTCGCCAACGACGAGGTACGCCGACTGCTGGGTACTCCGGCCGAGCCCGGCACCCGGCTCGACCGGCTGGGGCTCACCCCGCGCGTTCTGGAGGTGGTCAGCGAACCCGAAGGGCGCCCCGTCATGGCTGTGGTGGGGGAGCGGGTGCTGGTGGTCTCGGCCCGCCGGGTCGAACGGGACGGCCTCGACCTCGGCACACTGCTGACCGTCAAGGACCGCACCGACGTCGAATCCCTGACCCGCCAGCTCGACGCCGTACAGACGATGAGTTCGGCGTTGCGTGCGCAGCGGCACGAGTTCGCCAACCGCCTGCACGTCCTGTCCGGGCTGCTGCACCAGGGGCACACCGAACAGGCCGCGGACTACATCGACAGCCTGCTCGGCACCGGCGGGAGTGGCGGTACCAGCACTGGCACCGCCACCAGCATTGGCCCTGGCGACATCGGCGACACCGGCGGCAGTGGCCCACTCGAAGCCCCCGGCGCCGCACTCCCCGGCCTGGACACGGTCAAGGATCCGTACCTGAGCGCCATCCTGTCGGCGAAGGCCGCCCAGGCGCGCGAACTCGGGGTGACGCTGCTGCTCGGCGGCGCCACCTGGGTGGACGGGCCGGTGACGGCACGCGTCGACCTCACCACCGTGCTCGGCAACCTGATCGACAATGCCCTCGACGCCGCCCGCGACGGGACCCGCCGCCCGCCGCGCGTCGAGGTGGAGCTGATGACGGTGGAATCGGACCTGCACATCACGGTGGCCGACAGCGGCGACGGCGTACCGGCCGAGCTGGCCGGCACCCTGTTCGAGGAGGGGATCTCGACGAAGGACCATGCGTCGGCGCCCGGCGGGCGAGGCGTGGGCCTCTCCCTCATCCGGCAGATCGCGCGGGGCCGCGGGGGAGACATCCGGCTCACGGACCCTGGCGGCCCGCCGACCGCCTCCGAGACCGCCGAAGGTGCCGAGGCCACCGACCTGCCCGGTGAGCACGACCGGGTCACCGGCGGCGCCGTCTTCGTAGCCCGCCTGCCCCACGTCGTACGCCACCCCGACACCCTGCCCGCGAAAGACCGGACATGAACGACCACCGCGAAGACCACAGCCGGCACCAAGACCACGACCGCCGCGAAGACCACGCCCACCGTGAGGACCAGGACCGCAGAGTTCACCGGGAACGTGAGGAACGGCGAGCCCCCTTCTCCGTACTGGTCGTCGACGACGACTTCCGCGTCGCCGATCTGCACGCGTCGTTGGTCGCCGAGACCCCCGGCTTCACCGTCGTGGGTACTGCGCACTCCGCGCGCGCGGCGCTGGAGGAAGCGTCCACGCACCCCGTCGACCTCGCGCTGGTGGACCGCTATCTCCCCGACCGCTCCGGCATCGAGCTGATGGCCGAGCTCTCCTGCGACGTGTTCGTCCTCAGCGCCGCGGCCGAGGGCGAAACCGTCCGCAAGGCGCTGTCGGCGGGCGCGCTCGCGTACCTGATCAAGCCGTTCCCGCCGCGACTGCTCTCCGAAAAGCTGCGCGGGTACGCCCGGTTCCGGCAGCTGACGGACGCGGAGATGCTCGACCAGAACGTGATCGACAACGCCTTCGACGCACTCAGGAGCCCGCGCGCGAGCCGCAACCGGCAGGCCGCCGCGCAGACCGTGACCAGGGAACTGGTCCTGGCCGCCGTGGACAGCTCGGGCGCCCCGCTCTCCGCCGGCGAGGTCGCCGCCCAGATCGGCGTCTCACGCGCCACGGCACAGCGTTACCTCGCCGACCTCGTCACACGCGGCCGGCTGCGCATGCGCCTCCGCTACGGCGCGGCGGGCCGCCCGGAGCAGGAGTATCACCACCTGTGACAGTCCTGCTCCAAGCGACTATTGCTCCTCCCGCTCGATCCACTCGCTGCCGCCCAGCGGGTAGTCGTAGCCCGGGCGTCCGGCGTCGGCGCTGGTGCGGAACGGGGCGCCCTTGTTGTTGATGTGCACGGTGCCGTGGCGGTCGCCGCTGGACCAGTCCAGGGCCAGGTCCCAGCGGACATCGTGCGCCTTGGTGTGGGCGCTGACGTAGAAGACCTCCGGGTCGGACTCGCTGACCTTGTACGGGAAGTCGCGCTGGCCGTTCTTGACGGTGACGTGCGGGCTGCCGTTGTCGAGGTCGATGTCGAACGATTTGGTGCCGACGTTGCCACCGCAGCCGACGCCCATCGAGTAGTCGTTCCAGGCGAGCGGGGCGCCCTTCGCGACGACTCGTACGTGCAGTGCCTCCAGGACGACGGTGTCCTTTCCGGTGCCCTGCACGGTGAGGGCGACGCGCTGTTCCCCGGAGGAGACCGCGCCGTAGGCGGCGGCCCAGCGAGGCGCGTCCTGCTCGCCGGCCGGCGGGCCGACCTGCTCGGGCTCGCTGTCGACGAGGAAGTGCTGGCTGCACGGGGTGTCGTAGACGTACGGGCGGGTGGCGACGTTGACCGGTACGCCGTCCGTGTCCCCGGCGGCGCCACCGCCCTTGTGCGCGGGGGCCTTTGCCGCCGAGTCGGAAGGCTTGTCGGTCTTTCCGTTCCGGGACGGGGAGGAGGACGCCGAGGCGGACGGCCGCTTGTCCTTCGTGCGGCGGCCGTCACCGCTTCCGGGCGCGGAACTGGTGTCGGTGGTCGGGGTGGCGGCCCCGGCGGCTTTCTGGTCACCGCCGCCGCCGTCACCGCCCGAGGGCGGCAGGGCCAGGGCGAGCGCGCCGGCGCCCAGCACCGCGGCCGCGGCGACGGAAGCGACAAGCGCGGTGCGCCGCCGCCGAGGCCGCTCGGAAGCGGAATCAGCGGAATCAGCGGAAGCGGCCGAGGCACCGGAAGCAGCGGAGGAATCGGAGGAGTCAGAGGGGCCGGAGGCAGCGGAGGGTTCGGAGGAGGCAGCGGACACAGTGCTCCCGCTCTCCGGTTCGACGACCGGCTCCTCACTCGCGGCGGATAGGGGACTTGCCGCGGATACGGGGAGCACCTTTCGTCCCCGCGCCGCATCCGCCAGGATCCACCGCCGGTGCAGCTCGACCAATTCCTCAGGGCTCGCCCGGCACATCCGGGCGAGCCGCTCGGCCGGCGCGTAGTCGGTCGGCACCGCGCTGCCGTTGCAGTAGCGGTGCAGCGTCGACGTGCTCATGTGCAGCCGCTTGGCGAGCGCCCCGTAACTCAGCCCCGAACGCTCCTTGAACCCCCGCAGCAGCTCCGCGAACGCCTCCGCCTCCCCGGCGGTTCCCGTCGCTCCCGCGGACCCTGTTGCCCCTGACACTGCTCTTCCCCTTCCCCTTCCCCCGAACGGCCCGGCACGTCCCATTCCCGCGTTCCAGACCCTTCCCGTTTCCCCTGGTCACAGCCCGTTTTCGCGTTCCAGCGTCCCCAACTGCCCGCTCTTCGTGGCGCTTGGGACGGATCACCCCACAAGCTGCGGTCATCCAAGCACCACACCCACCGCACCGCCGAAGGGGCCCACTCGTATGTCCAGCGTCCGTATCTCCCGCACCCGCCTGCTGACCGCCGCCGCGACCGTCGCGTTCGCCACCCTCTCCCTGACCGCGTGCAACGACGGGTCGGGCGTACAGACCGAGGGCGCGCCAGCAGGCGCCGCCTCGCTCGCCTCTCCCACCACCGGCACGGAGCCGGGCTCCGCCTCGTCCTCCGCCTCGTCCTCCTCCTCGTCTTCGTCCTCGTCCTCCGACGACGACGCCAAGTCCGCATCCGCCGGTTCGAAGCAGGCCACGGACGTTCCTGCGGCATCGAAGAACGACAAGGCCGGTACCGGCAGTTCCGGTACGGCTGCCGGCAAGGCCGTCACCTGCCAGGGCTCCAACACCAGGACGGTCGCCGCCCCGCTGAAGCGTCCTGTGAACCACATGCTGCTGACGGTCACCAACACCGGAAGCAAGAGGTGCTTCCTCTACCAGTACCCGGCAGTCCGCTTCGGCGAGGCCCAGTCGGTGCCGCCGGTCATCGAGGACTCGAAGCCGCAGGCCGTCGTCACGCTGGAGCCGGGCGAGTCCGGCTACGCCTCCGTCAACCTGTCGCCCACCGACGGCAGCGGCAAGCACGGCCGTACCGAGAAGTCCCTGACCGTCTACTTCCACGGCCGCTCCGGCAATGAGAGCGTCGGTACGGGCGCCCACCCCGCACTGCCCGCCAAGGGTGTCTACATCGACGACTCCCTCAAGGTCACCTACTGGCAGCAGTCGATGGACGACGCCATCATGTGGTGACACCACTGCCGGGATGAGCGGGCATGGGCGGGCATAGCGGGCATGGGCCGGTACGGGGACGAGCCGCGTCGGCGCCCTCAGCGTGAAGTGGTTTCGCCGATCAGCACGAAGTGGGTTCGCCGATCAGCGGGAAGCGGTTTCGCCGATGATGCTCGCGAGCCGGTGCAACTGCGCCGTGAGGTCGCGGCGTTCCTGCGGGGTGAAGTGCGACAGGGCCTGGAACTGGCGTCCCCGCAGTTCCGCCCGCATTGCCGCCAGGCGGTCGGCGCCCTCGTCGGTGAGGCGGATCAGCACCTGGCGCTCGTCGTGCGCGGAGCGGCGCCGCGTGACCACGCCGCCGGCTTCGAGCTGTTTGAGCATGCGGGTGGCGGTGGGGACGCTGACCTCGGCGCCCGCGGCGAGCCTGCCGACCGGCAGTCCCTCGCCCCGGGTGTCTTCGGTCAGCGGATCCAGCAGGGCCACCTGGGCCATGGACAGCCCGGCCGCTGCCTGGCCGACGGTGGCGGCGCGTGAGCGACGCATCGCGTAAAAGAGCTGGTCAGCGGCGCGCGCCAGCTCCTCGATGCCTTCCCCGTCGGGGGCGGGGCTCCGCTGGTCCTCACCTCGGCGCTTGCTTGTGTCTCGCATGATTGTTAGCTTACTCAATGTATTTATTAGCAAGCTAATGATTAGGAGGCTCGGAATCATGGCCTTCGCCCTTCCCGCCCGCATCGACGTCCACCAGCACATCGTTCCGCCGGTCTGGGCCGCGGCCCTCGCCGCGCGCGGCCTGGACTCCGGCGGCTGGGCCATCCCGGCGTGGAGCCCGAGCGGCGCGATCGCGATGATGGACCAGCAGGGCATCGCCGCCGGCGTCCTGTCCGTCACCGCGCCCGGCGTCCACCTCGACACCGACCGGGACGCCGGCGCTCTCGCCCGCGCCGTCAACGAGTACGGCGCCGAAGTCGTCAAGGACCACCCCGACCGCTTCGGCCACTTCGCCAGCATCCCGCTGCCCGACGTGGACGCCGCCGTGGCGGAGGCCGTCCACGCGCTCGACACGCTGGGCGCCGACGGTGTCGTGCTGATGTCCAGCGTCCACGGCCGCTACCTGGGCGACCCCGACTTCGAGCCGCTGTGGGCCGAACTCGACCGCCGCAACGCCAACGTCTTCGTGCACCCCGCCCAGCCGCCGATGCCCCTGCTGCCCGGCACCCCCGCCCCGCTCGCCGACTACGTCTTCGACACCACGCGCACCGCACTCAACCTGGTGCTGAACGGCGTCATGGACCGGTACTGCAACGTGCGGGTGATCCTCTCCCACGGTGGCGGCTTCCTCCCGTACGCCGCCTACCGCTTCTCGGGGCTGACCTCCACCGTCGTCGCCCCGGACCGCAGCGAGGAGGACATCCTGCGCGACCTCAAGCGGTTCTACTTCGACACCGCACTGTCCGCCAGCCCCAGCGCCCTGCCGGCCCTGCTCGCCTTCGCCGAGCCCGGCCATGTCCTGTACGGGAGCGACTGGCCCTTCGCGCCCCAGGACGCCGGCTCGTATTACAACCACTACCTGGAGACCTACCCGGACTACGCTCCCGGCCAGGCCGACGCCATCAATCGCGGCAACGCCGAGGTGCTCTTCCCCCGCCTCGCCGGCTGACGCGTCGCCCTGGTGGGCCGGGGCCGGCAGGGGAGGCCGGTGGCGGTGGTGTCCGGCTCAGTGGGCGAAGACGGTGCTGGCCAGCGCCACGTGTACGGCCGTGCCGGCGAGGATGCTCAACAGGGCGTTGCGGCGCCACAGGTGCAGGCCGATCGTGACGGCCAGGGCCGCCAGTGGGGCGATGGCGCGCGACTGCGTGATGGGGAGGTCGCGCAGGCAGTAGACGACCAGGATCACCATCACGCCGGCGGGCATACGGGTGCTGAGGTACTGCACGGTGGTGCTGGCCCGCAGTGGGGCCAGGACGGCGAACGGCAGGGCACGCAGGGACCAGGTGACGGCGGCGGTGACGAGGATCGCGACGACGGCGTAGCTGGTGTCAGGCATGAGTGGGCTTCCTGCGGGTGGCGAGGTGGCGTGCCAGGAGTCCGGCGGCGAACAAGGCGAAGGCGGCCAGCAGCATCTCGTGAGGGAAGAGCAGCCGGGCGGCCAGTGCGCAGAGGGCTGCGAGCACGGGGGTGGGCAGGTCGCCGCGCAGGTCGCGGACGGCGTCCAGGGCGAGCACGGCGAACAGCGCGGTCAGTGCGAAGTCCAGCCCGGTGACGCTGTCGGGGATGAGGGAGCCGACCAGTGCTCCGGTGACCGCGCTGCCGGCCCAGTACAGGTGCATGAAGAACTGGAGCCACAGAATGCGCCGGCTGGACCAACCCCGGGACTGCTTGGTGGAGGTCAGCGCGTACGCCTCGTCGGTGAGCGCGAAGGTGCTGTACGTCTTGGCGAGGCGGCCCTGTACGCGGTGCAGGGGGAACGACAGGGTGTAGAAGACGTGCCGCGCCTGCACCAGGAAGGCCGCCACGGCGATGGAGGCCAGCGGCGCGACGGCGGTCACCATGCCGATGAGCAGGAACTCGAACGAGCCGCCGTAGATCAACGCCGCGGACAGCCCTGCCCACCACCAGTCGAGCCCCGACTGGATCACGAGCGCTCCGAAGGCGAGGCCGAGCGGCAGCATGCCCAGGCCCACCGACGCGCAGTCCCGGAAAGCGGCCCGCGCCGCCGACCGTTCCGGCGGCGGGGGAGCGGCGGCGGGCTGAGGCGCGTCAGCAAGGGTGGGACTTATTCGCATGCCGACATTTTAGGAAAGTGATCGCCTTATTTGGTTGCCGATCAAGGGCTTATGATCTTCAGATGAGCAATGAAAGCGCACTGGATGCCGTAGACCAAGAAATTGTGTTGCACCTCAGTCAGGACGGGCGGCTGTCCAACGTCGAGCTGGCCAAACGAGTCGGCCTGACCCCTCCGCCCTGCCTGCGCCGGGTCAAGCGCCTGGAGGAGGCGGGCATCATCGCCGGCTACCGGGCCGTCATCGATCCCGCGGCGCTGGGCCGCGAGCTGGAGGTGCTCATCGACGTCGAGATCTACGCCCAGGACCGCAAGACCGTCCAGGACTTCGAGGCCACCGTGGCCTCCTACGAGGAGGTCATCGAGTTCCGGCGGATGTACGGCCGCCCGGACTATTTCCTCCGGGTCGCCGTCGCCGACCACGCCACCTACGAAAGCTTCATGACCGGAAAGCTCAGCGGCCTGCCCGCGGTACTGCGTCTGGAATCGCACCTCACCATGAAAACCATCAAGGCGGACGGCTGAACGCCGAGCCGGCTGCGAAGGGGAAGGCCACCGCCTGCGCAGCAGCAGCGCAGCCCGCTAGAGGGAAACCCTCCTTCGTGTCCCTCTGCCCCCTCTCCGGTTGGCGCCGGTGACGGTGCCGATCGAGGCGAGGCTGATGCAGCCGACCGCCGCCCACTGCGGCACCGTGAGCGTCTCCGCCAGGAGGGCCATCCCCGCCAGGCCGGCCACCACGGGCTCCAGGCTCTGCAGCACACCGACGACGCCTGCCGGGAGTCGCCGGAGCGCTGTGAACTCCAGGGAGTAGGGCACCGCTGCCGAGAGGACGGCCACGCCCAGCCCGGTGGCGAGGGCTTCGGGGGACAGGAGACGGGTGCCGCTGGAGGCCACGCCGGCCGGCAGGGTGAGCAGTGCGGCCCAGGCGACAGCCAGGGCCAGCGGCCCGCCACCGGGCAGGCGCGCACCGACCCGTCGGCTGAGAACCAGGTACGTCCCCATGGAGACGGCGGACGCCACCGCGAAGACCACCCCGGCGAGGGGGAGGGAACGGGCGGAGCCGGGATCGGTGAAGAGGACGAGGCCGAGGACCGCCAGGAGCCCCCAGGCGGCGTCGCGCCAGCGGCGTACGGCGAGGAGCGAGACCACGAGGGGACCGGTGAGCTGGATCGTCACCGCCGCGCCGAGGGGCAGGTAACGCATCGCCGGGTACACCAGATTCATGCCGGCTATCGCGGTGCCGAACGCGAGGATCAGGAGGAGGTCGCCGCGTTGCGCGGGCAGGCGGGGGCGCCACACCGCCAGCAGTATGGCCGCGGCGAAGGACAGCCGGAGCGCGACGACTCCCCACGGGCTACCGACGGTGCCGAAGAGCCCTTTGCCGAGGGCTTGGCCCACTTGAACACTGCACACACTCGCCAGCACGAACGCGGGTGCCGGAACGCTGCGCACATGGCGCTCGCGCGGTTCCGGCATGACGGTATCCGCCCTCACGAGGGCGTCGTGACGTCCAGCCATGAGGCCAGCCTGCCGCTCTCAACCATGCGGGTCCATCGCAGATTTCCGCAGGGAATCGTGCGGTCACACCGGATGGTTGAATGCCCGCATGATTGACGCATGATTGACCTGAGACTCCTTCAGACCCTGCGTGTCCTGCATGACCAGGGAACGGTCACCGCCACCGCCGCGGCGCTCAACCTGTCGCCGTCCGCCGTCTCCCAGCAGCTCCGTCAGCTCGCCGGCGAGGTGGGTGTCGACCTGCTGCGGCGTGAGGGCCGTGAGGTACGCATCACCGACGCCGGGCACGTGCTGCTCGGCCACGCCGACGAGCTGTACGCACAGTGGGAACGGGTCAGGGCCGACCTCGGCCGGCATGCCGCCGGCCCCTACCGCACACTGCGGATCGGTGGTTTCGCGTCCAGTGTCGGGGCCCTGCTGGCACCCGTCGCGGAGGAGTTGCGGGCGGCGGACGAGCCGGTCGAAACACGCCTCAGCGAGACCGACACCGCCGAGAGCTTCCAGTGGCTGCTGGCCGGGCAGCTGGACATCGCCGTGCTGACGCCGCTGGCGGACAGCCCGGCGCTGGACGACCCCCGGTTCGTCCAGGAGCCGTTGCTCGATGAGCTGCAGGACCTGGTGGTACCCGCCGGGCATCCCCTCGCCGGTCGCGCCGGTGTCACCCTCCTGGATGCCGCCACGGAGGAGTGGATATCCGCACACCACGACCAGGAGCGGCTGACGCGGGCGCTGTGCACCGCGGCAGGGTTCGCACCCCGCATGACCCACCACGCCGACGAGTGGCAGGCAGTGCTGTCGCTGGTCTCCCACGGTCTCGGGGTCTGCCTGGTGCCGCGCCTGGTGTCCACCTCGGGCCACCCGGCCGTGGTGCGCGTACCGGTGCATGGCGACCCCAGGCCCGCACGCCGCGTTCTGACCTGCGTACGCCGCGGCAGTGAGGGTCAGGACAGCATCGCCCGCGGGCTGGTGGCGCTACGGGACGCCGCCACCCGCGCCGTACGGCTCGACGACTCGCAGGTGGGACATGAGGGTTCGGGGCGAGGCGCTGCCGACGACGGTAGGGGGACTCGTAGTTGACGTGGACGAGCCCACCGCACTACGGTCTGAACATGTTCAGTGAACGTGTTCATTTGCGGGCGGCATGACCTCGCGCGGCGAGCAGCGGGAAGCCACCCGCGAGCGAGTGTTGGGCGCGGCGGAGCAGCTGTTCGCTGCCCGCGGGTTCGAGACCACCACCATCCGGGAGATTGCCACGGATGCGGGCGTGAGCGTCGGCACCGTGATGGCGGTGGGGGACAAGGCGGCGATCCTGGTCGAACTGTTTGACCGGCGTATCTCGGCCCTGCAAGCGGCGCGAGCGGAGGACGGTGAATTGCGCCGAACTGCCGCTGCCCACGGGCGTCTTGTCGATGAGATCCTTGCCCTGTTCGAGCCGTTCGTCGCTCTCTTCTCCAGCGACCCCGGGCTCGCCCGCCAGTACGCGGCGGCCCTTGTGACCGGCAAACACGAGGCGGGTGTCTTCCATGAACTCGCCGCGGTGCTGCGGCGCGAGATCAGTGACGTCCTCGCGCGCGGCGGTTTCGCTCCGGATGCCGCCGCTCGTGGCGCGACCGCGATCCACCTCGCCTACCTCGGCACTCTTTTCGTCGGGGCAGGGGCCGGAGGGGACGACCTGAACGGGCCCGTCGAAGAGCTCGTCTCCGTCGTGGAATTCCTCACCGAGAACCAGGAAAGCGAGCAGACGTGACCGTGCTTCCCGACCCGTGGTGGCCGCAGGCAGTGCTCGCGTGCATCCTTGCCGGGGACGCTGCCATGTCCATCCGCCCGCCGGCCTTCATCCGTGCCTGTTTCGAAGGGGTCAGGTTCCCCGAGGACTGGTGGTGGACGCTCGTCGTGATCAAGCTTCTCGCGGCCGCGGGGCTCATCACCGGAATCTACGTGGCCGGCATCGGCGTGGCTGCCAACGCCGGCGTGATCTGCTACTTCCTCGCGGCGGCCGTCGCGCACATCCGAGCCCGTTTCCTGAAGTCGGAGTTCTGGCTCAACTGTCTCGGCATGCTCGCACTCTCTACGCTCGCGCTCATCGTGTCCTATGTCGTTCCTGGGCTTTGAGCGCGTCGGTGCGGGCCGGTGCGGTGGTGCTGTCCTGGCGAACGGGGGTTGTCGGGACAGCAGCACCTCACTCCGGCTCCGACTCCGGGGGCGGGCCCGTACTGCCTCGCGGTATCAGGTGTGTCGGCAGTACGACGTGGTGTGCCGGGTCGGCGGTCGGGTCGTCGATGAGGGTGTGGGCGAGGGTGCCGGCGGCGCGGCCGACCTCGGTGGCGGGCTGGGCGATGGTGGTGAGGTCCAGCCACTGCGCGTGGTCGTGGTCGTCGAAGCCGAGGACGGACAGGCGGTCGGGTACGGCGATGCCGGAGGAGCGCAGCACCGACAGCACCTCGATGGCGATTTCGTCGGTCTCGGCGAACACCGCGGTCGGCGGGTCGGCCAGGCACAGCAGTTGCCCGACGGCCTCGGAAGTGGCGCGCCGGCCGCGGGAAGTGGCGACCACCAGGTCCTCGTCGTAGGGGAGCGCCGCTTCGGTCAGCGCCTCGCGGTAGCCGAACAGGCGGGTGCGCGAACTGCACGTGAAGCCGGAGTCGGGGGCGGCACGGACGAAGCCGATCCGGCGGTGGCCGAGCCCGCGCAGGTAGCGGGTGCCGCCGCGGGCCGCCGCGACGTCCTCGACGTACACACTGGCCCGGCCCGGTGCGTGCTGGCTGACGTACACCACCGGGACGCCCAGCCCGTCCAGCCGGGCGAACTCCTCCTCGGTCAGGTCGAAGGAGATGACCAGCAGCGCGTCGGCGTTGCGGCGGGCCGGCAGGCGGTCGAAGAAGGCGGCGCGTTCGGCGAGGTCGCCGACGCTGTAGACCTTCAGGTCCAGGCCTGCGTCGCGCAGTATCTCGCTCAGGCCGCGCAGCACCTGTCCGACGAACCACGAGCCGAGCGTGGGCGCGAGCACGGCGACCGTACCGGTCTTCCCGGTGACCAGGCTGGACGCCTGCCGGGAGATCACGAAGGACAGCTCGCCGGCTGCCGCCTCCACCCTCGTCCTGGCTTCGTCCGAGACGGTGGAGAGGCCGCGCAGGGTCCGCGAGACCGTGGAGACCGAGACCCCCGCCCGTTCGGCCACGTCGGCCATGGTGGGGTGGCGTTGCGCTGGAGGCATGCCCCGGAATGTAGCACAGGTGTAGCGCACATGGACCCGACCGGTGACAGCGTTATCACCGGGAGGGGTCCGGCAATCCGCGGCAACTCGGCCAATCTGCCTGCTTCTTCGTGCGAGAGGACGCCTTCCCCAGTTGCTGCGCGCGCCATTGACAGCCCCTGAGGCCGTCCCTAGCGTGCAAGCGTTGTCAGGAGCACCCCCCCCAAGGGGCTACGCTTCAGCGCGCCCTTCCCTCATCGCCCTCCCCTCGGCGTTCTCCCTCGGTCAGGAGCGCATCGTCATGCCATTGAGCCGCAGATCACTCCTCAGAACCACCGCCGGGGCCGCCGTCCCGCTGGCCGCCGCGACCGGCTGCGGACGTGCCGCGGCCCGCGGGCCGGACCTCTCGCACGCCACCGACGTACCGCGCGGCCCGGTCACCATCCGCTGGTGGGCCGGCCGGGTCGCGGCCCGCGACGGCAGTGACCTGCGGCCCGTCCTCATCAGTGCCTTTCGCCGGAAGTACCGCAACATCACGGTGCGGCTGATCGCCTCGCCGCCGACCACGGACGTGGCCCGCGCGGCTCTCACCACACAGGTGGCGAGCGGCAGCCCGTCGCCGGACGTGTACATGGGCGACCTGGCCTGGCCGGCCCAGTTCGCGGAGAACTCGCTGGCGCTGGCGTTGGATCCGCTGCTGCCGAAGGGCTACTGGCAGCGCTATCCCGAGGAGCTGGTCCGGGCCCTGACGTACCAGGGCCAGGTGTATGCCTTTCCTCTCTACCTCGACGAGGCGTTCCTGTACTACCGCACGGATCTGCTGCACAAGCACGGGCTGCGGCCGCCCGGTTCATGGGAGGAGCTGGCGACCACCGCCACGAAGATCCAGCGGGCGGGCGACGCCGACTTCGGCTTCGTCTGGCAGGGCACGGTGTACGAGGGGCTGACCGCGAACGTCGCGGAGCTGGTCGCCGACGCGGGCGGCAGCATCCTTTCCCCCGATGCCCGCAAGGTCACCTTCGACGGTCCCGCGGGGGTGCGGGCCCTGTCGTACCTGCGCGAACTGATCACCCGCGGGGTCACTCCGTCCTCGGTGACGACCTTCGTCGAGCAGGACAGCCTGGATGCTTTCACCAGCGGCCGGTCGGTGTTCCTGCGCAACTGGCTGTACGCCTGGGGAGTGGCGGACAATCCGGCGTCCTCGCAGGTGGCGGGGAAGATCGGGGTGATGCGACGGCCCGGCTTCGAGGGCGGCACGGGCGGCCGCAGCTGCCTGGGCGGCTGGTGCAACTACCTCAACCCGCACTCCCGCAACCTCGGCGCGGCCCTGGCGTTCGCCCGCTTCCTCGCCGAGGAGGAGGGGCAGTCGATCCTCGCCCGCGAGGCGGCCGTTCTGCCGCCGTTGCTGTCCCAGCTGCACGGCAAGGCCGTCGCGCGCTCTGCCAACCCCGCTTTCGCGCTCGCCCGCGACGTACGGCTGGTCGCCCGGCCGACCCGGACCCCGGAGTACCCCATGGTCAGCAAGGCGGTGTTCACACCGGTCAATGAAGTGCTCAGCGGCGGTACGAGCGTCCGGCAGGCACTGGCCCGCGCCCGCGGTGACCTCCGGGCAGCGCTGCGCGGGGAGGCGCTGTGACGGACACCCCTTCGGCGACAGGGCGTCCTCCGGTGGGCCTCGCGAAGCGACGCGCCCGTACCGGCTGGCTCTACACCACCCCGGCGCTCGTGGTGATCGCGCTGGTGACGATCTTCCCCATCCTCTACTCCGTCGTCCTCAGCTTCAGCAAGGTCCGCTTCACCTTCGGCGGCCTCCGCGTCGAGGAATGGACGCTCGGCAACTACACGACGATGCTGGCCAGTCCGGTCTGGCTGGAGGCGCTGGCCTTCACGGTCGGATACACACTGGTGACGGTGGCCGTGGAGATCGCCCTCGGCATCGCGGTGGCGATACTGCTGGACCGGCTGGAGGCCGGACGCGGCTGGATCCTCGCGCTGCTGCTCATCCCCTGGTCGCTGATCACGGTGGTTTCGGCGCAGCTGTGGGACTTCCTCTACGACGCCACTTTCGGCGCCGTGACCTGGCTGTTCGGGCTGGTCCTCGACCAGCCGCCGGTCATCCTCGGCACGCCCGTACCCGCGATCACCGGTATGGCCGTCGCGGACATCTGGAAGACCACGCCGTTCGTCGCGGTGATCATCCTGGCCGGGCTGGTGCGCATCCCGCAGGAGCGGTACGAGGCGGCCGAGGTGGACGGCGCGGGCGCGTGGAGCACCTTCTGGAACATCGTGCTGCCCGCACTGCGACCGGTGGTGTCGGTGGCGGTACTGTTCCGCGTCCTCCAGGCGTTCGGGATCTTCGACCTGCCGTTCGTGCTCACCCAGGGCGGTCCCGGCACGGCCACCCAGTCCCTCGCCGTGCTCGGCTACAAGACGCTCTTCCAGAACCTCGACATCGGCATGGGCGCGGCGATCGCCACGAGTACGGGCGTGCTGGTCATCGTGTGCTGCCTGCTGTGTCTGCGGATGTTCCGCAACCAGGTCGACGAAGGGGGTGCGGCATGAGGCGCGGCCGCAGGCGCACGGGAGTGCGCCGGTACGTGAACGTGGTGAACCTCGGGGCGCTGGTACTGGTCGCCGTGACCGCGCTGCCGTTGCTCTGGATGGCGGTGACGTCGTTCAAGACGGCACGGGAGAACGGCGCCCTGCCGCCGACCCCCGTACCGCTCCACCCCACGCTCGCCAACTACCGCCAGGCGCTGGGCTTCGCGGGATTCGACCGCTACCTGCTCAACAGCGCGGTGGTGGCCGTCAGCGCCACCGCCATCGTCCTCGGGCTCGGACTGTTCGCCGGCTACGCGTTGGCCCGCACACCCATGCGCGGGCGCGGCCCCGTGATGACCGTACTGCTGATGATCTCCGTCTTCCCGACCATCGCGGTGGTCACCCCGCTGTACCTGGTCGAACGCGAACTGGACCTGCTCAACAGCTACTGGGGCCTGATCATCCCGTACACCGCCTTCCACCTGCCGTTCGCGATCTGGATCCTCCGCAACTCGCTGCTGAGCATCCCGTACGAGCTGGAGGAGGCGGCGACGGTGGACGGCGCGGGGCCGACCCGCACACTGCTGTCGGTGATCCTGCCGCAGGCCCGGCCCGCACTGTTCACGGCCGGGGTGTTCACCTTCACCGCCACCTGGACGGAGTTCCTGATGGCGCTCACGTTCAACAGCGAGGACTCCTACCGGACCGTGCCGGTGGGCATCGCCCTCTTCAGCAGCCAGTACGAGATCCCGTACGGGACGATCTTCGCCGGGGCGATGGCCGCGACGGTGCCGATCGCCCTCCTCGTCCTGATCTTCCGGCGCGCCGTACTGTCCGGGCTGACCGACGGCGCGGTCAAGGGATGACCGGCACGCCACTCTTCTCGCCCGATCCGCAGCAGTCCTCCGATTCGCACCAGGCCTCCCGCCCGTCGAGGCATCCGATCCGCACCGCGAAGGAGCACCCGTGACCACCAACGCCCCGTCCTCCCTCGACTCCTCCTCGCAGGACCCCGACTGGTGGCGGCAGGCCGTCATCTACCAGGTCTATCCGCGCAGCTTCGCCGACAGCGACGGTGACGGCATCGGCGACCTGCCCGGCCTCACCGGCCGGCTGCCGCACCTCGCGACCCTCGGCGTGGACGCGCTGTGGCTGAGCCCCTTCTACCCGTCCGAACTGGCCGACGGCGGATACGACGTGGCCGACTTCCGCGACGTGGACCCGCGGCTTGGCACCCTCGCCGACTTCGACGCGATGGTCACCGAGGCGCACCGGCTGGGCCTGAAAGTACTGGTGGACCTGGTGCCGAACCACACCTCGGACCAGCACGTGTGGTTCCAGGAGGCGCTGGCGTCGCCGCCCGGTTCGGCGACCCGCGCCCGGTACGTCTTCCGCGAAGGGCGCGGCGAGCACGGTGAGCTGCCGCCCTCGGACTGGGTCTCGCGGTTCGGCGGCAGCGCCTGGCAGCGGGTGCCGGACGGGCAGTGGTACCTGCACCTCTTCGCACCCGAGCAGCCGGACCTGGACTGGAGCAACGAAGAGGTGCGCGAGGACTTCCGGCGCACACTGCGCTTCTGGTCCGACCGCGGGGTGGACGGCTTCCGCATCGACGTGGCACACGGGCTGGCCAAGGACCTCGCCGAGCCGCTGCGGGACATGGGCGAGAACCAGTTCAAGGGCGACCACGACCTGCTGCCGGACGGCACCCACCCGCACTGGGACCGGGACGAGGTGCACGAGATCTACCGGGACTGGCGGCTCGTCCTGGACTCCTACACCCCGCCGCGGATGGCGGTCGCCGAGGCCTGGGTGAAGAACTCCCGGCGCGTCCTCTACACCCGCCCCGACGAGCTGGGGCAGGCCTTCAACTTCGAGTACCTCCAGGCGGAGTGGACGGCCCGTACGCTCCGCAAGGTCATCACCGAGTCGCTGGCCACGGCCGCCGCCGCGGGCGCCTCGGCGACCTGGGTGCTCTCCAACCACGACGTCGTACGGCACGCCTCCCGGTACGCACTGCCCCTCGGCACCGACACCGACGCCTGGCTGCTGAGCGGCGGCAAGGACCCGGCCCCCGACCCGGAGCTGGGGCTGCGCCGGGCCCGCGCCGCGACCCTGCTGATGCTGGCGCTGCCGGGCTCCTCCTACGTCTACCAGGGCGAGGAACTGGGCCTGCCGGAGGTCGCCGACCTGCCCGCCGAGGCGCTGCAGGACCCGGTGTGGGAGAACACCGGGCACACCCGCAAGGGCCGGGACGGCTGCCGGGTGCCGCTGCCGTGGACCCCGGAGGGCACTTCGTACGGATTCGGGTCCGGCGGGGCCTGGCTGCCGCAGCCGCCCGTCTTCGGTGAGCTGTCGGCGGCCGCCCAGGACGGCGTCGAGGGCTCCACACTGGAGCTGTACCGCGCGGCCCTGCGGCTCCGGCGCGAGCTGCAGGGCGACGAGTCGCTCGAATGGCTCTCGGCCCCGGACGAGACGGCGGCGGACGGCCCGGCCGGAGACGGCACCGCCGACCTCGTCCACTTCGCCCGCTCCACGGGCTGGCAGTGCCTCGCCAACCTCTCCGGCCGGCCCGTACCCCTGCCCGCCGGCGAAACCCTCCTCACCAGCGGAGAGCTGACCGACGGCCTGCTGCCCCCGGACACCACGGTCTGGCTGCGCGGCGAGCGCTGAGAGACCCGGCGTCGCTCCGGGGCCCGGCGAAGCGACGCCGGAGCCGGCGGGCGTTTACCCGGTCGCGCCGTCCCGGGGATCTTGTAAGAGTGAGGTCCCAGGACAGGCGCGACCAGGTGAAAGGAGCGGTCGACATGGGAGGTCAGGTTCCCGCGGAGAGCCTGGAGGCCCGGCCTCTGAGCAAGGACTGTGTCCCGGCCTGGCTGGAGCTTCAGCAGGCAGTCGAGCGCGTCGACGCGACCGGCGAGCACGCCGATGCCGAGGAACTGCTGGAGGTGCTGTCCGACCCCAAGCTGGAGCCGGAAGAGGACAGCCTGGGGCTGTGGGACGGCCCGCACCTGGCCGCGTACGCCGTGCTGCACACACCGCACGGAGCGGTGGACGTGGCGCGCTTCCACGGGGACGCTGCGGTCCATCCCGACTGGCGGCACCGCGGCATCGGCAACCGGCTCGTCGCCTGGCTGGAGGCCCGCGCCCAGGCCCGGCACGCGGCGGACGCGGAGCTGTCGGCCATGAAGGGTGAGCTGCTGCTCGAAGGGATGGCCGGGCAGGAGGACCTGAAGAAGCTCGCCGCGCGGCGCGGGTACACGCCGACCCGCTGGTGGTTCGACATGAAGCAGCCGCTGGCCGGCAGCGGCCGCCCCGAGCCCCGCCCGGCCCCCGAGGGCACCCGCCTCGTGCCGTACGACGCCGCGTACGCGGAGGCCACCCGGCTCGCGCACAACGACGCGTTCCGCGACCACTGGAACTTCACCCCGTTCGACGCGACCGACTGGCGCACCTGGGTCACCGGAGCCAAGGCATTCCGGCCCGCGATGTCGCGGCTGCTGGTGGCGGGCGCGGAGGTGGCGGCGTACCTCCTGGCGGAGGAGAGCACGGCGGAGACGGCCGTAACGGGCAGCCGGGACTGCCACGTCGGCTACCTGGGAACCCGGCGGGCCTACCGCGGCCGCGGTGCGGCACCGGCCCTGCTGAGGGAAGTGCTCCGCGCGGCGCGCGACGCCGGGTACGACTCGGTGTCGCTGACCGTGGACACCGCCAACCCCTCGGGCGCGCTGGGCTTCTACGAGGAGTCGGGGTTCGTGGTGGAACGCGAGTCCGTCACCTACGCCCGTCCGCTGGAGGCGGCGCGCCCCTCCTGACACCCCGGTCGTCGCCTCGCCGGCCCCTGGCCGATTCGGGGTGACGGAGGACCAATCCGGCGCCGGTGCCGCTCCGAACAAGGGGTGTGAACGAGCGAAACGGAGTGCGCGAGCGCCGGATCCTCGCTGCGCTGGGCGGGCTGGTCGCCGGTTACGCGGCGCTGGCCGTGGCGGAACTGGTGTCCGTCGCCGTACGGCCGGCAGCGAGCCCGGTCACGGCGGTCGGCGGCGCGGTCATCGACCAAACCCCGGCCGCGGTGAAGGACTGGGCGATCCGCCAGTTCGGGACCAACGACAAGCTGGTGCTGCAGCTGGGCATCCTCGGCGTACTCGCCGTCCTCGCCGCCGCTCTGGGGCTGCTGGGCCTGCGGTACCGGCGGCGGGCATCGGCCGGTGTGCTGATCTTCGGCATCGTCGGGGGCGCCGCCGCGACAGGGCGGCCGGACGCGGCGGGTGTCGTCGACGCGGTGCCGTCGCTGGCGGGAGCCGTGGCAGGAGCAGCAGTGCTGTACGTGCTCCTCGGGCGGCTGTCGGCGGAGGGGGAGGCGCAGGGCGGGAGTGCTGCCGGGGAAGCACCTGAGGCCACGGCGCCGGGACGCAGAGACTTCCTGGTCGCGGCCGGTGCCGTCACCGCCTTCTCGACCGGTGCCGGGCTGTGGGGGTGGCGGCTCAATGCCTCGGCGGCCGTCGATGCCGAGGCGAGCCGTGCGGCGATCAGGCTGCCGGCCCCCGGCTCTCCGGCGCCGCGCCTGCCGCGCGGGGTGGACCTGAAGCTCCCCGGCCTGACGCCGTACCGCACACCCACCCGGGACTTCTACCGCGTCGACACTGCCCTGACGGTGCCGCGCCTGGACGCCGGAAAGTGGCGGCTGCGCATCCACGGCCAGGGGGTGCGTAACCCCCTCACGCTGGACTTCGACGACCTGTCGCGGCGCCGGCTGATCGAGCGGGACATCACCATGACCTGCGTCTCCAACGAGGTCGGCGGCCCGTACGTCGGCTCGGCCCGCTGGCTCGGCGTACCGCTGGCCGAGGTGTTGCGGGAAGCAGGCGTACGGCCGCCCTCCCAAGGCGGGCGCGCCGACCAACTGGTGGCCCGGTCGGTGGACGGCATGACCCTGGGCACGCCGGTGGAGACGGTCATGGACGGCCGCGACGCGATGCTCGCCGTGGGCATGAATGGCGAGCCCCTGCCCTTCGAGCACGGCTTCCCCGTGCGCATGTTGGTGCCCGGCCTGTACGGCTACGTCTCGGCGTGCAAGTGGCTCCAGGAGCTGGAGCTGACCACCTTCGCGGCGTACGACACGTACTGGGTCGAGCGGAAGTGGGCGCGCAAGGCGCCGATCAAGACCGCGTCGCGGATCGACACGCCCAGGCCGTTCGCCTCGCTGAAGGCTGGAACCGTCGTGGTCGCCGGCGTGGCCTGGGCACAGCACAAGGGCATCGAACGGGTCGAAGTACGGGTGGACGGCGGCGGCTGGCAGGAGGCACAGCTCGCCGCGCAAGGCCCGGTCGACACCTGGCGGCAGTGGATGTGGCAGTGGCCGGCCAAGCCCGGCACCCACACGCTCCACGTTCGCGCCACCGACCGCACCGGCGCCACCCAGACCACCGCACGGGCCCGCCCCATTCCTGACGGGGCGTCCGGTCACCACTCGGTGGTGGTCACCGTGACCTGACCCGAACAGCCCCTGAGGGCGGCCCTTGAGGCCAGTCCACGTACACCTCCGTACCACCCACCACTTCCCTTCAGGAGAAGAGCATCATGAACACTCTGCGTATGCGCCGTACCGTCCTCGCCGTCACCGCGGCAGCGGTCCTCCCCGTCGCACTGGCCGCCTGCTCCAGCGACGACGGCGGCAAAGAGAAGGCGTCGGACTCCGGCTCCTCCTCCGCGCCCAAGGGATCCACGAGCAAGTCCATGGATCCGATGGCAGGACCCTTCGGTCCGGCCTGTTCCACCGTCCCCAAGGAGGGCAAGGGCAGCTTCGACGGCATGGCCCAGGACCCGGTGGCCACCGCCGCGTCGAACAACCCCGCACTGTCCACCCTGGTCTCCGCGGTGAAGAAGGCCGGTCTGGTCGACACCCTGAACAACGCCGAGAACATCACCGTCTTCGCGCCGACCAACGACGCGTTCGACAAGCTGCCCAAGGACCAGCTGAACAAGGTCATGAACGACAAGGAGATGCTGACCAAGATCCTGACGTACCACGTCGTCGGCCAGAAGCTCACTCCGCAGCAGCTGGAGAACGGCAGCTACCCGACGCTGGAGAAGAGCAAGCTCACCACCTCCGGTTCCGGCACGTCGTACAAGGTCAACGACGTCTCGAACGTGGTCTGCGGCAACGTGCCCACTGCGAACGCCACCGTCTACATCGTCGACAACGTGCTGATGCCGACGAAGTGAGGGCCTGTGCTGTCGAAGAAGTGCGGGCCTCGGCCGTCGACGAAATGAGTCCTCGACCGCCGACGCAGTGATGCACCGGCCGGTGCCGGGCGGACGCCCTTGCGCGGGGCGCCCGCCCGGCCGCACTGCTGCGACGAGGCGACCAATCCGTCCGGCCGTCCGCTCCGAATCCCGGGTGAACAGGCGGTGCATCCGGTGCCGCCGTGGCCTTGGAGGAGACGGATGCCGATGGTGCGCACCGCGGTGGTGGGCAGCGGAATAGCAGGCCTGACAGCCGCCTACGTGCTCCGCGACGCCCATGAGGTGACGCTGTACGAGGCGGCGGACCGGCTGGGCGGCCACGCCCACACCCACGACCTGGCCTCGTCCGACGGCCGGGTGCACCAGGTGGACTCGGGATTCATCGTGCACAACGCGCGCACCTACCCCCACCTGCTGAGACTCTTCGACGAGCTGGGGGTGGCGACCCAGGAATCCGAGATGAGCATGTCGGTGCGGTGCGCGGGCTGCGGCCTGGAATACGCCGGCGCCCGCGGCCCGCGCGGGCTCTTCGGCCGCCCTCGCAACGCGGTGAGCGGACGCTACCTGCGGCTGCTGGCCGAGGTGCCGCGCTTCCACGCACGAGCCCGCCGGCTGCTCGACGACGATGTCCAGCACGACCGGACGCTGGCCGCCTTCGTCGCCGAGGGCCGCTTCTCGCCCTACTTCATCTCGCACTTCCTCACGCCGCTGGTCTCGGCCGTGTGGTCGTGCGATGCCACGACGGCCCTGCGCTACCCGGCGCGTTACCTCTTCCGGTTCCTGGCGCACCACGGCATGCTCTCCACCGGCGGCTCGCCCACCTGGCGCACGGTGACGGGCGGTTCCCGTGCGTACGTCGAGCGCGTCGCCAAGCAACTCGACACGGTCCACACCTCCGCACCGGTGCGGGCCGTCAGCCGGACCGGCGACGGCGTGCGGATCACCACCGAGGACGGCACCACCGCTCGCTACGACTCCGTGGTGATCGCCGTCCACCCCGACCAGGCACTGCGCCTGCTCGCGGACCCCACCGACGACGAGCAGGCGGTACTGGGAGCCTTCCGCTACTCGCGCAACGCCACGCTGCTGCACACCGACACCTCTCTCCTGCCACGCCGCGCGTCGACCGCCTCCTCGTGGAACTACCTGATGCCCTCGTGCCGGGCCGGTGCCGATCAGGTGCTGGTCAGCTACGACATGAACCGGCTCCAGCGGCTGGACGCGCCCGAGCGGTACGTCGTCACGCTCAACGGCGGCGAGCGTGTCGCACAGGACCGGGTGCTGGCCCGTATGACCTACGAGCACCCCGTTTACACGCCCGAGTCCGTCGCCGCCCAGCGCCGGCTGCCCGGTTTGAGCGGCCCGGTCACCGCGTATGCGGGCGCGTACCACGGCTGGGGATTCCACGAGGACGGCTGCCGCTCCGGCGTCGCGGCTGCCCGGGCCCTGGGGGTGGAGTGGTGAGTACTGCATCTGCGGCGCGCACCGCCGGCCGGCCGAGCGGCGTCGCTGCCCGCACCCCGGCGCTGTATCCCAGCCTCATCACGCACGTCCGCACCCGGCCGCGGCGCTATGCCTTCCGGCAGCGCACCTACCTGTGGCTGGTGGACCTCGATGCCCTGCCCCGGTTGCCCCGGATTCTGCGTCCGCTGGCCCGCTTCGAGGCCCGTGACCACTTCGCGGGCGGCAGCCGCAAGGACGCCAAGGACGCCAAGGACGCCCGGTACACGATCCGGGACGGGCTCGAGGCGTTCCTTGCCGCGCGCGGTGTGGAACTCCGCGGCGGCCCGGTGCTGATGCTGGCGCACGCCCGGGTGTTCGGCCATGTCTTCAACCCATTGTCCGTGTACTGGTGCCACACCCCGGACGGCGCTCTGCGGTGCGTGGTGGCCGAGGTGCACAACACCTACGGCCAGCGCCACTGCTACCTGCTCGAACCACGGACGGCCGAGCAGGGCAGCCGGACGGACAAGGAGTTCTACGTGTCGCCGTTCTTCGGCGTCGACGGCGCATACCGGATGCGGCTGCCCGTCCCCGGCGAGCGGCTCGACCTCAGCGTGCGGCTCGAAATCGAGGGCTCCCACCTGCTGACCGCCACCGTACGCGGCGTCCGCCGCCCCGCCGGCACCGCCGACCTGCTCCGCGCCGCCGCCCGTCACCCCTGGTCCACCGCCGCCGTCTCCCTCGGCATCCGCTTCCACGGCATCCGGCTGTGGCGACGTGGCCTGCCCGTTCAGCCCTGCCCTCCGCACGACCTCCAGGAAGGTATGCAGTGACCCTCTCCGCCCTCCCCACCGCCGCGGCCGTCGACCCCCGGCGATGGCCCGATGTCGCCGCGCTGCCGCCCTGCTCCACCGCCCGCAGAGACGTGGGCGAGCGCCTCGTACGCCATGCCTTGGCCCGACTGCCGCTCACCGTGCACCTGGGCGCCCACGAACAACTCGGCCTCGGCGGACCGGTGTTCACCGTACGGGCCCCCGACGCCTTCTTCCGACGCACCGCCGCCCGCGGCCTGACCGGCTTCGGGGAGTCCTACATGGCGGGGGAGTGGGAAGCCGAGGACCTGGTGGGAGTGGTACGCGTCTTCGCCGACCACGTCACCACCCTCGTCCCCGCGCCACTGCAACGCCTGCGCCGCTTCTGGGCGTTGCGGCAGCCGGCCGGCCGGCGCAACACTCCCGAGGGGGCACGGGCCAACATCCACCACCACTACGACCTCTCCAACGACCTCTTCGCCCTCTTCCTGGACGACACCCTCACCTATTCCGCGGCCGTCTTCGATGCCCTGCCCGCCCGTTGGGAAGGGCTGGCCGAGGCACAGCACGAGAAGATCGACCGGCTGCTGGACCTGGCCGGCGCGGGACCCGGCACCCGGCTGCTGGAGATCGGCACCGGTTGGGGCGAGCTGGCCGTCCGCGCCGCCGAGCGCGGCTGCCACGTCCACTCGGTCACCCTCTCGGCCGAGCAGCGGGACCTGGCGCTGGCGCGCATCCGCGCGGCCGGGCACGAGGAACGCGCCACCGTCGAGCTGTGCGACTACCGCGATGTACGTGGACGGTTCGACGCCGTCGTCAGCGTGGAGATGATCGAGGCGGTCGGCGCGGAGTACTGGCCCCAGTACTTCGCCACGCTCGCCGGGCGGCTGCGGCCCGGCGGCCGCATCGCCCTGCAGGCGATCACCATGCCCCACGACCGGATGCGGGCGACCCGCAACACCCACACCTGGATCCAGAAGTACATCTTCCCCGGCGGCATGCTGCCCTCCCTGACGGCCATCGAGGACCACGCCCGAGCCGCCGGACTGCGCGTCACGGACTGCACGCCCTACGGAGCGCACTACGCCGAGACCCTCCGGCTGTGGCGCGAACGCTTCACGGCCCGGGAAGGCGAGGTGGCCGAGCTGGGGTTCGACTCCGTGTTCCGCCGGATGTGGACCTTCTACCTCGCCTACTCCGAGGCCGGCTTCCGCGCCGGCTACATCGACGTGCACCAACTCCGACTGACCCACGAAGGGCTTCGCCGATGAGCGACCCGACCACACCCGCCTTCCTCCTGCACGCCGCGGGCGCCCCGGACGCCTTCCCCTGGAGCGCCTTCGCCCTCAACCTGGCGGTGGCGGCCGGCGCGGCACTCGCGGTCCTGCTCGTCACGTTCGCCGTGGCACTGCGCCGGGGCCTGCACCGGATCGTGGACATCGCCTGGGGCCTGGCGTTCGCCGCGGTGGCCCTGACCACGTACGGCATGTCGGCCGGCGAGGGCGACGCCGGCCCGCGGCTGCTGGTCACCGCGCTCACGGTGATCTGGGGGCTGCGGCTGGCCGGCCACATCGCCCGGCGCGGCCGGGGCAAGGGCGAGGACCCGCGGTACGAGAAGATGCTGGCCAAGGCGCCCGGCAACCGCAACGCCTACGCCTTCCGCATGGTCTACCTGTTGCAGGCCGCCCTCGTCTGGCTGGTCTCCCTGCCCGTCCAGGCCGCACAGTACGTCCGCGGAGCGCCGTACGCGCTCATCGCGGCCGGGGTGGTCCTGTGGCTGGTCGGCCTGTTCTTCGAAGCCGTCGGCGACCACCAGCTCGCACGCTTCACCGCGGACCCGGCCAACCGGGGAAAGATCATGGACCGTGGCCTGTGGGCGTGGACCCGGCACCCCAACTACTTCGGGGACTTCTGCGTCTGGTGGGGACTGTTCCTCTTCGCCTGCGGAGACCTCGCGGTGGCCGCCGCCACCGTCCTCTCACCCGTGGTCATGACCTTCCTGCTGACCCGAGGCAGCGGCAAGGCCCTGCTGGAGCGGCACATGGCGGAGCGTCCGGGCTACGCCGAGTACGCGGCCCGCACCAGCGGATTCTTCCCCCTGCCACCCCGCGCACGGAAGTGACGGACGGGGGAGTCACAGGCGGGGGAGTGGCGGGCGGCCGGAGGGACGCCGGCGGCAGTGCGCCGGCGTCCCTCCGTCCGCCACTTCGCGCGTCCGCGCGTCAGGTCCGGGCGGGGAAGTCCATCAGCGCGATCGGCCGGGTCGTGGGCTCCCGGGAGCCGCCGGCCGGCTCCACCGTCACCCCCATGCCGGAGGCCTTGCCGACGTCCCCGTCCAGCAACGTGGCGGCCGCACCCCGCGCGGCGCTGAACGTACCGGCCGAACGCATCGTCCCGCCGTCGTTGAACCACAGCTGATACACCTTGCCGCCGGGCAGGTCGGCCAGGCCGGAGGCGACGAAGGCCGCACGGTTCCGCGTCTGGGAGACCACGACCGTACCGGTGCCGCCGTCACCCAGCTTGCCGGTCGACGCGCGGGCATCGGGCGCGGCCAGCACTGCCGCCAGCTCCGCCGCCTGCTGCTGGGCCGCCGAGCGCGCCTCCTCGGCCTCCTGGTGCTGCCAGACGGCGATACCACCGAACGCCGCGGCGGCGGCAAGACACGCGGCCAGCGCCAGCCGCGGCAGCGAGCGCCGCCAGGACCGCCCGGAGAAGCGGTCACCGCCCACCGCGGGCGGCTCCTGACGCACCGTGGCGATGCGCTGCAGTACGCGGCCCTTCAGCTCCGCCGGCGGCACCGCGGCCACGGCCTGCCCCAGCCGCGCGGCCGTGGCGGTCAGCTCCGCGACCTCCTGCCGGCAGGCCGCGCACTCCCGCAGGTGCCGCTCGAACTGAACACGCTCGTCGTCCGGGAGCGCATTGAGCGCGTAGGCGCCCGTCGCCGTGTGCAGGTCGGCGTCGTTCATGCCGTCACCCCCAGGCAGTCGCGCAGCCGGATCAACCCGTCCCGCAGCCGAGTCTTCACCGTCCCCAGCGGCAACGCCAGCAGCTGCGCCACCTCCCGGTAGGTCAGGCCGCGGTAATAGGCCAGCGTCACCGATTCACGCTGCCGCTCGGTGAGCGCGCCCAGACAACGGCGTACCCGCTGGCCCTCCAGCCGCGCCTCCACCTGCTCACTCACCTCGTCGTAGGCCGGCGTCCGCTCCAGCAGCGCCGCCTTGTTCTCCCGCTCGGTCCTGGCCTGCGACGCCCGTACCCGGTCCACCGCCCGCCGGTGTGCCATCGTCAGCACCCACGTCATCGCACTGCCCTTGTCCGGGCGGAAGCGGGCCGCGGTGCGCCAGACCTCCACCAGCACCTCCTGGGTGACCTCCTCGGACTGCCCGGGATCCCGCAGCACCCGCGTCACCAGACCCAGCACAGGCCCACTCACCACGTCGTACAGCAGCCCGAACGCCTCCTGGTCACCGAGCGCGACCGCGGCCAGCAACGCCTCCGCGTCGTGCCCCGCCGGCCGGGACCCCGGCCCTCCCCGTACCTCTGGCGCTCCCATTGCGCTCCTTCGCTCGGTGCCGCCTCACATCACACCGCCGTGCCCGGCCGTCCGGCCATCCGGACACGCAGATGTCTCCCACGTCATTGCTTCGGAGCCGCGACGTGACTGGATTGGTCGCGAAAACCGACGACCGGGGGATCGGGGCGGGGGCGGGACGGCCGAGACAGTCAGGACGGCCGGGGCTGATGACCCATCCGCGACGCCCGTGGCTCCGAATGAGTAGACGAACGCCGCACATCGAGGAGGCAGCATCCCCATGCCGTCAGTCACCCGGGGCGCCGCGCAGCGCCTGCTCCCGCTCGTGGAGAAAGCCCTCGGAGGCCCCCTGCCGCTGCGGTTGCGTACCTGGGACGGCAGCGAGGCCGGCCCACTGGACGCCCCGGTCGTCGTCGTACGACGCCGGCGCGCGCTGCGCCGCCTGCTGTGGCAGCCCGGCGAGCTCGGCCTGGCCGAGGCGTACCTCACCGGCGACCTCGACATCGAGGGAGACCTGACCGACGGACTGCGGACCATGTGGCAGGCCGCCCGTGACCGGGGCCTGCGAGCGCCCCGCCTCGGTCTCACCGACCGGGCACGCGCCGCCGCCACCGCACTGGCCCTGGGCGCGCTCGGCCCGCCACCGCCTGCCCCGGCGTCCCGGGCGCGCCTGCGCGGCGAACTCCACAGCAAGCGCCGCGACCGCGCGGCCATCAGCCACCACTACGACCTGTCCAACGACTTCTACGCCCTGCTGCTGGACGAGACCATGGCCTACTCCTGCGCCGTCTGGACCAGCGAAGATCCGGCGTACACCGCTGCCGACGCCCAGCGCGACAAGCTCGACCTCATCTGCCGCAAGCTCGCACTGGGCCCCGGCGACCGGCTGCTGGACATCGGCTGCGGCTGGGGCTCGCTCACCCTGTACGCCGCCGAGCGGTACACGGTCGAGGTCACCGCGGTCACCCTCGCCCGGGAACAGGCCGACCACGTACGCGAGCAGGCCAGGAACCGGGGTCTGGCGGACCTGGTCGACGTCCAGTGCCGCGACTACCGCGACATCGAGGGCGGGGCGTACGACGCGGTGGCGACCGTGGAAATGGGCGAGCACGTGGGCGACGCCGAGTACCCCGCCTTCGCGGCCTTGCTGCACCGGGCGCTGCGCCCGCGCGGCAGGGTGCTGGTCCAGCAGATGTCGCGGGGCAGGCAGGCGCCGGGCGGGGGAGCGTTCATCGAGACGTACATCGCACCGGACATGCACATGCGCCCCATGGGGGAGACCATCGGCCTGCTGGAAGGCGCCGGCCTGGAAGTACGTACGGTGGAATCGCTGCGCGAGCACTACGTCCGCACCGTCCGGGCCTGGCACGACACCCTGGAAGAGCACTGGCCCGAGTTCGTCGCCCTCGTCGGCGAGGAAACCGCGCGTGTCTGGCGGCTGTACCTCGCAGGCGGAGGACTCGCCTTCGAGGAACGCCGCATGGGCGTCGACCAGTTCCTTGCCGTACGCCCGGACGAGGGCACGTGAGGGGAGAGCGGGGCGCGCGCCTCAGACGAAGAACGCGTTCATACCGGCGACATCGGACAGGTAGGTCTCGATACCCGCGACCTTCCCGTCGCGCAGCCGGCAGACCGTGGACAGGTACTCGTCCAGCCGCACGTCACCCCGGCGGGCGGTGTTGTGCAGGGACAAGGCCATGTTCTCGCGGCTGACCAGGATGTGCAGCAACTCGAAGCGGAGGCCGTAGGAGGCGATCTTCTTCGCCCGCTCGACCACCGCGTCAGCGCCGTCGGCCGTACCGGAGATGGTGTTGTCGCCGGGGAGCGTCCAGGTGGCGTCATCGGTGAGCAGCGTCCGGATGCCGTCCCAGTCACCGGCGGTGAGGAAGGCGTGGAACCTCTCGCCGAGCTGGTGGGCGGCCTCGTACTGGGACATGTTTCCTCCACGGGAGCTTTGCCGAAGCTTTAAAGCAAAGGTCTTTGCCTTAAGCAGGCTAGCGAGGGTCACCCTTAAAGCGCAATTCTTTGCTTTAAGATGGAAGGATGCCCGCCAAAAGCAAAGACAGCCGCCCCGGAGGCCGGAGCGCCCGTGTACGCGCTGCCGTACACCGGGCGACGGTCGACCTGGTGCAGGAAATCGGCGCCGACAAGGTGACCCTCCCCGCGGTGGCGCGCCGCGCGGGCGTCAACCCCAGTTCGGTCTATCGCCGTTGGGGGACAACCGCCGCCCTCTTGGCGGATGTCGCTGCCCAGCGCGCGGACGAGGCGACCCCGGAGCTGCTCGGAGACCTCCGAGCGGATCTGGAACGGGCGGCGGTGTGGACGCTCACCGATCTGTCCCGCCCAGGAGGCGTGGCGTTCTTCCGCGCCGAAGTGGCGCCGGACGTGGATGACCGCCGGGCCGGACTGAGCGAGTGCTTGCAGCGCGTCAGCACCCGGTTCCAGGCCGCCTTGGACGCCGCGGCCCGGCGGGGCGAGGACACCCCCGGACTGGACCGAGTGCTGGACCGCGTGGTGGCCCCCCTCTACTTCCGGGTGGTCTTCTCGATCCCGGAGACGGGCGAGAACTACGCACGACGCCTCGTCGCAGAACTCTGCGACGAACTCTGCGACGCGATCCCGTCGCACTGAGCGTCCCCGTACACCGACTCCGAGCCTCCCGGCGAACGGCGCCCCCCCTGCAGGTACCTGGAGGAACACCGGCGTGCGTCAGGGTGCCACGTCGAGTCCGCACGGCATGGCACCCTGTGCGATGCGACTGGCGAGGTCGCTGAGTTTCTGCTGTCGCGCGCGGGCGTGGCAACGCAGCCGCACGAAGGCCTCGTCCACGCCGATCCCCAGTCGCGACGCCAGCACACCCTTGGCCTGTTCGATCACGATGCGGGTCTCCAGCGCCCTCTGCAGTTGCCTGACGATCTCGTCCTTGGTGCGCAGCACCTGCCGATGGCGCAACCAGGCCCCAAAGGCATCGGCCAGCGTCTGTGCCAGACGCAAGTCCCGCTCCGTCAGCGGAAAGGGGGCCGTACTCATCAGATTCACCGCACCGACCGTGTGCTCGCCGGCGCGCAGCGGTACGGCGGCGGCGCTCGTGATGCCGAGGCTCAGCGCACGAGGGGCGAAACGTGGCCAGCGTTGTACGACGGGGCCTGCGGGGTGCAACGCGACCGGGGCCAGTACGGTGCCGCTGCGCGTGCTGTCCACACAAGGGCCCTCATCCAGTTCGAGCTGCTCTTCCTCCAGTTGCCTGCACATCTCGTCGGAGGCGGTGAGGTAGTCCACCTTTCCTGCCTCGTTCGAGATCGTCGCCCCTGCCGCACGTACGCCCAGGAGGCTGACCATGTACGCCGTGAGGTCGTGCAGGAGGTCCAGTACGTCACACTCGTACGTGCGGGTGGCCAGGTCGAGCACGGCTTCAGCTACCAACGTTTCACGGTCCGTGGTAGGCATCGGGAAGTCCTTCGATTCTTGGGGGCTCACTGCCACGTTCCTCGCCCCGCCCGATCAACCAGCACGGCCGTCGGAATGGCCCGTGGCGCTCGACTCCCACACCCGGGCTCGTTCGCTGACGGTATGGCGGGCTGAGAGGCGTTGCGGCGAGTGCGCGCGGTGCGGGCCATGACCATGTCCGTCCGCCGGCGGCACCGGCCCCCGGCGGGAGCGGCCACGTCCGGCGTCTGCTTCACGCTCCAAGTCAAGCCCCGCAGCGCAGGGACATGCCATGCAGAAAACGCGCCTGGCGCTGACGGTTGTACAGAAAACGCAGCCCGGCGGCCCACCCACCGGGAGTGACCGGCGGCCCCTCAGCCTCGGATCGGGGGCACCCGTCACTCCCGGCGAAGATCACGCACCGCGGCGCAGGAGAGTCTCGTGCGGCAGACAGCCGTACGCGGTGCGGTAGGCGGCAGCGAACCGGCCGGTCTGGAAGAAGCCCCACCGTGTGGCGACGGCGGTGACCGTGACATCGCCCGTCGGGTCGGCCGCCAGCAGGTCGGCGTGGGCGTGGGCGAGGCGGACCCGGCGCACGTAGCCCATGGGGGTGGTGCCCAGGTGACGCCGGAACGCGCACTGCACGGTGCGGATGCTGACGTGGGCGGCTACGGCGATGTCGGCCACGCTGATATCGGTGTGCGCGTGCTCGTCGATGAACGCGACGGCGCGGCGGACGGTGGCCGGGTGCGCGTCGTTGCGGTCATCGATGGTGGGGTCGGTCAGCGCGGTATGGGGGAACGTGTTCAGCACGCTGGCCGCCAGGCACTGGGAGGCGGTCGAGGCGATCAGTGGCTGGTCGCGCGCGACCGGGTCGTTGCAGACACCGTCGCGCAGGTAGGCGATCGTGTGCTGCAGGTGCCGGGCGGCGGCCGACGACACCGGCCGGTCGCCGGTCAGCCGTACCGGTTCGGGCCTCCGGCCGGGAACCGTGGCGGCCACCCTGGTCAGCAGATGAGGGTCGAACATGATGAGGTTGTAGCGGGCACTCCGGATGACACCGGCATACCTGTGGCCCTCCGGCGTGTACACGAACACGTCCCCGGGACCGAAGGAGCCCTCCTCCCCGTCGGGGAAGAACTGGCGGACGATGGTGCCGGACTGCAGGCTGCCCAGACAGATCTTGTCCAGGACGTTGGCGTCGTGACTCATGTCGTAGTCGAACTCGAGCTGATCCACGCTGACCGGCCCCACGACACCGCGTGAAACCTGCGCCCGGGTCCGTTCGGCGTCACCGCCGATCTGCATTCTGGTGTAGGCCGTGCTGAGGAACTCCTCGGTGAGCTCCAAATCATCGCTGTCGAAATCGAACGTTTCCATCGCGATATCCATCGATCAGTCAGGGAGCGTGTGGTGTGTGACGTGTGATGACGGGAGTGCGAGGAGGGACACGACCGCCTCCCTCCAGCGGCCAATTTCTTTCTTGCCCGTCGGGCAACGTCGACATATCCACGTTATGCCCCGCCGGAAGGTCCAGCGGATGACTTTCCGTAAACTCCCGTAACAGCCGGGACGACCAGCGTCGCCCCGCAGGCTGCCCGCCCGCTGCGCGATGCCCCGCCGGCCGGCTGCGGGCCCTGTATAGGCTGGTACGCATGGATGTGACGGGGTGCCTTGGCTGCGATCTCCTCGCCGGACGCCGGGAGTTGCCCGGCGGAGTACTGCACGAAACCACCGCCTGGGTGGTCAACCACGTCGTCGGCCCGATGAACCTCGGCACTCTGATCGTCGGCCCGCGGGAGCACGTCGTGGCCGTCGCGGAACTCGACGACACGGCAGCGGCGGAGCTCGGCCCATTGCTGCGCGATACCGCTCATGTCGTCGAAACGCTGTGCCGGCCTGAACAGACGTACGTCTGCGTGTGGTCGCACGGCCACGACGCGCGCAAGCACCTGCACATCGCGGTCCAGCCCGTAACCGCGGAGGTGCGGTCCCGCTACGGCGGACTCCGCGCCGAACAGCTCCAGGCCCGGATGATGGCGGCCGGGGACGAGCCGAACACCACGGATATCGAAGAATTCTGCGAGCGCGCTCGCGAACTGTTCCGGTCCATCACGATCACCAACTGAGGTCTTTCGCTTGGATCAGGCTGGATCGGGGGGCGTGGACGGGGCCGTGAGGCGCGGGTGTGCGAGCGGGGTCACGCGCAGCCGTCGTGCGGGCAGACAGTCGTGCCCCGACGACGCTTACCCGCAGCCGAATCGCCGCACTACTCTGTGCCTCTCCGCGACCGAGGGGCAGAGGCACACATGCATGACCGCGCACCGCACACGCACGCCACGCCGCAGCGCACCGCGCCGTCCTGCAAGCCCGAGCCGCCCGCACAGACCTCGCCCCCGGCCGAAAAGGGCCGACTGACCCCCGCGGCGGTCACCGCGCTGCAGCGCACCGCCGGTAACACGGCCGTCATGCGCGCTCTTTCCGCCGGCGCCGCCGCGCCCGTCCAGCGGCGCAAACCCTCGGCGAACGCGCCGACGGAGCACTACGCGGGCAAGGCCGAACAGCACCCGGAATGGCCGGTGTTCCAGAGCCTGATGCAGACGGCCGGGTGCGCCGAGGCCGAGACGGAGACGGCCTGGCAGCTCATCCTCGGCGGCCTGCGCGAGCAGAGTGACCTGAACCAGCAGTCCGCCGATCCTTCGCTCAGCAAGCAGTCCGCCAGCAAGCTGCGCGCGTCCAACACCTGGTTCAAGGAGCTGGTCGCCTTCCTCGGCCACAAATTGAAGATCGGACAGGGCTCCATGGCCCTGTGGTCCGGCGGCTTCGACACCAGCAAGTACGCCAAGTCCAAGGGCCACGCGCCGCTGGAGTTCAGCCCGCTGGGAGCGGTGGTGGACCAGTTGGAGCTGCACTCCGACTGGAGGCTGCAGGGCAAGCTGTGGAACGCCCTTTCCGTCGCCTACGTCAGTCACGCAACCGGCCCGGTGCACGTGTTCATGCGCGCGTACGACCCCTCGAGCGTGCTGGTCAAACAGGAGATCCCGCAGCTGCGCAAGCTCCAGAAGCTCAACCCGAACGTCGAGTTGGTCTGGCACCCGCTGTACACCACGCCCGACGGCAAGATCCACGAGATCACTCCGGACCTCCGCCTCGCCGACGACGCCCAGTACACCAGCAGGGACAAGTGCGTGGCAGCGATGTACACGTACCTGCTACGCATGCACGACGAGAGCAACGACCAGGCGGGCCCGGCCTACAAGGACATGACGAATCGTCTGTCGGCCAACGTCAACGCCAAGGCCTGACACAGACGGAGGCGATCGCGTCAACAAAACCGCCTAGGTCAGCGCCTTCAGCGCATCGAACGCATCGCGGAGGTGCTGGGCGAAGCTGTGCTCGTCCGGGTCGGCGAGCCAGCGCTCGTACGCGACCTTGAAGACGGCCACGCCCGTCTCGGCCGCGAGGCCGGCGGCCGGTTCCGCGGTGCCGCGGTCGCGCAGGGCCCCGGTGAGCGCGGCAGCGATCGCGGCGAGCTTGATCAGCTCGCGCTCCTGGAGTTCGGCGTGGGCGGCGATGACGGCCTGCCGCCGCCGGACGAGCTCACGGCGCTCATCGAACTGCCCCGCGGTCGCTTCCAGCGTGACGGCCACCGCGTCCAGCGGCGCCGCGTCGTCCGGGACCTCGGCGAGGGCGGCGACCAGACCGTCCTGCAGGGCAGTCCCGCCGAACAGCACCTCGCGCTTGTCGGCGAAGTGCCGGAAGAAGGTCCGCTCCGTGAGGCCGGCGCGTTCGGCGATCTCCCTCACGGTGGTCGTGTCGTACCCGCGCTCGCTGTACAGCTCAAGTGCCGCCTGCTCCAGGCGTCCGCGCGCGTTCGGCTCCCATCTACCCATGGCTCGGATCGTACGTGATGTCAGCCCCTGACATCACTGCTAGCCTGATGTCAGTGACTGTCATCGTCTCGATGGGTGCCGTCTGCCCGGCGGCACTGACAGTGACTGAATGAGGAGGCTTTTCCCATGCGTGTTTTCGTTACCGGTGCATCCGGCTGGATCGGCTCCGCCGTCGTCCCCGCCCTGATCGACGGGGGCCACATCGACGGGGGCCACCAAGTGGTGGGGCTCGCTCGTTCGGAAGCATCCGCCGACGCCCTTGCCAAGGCCGGAGCCGAGGTGGTCCGCGGCTCGCTCGAAGACCTCGACACGCTGCGTGCGGCGGCCGCCGAGGCGGACGGCGTGATCCACCTGGCGTTCGACCACGAGGTCGCCTTCGCGCAGGGTGATTTCATGGCCGCCGCCGAAGCGGACCGCACCGCCGTCGAGGCGATGGCGGCACCGCTGGCCGACACCGGCAAGCCGTTCGTCCTCGCCTCCGGCACGCCCGTGGCGGCCGGCCGCGTGGCGACCGAGCGCGACGGGCACGACCTGCCGCCCCTCGACGTCGTACCGCCCGAGGCCGCCGGCATGGTGGTCCGCATGGCCACCGCCGAGTACGTGCTCGGCCTCGCCGACCGCGGCGTCCGCTCCTCCGTCGTACGGCTGCCGCGCACCAATCACGGCGAAGGCGACCACGGCTTCATCGCGACCTGGATCCAGGCCGCCCGCGACAAAGGTACGGCCGGCTACTACGGCGACGGCACCAACCGCTGGCCGGCCGTGCACCGCCTCGACTCCGCGCACATGTTCCGCGTGGCGCTGGAGTCGGCTCCGGCGGGCTCGACGCTGCACGCCGTCGCCGATGAGGGCGTGGCCCTGCGCGACATCGCCGAGGTCATCGGCCGCCACCTGAACCTGCCGGTGGTCTCCATCCCGGTAGAGGAGGCGCAGGACCACTTCGGCTGGCTGACCATGGTGATGGCCGCCGACCAGCCGGCCTCCAGCGCGCTCACCCGCGAGCAGTTCGACTGGCAGCCGACCCAGCCGGGCCTTCTGGAGGACATCGACAAGGGGCACTACTTCCGCCAGTGACCTGAGTAGGAGACAGCGTCGGCAGTGCCGGCCGTTCCGAGCTGGCTACTCCGAAACGGTGTGCCCCAGTGGAACGTAACGTGCCGCAGCCGTGTTCTTGAGGGTTGCTCGTACGTCCAACTGGGCAAACACTCATGCCCTTTCGCTTCTTGGAAAGTCCCAGGTGTCCTGCTAGGAAGACCAGGAAGACAGGGATGGCGAACGCCTCGGAAGGTGGTCGAGTCGAGTGCAGGAGCGGGAGGAAGGCGCGAGCGCTGGACAGCGTTCTGATCGCGCAAGAGATCCCGCAGCTGCGCATCATCCAGGAACTCAACCCTGCTGTCGAACTCCTATGGCATCCGCTCTACACCAACTCTGACGGCGCAATCAAGGAAATCTCGCCGGACCTGCAACTCACCGACGATGTCGCCTACCGAAGCCGCGACAAGTGCGCGAGCGTGATGTACCACTACCTTCTGCACCCGAAGGCGCATCAGAAGCAGGAGCCAGGGTGATCGCCCCCGATCACCCCAAGCACTCCCCGCCCTTCTGCTAGCTTTCTTTGCGAAGCTGACTGAGCAAGTGAAAGGAATCCATGTCCCAGCAGCAGTGGACCGCAGTCGACGATTACTTCACTTCCCTGCTCGCACCCGCCGATGAGGTACTGGAAGCCGCCCTGCGCGACAGCGACGCCGCCGGCCTGCCCCATATCAACGTGGCCCCGAATCAGGGCAAGCTGCTGCATCTTCTTGCCCAGATGCAAGGCGCCCGCCGCATCCTGGAGATCGGCACCCTCGGCGGCTACAGCACCATTTGGCTCGGCCGCGCCCTGCCCGCCGACGGCCGCCTTGTCACGTTGGAATACGACGCCCGCCACGCCGAGGTCGCCCGTACCAATCTCGCCCGCGCCGGCCTCGCGGACCGTACTGAAATCCGCGTCGGCCCGGCGCTCGACAGCCTCGCCGACCTCGTGGCCGAGGGCGCCGAGCCCTTCGACTTCGTCTTCATCGACGCCGACAAACCCAACAATCCGCATTACCTCGATTGGTCGTTGAAGCTCACCCGGCCCGGCAGCGTCATCATCGGTGACAACGTCGTCCGCGGCGGCAAAGTCGCCGACGCCCACAGCACCGACGCAGGGGTGCAGGGGACGCGCCGCTTCCTGGAACTCATGGCCGAGCACCCGAAACTGTCGGCCACCGCGCTGCAGACGGTGGGCAGCAAGGGTTACGACGGATTCTCCCTGGCGCGAGTCATCGCCTAGGAGCTGTCCGATGCGAGTCAGCTCAGTCCGGAGCGATCGAGTGCAGCACGAACCTGGTTGAGCCCTTCTGCTCTGCATCGGTCCCGGTCAGGCATTTGGTCGTCCCGGCGCCAGCGCCAGGCCGAGAACATCGCCCAGTTCAGGGCGCGGCATCGATGAATCAGGTCGTGGTCAGCCCCCGCATAGTGTTCCCCCACCTCCTCGGGGGCATGGGCCAGGTCGAACTCGATCGGCCCACGGCAGGCTGTGGCGAGGTCCACGAAGAGTGGCCCTCTCCTCGTATTCAGGAGGTTGCCCGGATGCGGCTCACCGTGCAGCAACTGGTCGCCCGCCTTGTCGATGCCGATCGCGGCGCTCAGCCCACCCAGCGTGTTGCTCAGGAGTTCACGGTCGGCGTCGGGGAGGTCGGGGGAGCGCTCCCGGTCGTTCACCTCTCCGAGTGCGACGGCGATTCGATCGGTGAAATGTGGTGCGTTCAGGTCGATCCGGCGCAGGGCGGCATGATGCCGCATGAACACGTCCGCGTAGTCGGCCGGCGCGATCTCTGAGCCCAGAGGTTCGTAGTAGGTCCAGAGTGAAATGGCGAAGGCGTCACGCAGATGGACTCGAGGCTCTACCCGTGGGTCGAGCTCAGCCACTGGAGCGTCGACTTGGGCGAGATGGTGGGCGACCTCTACTTCAAACTCGGAATCAGTCAGATGCGCCGAAGGGGCGACCCGCGCCAAAACGTCGCAAGGAGTCAAGCGGAGCGCGACGCGGTCCGAGTTGTGGACGACGGTGACCTCGTCGACCTGAAGGCCCAGCTCCAAAGCGGTTGCTCGGCCTGCCGCAACCGCGCGGCGGAGTTCCCATGGCTCCATACCGTTCTCCCGTTGTCCCTCATTGTTGAATCACTTGCTGCGGCTGGAATTACCGGGCCTCTGGAATTACCGGGCCTCGCGCCACCAGTAGCGCCCGACGACGAGTTCTCACATTCTGCTCGGAGGGTTTCCGGTGAGCTCGTCGCCGCCCGGGAGATGACGTCGAGAACGGTCTCCATGTGGGGGCCGCTGAACCGGGCCAAGAAGAACCAGTCGTCGGCCGGTTCGCCGAAGCGGGCCCACTCGAAGTTCAGCAGGGGCGTCACGCTCAGATCGCATACGAGCCAGTTGTCCTAATGGCAGTCCGCGTGCACCGGGACGGCGGTTTGTGCGTACAGCGGCGCGCGTTTCGCGATCGCCGCCAAGCCGTCGAGCAGCGGGCGGGGTACGGTCACGTGCCGGTCCAGGGCGGCGAGGTCCTCCATTTCGGCATGGAGCGCAGTCTGGCCGGTGAAGCCGCCATGGTCGAGAGGTTTTCTCAGCACCTGTTCGATGTCACTCTCGGGCACCCAGCTGTGCAGTCGAGTGAGCTGCTGAACTGCCTCCTCCGCCAACGAGCGTGCGGCCGCATTGCCCACGCCAGGCATGCCGATGCCGGGGGGCCGTCCCCAGGCGCGCGGGCGTAGCAGGCGTAACGGATGTCGTGCGTATCCAGCTGGTGGAGCCCGCTGCCGAGGAGCGTGGTGGTGAGGCCGGTGGGCAGGTGGGGTGCGAGTGCGATCTCGCGGTTCAGGCGCGAGTGGTCGTCCACGCCGATGAGCTTCACGACCGCGTGCGAGCCAACGTAGACGTGATGGGAGCTGCTCTCGGCGGTGGTCATGGGGCCGGGGTCTCGTCCGAGGGCAGCTGTGGCGATCGCGCGAGCGGTGTCGTGCGCCTTCCGTAAGTCGGGCATGTCGATCATCTCGGTCATGAATGCTCCAGCCGTCGCAGGTCACAAGCCGTCGCAGGTCACAGCATAGATCTCAGCCGTTGAGCAGGCGTCGGAAGCGCCGTTTCCGCTGAGGTCGGCCATCCGAGCCTGGGGTGCATTCGGTTGCGCAATGGGATGCCTTCGATTGGGCCGGGGTGGTGAAGGCCACAGCGGGAAGCTGTCCGATCGGTCAGGTCTGACCGATCGGACAGTTACTGTTGGGTCATGGCACGGACTGCATCCGCGTTGCGCGGGCACATCCTGGAGGCGGCGCTCGGGCTGTTCGTCATCCACGGGTACCGGGGGACGTCGCTCCATGACATCGCTTCCGAGGTGGGCTGCTCCAAGGCTTCGCTGCTGTACCACTTCGCCAGCAAGGACGCGATACTCACCGAGTTGCTGACGCCCGCCGGCCAGGCACTGGCCCAACTCGACCAGGACCTGATGGGCCTGACGGGGGAGCAGGCGGTGGAGCCTGCCGTGACCGGCTATGTGGACCTCGCACTGCGATACCGGCGTGAGGTCAAGCTCCTGTTCAGCGACCTTCCCGAGATGCTGAACAACTCCGCGCTCTCCGGCGTCCCCGGTCTCACCGAGCGGCTGCTGACGGCGTTGGCCGGACACAGCGAGGAGCCTGAGGCTGTGGTGGGTGCCTGGATGGTGATCGGTGCGGTCTTCGTGACCAGCGCCAGCGATGTTCCGGTGCCGCAGGAGACGCTGCGCACCCAGATGATCCGCAGCGCCCTGCGGGCGCTCGACCACCACCCCCAATGAACGACCACCACCCCCAATGAACGACCATCACCCCGCATGAATCTGCGAGAGCCCGACCACCACCCCGTATGAACCTCTAACAGCTCGACCACCACCCCGGTGAACCTGCAACAGAGAGATACCTTCTGCAATGGCGACCTTGCTGCACCGGCTAGGCCGGTTCTCCTTCCGCCGCCGCGGGCGCGTCGTCGCGCTCTGGCTGCTGCTGCTCGCCCTGTTGGGCGGCGCGGCAGCGGCCTTCAGCGGCTCGACCACCGACCAGTTCAAGATGCCGGGCACCGAGTCACAGCGGGCCATGGACTCCCTCAAGAAGGAGTTCCCGCAGGCCAGCGGCGGTACCGGTTCGATCGTCATCGCCGCCCCCAAGGGTGAGAAGCTCAAGCCCACCGATGTCGCCCCGGTGGTCGAGCAGGCCGCACAGGTGGACGGCGTCACCGCGGCCGTCGATCCCTTCAAGGCCAAGTCGATATCCCCGGACGGCCGGTACGCCCTGGTGCAGGTCCAGTTCGACAGCGGCGCCCAGGAAGTCACCGACGCTCAGCGGGCCGAGTTCGAGAAGGCCGGCGCCGACGTCAAGGGCCTCCAGGTCGAGCACGGCGGCGAGGTGATGACCAACAAGGTGGAGGTCGGCTCCACCGAGGTGCTCGGCGTCCTGGTGGCGGCCGTGGTGCTGGTCATCACCTTCGGCTCGCTTGTGGCCGCCGGCATGACCTTGCTCAACGCCCTCATCGGCGTTGGCGCCGGCATGGCGGGCCTGTACGCATTGAGCGGCGTCATCGAACTCACCAGCACCGCGCCCATCCTGGCGCTGATGCTCGGGCTGGCCGTCGGCATCGACTACTCGCTCTTCATCACCTCCCGCTACCGTCACTTCCTCGCCGAGGGCGCGGAGCCCGAGGAGGCCGCGGGCCGCGCCGCCGGGACCGCCGGTTCCGCCGTCGTCTTCGCCGGTGCCACCGTGGTGATCGCCCTGGCGGGCCTCGCCGTGGTCGGCATCCCCTTCCTCACCGTCATGGGCCTGGCCGCCGCCGGCACCGTCGCAGTCGCCGTACTGGTGGCCCTCACCCTGCTGCCGGCAGTCCTCGGCTTCGTGGGGCACCGGGTGCTGCCGCGCAAGCAGCGCAACGGCGAGGCGAGCGGCAGCACCAGCAGCACCAGCAGCACCAAGGAAGCGTTCGGCTTCCGCTGGGGCCGCACCGTCCTCCGCGCGCGCATCCCGCTGCTCCTGGTGGGGGTCGTGGGCCTCGGTGCCCTCGCGCTGCCGACCCAGGACATGCGACTGGCACTGCCCGACGCGAGCACCGCGGCGAGCGACTCGCCGGCGCGCAAGGCGTACGACCTCACCAGCGAGGGCTTCGGGGCGGGCTTCAACGGCCGGCTGATGGCGGTCGTCTCCGGCGACGACGCCGCGTCGACGGGTGCCGCGGTCAAGCAGGTCGCAGCGAAGATCCAGAGCACCGACGGGGTGCTCGCGGTCGCTCCGCCGCAGCTCAACAAGGAGGGCACCACCGCACTGCTGGCGGTCATCCCCAAGGAGGGGCCCACCGCTGCCGGCACCGAGGACGTGGTGCACGACATCCGCGACCACGTAGCGGGCGTCAAGGGCGCCGAGGTCTCCCTGACCGGTATGACGGCGCTGGGCATCGACGTGTCGGAGCAGTTGGCGGACGCCATGCCGGTCTACCTGCTGCTGGTGGTCGGCCTGTCCATCCTGCTGCTGATGCTCGTCTTCCGCTCCATCCTGGTGCCCCTCAAGGCGGCACTGGGCTTCCTGCTCACCGTCGGAGCCACGTTCGGCATCACCGTCGCGGTGTTCCAGCAGGGCCACCTCGCCGGGCTCGTCGGCCTCGACACCTCGGGACCGCTGGTGAGCTTCCTGCCGATCCTCCTCATCGGCATCCTCTTCGGCCTGGCCATGGACTACGAGGTCTTCCTCGTCTCCCGCATGCGTGAGGACTACGTGCACGGCGCCGAGGCCTCCCAGGCCACCGTCAACGGCATGGGTTACAACGGGCGCGTGGTCACCGCCGCTGCCCTGATCATGGCATCGGTGTTCGGCGGGTTCGTGTTCATGGAGGACCCGATCATCAAGTCGATCGGCTTCGCACTGGCCGTGGGTGTCCTGGTGGACGCCTTCATCGTGCGGATGACCCTGGTCCCGGCGGTGATGGCGCTTCTCGGCCGCGCCGCCTGGTGGCTGCCCCGTCCGCTGCAGCGGGCCCTGCCCAACCTCGACATCGAGGGCGAGAAGCTGCTGGAGCGGACCGTGCCGGCGCAGCGCGAACGGGAGGACGTACGGGTCTGAGGACCGGCAGCAGGCCACCGTCACCGTACGGCCTACTCGTGACGGCCTACTCGTGACGGCCCGCTCCTGAAGGACCGCCCTCGTGGTGAGCGCAGCACCGCTCACCGCGAGGGCACGCGCCTTTTCAGGGCCGGTCGAGTGCCTGGTCGTGGCCGGCCTGGACGGCCCGGACAGTGCGGACGGTGAAGCGCATGGCCGTGACGTCCTCCGGTGTGCAGTCGACCTCGGTGCCCAGCGCGTTGCTGAGGGCGGGCACGAGGTCCAGCAGGCGGCGGCGCTCCTCCGGTTCGTGTGCGGGGAAGCGCACTGTGCCGCGTGCGGCCAGTTCGCGTACGAGGAAGTCGGCGAAGGCGGTCCGGGCGCGGACCTCCTCCTCGAAGGTCAGCGGAGTCCGGGAGGGGATGTCGTGGGTCATGGGCGGCACGGTAGCCGCCTCACGGTGGTGGCTACCGTGCCGGCCCCCCGGCTCTCTTCACTGAGGTCAGTCGTCGTCGACTTCGCAGTTGCCTGCGCCCTCGCCTGCGCCCGCGCCTTCGCCCTCGCCTTCGGCGCCACCGTCTCGTGGCGGGGCCGTGCTGTTCCTGACGACAAGGCTGGTGGCCAGTTCGAGCCTTGTCGTGACCGGCTCTTGGGCCCGTATGCGCAGCAGCATCTGAGTCGCCTCCTCGGCCATGTGCCGCAGGGGCTGGTGGATGGTGGTCAGGGCGGGGCTGGACCAGCGGGCGACGGGGACGTCGTCGTAGCCGACCACGGACAGGTCGTGCGGTACGCGCAGGCCGCTGACGCGGGCGGCTTCCAGCGCGCCGAGGGCCTGGAGGTCACTGCCGGCGAAGAGGGCGGTCGGTGGCCGGGGGAGTGACAGCAGTCTCATGGCCCCGTCGTAGCCGCCCTCGACGTGGAAGTCGCCGTACAGGACGAGATCGGGATCGATCTCCAGGCCCGCCATGCTCATCGCCGAGCGGTAGCCGTCCAGGCGCGCCAGCGAGCAGAGCATGTCCTCGGGGCCGGTGATGATGCCGATGCGGCGGTGGCCGGACTCGATGAGATGCCGAGTGGCCGCGAGCCCGCCGCTCCAGTTGGCCGAGCCCACCGAGGGTACGTCGGGGTCGGGATCGCCGGCGGGGTCGATGATGACGAAGGGTATGGCGCGCGAGCGCAACTGCTCCTTGACCTCGGCAGGCAGGGCGGAGAAGACCAGGACCACGCCGAGCGGCCGGCGCTGGAGCACCCCTTCGATCCAGTCGGGGCCGGGGGCCTGCCGGGTTCCGCTTTCGGTGAGGACCACGGCGGCCTGGTGCGCCTTGGCCACGTTCTCCACTCCGCGGATCAGTTCCATCGCCCAGATGCTGTCCAGCTCGTGGAAGACCAGCTCGATCAGCGGCGCCTCCTGAGCCGAGCGGGTCGTACGCCGGTAGGCGTGTGCCTCCAGCAGACGTTCCACTTTGAGCCTGGTCGGGGCGGCGACGTCCTGCCGCCCGTTCAGGACTTTCGAAACTGTCGAGAGGGAAACCCCGGCCTGTTCGGCCACTTGGGCCAGGGTGACACGGCCCGACTCCTCGTCATCGCGCATGGTGAGGAGCATAGAGCACCGGCAACCCCGCGCGCAGCGTCACGAGTTGATAACTCGCCTACCGAGGGTTGACCCGCTGGAGCGGGGAGTCCTAGCGTCCCGACCCATCAAGTTTCGGAATTAGTGTCGAAAAAGTTTCGAAAGGTGGGGGCGATGAGACGACGTACCCGGTTGCTGCGGAACGCCACTGTCGGCGGTGCGGCGCTGACCCTGACGCTCACCCTGTCGGCATGCGGCGGGGGCGCCGAGTCGGCGGGCAGGGACGACGGCAAGATCCACGTACTGGTCTACGGCGACAGCGCGAACAAGGTGGAGAAGCGGATCATCGCCACCTTCAACAAGACATCGAAGGTGAAGGCCGTCCTGGAGACCATTCCGGGCGCCGACTACCAGGCGAAGCTGCAGACCATCATCAACAGCGAGCAGGCCCCGGACGTCTTCTTCAACTGGGGCGGCGGCAGCATCAAGCCCTTCGTCGACGCCGGCCTTCTGATGCCGCTGGACGGCTTCGTCAGCAAGGACCCGGACCTGAAGGAGAAGTTCCTCCCCGCCGTTTTCGACAGCGCGGAGGTGAACGGGAAGCCGTACGGCATCCCCATGCGCGGCACCCAGCCCGTGCTGCTGTTCCACAACAAGAAGGTCCTCCGCGACGCCGGTGTCGAACCGCCCAGGACGTGGGAGGACCTGCTGGCCGCGGTGCGCGCCCTCAAGGCGAAGGGCGTCACGCCGATCGCCCTGGGCGGCGGCGACAAGTGGCCCACGCTCATGTGGTTCGAGTACCTCTACGACCGGGTGGCCGGACCCGGGCTCTTCCAGAAGGCGCTGGGCGGGGACAAGGACGCCTGGGCGAGCGCCGACAGCAAGAGGGCCCTCGGGATGCTCAAGGACCTGCGGGACGCCGGAGCCTTCGGCACGCACTACGACTCGGTGAAGTTCACCGACCAGGGCTCGCCCACCCTCCTGGCCACGGGGAAGGCCGGATTCGAGCTGATGGGCTCGTGGGAGTACTCCACCCAGCAGGACAGCCACCCCGACTTCGCCGCAAAGGATCTCGGCTACGGCACCTTCCCGTCCGTCGACGGGGGCAAGGGCGATGCGGACAATCTCGTCGGCAACACCAACAACTTCTACTCGGTGCTGAAGAAGACCAAGCACCCGGAGGCGGTCGCGGAGTTCCTGAAGCTCCAGTACTCGGACGAGTTCGTGAAGGCGCAGCTCGGCATCGGCAACCTGCCCACCACCACGACCACCGAGAAGTTCCTCGACACCGCCGCCGACCCGGACTTCGCCCGCTACCAGTACGAACACGTCGAGAAGGCGCCCGCCTTCCAGCTCTCCTGGGACCAGGCGTACCCGCAGACGGCGACCGTCGGCATGCACCAGGCCGTCCAGCAGTTCCTCAACGGCGGGCTGGACGAGGACGGGTTCATCAAGGCCATGCAGGCCCTTCCCACGAACTGATCCCGTCTCGCCTCGACTTGGACCCCCATGGACCCCCTCTCATGACCCCCGCCCCCACCGCCACCGGCGTCAGCCGGCCGGGCTTCGCCTGGGCAGCACCCGCCGCCGTCTTCTTCGGCCTCTTCGCGCTCCTCCCGCTCGTACTGGTCGCCGTGCTCTCCTTCGCCCACTGGGACGGGCTGAGCGCCCCGCGATTCACCGGGCTGGACAATTGGAGCAAGCTGTTCGAGGACCCCGTCATGCTCAAGAGCCTCTGGCTGAGCGTCCTGCTCACCGGGCTCGGCGTCGCCGTACAGACACCGCTGAGCATCCTGCTCGGCGTCTGGGCGGCGGGCCACCAGCGCAACCGGGCCATCCTCTCCGCCATCTACTTCGTCCCGCTGCTGCTGTCGGCCGCGGCCGTGTCCGTACTGTGGCGCGCCGTCCTCGACCCCAACTTCGGTGTGCCCGCACACGCCGAATGGCTGTTCGGCGATGGCAACCTCTTCGGCGTACAGAGCAGCGCCATCGGCGTCCTCACCTTCGTGAGCGCCTGGCAGTTCACACCGCTGCACACGCTCATCTACCAGGGTGCGGCCCGCGCGGTGCCTCGGGTCCTCTATCAGGCCGCGCAGATAGACGGCGCCGGGAGGGTACGGCAGTTCTTCCACATCACCCTGCCGCAGCTGCGCAACAGCATCATCACGTCCATGATCCTGATGGTGGTGGGCGGCCTCACGACCTTCGACACCGTCCTCATCCTCACCCAGGGCGGCCCCGGCACCGACACCACCATCAGCGCCTACTACATGTACCAAAAGGCCTTCAAGAACTTCGACTACGGGACGGCCTCGGCGATCGGCGTGCTGCTCGTCCTGGTCGCCACGGTCATCTCACTGATCGTGGTGCGCCTCTCGGGCTACGACAGGATGCGCAGCACGATGGAGGGCCTGTGACCAAGCGCCGCCCCAACTACCTCGCCGGCTTCGGCTCCCTGATCTGGCTCTTCCTGGTCGGACTGCCGCTGTACGCGATGCTCGTCGCCACGTTCCAGTCGCGCGCCGACTACGGTGCGAACGGACCGCTGGCCCTGCCGAAGGCCTTCACGCTCGACAACTACGTCAAGGACTTCCACAGCGGATTCGGACAGTACTTCCTCAACACCGCCCTCGTCACCGTGTGCGTCGTGGGCATCGTCGTGCTCCTCGTACCGCCACTGTCCTACGCGATCGTGCGCAGCCGCAGCAGGACGACGCACACGGTCTTCCGGCTGTTCCTGCTCGGCCTCGCCATCCCCTCCCAGGCCGTCATCGTGCCCATGTTCTACGTCATGAGCGAGGCCGGGCTCTACGACAACCTGCTCGGCGTCATCCTCCCGACCGCCGCCTTCGCCATGCCGGTGTGCGCCCTGATCCTCAGTGGTGTGATGCGCGACATCACACCGGAGCTGTACGAGGCGATGACGGTGGACGGCGCCTCCTCCCGGCGCGTCTTCTTCCAGCTCGTCCTGCCGCTCTCCCGCAGCGGCCTCTCCACGATCATCGTCTTCTCCGCCCTGCAGGCATGGAACGGATTCCTCTTCCCTCTGGTGCTCACGCAGTCCGCCGACACCAAGGTCATCACCATGGGCCTCTACGACTTCCAGACCGAGCACGGGGTCGACATCCCGGGCCTGCTCGCCGCGGTCGTCCTGTCCATGCTCCCCATCCTGCTCGTCTATCTGTTCGCCCGCCGCGCCCTGGTCCAGGGCCTGATGGGCGTCGGAGGAAAGTGACCGGCCACGTGTCAGCACAGACCGCACAGATCGCACACACCGAAGACTCCGAAGGCACCGCAGACTCCGAACGCACCGAGGGCGCTGAACGCACCGAAGGGACCGAGGGCACTGGACGCACTGAACACGCCGAACACACCGAAGCGGCCGGCGTCCCGTTGTGGCGGGACGCGGCTCGCGATCCGGGGGAGCGGGCCGATGCCCTGCTCGCCGAGATGACACTGGAAGAGAAGACCGCCCAGCTCTTCGGGGTGTGGGTCGGCGCCTCCGCCGAGGGCGCCGAAGTCGCGCCGCACCAGCACGACATGGAGGAGCCGGTACCCCTCGACGACCTGCTGCCGTACGGCCTCGGCCAGCTGACCCGGCCCTTCGGCACCACCCCCGTCGACCCCGCGCTCGGCGCGCTGTCACTGCTGCGCACCCAACGCAGGATCGCCGCCGCCAATCGCTTCGGCATCCCGGCACTCGCGCATGAGGAGTGCCTCGCCGGCTTCGCCGCCTGGGGCGCGACCGCCTACCCCGTACCCCTCTCCTGGGGTGCCACCTTCAATCCCCGGCTCATCCACGAGATGGCCACGGCGATCGGTCGTGACCTGCGTGCCGTCGGCGTCCACCAGGGACTCGCCCCCGTGCTGGACGTCGTGCGCGACGCCCGCTGGGGGCGGGTCGAGGAAACCATCGGCGAGGACCCCTACCTCGTCGGCACCATCGGCACCGCCTACGTACGCGGCCTGGAGGGCGCGGGCGTCGTCGCCACCCTCAAGCACTTCGCCGGATACTCCGCCTCCCGCGCGGGACGCAACCTGGCCCCCGTGAGCATGGGCGTCCGAGAACGCGCCGATGTCATCCTGCCGCCGTTCGAGATGGCCGTACGCGAAAGCGGCGTCCGCTCGGTGATGCACGCCTACACCGACACCGACGGCATCCCCTCGGCGGCCGACGAACGGCTGCTCACCGGCCTGCTCCGGGACGCCTGGGGCTTCGAGGGAACGGTCGTCGCCGACTACTTCGGCATCGCCTTCCTCCAGACCCTGCACGGGGTTGCCGGCACGCTGGGGGAAGCCGCCGTCGCGGCGCTCACGGCGGGTGTCGACGTGGAACTCCCCACCGTGAAGGCGTTCGGCGCGCCGCTGCGCGCGGCACTGGCCGAGGGCCTGGTGTCCGAGGCGGTCGTGGACCGGGCTGTACGCCGAGTACTCAGACAGAAGGCCCAGCTGGGGCTGCTCGATGCCGACTGGGATCCGACACCGGTGTCGCTCGGCGGCGTGGGCGCGGAGAGGGGCGGTCCGCGGGGAACGGCTGATGTGCGCAGTACGGCTGACGTGCGTCCTACGGCTGACTCGCATGGGGCGGCCGACGTGCGTGTCGCGGCTGATCTGGCTGATCCGACTGACCTGGATGACCTGCGTGGCAGGGTCGACCTCGATCCGGCCGCCAACCGCGCGCTGGCCCGCCGCGTCGCCGAGCAGGCCATCGTCCTCCTCCGCAACGACGGCACACTTCCCCTGGCGGACGACCGCACCCCGGCGCGCATCGCACTCATCGGTCCCAACGCCGCCACCCCCACCGCTGTACTCGGCTGCTACTCCTTCCCCGTCCACGTCGGCAGCCAGCACCCGCATGTACCCACGGGTATCGAGCTCCCCACGCTGCACGACGCACTGGCCGCCGAATTCCCCGACAGCGAGATCGTCACCGCCGCCGGATGCGACATCGACGGCGCCACTACCGACGGCACCCCTACCGATGGCGTCACAACCGACGGCACCACTACCGATGGCGTCGCAACTGACGATTTCGCCGCGGCCGCCGAGCTGGCCCGCGGTGCCGACCTGGTGATCGCCGCGCTCGGCGACCGGGCCGGGCTCTTCGGCCGTGGCAGCAGCGGCGAGGGCTGCGACGCCGGCTCCCTGGCCCTGCCCGGAGTGCAGCAGCAGCTGCTCGACACGCTGCTGGACACCGGCACCCCCCTCGTCCTGACCCTGCTCGCCGGCCGGCCTTACGCCCTGGGCCGTGCGGCGACCGAGGCCGCCGCCATCGTCCAGACGTTCTTCCCCGGCGAGGAGGGCACGACGGCCCTCGCCTCCGTCCTCAGCGGCCGCGTCGCCCCGGCCGGCCGGCTCCCCGTCAGCGTGCCCCGGCTCCCGGACGCACAGCCCTCCACCTACCTCGCGGCCCGCCTCGGCCACTCCACCGAGGTCTCCAACATCGACCCCACCCCCGCCTTCGGCTTCGGCCACGGACTGACGTACACCACCTTCGACTGGTCCGGGCTCGTCATCGCCGACGAGGAGACCGGCACGGACGGCGAGTTCGAGGTGGCCTGCACCGTACGCAACACCGGTACGCGCACGGGCACCGAGGTCGTCCAGCTCTACCTGCACGACCCCGTCGCCTCCATCGTCCAGCCCGTACAGCGCCTCATCGGGTACGTACGTCTCGATCTCGCCCCGGGCGAGGCGGCGGAGGTACGCGCGACCGTCCCCGCCGACCTGGCGTCCTTCACCGGCCGCGACGGACACCGCATCGTCGAGCCCGGCGACCTGGAACTGCGCCTCAGCGCCTCCAGCACGGATCCCCGCCTGACAGCCCGGGTCCGCCTCACCGGCCCGGCCCGCACGGTCGACCACGGGCGGCGGCTGCACGCGGACTTCCGTGTCTTCCGCGACTTCAGTGACGTCTGAGTGACACGTCGTCAGCCACTGTAGGGGCCAGGGCGGCCAGGGCGTCCCGTTGGCCCATTCAACGCATCGTCAGGTGCCGGGCCGGTCGGTTACCCCTTGGCCGGGTCGGCACCAGGTCGCTTGACGATCCGATCGCCGACCGCGATCGACTTCCAGAGCCGACGGCTGATCCGGACCTTTATGGACTCGCCGTCGGCAAGGCTGACCTCGACGAAGTGGTACATGTTCGAGCCGTCGAGCATGCCCCGGGACGTATGGGTGACGACGCCTTCCCAGGAGTCGTCCGGTCCGATTTTTTGTGCTTTCGCCATGGTGTGGAGTCTAGGAGGATCGACAGTCGCCCCAGTAGGGCCTTGGATCACGTCTTGTGCAGTACATATGTCATCGCTGTCATTCATTGCTGTCCCGCCCGGTGTGGTGCCCGGTACGCAGCAGATGCCCGAGGCCGAGGCCGGTCGGTGGCGACAGCGGCGTGTGAGCGGCATCGGCGCGAAAGGAGTCGAGCAGATAGCCGACCAGGCGCCGTGAGGCCGGCGCGGGGTCGGGTGTAGCGGCGAGTGCGCTGTTGGCGAGCAGTACCACTGTCAGATCCGAGGGATGGAAGTCCTTGCGCAGCGCCCCCGCGCTCTGCGCCCTGCGGACCAGGGCCGCGAAGCCGCGCTCGCCCTGCAGCCGCCGCCGGGAGTGGTCCGCGGCCGCGTCCGGGAAGGCGTTGAGAAATGCCTCCGTGAAGCCGCGCTCGGCCGCCTGCAGAGCGCACACCTTCTCGATCACGTGGCAGAAGCCGCGCCAAGGGTCGGGGTCGTCCAGCGCCTCCTCCAGGGCCGCCGTACACGCCTGCAGCTGGTCGGCGAAGATCTCCCTGACCAGCTCGTCGCGGGTGGGGAAGCGGCGGTAGAGCGTGGCGACGCCCACCCCGGCCTTGCGCGCGATGGCCGCCATCGGCACCTCGACTCCGTGCCGGGCGAAGGCCTCGCGAGCGGCGTCGACGATCCGCTGCCGGTTGCGCTCCGCGTCCGCACGCAACCGAGAGGATTTCGCGTCGATCTCTCTCACCTCCGACGCAAGTGGACGATGGCATCCACTTACCACCGTACGGTCGATCGTAGAGGCGATGACGACGAGGTGTACAAGGTGTACGAGGTGTATGAGATGCGCGAGGCGTGCGAGTGACCGAGATGATGCGAGCCGCGCTGTACGACCGCTTCGGCGGCCCCGAGGTGCTGTACGTGGGCGAGGTGCCCAAGCCCGTGCCCGGGCACGGTGAGGTGCTGGTGAAGGTCGGTGCGACGAGCATCAACGGCGGTGAGGTGCACGCGCGCGCCGGCCGGTTCAAGCCGGTCACCGGCAGAAAGTTCCCGCTGCGCACGGGCCTGGACTTCGCCGGAGAGATAGCGGAGCTGCCCTCTCCCGTCGCCGGGCTCACCGTAGGGGATCAGGTCTGGGGCATCATGGCGCGCTCCTCCGGCTTCGGCAGTGCGGCGGAGTACGTCGTAGTCCGACCGGAGCAACTCTCCCGAAGCCCCAGGGGGCTCGACCCCGTCGATGCCGTCGCGATGCCCGTGGGCACCACGGCCATCACCGCCCTACGGGACAAAGCACGGCTGCGCGCCGGCGAGCGTCTCCTGGTGCGCGGGGCGGCCGGTGGAGTGGGCAATGTGGCAGTGCAGCTGGGCAAGGCGATGGGAGCGCATGTCACGGGGCTCGCCCGCGCGGACAATCTTTCCCTGGTCCGCGAACTGGGTGCCGACGAGGCGTTGGACTACCGCGCCACCACACCGGCCGACCTGGGCCGCTACGACGTGGTCCTGGACACCGTCGGCAAGGACCTCCCCGCCCACCGCAGGCTGCTCGCCCCGGGCGGGCGCATGGTGGCCATCGCCTTCGACACCGACAGGATCGCCGCCTCCCTCGGCTACGTCCTGGCCAGCGCCGTACATGGCCGCAGCCGCGTGCGCTTCTTCAGCGGTAATCCCAAGACCGACCTCTTCACGGAACTCACGTCATACGTCGAAAAGGGCACGCTCCGCCCGATCGTCGACACCGTCTTCCCACTGGCGGAAATCGCCGACGCCCATCGCTCACTGGAGGCAGGCGGCGTACGCGGCAAGTATGTGGTGCGCATCGACTAGGGCTTGCCTGTTGGCTCTCTCGGCCCCACATGGTCTCCCCCCTCGGCCCAGAGGAGGAGTGCTGCGAGGCACCGGGCGGTGTCACGAGGCGCGCGGTAGCGCGAGCCAGTCCTGCCAGGTGATGTCGCGGCCCAGGCAACGGGGGTGCTGGAAGGGCCAGGCGGTGGCGATCCACTGCGGCACCAGCGCGTCGAGGGCGCGTTCCACCTCGCTGCCCACGAGGTCGTCCACCACCCACCAGGAGATCTCTGCGTCGGAGCCGGTGCGCTCGGGCGGGTCCACGTAGACACAGCCGAAAATCGCCGTCTCCTCCTCGTCCAGCAGCGCGTAGTTGAACGACTGGTGCGCGGCTATTTCCTTCTCGTGCCGCAGCAGGTCGATGCGGTCCTCTTCATAGGTCATCGTCTCCTGCGGCCAGCTCCAGGCCGGGCCGAAGACCTCCCAGAGGCGCTCACGGGAGTCCATCACGGCGGGGTAGTCGAGCGCGGTGTCCGCCTCCCGGATCGGCCGCAGGTGAAGCGCGGTGTGGGGTACGGGCACGTGCGTCGGATGGACGAAATCGTCAGGCAGCCAGCTCATGAGGGCCGAGAGTACAACCGTTCGACGCGGTGGGCAGCCGCTTAATGAGCGTGGCCGCGTCCACGGGAATCTCCGTCGGCGGAACGGAGTTACTGGCCGTGACGACAACAGGGACAACGGCGTAAGCAGCGTCAGGGACGTCAGCGACGTCAGCGACGTCAGCGACGACAATGGGGGCTGCGGGGCCGCGGTCCACCGCAGGAAAGGAACAAGAGCCGATGAGCCTTCGTCAGTTCGAGTACGCACTGGCTGTCGCCGAGGAGGGCTCGGTCACCGCGGCGGCGGAGCGGCTGCACGTCGCCCAACCGTCGATGTCCCAGCAGATCCGCGGCCTGGAGCGGGAACTCGGCGTCGATCTGTTCGCCCGCACGCCCACCGGACTGGTGCCCACCGTGGTCGGCCGCGCGTTCCTGCGGGAGGCGGAGGCCGCGGTGAGTGCGGCGCGGCGGGCGAGGGCGACGGCGCGGGCCGGTGCCGATGAGCTGGTGGGTGAGCTGACGGTCGCGGTGCAGATGGGTTTCGGTACGCGGCAGCTGCCGGGCGCGTTGAGCGCGCTGCGTCGTCGCTTTCCGCGGGTAGAGGTCACGGTGTTCGAGGAGCCGAGCTCCGCCGAGCTGGAACGGCTGTGCCGCCGGGGCGTGGTGGACCTTGCCCTGATGGCGGCATGCGAGCGGACCCCCGCCGACGCCCACCACCTCGGCGACGAGGAGTTCGTAGTGGTACTGGGCGCCGGCCACCCGCAGCTCGCCGCAGACCGGGTCGAGCTGCGCGAACTGGAGGGGGAGTCGTGGGTGAGGTTCGACCGCGACAGCGCGCTGGACGGCGTGCTGTTGGAGGTCCTGCGGGACAATGAGCTGGCCCCCGCCACGGCAGCCCGGGTGTCCCAGACGGCGACGGCTGTGCGCTGGGCGGTCCACGGCCTGGGAGTGACGCTCGTCCCGGCCTCCGCGGTGCCCCACCGCGACGAGCACCTCGTACGCCCGGTGCTCCCGACCGTGTCCCAGCCCGTCATCGCCGTGGTCCGGAGCAGCGCGGGCCCGGCGGAGACAGCCCTGCTTGAATTCCTCCGTCAGGAGACCTGGCCCGAGCCCACTCCCTCCTCACCGGCGTCCTGACGGCAGAAAAGCAATTGGGTGGCCGCTGGATTGTCATTGACGTCGACACTGGCATTCCGGAAATGCCGCCGGCGTCCACCAGCGTCCATCGACGTCCGCCGGCATCAGCCCCTGGGGAATTCGCCACCGTCCACAACGATATTGCTCCCGGTCAGCCATCCCGCCCGGTCGGACATGAGGAACAGTACGGCGTGGGCGATGTCGTCGGGCCGGCCATCGCGCCCCAGCGGGGGAGTGGTGGTGTCCTGGCCCGGCCCCGAGTCCAGACGCGCCCACTGCTCCCGCGTCTGCTCACCGCCGGGGGTGGCCGTTCTGCCAGGAGACACGGTGTTGACCCGGATTCCGAACGGGGCCAGCTCCGAGGCCAGTCCCCGGCTGTATGCCTCCAGCGCCGCCTTCGCCGACACGTAGTGCAGGAACGGCGGTGCCACGGTCGGGACCGCGGCCGAGGAGACGTGCACGATCACCCCCGAGCGCCGTTCCCGCATCCCCGGTGCCAGCAGCGCGTCCAGCCGCACCGACGCCAGGAAGTTCAAGTCCAGCGCGTTCTGCCACTCCTCCTCGGGGATGGTCAAAGCCCCCTTGTACGGCCCCGCCCCGCCCGCGTTGTGCACCAGGATGTCCACCCCACCGAGCCGCTCCTGCACAGCCGCGGTGAGGGCCTCCGCTCCGGCCCGTGTCCGCACGTCGGCCGCCACGAAAGCGGCCCCCTCAGGCACCGTGTTCGTCGCCGACCTGGCAGTCGTGAGCACCTCGGCGCCCGCTTCCAGGAGCTGCCGCACAACGGCCGCTCCGATTCCGCGAGAACCACCCGTGACCAGGGCCCGCTTTCCCGCCAGTTCGCGCGTTCCCGACCCGCTCTCGATAGTGGTCATGCCACCGTTCCCCTCAATTACGTAATTGCCCGCCCGACGGAATAAGGCTCGACGTGCGCAGTGCGCAAACCTTCAGAGAAATCGCGGTGAGCGCCGCGCCGCATCGAGCTGTTTCACGGTACGTAGAGAAAAGGACGAGAGACAAAGACCAAAAGTCAGCACGGGCTATAGGGGATGCCTATGTGCCCTTGGCGTACTGGCCCTGCCGCCCGCTCACCGGTGAGCGCGGAAGAACTGGGTGAGGTCGTGCGCGAGGAGTTCGGGTTCTTCGTGGGCGGCGAAGTGGCCGCCGCGGGGCATGCGGGTGTATCGCGTGATGTTGTACGTGCGCTCGGCCCAACTACGGGGCGGCTGGGCGAGGTCGGCCGGGAACAGGGCGAGGGCCGTGGGCACGTTCACCCGCTCGAACCGCCTCGTCAGGCCGTGGGCGTATTCGTAGTAGGGCCGGAAGGAGGTCGAGATGGTGTGGGTGAACCAGTAGAGCGATGCCTGCGTGAGGAGGAAGTCGTCGCTGAACCGGGACGACAGGTCACCGCCGCGGTCGCTCCCCGCACGGTACTTCTCGACGAGCCAGGCGAGCAGCCCGGTCGGAGAGTCGGCCAGGCCATAGCTCAGCGTGAGAGGGCGGGTGCTCTGCTGGTGGAGGTATCCGCCTTCCTCCGCGGACCATGCCGCGACGGAGGCGAGGTAGGCCCGCTCTTCAGGGGTGACACCGGCCGCGTCGCAGGCGAGGGGACTGGCCACCGCCATCGGATGGATGCCCAGCACGGCCTCGGGGTGCGCTTCGCCGAGGCGGGAGGTGATGCCGGCTCCCAGGTCACCGCCGTGCGCGACGTAGCGCCCGAAGCGGAGTTCGTCGTGCACGAGGCGGTGCCAGATCTCGTGTGTCCGCAGTGGCTTCGCGAGCGAGGGCTGCTGCGATGAGAAGGTGAATCCCGGCAGCGACGGGACGATGACGGTGAACGCGTCGGCGGCGTTGCCTCCGTACTGGGAGGGTGTGGCGCAGTCGTGAGCGCAGCTCGTTCAGCTCGGCCTCGGGACGGCGATCACCGGCTCGGGGTGGGTCATGGGAGCCTCCGGAGTCTGGTTTTTCACGCTCTCGTTCCCACACTCGTTTTCACACTGTCGTTCTCACGCGACAGCGATGCGTGTCTGCGCGCCGGATTCGCCGTGGGACAGGGGGGAGGGACAGGGGAGGGCAGGTGTCAGTCCGCCGTCAGTGTCCGGTGGAGGGGGTCCGTGGGGCCGAGTGCGGTGGCCAGTTCTGCGCTGGTGGGGCTGGTGGCCGGGCCGGGGCGGGTGACGGCGAGGGCGGCTGCTGCGTTGGCTGCCCGGGCGGCTTCCAGCGGTGTGATGCCCTGGCCGAGGAGTGCGAGGAAGGCGCCGGTGTGGGCGTCGCCGGCGCCGTTGCTGTCGACGACGCGTACGGGACGGCCGGGTACGTGGACGGCGGGGCTCGTGCCGGTGGCCAGCCAGCAGCCGTCGGCGTCGCCGCGTACGAGGACACCGCCACCGGGCTTGATCCGCCCGGTCAGCGCGTCGGCCGCTGCGGCGTCATCGAGGTCCGACAGCAGCCGGGCCTCGCGGCGGTTGCAGCTGAGCCAGTCGCAGCGGGCCAGGACGCGCCGCAGGCGCTCGGCGTCGATGTCGGCGACCAACGGGCCGGGGTCCAGGCACAGTACGACATCGTCCGGGAGGGCGGCGGCGAAGTCGGCGAGCGCCGCGGCGGTACCGGGGTAGGCCAGTCCGTAGCCGGAGAGTTGCACGATGTCGCCGGGGCGCAGGGCGGCCGCCATCCGCGCCGTGTCGTCGGGGGTGAGGGCGCCTTCCGCGCCGGGGGCGGTGGCGAAGGTGCGTTCGCCGCCGTCGTCGACGAGGGCGACGCAGAATCCGGTGTCGGCGTCGGTGCGGGGCGGGAGCGCCACGTCGATGCGTTCGGCCTGGAGAGCGGCGCGTACCCGGTCGCCGAAGGGCCCGGTGCCGTGGATGCCCGCGTACACCGCGGGCAGGCCCATTCGGCGGGCGGCAGTGAGGACGTTGAGGCCGCCGCCCACGCGCTGCGTGGTGTCGGAGGCGAGGACGTCGCCGCCGCGCGGGGGCAGCTGCGGCACGCGCATCACGAGGTCGATGATGACGTTGCCGGCGAGGAAGAGGCGGGTGTTCATACGGTGGTCCTCGACGTCGTGGTGTCGGTGTTCTGCTCGGTGTGTTGGGTCTCGGCGGTCACCGCCTTGTCGAAGGGCCGCAGAAGGGCGTAGCAGGCGGCGCCTACGATGAAGGTCACCACCCAGCCCAGACCGTTGTTGCCCAGCCAGCTGTGGGAGAGCGGACCGGAGAACCAGATGTCGGTGTCACTGGTCCTGGCCTCGGTGAGCAGCAGCCCGACGACGATCGCCAGCGCCCAGGACACAACGGCCGACCAGGCGAAGCCGCCGTTGTACCAGTACCGCCCGGCGCGTCCGGCGACCATCAGGGCATCGGGGTCGTAGCTCCGGCGGCGCAGCATGTCGACGGCGAAGACACCGACCCAGGCCGTGATGGGGACGGCGAGGATGGTCAGGAAGGTGGTGAACGGCCCGTAGAAGTCCTTGGCGATCAGCATGAAGTAGATGCCGCCCACGAAGGTGATGACCACGTCTAGGCCGACGGCGACCGTACGCTTGGCACGCACTCCCAGGGTGACCAGGGTCAGGCCCGCGGAGTACACCGAGAGGTGATTGGAGAGCAGCAGCCCGCCGAACGCCGCGATCAGGTACGGCACCGACATCCACGACGGCAGCATCGCGTCGATGGCGGAGACCGGGTCGGAGGCGGCGGCGAGGGAGGTGTCGCCGGCCGAGAGCAGCGAGCCGAGGGAGATCAGCAGTACCAGGGGGATGCCGGCACCCCACGCAGAGGCGAGGACCAGACGCCTGCCGGGGATGGCGCGCGGGAGGTAACGGGCGTAGTCGGCACCCGCGTTGGCCCAGCCGATACCGGTGCCCGCCGCGATGATGCCGATACCCGCGATGACGGCGCTGAGCGGCGCGGCCGGCGCGTGCGCCACCTTCGCCCAGTCCACGGTGGCGGCCAGGAAGGCCATGACAACCAGGTTGAGCAGGCCGAAGAGGTAGCTGGCCCACTTGTTGATCCACATGATCGTGGCGTGGCCCAGCCCGCTGATGAGCAGGGTGCAGGCGATGAAGACCAGCAGGCACACCAGCGTCAGCACGGTGTTGTGGCGTACGCCGAATACGATCGTGAGCAGGGAGAGCAGCGCGTAGGCGGCGGTGGTGGTGTTCACCGTCTCCCAGCCGACCCGGCTGATCCACGTCACCAGGGTGGGCCCGGCGTTGCCCCGTCGGCCGAAGACGGCCCTGGACAGCGTCAGGGCCGGTGCGCCGCCGCGCTTGCCGGCGATGCTCAACGCACCCACCAACGCGAAGGAGCCGAAGGCGCCGATGACGGCGACCAGTACGGCCTGCCAGATGTTCAGCCCGCGGAAGGCCACGAGCGTGGCACCGAGCGGCAGGCCGAGGAGGGAGATGTTCGCGGCGAACCACGTCCAGAACATCTGCCCGGCGTGACCGTGCCGCTCCGAGTCGGGTACGGGCTCGATCCCGCGGGTCTCCACGGCACCGACGCGGTCACCGACGTGGTCACTGACGCGGTCACCGACATGTTCGCCGACATGGGCACCAGTGCGGTCATCGGCGTGGTCACCGGCACGATCGCTCGTCGTCGAGTCGGCCATGACGGAACCTCCTTACGAGGCGAGAGGGGAGGCGGGCCGCGGCGGGCCTCCCGGGGAGGGGAATCCCAGGAGCGGGGCTCAGTGTGTCCGCAGCGCGAGCAGGTCGGCGGCGAGTGGCTCCAGATCGAGGGTGTTGACGGAACGGAGGGTGGCGACGGCCTCCGGGGGGAGGGCACTCAGGCCCGCGACGGCACCGGAGATGGCGCCCGCGATGGCGCCGATGGTGTCGCAGTCGCCGCCGAGATTGGCGGCCAGCAGACAGGCCTGCCAGGGGTCGTCACCGGCCAGTGCGAGCACCGCGAATGCCGCGGGGACCGACTCCTGGGAGGCGACGCTGGTGCCCACCAGGTCGCTGATGGTGTCCACGGCGTCCTCGGCCGTGGCCCCGGCGACCAGCTCGCGTGCCCAGCGGATACGGGTGGCGATGTCGGCGCCGGCGGACCAGTGGCCGCGTCGCGCCCCCGCGACGGCCGCGGTCTGCGCGGCGTCCAGCGCGGCGGTGAGGCCGCTGCCGGCCACGGCGGCGCTGACCGCTGCGGCGACGGCCGCCGCTCCGGCGATGCCGATGTTGGTGTCATGGGTGACCTGACAGGACTCCACGACGCGGTCGAGGAAGGTCTCCAGCGGGTCGTGAGGGAAGGCGATGCCCACCGGGGTGACGCGCATGGCGGCGCCGTTGGTGGTGCCGGTCCGGCCGGTCTCGGTGACCGGTACGCCACGGGTCACGGCGTCCAGCGCGGCCTTGGTGGACGGGCCCAGCAGGTCCAGGGAGCCCTTGGCCTTCATCTCGGCCTCCCACGCCAGCAGCGCGGTGGCCAGCTGAGTGGGGTCGATGCGGCCCCGGCCCTCGGCCAGCAGCCGGCCGACGATGAGGGCCTGGTCGGTGTCGTCGGTGACACTGCCCGCGGGAAGACCGGCGGCGACGGGATTGTCCGGCGGGCCGGCCTCGAAGCCGGTGACCTTGCCGAAACGGGCAGTGATGGCCGTGCGCGACATGATCTGGGTCGGCATGCCCAGGGCGTCGCCCAGGGCGAGACCGTAGAGGGCACCGAGCGCGCGATCGGTATGGGGGGCGTGGGGGACGTGGAGGGCCTGGGGGGCGTGGGGGTCGTTCATGTGTGGTGCTTTCTGGTGTCTGTCAGTGCCCGGCGGCGTGCGGCTTGAACCTCGTACGGGACTCGTACGTCAGCTCGTAACGGCAGCGCTGGTGGGGGAGTCGGGGGTGGAGGTGCGGTGATGTCAGCGCCGGTGTCAGAGCGAGCCCGGCTCTCCGAAGTGGGTGCGCAGCTCGAACCGTTCCGGATCCAGCAGGCTGACCACATGCTCGATCGGCGCGCCCGCGGGGGAGCGGCCGATGCGTGTCACACGGAGGAAGGAGGTACCGGCCGTGCGCATCAGCAGTACCGCGTCGATGTCGTTCAGCGGTACGGCGGTCGCACGCTGTTCTCCCGACGCCACCACCATCCCGACCGAGGCGAGCGTAGCGGTCAGCGAGCCGTCGACCAGGCCGCGTGCCGGCACCTCCGCCAGCTCGTCCTGGAACGGCACTCGGCTCCGCTCCAGCGAGATGCGGGTGCCGTCCGCGAGGGTGCGGACGCGGTCCACGGCAAGGAACTCACGTCGCTCCAGAGCCAGTTCGGCGGCGAGGTCCGCGTCCTGGACGATCTCCAGGTTCAGCACGGTGGTTTCCACGGCCGTACCGTGCTCGGTCAGCGCCTGGGACCAACCGTGCCGGTGGTCCAGCACACTGCCCTCGAAAGTGACGATCGACCCGACCCCGGGGTGGGTGGTGATCAGCCCGTCCTCGGCGAGGAGGCGCAGTGCCTCGCGCACGGTGGCCCGGCTGACGGAGAACTGCCGGGTCAGTGCGTGCTCCCCGGGCAACCGGCTGCCGGGCCGCCGGGCACCGGCCCGGATCTCCCGGCTCAGGATGCGCGCTACGCGCTGATGCTTGCGTGCCTGTTCGGACATGTCCACAGCCTAGGCGTACCTGTCTGAACCTGTCCGTTACCTGGATCACACTGGCGTGGTGCGTCGGGCTGGGGCTGGTCGAGACTGGTCGAGAGGGGTGTCGGGGCCGGCGCACCCCCCCCTCGCGCCGATCACGCCTCACCCCTCGGCGCCCTCCGTTACCGGCGCGAGGACGATCGACCGGAACGCGGCGACCACCGGCCGCAGGTCGACCCGGTGCCAGGCCGCCCACAGCCGCACCGTCTCATCGAGCCACGGCAGCTCCCGTACGACCACGTCCTGGGCGGCCCGGACCATGCTCCGCTGTACGAGGGCCAGGCCGAGGCCGGAGGCGACGAGTCCGGTGGCGGTGAGTGGTTCCGTGGCCTCGAACCGGATGTCGGGCCGGAAGCCGGATGCCGCGCAGGAGGCCATGAAGGCGTCGCGCCAGGCAGGGTCCTGGCTGTCCTCGACCGCCACCCACGGCTGGCCGTCCAGATCCTCCGGGCGGACCTCCGTACGTGCGGCGAGCGGATGTTGTTCCGGTACCGCCAGCAGCAGCGGGTCCTCCAGCAGCAGTGCGCCGCGCAGATCGGGGTCGTCCCGGGGCGGCGGCTCGGGGACGAGCGCGATGTCCAGGCTGCGCTGCCGTAGGCCCTCGAACTGCTCGGCGGGCGGCAGGTTGTAGAGCGCCACATGGATGCCGGGGCGCGCTTCGTGCAGGTCCCGCAGCGCCCGGGGCAACGCGCCGGAGTGCATGGCGTCGCCGAGGTAGCCCACGCACAGGCCGCCTTCTTCGCCGCGGCCGAGCCGGCGGCCCAGATTCTCCAGCCGGTCCGCGTGCCGCAGCAGGGCCTGGGTCTCGGAGAGGAAGGTCCGGCCGTCGGCGGTGAGCCGGATGCGCTGCTGGCTGCGCTCGAAGAGCAGCAGGCCCAGATCCTTCTCCAGCTGGGCGATCTGCCGGCTGAGTGGCGACTGGGAAATGTGCAGCTTCTCGGCGGCCCGGCCCACGTGCTCCGTCTCGGCGACGGCCACGAAGTACCGGAGCTGACGTAGATCCAGCATGGAAGACCTTTCGTACGGCCACGCGTAGGGCCTCTGTCTCTTAAGACCTCTGGGGGCTCAAGTATGTCCAAGCATGTCTTGGACAGTCTCAAGCATCGACCATACCGTCGAACAGGTAAGAGAAATGAGTGCGCAGACGGGTGCATATCCGGTACCCGGCGCGTCTCCGACCTGGCGTCACTCCGAGTGACAGAGGGGAATCAGTTTCATGGGTATCAGCTCAATGCTGCCGGGACGGCTCGGCTTCGGGACCGCGCCGCTGGGCAACATGTTCCGCGCCATCCCCGACGAGGAGGCCGCCGCGACCGTCCAGGCCGCCTGGGACCAGGGCATCCGCTACTACGACACCGCCCCCTTCTACGGCGCCGGGCTCTCGGAGATCCGGCTCGGAGAGGTGCTGGCCGGCAAGCCTCGCGACGAGTACGTCCTGAGCACCAAGGTCGGCCGGGTCATCCTCGATGAGGTCGAGGATCCGGCCCACCGCGACCTCGGCGAGAAGGGCGGCATCTTCGAGCACGGCCGCCCGAACAAGATCCTCAACGACTACTCCGCCGACGCCACGAAGCGCTCCATCGAGGACAGCCTCAAGCGCCTGGGAACCGACCGCCTGGACATCGTCTGGGTGCACGACGTCGCCCAGGACTTCTACGGCGACGAGTGGGTGGCCGCCTACGAGTCCGCCCGCACCGGCGCCTTCCGCGTCCTGCAAAAGCTCCGCGAGGAGGGTGTGATCAAGGCCTGGGGCCTCGGCGTCAACCGCGTCGAGCCGCTGGAACTCACCCTCGACCTGGACGAGCCCCAGCCCGATGCCTTCCTCCTGGCCGGCCGGTACACCCTGCTGGACCACGAGCGCGCCCTGCAGCGGCTGCTGCCGGCCGCCACCGAGCAGAACGTCGACATCGTCGTCGGCGGGCCCTACAGCTCCGGCATCCTGGCCGGCGGACAGCACTTCGAGTACCAGCAGGCGCCGCCCGCCATCATCGAGAAGGTCGAGCGCATCAAGGCGCTCGCCGCCCGGCACGGTGTGAGCATCAAGGCCGCAGCGCTGCAGTTCGCCCTGGCCCACCCGGCCACCGCGGCCGCCATCCCCGGCGCCACTCGCCCCAGCCGCATCGCCGAAGACGTAACGGCACTCAACGAGACCGTACCGGCGGCCTTCTGGGCGGACCTGCGCACCGAGCGGCTGATCCAGCCGGACGCCCCCGTACCGTCCGCCTGACCCCACCACGCAGACCCACCACCGCACGCAGGCCCACCACCACGCCCGACTCACCACTGCAGGAGATACAGATGGCCACCATGACCACATCGATCGAAGTGCCGTGGTCCGCAGACCGCACCTGGCAGCTCATCGGCGGCTTCGACTCCCTCCCCGACTGGCTGCCCTACATCCGTACCAGCGAACTCAGCGAAGGCGGACGCGTCCGCAGCCTCACCAACGAGGACGGCGGGACGATCGTCGAACGCCTCCGGGCCTTCGACGATGCCGCGCGCACCTACTCCTACTCCATCCAGCAAGCCCCCTTCCCCGTCACCGACTACCTCTCCACCCTCACGGTGCACGAGCTTCCCGGCGGCGCCGGATCGCGGGTGGAGTGGTCGGGGAGCTTCACCCCGGCCGGAGTCAGCGACGACGAGGCAGTAGCCCTCTTCCACGGCATCTACAGCGACGGCCTCGCAGCGCTCCGGGAGACGGTAACGGCCTGAGAAGCGGCCCCCGCGCGAGTGGCACCAGGCAGCCCTCGCGCGGGCCGGGAAACCCACCGTCCAGGCAGAAGGCCGTCGATACGCCGAAGCTGTACTGGATTACCGCTATGCACGTTCCTGTGGACCCGTGCAGCGCTAGCGTCAGGTCTCATGATCGTATGGCTCAACGGCACTCACGGCGCAGGCAAGACGACCACCAGTGCGCTCGTGCAGCAACTCATCCCGGAGTCACGGGTGTTCGACGCCGAGAAGGTCGGCGAGACGCTTATGGACATCACGCCGGGGCTGCCCGCGACGGACAACTTTCAGCACTGGCCTCCGTGGCGGCCACTCGTCGTCGAGACCGCCCACCGCGTACTCGACTACACCGGCGGCACTCTGGTGATGCCCATGACGGTCCTGGTCGAGCAGTACTGGCGCGAGATCAGCACGGGCCTCGCCCACCATGCCATCCCAGTACGGCACTTCGTTCTCCACGCCGACCAGGACACCCTCCGCGGGCGCATCGAGGGGGACACTGTTCTCGGCCCCTCCCCGTTCCGTCTCAAGTACCTCGAGCCCTACGCCGAGGCGGCTCGCACGTGGCTGCACGCCGAGGCCGAGGTCGTCGACACCACGCATCTCACACCCGCTCAGACCGCCCAGCAGATCGCAGGGGCCGTCTTGATGCCCTGACCTCGGAACTGACGTCTGTTTACTGCTGGGGTTGGAGGGAGGAGAGGGGCGGAGGCGGTGCCCGGGCTGCTACCGTGCCGCAGAGGTCAACATGACTCTTTTGCTTGTTGTGTTGTGCTGATCGTGCGCTGGGGTGGGTGGGCTGGTGAGTGCACAGGGGAGTGCGGAGCACCCGGAGCTTGGGAAACATCGCCGTACCTACTGCCCGCCGCGCCTGGGGCCTGCCAGAAAGGCGCTCCAGCTACTGGCCCTGCTGCCTTTGACAGCTCTGGTGCTCCTGCTGGTGTTTGTGCTCGGTGAGCTCCTCGGCCCGGCGCGCCCTGCCACGGTCGCGGTGATGGCCGGCCTGGTGGCGCTGGCGCTGTTCGCTCTACGGGTGCTGTGGTACCGGAAGCAAGCAAGGGAAATCCAGCTCTATGAGCGTGGTCTGGTCGCGGTCACGGCGGACGGCTCGGAGGTGGTCTATCCGTGGTCGTCGACACTGCTCTTCATCGATGGCTGGAACCGCTACAAGCTGGCCAATCCTGAGGGGAAGGTCATCACGATAGGAGCGGTGGACCGCCCGCCGTTGCTGTCCGGGGAGAGGATCCGGGGAGTGCGTACCCGGACGGTGATCAGGGGTGCCCGGTTCCCTGAGGAGGCGGAGTGGGGTTCCGCGATCCGGCAGGGGGTCCGGGAGGCTCAGGGGCGATCGGCTGTCGCGACGATCCAGAGTGGCGGTGAAGTTGCCTTCGGGGATCTCGTGCTGCGTCAGGACGGGTTGGCCGTACGGCGCAGGTACGGCCGCGGCCGGGAAGATTTCACTTCCTGGGAGGATGTCGGTCCGATTGCGCTCATGGGCGAGGGCGGTCTCGTCGTGGCCCCGCGAGGGAACGCCTTTCCGCCGCTCTACGCAAAATCTCTCTACCACATGCCCAACGCTGAGGTCTTCCTGGATGTTGCGCGCCGGCTGCACGACCTCGGGGCACCGGCCGCACCGGCCGCACCGGCCGCACCGGTCGCACCGGATTCGACTGCCCGCAATGACGAGGATGTGAGCGACACCACCGCGCTCGTGGGACTGTACGTCACGGTCGGGCTGGCGGCCTGGGCGGCGTGGCGATTGGGCACGCGGAACGAGGTCGAGGGGGTGGGGGACCTCCTGCTGGCCGTCCTCGCAGCAGTGTTGGGTGGAGTCGTCGGCGCGGTTTTCGGGCTGGCACTCGCGGCTGCGCCGCCGGTGGCGGGCAAGATGTTCCTCGGAGTGCTGGTCCGCTGCACACGGCATCGCCGGTACGTCGCGGCAGCCGCCCTCGTACTCGGTGTCGGCGGCCTGGCGCTGACGCTCGGTTTCTTCCTGCTCCGAGAGTTTCCTTCCCAGCTGATCCCGTTGGTGACACTGCTCTTCTTCGGCGGCTGGACTCTGCTGCTCGCGGTGAAGCGGTGCAGCGAATCCGAGCGCTGGGCAGTGCGCCACCTTCCCGATCTGCCCGGAGCGGCGCTGTTCGCCCTCGCCGCCCAGCAACTCGTCAGCGGCGACGTGCTGACCACGGGCCCGGCCGCCGGGCTGTTCTTCCCGCTGGCGTGCTGGCTGTCCTGGCGCGGTTGGCGGAAGATGAAGGACTCGACGCGGCTGACAGTGCAGGCGGCGGCCGACCTCGTCCTCTCCCTGCAACTCGGCCTGGTGCTTGCACTGCTCGTGGTGTGGCTGGCCAACGTGCTGTCGTTCTCACCGGCTCAAGTCGCGGTGGTACGCGGTGTGCTGGAACGCATTCAGGGGCTGACCGAGGTGCACTGGCTGTACTGGCTGCTGGCCTACACCGTGCTGGCTCTCGGCAGCTACGCCGTGTTGCGCTGGCCCGACCGTGTGGCGCAGATCAGGCAGCGGCTGCAGCGACTGTGCCCGGCTCGCTTCGGCGAAGCCCGGTTGCCGCTGGGCGCCCTCCTCAACTTCGGCCGGCGGTCTCTCGGCGGGCTCAACGTCGGAATCATGGTCGCGCTGCTGTTCGCCGTCGTACTGGCTCCGGTGTCCGAGGGGACATGGAAGAAGCCGGTGGCCCAGAGGTACGCGTTCGAGGCGCAACGCCAGCAGTACGCTGAGGGTGCCGCGGACGCCTACAAGGAGATCCACCGGTACGTCGCCACTCATCCGCGGGTCGCTGCCCGAATGAGGGACGTGGTGGTGGCTGTGGACCGGGTTGCTCCTTCGCGTTCCGGAGAGCCCGTGAACGAGACGGCTCTGGCGACCGCGCGGCAGGTCGGCCGGTTCCAGGCAGCCACGCTCGACGTCGACGATCCGGTCCCGCCGCAACCCGAGCCGCCGGAGGGCGAGAACGTCGCGGATCAGGTCACGCAGCTCGACGAGAGCCAACAGCGCTCCGCGGAACGGGAGACACAGGCCGACCGATTCGCCGAACTCGCCTCTCTGGCGATCACCCGTACCTTCGACCTCGTCGACCTGGGTGACAACGAGACCGTGCAGATCGTCAAGGAGTACTTGGGCGGGCTCGTGGAGGACGGCCCGGTGAAGAAGATGTTTCTCCGGTGGGGCGAGAGGGTCGGCCAGGACCCACCCGACGGGGACAGGCTCATCCGCATCGATGTCAGGGACCTGGCTTCGGTGGCGTACGACAGAACACAGCAGGCGGTGGAGCGTGCCGACGCCAACCTGCTCGCCTTCTACGCCCGCTACGGGTTCGGCGCTTCCACCGAGGACCCCTCGATGGCTCAGGTGGCCGACCTCGCGAACGAGCACCGGTATGTCCAGCAGGGGGGCGGACCCTGCCCCGGGTGCGCGACCTCAGGGGACAGCGGCCGAATCCCGGGTGGTGGTGGAGGCCGCCGCTGAGCCGGGATGGGCCGGAGTGGGGGAATGCACCGGGGTGGGGTCGTGTTCGGCTGAGAGCAGGGGGCCGTGCCCAATGTTTTCCGTGTAGAGATGGAGGAGCGATCCGTGAGTGAGACCGAGCAGACCGTCGAGATCCCGCACCTCGGCGGGTCGACCGTCGGGTACACCTTCGGCAGGCCGTACGATCCCGCGCTCCCGACGCTGGTACTGATCAATTCGTACACCACCTCGGCCGAGCTGTACCGGCCGCAGTTCGCCGACCAGGCGCTTGCGTCCGCGGTCAACCTGCTTGCCCTGGAACCCTACGGGCACGGCCGTACGAGGGCCTCGTACCCTCACTTCACCTACTGGGACAGCGCAATCGCCAACCTGCAGGCGCTCGCGGCCCTCGGGATTCCCGAGGCCTTCGTGCTGGGGACCTCGCAGGGCGGCTGGGTGGCGGCCCGTATGGCGCTGCTCGCCCCGGACACGGTGAAGGGGCTCATCACGCTCGGTACGTCGATGGACTTCGAGAGCCCGCGCAGCCGCGACCTGGGCTGCTGGGACGGAGTCGAATTCAACACGCCGCTCGTCGACGCCCTCGCCGAGCCGGTCGGCGAGGACTGGGTCGTGCCGGACGAGGTCGTGGACGGGGTCTTCGACACGGCCATGGGCGGCGTCTCGGCCGAGGAACGCGAGTTCTGGCTCACCATCTACCGTGCGAACTACGCCGGTGACGCCGGCCGTCACCGTCTGCGCCTCAGCACGGTGAACCTGCGGGACCGCGACGGGCTCCACGGCAGGCTGGACGAGGTCCGCAGCCCCATTCTGTGGCTGCACGGCACCGCGGACCAGGTGTACTCCGTGGCGAACGCCCAGGAGGAGATCCGGATGTTCACCCGTTCCCCCGAGGCGCGTCTGGAAGTCATCGAAGGCGGGCAGCACTTCCTGAGCGCCTCGCACCCCGCGGAGGTCAACTCGGCGGCGATCGATTTCGTGAAGCGCTGGGCTTGAGCAGGGCCGGGGGCAGGGGCCGGGGCCGAGGGACCGCTTCCACTAGCTGGTCGAGAAGTCGTACACCGCCCAGTCGTTGAGTGTGCGATAGCCGAGGCGCTGGTAGAGGGCGTTGCTGGCGGGGTTGGACAGGTCCGCGAACAGGACGACGTCGCTCGCGCCGGCGGCCACGGCGGCCCGGCTCACCTCCGCCGTCACGGCCCCCGCATAGCGGCGACCGCGCAGGTGGGCCGGGGTGTAGACGATGTCCACCTGCACCTGGCCGCCGATCAATGGGTTCATGCCCGCGATGGAGACGGGAGTGCCGTCAGGGGTCTCCCAAAGCGTGTAGCGCTTGTCGGCGAAGCGCGTCTCGGCCCAGGAGCCGGCGTCGAGGGAGACCACCTCCCCGACGGCCTTGGCGAACTCACCGCACCAGAACATCACTTCGTCAAGGTCCTGCTCGCCCAGGACACGGCCCCGGCCCGCCGGCATCGGCTCCGGTGGAGTGAGCGTGTCGAGGCGGTACAGGCGGAGCCGTGTGTCGCGGAGCTTCGGCGTCGCGCCGGTGTGCCGCTGCCAGGCCTCGGCGAATGCGGTCGCTGTGTCGTGGTCGGCGCTGACGCGGGAGAGGGAGTGGCCGAGCGCGGCCAGATGAGCGGCGAGGGAGTCGGCCTCCTCGGGCGTGAGCGGGGAGAGGCCCAGCGCACGGGGCGATAGGCGGTAGAAGGTGGCGCAGACCTCGCCTGCTTGCTCCAGCAGGCCGAAGACGGGGGCGTCGACCGGCGCTTCGGTGGCGAACGACTCCGCTCCACGCTTTCGCACTCGCTCGGCCCATGTCAGCTGCATGACGTGCAGGCCGGGCCGCGAGCGCAGGAAGCCGCCCGCTCGGGCGAGGAATTCGTCGACTTCTGAGGTGAGGTACCAGCCATCCGGGCGCATGCCGCATGATCTCGCATGCGGAGAGGTACGTGGGGCGCGAGATCCGGTCCCTTCCGAGTGGAGGGGTTTACGTGGCATCGATTATCCGTTCGAGTGGTCGGTGCGGGCGCTTCCCCGGGCTGATCGCGGCGAAGAGAGCATGGCTTCAACACTTCGTCAGAACCACTGCCACGAAAGGCGGGCACAGTCATGTCAGTTGACGGCAACCCGGTGGCACGATTCTCAGCATCGCCTACGGCCCGCAGTCCGGCCGATCCCGCGGACAAAAGGGCCAGGCGAGCTGGGCGATGTACCGATTCGGGGCCGACGGCTGTGGACAGCGGTTGCCGGAGGTGGCACCGCGGTCGGTACCGCGATGCGTCCCGAAGCCCGTACCGCGGTGGGTATCGCGATCAGTACCGCGGTAGGTACCACCCTCTCCGGGCAATGGTGCGCATCACCGCAGGCCAGATCCCACGGGCATCCGTACCCAGCGATCGGCACCTCTTCCTGTGCACAAGGAAGAGGTCCTGTTTCCCGCGCAGGGCAGCGCGCGGTGGTCGACATGGTACGACTCGCTGCGAGCGCTGCCCGGCGGCGGGCGCAGGCGCGGGCTGCGCGGGCGCGGTCTCTGCAGCGGTTCCTATGGAATGAAGGCGACCTCCGGGTAGGAGGGTGAAGGCCCGTCCAGCAGGTGCTGGGGGCGGCCCCTTAGGTGTTGGTCGAAGAACGCGGTGATGTAGGCGCGCTGGGCGGCGGTGCTGCGTGTGGGGGCCACGGTGCCGATGTACTGCTCGCGTATCTCTGCCGGGATGTCCAGGTGCACGTCCAAAGCAGGGACGAAGGACTGAGCATCCGTGTAACTGAAGTGGCTGGCCCGCTGCAGGCTCAGGTCCCGCTTCCAGCCCGTTGAGTGGTTCCAGAACGACTGCCAGGACGGCTTGTTCAGGTGTGTCTGACTCTCCTTGCCCATGAGCAGGAACGGGCGGTCCAGCCCTTCCCGTGCCACGGGAAGGAATTCGGTGCTGCTGTACTGCAGCGTGCCGTCCAAGTTGATGCCCGCATCGATACGGCGGTCCACGCGCATGGCCTCGGCCGCGGTGGCGCCACCGCCCGAATGGCCATACATACCGACCCGCTGCAGGTCGAGTATCCGGGCCAACCCCTCGGGCAAAGGGCGCCCCTCGGCGTCCGGGTTGCCGCCGCTGTGCAGCACAGCGAGCTGGTCAAGAACGAAACGAGTGTCGCGTACCCGCGTATCCACCATCCTCTTGAGATCCTCGACTCCGGACATCGGCTCTTGGAGCTCGGTCCGACCGCCGGGGAATTCCACCGCCGGGGCCTCATAGGTGTGGTCCATGGTGACGACGACGTAGCCACGGCTCGCCAGTTCCATCGCGGTCGAGGTGCCGAGCGATCGGAGGCTCTGCAGGCCCGGCGAGTACAGCACGATCGGCCGTCGGCTGCGCGTGTCGGCCGGCGCTCCCGGGCATGCCTCCGTCCGGATGGCGCCCCATTCCACCTCGCCGGGTTGGGCAAGCCCGAACGAGCCGGATTTGTCCACCCAGCGCGCGACACCGGGCGGCATGTACGGCCGGTGCGGACATCCCCTCACCGAACGCGCCGGATACCAGATGCTGACCATCAGCTCCCGGTCTCTGCCTTCGACCCAGGGATCGCGTCGGTCGTGGTCGATGAGGTGGAGTTCGGTGCTTCCCACTGGGTGCCGGCCCGTCGGCGCGGGCAACTCGAACCGCAGGCCCTCGTGAGCAGCCGAGCGGAGTGCATCGGAGGGAGCGGCGGTGGGGGCTGTAGAGGCGGTGGCTTCCGGCCCAATGGTCAGGCAGAGAGCAAGAGCTACTGCTGTGGTCGTGGCTGCTACAGGGATTCGCATGTGGACAAATCTGGTCCGGACAAGCCCCTTTGAGGATCCGCCGACCGGGGGAGCCGACCCTGGCCTTCCACTGAGTACTGGCCCTGAGACGCGGGCGCGTGGCGTAGGTACCGCGTATGCCGGTACCTACGCCACTGTCCCCTCGGTGCCCACGCCAACCGCTCGCGGCGTTGCCCACGGGATCCTTCTCCGCCTCACCCTCACCATCGATCGCTCTCGCGTGGGTGCGCGTTGAGGGATCGTAAACGGGACGTTGATCGCCGATGCGTCGCGTTTCTGACGCATTGATCACCGATCAACTACGAGGTGAGGCAAGCATGTTGTTACGCACGCGGAGCAAGGGAAAGATCTCTCTTCCTTATGCCGCGGGGTGAACACGCCCCGGTGGCGGGCCGCGGTCATGGCCGGCGTACTCGCGAGTGCGCCCGCGCCGGCCCCGGCACCGATGCTGCGGTGACTGCTACGCCCTCGTCCGCCGGGACGGTGTGCCATCTGTCTGCGACATTGCAGGGGAGACGGCAAACGCGGCGAGGACGGCGGCGCGGACCTGCTCGGCGACCACCTCGGGGGTGGAGGTGTCGAGCTTGCCGTCGAGATGCAGGAAGGCCAGGCCGTGGACGAGGGCCCATACCGTCGTCGACAAGGCGTCCGGGTCGGCACCGGGGAAGGCACGCTGGACGATGCTGTGGACGTATTCCGAGATGGCGGCGGTCGCGTTGACCCGTTCCTCGTTGTTCGGGTCACAGGGTTCCGCGAACATCACGCGGAACATTGCCGGGTGCTCGAGCGCGAACCGTACGTAGGCAATGGCGATCGCAGCGAGATCGTCGGGGGTGGTGGGGGAGGGGTGGGCGCCGGCCAGGTGCTCGGCGAGTTCGCGGTACCCCTCGGCGGCGACCGCGGAGACAAGGGCGTCGCGGTCGGTGAAGTGGCGGTAGGGGGCCGTCGGTGACACGCCCGCGCGCCGCGCGACCGCCCGCAGCGACAGACCGGCGCTGCCGTCCTCCTCCAGTAGTTCCCGCGCGGCACGCAGGCAGGCGGCGCGCAGATCGCCGTGATGGTACGAGCCACTCGCTTGCGGCACAGGTCACACTCCTTCATGTTTACACCGCTTACATTGCCTGGCTAATGTGAGCGATGTAAACATCCTAATTGATCGAGGCGAAAGAGAGAATTCGGATGACCAGCGAGCTGTTCTCGCCGTTGTCCCTGCGTTCCGGGCAGGTGCTGGGCAACCGGATCGCAAAGGCGGCGATGGAGGAAAACATGGCCGGTGAGGGGCAGCTGCCCGGCCAGGAGCTGCTGTCGCTGTACCGGCGCTGGGCGGCCGGCGGCACCGGACTGCTGATCACCGGCAACGTCATGGTGCACGCCGAGGCGCTGACCGGACCCGCCGGTGTAGTGCTCGACGATGCTGCGCCGCTGGAGCCGTTCACCGAGTGGGCCGCTGCGGGTAAGGCCAACGGTGCGGCGATGTGGATGCAGATCAACCACCCCGGTCGCCAGGTGCAGTCCGACATGCCCGGTGTGGTGTGGGGCCCGTCCGACGTCGGCGTCGACCTGGGTCGGCTCAGCAGCCGTTTCGGGCGCCCCGTCGCCATGACGACTGAGCAGATAGAGGCGACCGTGGCCCGTTTCGCGGTCACGGCGCGCCGCGCCGAGGAGGCCGGCTTCGACGGTGTGGAGATCCACGCCGCGCACGGCTACCTTCTCTCGCAGTTCCTGTCCCCGCTGGTCAACAAGCGCACCGACGCGTGGGGCGGCTCGCTGGAGAACCGGGCCCGCATGCTGCTGGAGGTCGTCCGCGCCGTTCGTGCCAGTGTCTCCCCGTCGTTCGCGGTCGCGGTCAAGCTCAACTCCGCCGACTTCCAGCGCGGTGGATTCGATGCGGACGAAGCACGCCAGGTGATCGAGATGCTCGCACCGCTGGGCGTGGATCTGGTCGAGCTGTCCGGCGGCAGCTACGAAAGCCCTGCCATGTCCGGCCGCCCCGCCGACGCGCGTACCCGGGCCCGCGAAGCGTACTTCCTGGACCTGGCCGAGGATCTGGTCAAGACGAGCCCGCTGCCACTGATGCTCACCGGCGGCATCACCCGGCGCGCCACCGCCGAGGAGGTCCTCGACAGCGGCGTGGCGCTCATCGGGGTCGGAACCGCCCTCGCAGTCACCCCCGACCTGCCCGACCGGTGGCGGCAGAGCCACGAGGCCGACCGGCCACTGCGGCCGGTGACCTGGTCCAACAAGGCGCTGGCTTCGGCCGCCGGCATGGCACAGGTACGTCACCAACTGCGCCGCATCGCCCGCGGAAACCAGCCCCAGCCCGGTACCCACCCCGCGCGCGCCCTGCTGTGCGAGCAACTCCAGGAGCGTCGGGCGCTGCGCCGCTACCGCGCTTGGCTGTCCCTGTCGCGAGAAGGTGCGGCCGCCAGCCGGGCGGCTTGATCGCCGCGCGGGGGCGGTATTCAGCAACCCACCGGCCCGTGCCCTGCCTGCATGGGTGCCCGCCTCTGGAGCCGGGACGGAGCACGTGGCCAGACCTTCGCTGCACGCCTGCACGCCTGCACGCCCGCACGCCTGCACGCCTGCACCGTAATGAGGTCTTCGCCGCCGCCTGGGGGGAGTAACGACGCGCCGATGGGCGGCTTGGGCGACTCCGGGTTCGGCCGCCGTCACCGAGCTGACGGCATCCTCAAGTACACCGAGCCGCAGACCATCGCCCACCAGCGCATTCAAGAGTTCACACCGTCGTCTCGCATCTCGCCCGGCACCTGGGTCACCCTCCTGACCGGCGCGCTGAAACTCCTCAAGGCAGCCGGCACACGCTGAGGCGCAACGCGACAGCGCGTCCGGATCACATGCTTTCGGTCGCTGGTCCACACTCCCGAGCGGTAATGCGAGTCGCCCGTTCCTTTGTCAGTGGGGCCGGAGGGTGTTGATTCGCCTGGTGAGCGCGGTGCGGGCGGTATGGGGAGTGTGGTGTCCGAGGAGCAGCTGGACGTTGAGTCCGTCGGTGAGAGTGAGCAGTGCGTCCGCTTCGGCGTCGATGTCGAGGTCGGGGCGGGCCTGGCCGCGGTCGTGGGCGGTGCGGAGGAGGAGGGTGAGGAGATCGGTCAGGGCGGCGTACTGCTCGCGGTGGAGGGCGGCCAGTTGGGGGTGGTGGACCGCCTGAGCGGTGAAGGCCAGCCAGACTCGGGTTTCGGCTTGGCTCGGTGCGTCGAGGGCCAGGATTCCGGCGAGGGTGTGCTCAAGCGTTTCCATGGCCGCGTCGGGGTCGGCGGGGTCCGGCAGCGCGGCGCGTATGCGCTGGCTGACCTGGCGGTTCATGTGGTCCATGACGAATACGACCATCTCCTCCTTGGTGGAGAAGCAGCGTTGGACGGCGCCCAGGGAGACGCCGGCTCGGGTGGCGGCCTCGCGCAGGGTGGCGCCTTCCATGCCGCGCTCGCTGATCAGGTCGAAGACCGCGCGGGCGATCTGGCGGCGTCGGCTGTCGTGGTGCGCGTGTGGCATGCAGGGAGTCTAGTCGATACATGTGTATCGGTCTTGTGGTACGTTGCCGATACGGTTGTATCGGTTGGTGATCAGTCACCGTCAGGGGGATGAATGCATGTCGGATAGGCGAGCGAACTCCGCCTTCCAGAGCGCACTTTGGGCGTTAGGCGGGCTGTTGTCGGTGCAGGGTTTTGGGTCGGCCGTAACCGAAGCCCGGTGGGGTACCAGCTTCGGGGTGGCGGGTCTGCTGCGTGCGGCCGGGTTGCCGCAGTGGACCGATATTGCGCTCGGGGCTGCCGGTCTCGTCCTGCTCCTCTGCGCGGCGGCTCGGTACGGGGTACGGAGGCGGGCCGGTGTCTGAGCCTGCGAACAGCCCGCATCGAGTGGACTGGCTCAAGCGTCGGAGCTTCGCCCACCGGCCCGGTCGGCGCGCTGTGCTGCGAGCGGCAGCGCTGGCCGGCGCGGGTGGGGCGGGGGCTCTGGCGGCGGGTGCATCGGGCTCCTTGGGTGCCTCGGGCTCCTCGGAGGCTTGGGCGGTGGGCGCCCGTACCACTTCCGCCGCAGCCGGTGGAGGCGACCGGGGGCAGCCGACGTTCGTGCTGGTGCACGGCGCGAACGGCAACGCCGCCTCGTTCGCTCCTCTGGTCACCGCCCTGGCCGCAGACGGCCATCGCGCGATGCCGGTTGACCTGCCCGGTCACGGTCCGGACGGCAACTTCCCGCTCTCCTATCAGGCGCCGCAGGACCTGGCGGCGTTCGCCGCCGCGCCGTCGGCGGTGTTGTGCGCCACGACGCTGGCCGACAACGCCCGGCGCGTCGTCCGCGTGGTCCGCCGCGCGGCCCGCAACGGTCCCGTCATCCTCGTGGGGCACAGCATGGGCGGCGCCACGATCACCCAGGTGGCCAACCGGGTGCCCGAACTGATCGACCGCCTGGTGTACCTCTCGGCGTTCTGCTGCGTCCGACTGCGCAGCGTTCTGGACTGTTACCTGACGCCCGAGGGCGCCTCTACGCTGCTGCCCGGCATTCCCAGTGTGAAGGTGCCCGAGGGCTGGGGCATCAGCCGTACCAACTGGCGCTCGGCCGATCCTGATTTCCTCGCCGCGGCCAAGGCAGCGCTGGCCGCCGACTACAGTGACGCGGGCTTCCTGGCGGTATTGAATACCTTCGAGCCGGATGAGGCGGCCGCGGTCTCCACCGACGACGCCCGCGGCCACCGGGCGTCCTGGGGTCGGCTCCCGCGCTCCTACGTCCGCTACACCCAAGACCGGGCGATCCCTCTCGCCCTGCAGGACCGCATGATCGCCGAAGCGGATGCGGCGACACCCGGAAATCGCTTCGATGTGTGTTCCGTACGTGCCCCTCACCTGGGTCCGGAAGATCCGCGGCAGCTGGCCGAGGTCCTCACCTCGCAGTACTGAACTCCCGCGGGGTGATCGTCCTTGTCCGCCCCGGTCCGTGGTTCGGTGGATGGTGCGAGGCTGGGGGCTTGGGGCTGGACGTGGGCGTAGCTCTTTGGAGGGAAATTCGGGGTGGTCTGGTGTGCAGGGAACATGGGGGCGGTGGGGACACAGGGTGGGGTGGAGGCGGCGGTGAAGCCGTGGTCGTCGCCGTAGGCGTGCGTCGGCCGTTGTTGGACCGTGGCCGGGCTGTGGGTGGGAGGTGGTGCGTGGGGGTGGGGAGGCGTGGGGGGGGGCAGACTGTGCGGATGCGCGGATTCCTGCCCGAGGAGCACAGCAGTTTCGTCGGCCGTGACAAGGAGTTGGCCCTTGTACGGGACCTGGTCAGGGTCGGGAGGCTGACCACGATCACGGGGATGGGGGGGTGTGGGCAAATCGCGCACACCTATCTCGAACAGGTCCTGGCCCATTCCTTGCGGCAACGCTGCGTGGAGGAAGGCGAGCTCTGGACCCGCGCCTACCTGAGTTTCCAACTGGCCCTCATCGCCCTGCTCAAGGACGAGCCCGGGGAGGCGGCCGACCACGCCCGAGCGATGCTGGTCGGCAAGCGGGGTCTCGGCGACAGCTTCGGCGTGGCGCTGGGCCTGGATCTGCTCGCCGCTGCCTTGGCCGCGCAGGAGAGGGGTGAAGAGGCGGCGTTCGTCTCCGGCACGGGCGAGGCGTTCTGGCGTTCCACCGGCCATCCGCAACGCGGCATGCCGGAACTCGGCGCGATGCGCGAAGAATGCGAACGCGCTGCCCGCGCGGCGGCGGGCGACCACCACTATGAGCAGGCCTTCGACCAGGGCCGCGCCGGCGACGCTCCGGCATGAGCGGCGGCCTCTTCCTTCGTCGCGTACGAGGTACCGCCCTCTGCTGCGCCCAAGCCGCACCGGCCGGGCTCCGCTTCCTCAGCCCTCCATGTACTCCCAAGCACGCGCCAGGCTCCGGGCAGCATGCGGTGGTCATCGGTCAGGTCGCCGGGATCATGCACGGCTTATCGGAGCTGACCGGCGACCTTGACCTGCTGTGGGACGGCACACCGCGCAGGCGCATGCCCTGCGCGAAGCCCTGACGGCCACGGGCTGCACGGATCTGCCCGATCTCGAACGACCCCGGCCTCAGGTGGCCTATCGGGTGACCGGCGCCGGCGGCGATCTGTGCACACCCGCCCTGCCCTGGGGCGACATGGATATTGCCCCCTGCTTGGCCCGGCGATGAGCGCACATGAACCGTCGGGCTTTGCCATCCGCTTCGCTACGCCGACCTGGACGATCTGATCCGTATGCGGCGCTCCCTCGGCCGTCCCCAAGACCATCGGCGCGCGGACGAACTCGAGTTGTTGCGCCACAAGACGTTCCGAGGGGGCAGAGAGAGGAGCCGAGAGGAGCTCACACGTAGAGATGTCACCGGGAAGAAAAGGGTCGGCGGACAGCGGCCCTCTCTCCCATATTCATGCCGCTGAGGCTCGATAACAAGACTGCAATTTCTTTGCCGAAACCCTGACCATATGGGCATGACCTCCGTCTTCTCGGATGCCGGGACTGCTCGCGTCCTCAAAGACCGACTCGCGCACGTGCGCTGGATCGCCGGTGGCACGGGTGCCGGCAAAAGCACGCTGACTCAAGCACTGGCCGACCGGTATGAGGTGGCGGTTTACCGGGGGGATCGCGCAGAGCACAGCTGGCTGGAGCGGTGCACTCCACAACGCCACCCGCACCTAGCCGGCCTGCGGGGCCTGCCGCCCGGGGCCATGTGGCACGGCCGCACCCCGGACCAGGTGTTCCAGGCCATGCCAAGCCTGCACGGCGAGATGGTCGGCTTCGTCGTCGACGACCTCCTCGCCATGTCCGACGACCGCATCATCCTGGTCGACTACTTCGGCATTCTGCCTGACCACCTGGCACCGCTGCTGCGACGACCAGGCCAGGCCGCCTTCCTTCTGCCCACCGCCGAATTCAGGGAGAACGCGCTCGCAGCCCGTTACGCGGACCCCGCTCGTGCCCGGGCCACCTGGGGCACCGAGCAGCCGGCAAGCGCAGTGGCGAAACGTCTGCTCCGCGATGCTCTCTGGGACGAGGAAGTCCGGAGGCAGGCCGTTGCCCACGGTCTCGATACCGTCGTGATCGACGGGTCCGTTCCCGTCTCCGACCTGGCCGACCACGTCGCCACCCGCTTCGGGCTTGGACGAGCTGTGGCGCCGGGATGAGGTACAGGTGGGGGCGGGAGCAGGCCATGGAATATCGAGCAGCGGACGAAGGAGCGTGCACTGATGAACTCGAACGCATACCCGGGCGGAGTCGAGGACGATTGGCTGGCGGCGGTGGCTGCCGTACGCCGTGATCTCGATGAACACGGACCACCGCGAACGCCACGCGGCGCTCCGGACTTCGCTACCGTCACGTTGCCGCAGCTCGACTGCGATCGGGTACGTGACCTCTTGGTGGAAGAGCACGTTGGCACGGTCGTCGAGGTCGGGCTGGCCTATGCCCGCTCGGCGCTGGCGATCGGCGAGGCGCTGCTGCGCGCCGGTTCGCGGACCCCACGGCACGTGGTGATCGACCCGTTCCAGCACACGGCGTACGACGGCGTGGGGTGGGAGCTGCTGCGCGACGCCGGTCTGGACGACGTCGCTGAGCTGGTGACCGAGCCGTCACAGCGGTTCCTTCCTCGATTGGTCGATGCGGGCTTCGCCGCGGACGCGGCGTTCGTCGACGGCAGCCACCACTTCCACAACGTCTTCGTCGACCTCGTGTTCCTGGGCGAGATCGTCCGGCCCGGCGGTCTGGTGATGCTCGACGATGTCTGTTGGCCCTCGGTCGGGGCCGCCGCGGCGCACTTCGAGACCAATCTGGGGTGGCGCCCGGTGCCGGACGCTCTGACGGGCGGGACGACCGACCCGGCCAGTGGCCGGCCTCGTACCTGCGCCTACCGGCTGCCCGAGCCGCGCCCGACGCCGGACTTCAAGGAGTTCCGGGCGTTCTGCTGAGGCGGCGCCTGAGCCGCCGCCGAGACACCGCCGCGGCCGGTTTCACCGAGCAGCTTTGTGAGTGCCAAGTACCTCGCTCGGCCGCGGTTCGCGCCGGACGCAGCGGCAGTCGCGGGCGGCCGTGTTCTGCCACAGATGGGAGCGGGTGGAGCAGCCATACGACGCTGCGTCCGGCTGGAAGTGATCGAGCCAGGGGAGGCTTTTTGCCATAGTGACGGGAAGCGGCCCCCTCCTCGTCCATGCCGCGTTACACCAGAGGTCGTAGTGCTGCCGTCGGCGCGTGACGCGGCAGGTGCTGGAGAGGCTTGAGGGGGATTCAAGTGCTGACGATCAATGTGGCGGTGCTGCTGGCCGTCATCGTCATCGTGCGGCTGCGGCGCCGCACGGAGGCGCGGAGCCGGTTCGATGAGAAGCTGACCGTCGCCATCGTCCTCGCCTTGGGAATCGTCCTTGCTCCGACCGCCGTGGGGCAGGGGATCCTGGACGGGCTGACCCAGCTGGCCTCCGGCATTTCCCAGGCCAGCCGGTGAACACCCACACGGAGAACCGGCGATGACGGCCAGGCGCCCACCGGCGCGACGGCGGCCCGCCCGGACCGGCAGGCGGCGGCGCAAGAACGACCTGACCGGGCTGGCCGTGGCGGGGGTCGTAGCGGTGGTACTGCTGGGGGCCGTGGTCGACTGGCTGCTGCTCCACTGGTGGATCCTCATCCTCGGCGGCGTTCTCGCGGCGCTGGCGGGCGGCGGGTGGGTCTACCAGCAGCAGCAAAGAGCCAGGTGGGAGGCGGTGCGAGCACAGGGGCTGCGCTTCGGTATGCCGCAGCTGGATGCGCTGCACCACAGCCGGTTCGAGGAGGCGGTGCGGGATCTGATGCGTCGGGACGGCTGCCGGGACGCGGTCCGGGTGGGCGGCGGGGGTGACCTGGGGGCGGACGTGAAAGCCACCGATCCTTTCGGGCGGCGCTGGGTGATCCAGTGCAAGCACCGGCGCAAGGGCCTGGCCGGCTCCGCGGTCGGTACGCCGGACCTGCAGGTGCTCAATGGCACTGCCCGCCAGGTCCACGGGGCCGACGTAGCGGTGATCGTGACCAACGGTCGGGTCACCGCCCCGGCCGTGACGTTCGCCCGGCAGCAGCGACTGCACGTGGTGGACCGGCACACCCTGGCCGTGTGGGCGGCCGGCTCCCAGCCGTTGTGGGAGATACTGCGCGCCGTCCCGCCGCCGCGCAGGCCGACGTCTCTGTCCTGAGCGGCCTTGCTGCGAGGTTGCGGGTTGCGGTTGCCGATTGCCGTTTGCTGGTCGCGTGAGACGTGTTGTCCGTATTGACGGGGGATTCCCCTGTTCTAGTTCGCGGCGCCTTCCTCTCAGGGAAGCGCTGCAACTTCGTGTGGTCGGGGTGCCGGGCGGGGTGGTACGTGGGTGAGTGGCCGAGGTGGTGGGTGGCTGAAGATCGTCGCTCTCTGGTGGTGGGCCGTTTCGGCATGTAGCGTCAGCGTCAGCTGTCGTGGTCCTGCCTGTGCTCCGGCGCGGGCGTCTTGGTGTGTGCCGGACCAGGGCGATCACCTCCGGGCCGCGCGGTGCGGACCCGACAACGATGGAGAGGCACAAGCATGGCCAGCGGAACCGTGAAGTGGTTCAACTCTGAAAAGGGCTTCGGTTTCATCGCGCAGGACGGCGGGGGCCCGGACGTCTTTGCGCACTACTCCAACATCAACGCCACCGGCTTCCGCGAGCTGCAGGAGGGCCAGGCCGTGACCTTCGAGGTCACCCAGGGCCAGAAGGGCCCCCAGGCGGAGAACATCACCCTCGCCTGAGCAAGCCTCACCGGCGCCTGACCGCGCCTGACAGCGACCGGTCCACGGAGCCTTTTTAGGGCTCGTGGACCGGTTCTGTGTTTATGGGCTTCTGTCTCAGCGTTTGCAGATGGGGCTGGACGGTGTGTGGGGGAGGTAGGTGGCGCGTTCTTGTGATGTGAGGTCGCGTCCGATGACGGTGCAGATGTGGCGGACTGCTGCCGCGGCGGTCGGGAGGTCCACCGTCCAGAGGTGAACGGTTTTTCCGTCGATGGCGGCCAGGGTGTGGCCGTCGGGGCTGAAGGCCAGGGGGCCGTGCGGGCGGGGGGTGACGGCGAGGGTCTGGCGGGTGTGACCGGTGCGGGTGTCCCACAGGCGAAGGGAGCCGTCCGCGCTGCTGGTGGCCAAGGTGCGGCCGTCGGGGGTGAAGACCGCGGCATCGACGCTGTCTTTGTGGCCGGTGAGAGTGGTGCGAGCGCGGCCGGTGGCCGGGTTGCGGAGGGTGATGGCGCCTGATTGGTCGGCGGTGGCCAGGATGTGCCCGTCCGGGCTGTAGGCCACGGCGGTCACGGCTTCGTCGCTGTGGCCGGTGGCGATTGTGCGGGTGTGACCGGTCTGCGTGTTCCACAGGCGAAGGGTGCCGTCCTGGTCACCGGTGACCAGGGTGTGCTGAGTGGGATGGAAGGCCGCTGTGGTGACCTCGCTGCGGTGGCCGGTGAGGATGATGCGCGTCCGGCCGGTGCGGGGGTCCCACAAGCGCACCCGAGAGCCGAACGCGCCACCGGCGATGGCCAGGGTGCGCCCGTCGGGGGTGATGGCCAAGGGGGAGAAAAAGCTGTCGGCCGGCCCGGTGCGCGTCAGGCGGACGCGTCCAGTTCTGGCGTCGGTGATGTGTACGGTGGTTCGGCTGTCTCCTTCGCTGCTGCCGGCGGTGGTCAGGGTGCGGCCGTCGCGGCTGAAGTGCACCAGGTTCACCTCGGTTTTGGAGCCGGTGAGGGTGGTGCGGGTGCGGCCGGTGGCCGTAGCTGACAGCCGCGTCGTGCCGTCCGCGCTGCCGGTGACCAGGGTCTGCCCGCCGGGGCTGAACGCCAGCGCGCCGACTTCCCGGTGGTGGCGGGGGAGGGTGCGGCCGGTGCGGGTGTCCCAGAGCCGGGCTGTGGTGCCGCCGCCGGCGGCCAGGGTGTGGCGGTGAGGGCCGAAGGCGAGTGAGTCGACGCGGCCGGTGTGCCCGACCAGCGTTGCGCGGGCGCGACCGGTGCGGGTGTCCCACAGGTGCACCGGGCCGTAGCCGCCGGTGGCCAGGGTGTCTCCGCCAGGGCTGAAGGCCAGCGCGGTGATCTCGCCTTGTTGGGGCCTGGTGAAGGTGATAGGGGCTTGGCCGGTGCGTACGTTCCACAGGCGCACTCTGCCTTCGCTGCTGCCGGTCGCCAGGGTGCGCCCGTCCGGGCTGAAGACCAGTGCGGCCACGTCTTCGTGGCGATCGGCGAGGGTGGTGCGCGTAGTACCGGTGGTGGCGTCCCACAGTCGTACCCTGTTGTCGAAGTCCGAGGTGGCCAGGGTGTGCCCGTCGGGGCTGAAGGCGAGCGAGGCGACCTGGTGGCCGGTGAGGGTGGCCTGCCGGCGGCCGGTTTCGATGTTCCACAGGTGCACCGTGCCCGAGCCGTCGCCGGTGGCCACGGTGCGTCCGTCGGGGCTGAAGAACACCGTTCCCACGTCCTCTTGGGCGGTGAGAGCGGTGGCGCGCACACGGCCGGTGTGGAGGTTTCCCCGCCAGATGGCACCGTCGGCGCCGCCGATCAGGAGGGTGTGCCCGTCCGGACTGAACGCCACGGACGTCACGTCGCCTTTGTGGCCGGTGAGGGTGGTGCGAAGCCGGCCGGTGGCAGCGTTCCACACGCGCACCGTGCCGCTCCAGCCGGCCGTGGCCAGGGTGCGGCCGTCCGGGCTGTAGGCCACGGCGACGCCGTCGATGCCATCGGCGGCCGGGCCCGTGGCGGCCAGGCGGTGCCGCAGGGGGAGGTTCGCTGCCTTGTAGAGGCTGGTGGTGGCTTCGGCGGTGGGACTGGTCCGGTAGGCGTGGACGGCGAGCAGGGCGGCGAGGTCGGGGCGGGTACCAAGGAGGGTGTCCGAGCGGCCGGCGAGCTGGCGGGACTGGGCCTGGTGTTGGGCGGCGAGGGCGGCACGGCGTTGGCTCTGGGCGTCGTTGCGTTGCCGGTAGGCGGTGACGGCCGCGAGAAGGGCGAGGACGAGGAGGGTGGCCAGGGTCGTGGTGAGGAAGCGGGCGCGCCGGGTGCGGCGGTGCTCGGCGCGGGCGCTGTGGGCGAGGAAGTCGCGTTCGAGCGTGTTCAGGGTGGTGTGGTCCCGGTGCTGCGTCCACGCTTGGGCGGTGGCCAGCTGGGTGCCCCGGTACAGGGCGGCGCTCTCGCGGTGCAGTTCCTGCCACGTAGCGGCTGCGGCGGTCAGGCGGCGGTGGGTGTGCAGGGACGCGCGGTCCTCCTCCAGCCAGCGGCCCAGGCGCGGCCAGGCACGGATCACTGCCTCGTGGGCGACCTCGACCGTGCCGTCGGCGAGTACCAGGACACGCCGGTCGGCCAGGCGTTGCAGCAGCGCTTCGGTCTCACCCGGTATTGCCAGGCCGTCCAGTTCGCTGCGGGCCAGCCGGCGGCGGGTGTCCTCGGTGCCCTCGCCGAGCGCCGTCAGGCGCAGGAACAGCTGCCGCATGATCTGCCGCTGGGGGCCGGTGGCCTCGTCGTAGAGCCGCTCGCAGGTCTGGGCCACAGCGCCGCGCATGCCGCCCGCCTCTTGGAAGTCGGCCAGGCGCAGGGCGGCGCCCTGGTGCCGGGTCCATGCCTCGCGCAGCGCGTGAGCGACCAGGGGCAGGGCGCCGGGCTGGTCGGCGGCCTCACCGAGCACCACCTGCAGCAGGTCGCCGTCCACACTCACCCCCGCGCGGGCTGCGGGGGCGGTGATGATTTCCGCCAGCTCCTCCCGGGTCGGCGGCCCCACCGGCAGGTGGGCGGCCGTGCGCGCGGCCGCGGCGAAGGCGGGGTGGGCAAGGCAGTGCGGATAGAAGTCGGCGCGTACCCCGAGGAGTAGATGTGCCCGGCCGCCGGCGCTCTGGACGAGGTCGGCCAGCGCGGCCAGGAAGGCCCTGCGCTCCTCCTCCGGCGCGCCCGAGGTGTAGAGCTCTTCGAACTGGTCGACCACGAGCAGGGCCCGGGTGGTCTCGGGCCGCCCGGCCAGCCAGGTCCGCAACGCCAGGTCCAGTGCGCCCGGCTCCTTGGCGAACCGTGCCCGCAAGGCGTCGGGGTCGGCGTCGGCATCGATGACAGGGGCCACCGCGCCGGCCATCTCCTCCAGCGGCCGTGCCCCGGGAGTCAGCAGTACCGTCTGCCACCGCTGATCCAGACCGGCGAGCAGCCCGGCCCGGATCAGCGAGGACTTGCCACTGCCCGAGGCGCCCAGGACCACCGTCAGCGGCCCGCGTTCCACGCAGCGGGCCAATTCCTTGGTCAGCGCGTCGCGGCCGAAGAACACCTCCGCATCCTCCGGTCCGAACGCCGCCAGCCCGGGGTAGGGGCAGGGGGCGCTCGTGGCCCGGCCGCCGCCCGCCTGCTCCCGTGCCGCGGCGGAAGCCGCCTGCCAGCGCCGCTCCCAGTGCGCCCGCGTCCCTCCGCAGGCTTGGGCGTACGCCAGCAGGACCTCCAACGAGGGCAGCCGCTCGCCCTTCGCCGCCTCCGCCAACGTGCTGGGGGAGTAGTGCGCCGTCCGTGCCAGTGCCCGGTAACTCGGCGACCCCGCCTCCTCCCGCAAGCGGCGCAGCTCCCACGCCAGCTGTTCCACCGGCCCGGCCGCGGGATCCACCGGCTTCTCCGGCCGGCCCAGCCGTGCCCTGCGCGGCCTGCTCGATCCGTTCTGACTGTCCCCCGTCACGCACACTCCTCAGTCACTCCAGCGCAGTTGGTCACTCAGCGCGATTTCCCTCTGGGCCACACAAGCCCCGGCAATCACATTGTTCGCTTTGTTTGTCGCCTGCCACCAGCGCTTTCGGACAACTGCCCGCCCCGGTCAAGTTGGTGACACCGAGGCGGCGCAGCTCCGCCCGGCACCGTCAGATCACCTGGACGTGTCAGATCACTCAGACGTGTCAGATCACCTAGACGTAAGGACCCAGTTATGAAGCGCAAGACCGCCACCGCGATCGGCATCGCCGCCCTGTGCGCCGGTGGCCTGCTCACGCCGGCCGCCACCGCCGTCGCCGCGGTCCCCACCGCCCCGACCGCCGCCACCGCCCCCGCGCCGCTTGCGGCCGCGAAGTTCACCCTCTACCGACACGATGACTTCAAGGGCGGCCACTGCTCGGTCACCAAGAGCGACAAGGACCTGCGGAACAACGACTGGATCGGCGCCAAGAACTCCTGCAACAACGGCGCCAGCTCCATGAAGAACAAGACCGGGCACGAGGTCGTCCTCTACGACGGCAAGGGCTACACCGGCCGTACCTACTACGCCAAGCCGCACTCCGAGGACCGCGACCTGACCAACAACGGGTTCGACAACAAGGCCAGCGCCATCCGGTTCCGCTAGCAGCACCGCTCGTACGGGCCGCCGCCGACGCACCGCCGGCGGCCCGTACGGCCACCGTCTGGAAGAAGCCATGCCCCTCCCACACACCCGCCGCCCGGCACTCGCCCTCCCCCTTCTGCTGGCGGGAGCCTGCGCGCTGCCGGCCGCTCCTGCGCCAAGCCACGAGGGCCGGCCGCCTCCCGCGCCCACGCAGCAGGTCCGCCGTCTGGTGCTCCCCTTCGACGCTTACCAGCTCTCCCTCGCCGAGTACTACACCCTCTCCGCCGCCCGGGACCGGCTGATCCGCACCTGCCTGGGACGCCTCGGCGGCGAATGGCCCGTGATCGACCGCCCTGCCAAGGCGGTGGAGTGGAAGAACCGCCGCCGCTACGGCGTCATCGAAACCGCCGTAGCCGCCCGCTTCGGCTACCACGCTCCCCAGAACGTCCTGAGTCCCTACCCGGCGGTGGTCCAGCGCGAGGAGCAACGCGAGGCGGCCCTGTCCCCCCAGGCACGCAAGGCGGCCCTTGACTCACATCACGGATGCGCGCTCACCGCGGACCGCCAACTCCTGCGCGGCACGGACGCCGACGAGCGAAAACTTGACACCCTGGACGCCACCGCCTTCAAACAGTCCCGGTCGGCCCCCTCGGTGAAGAAGGCCCAACAGGCTTGGCGCACCTGCATGCGCGAGGAGCACCACCCCTACACCAGCCCGGAAGCAGCCTTGAACGACGCCCGCTGGTGGAAGGAAGACGCCGCAGCCGGCTCCTCGGAGGAGAAAGCTGACACCTCAGCCGGCGCCTCGGACGAGGAGATCGCCACGGCCAAGGCCGACGTCCGCTGCAAGCAGCGCACCGATTTCGCCCAGACCTGGTTCACTGCGGAGAAGACCCTGCAGGAGAAGGCCCTCCGTCAGCACGCCCACTACTTCAGCGCTCTGAAAACCGCCAAGCTCCGCCAACTGCGGACCGCACGTGCTGTCTTGAATGCTGGGGGAGACGGGGGCAGGTAGGACCGCTGCCTGCTAGAGGCAGGAGGGGACGCATGGTGCCGCGCGGCCAGGCAGCCCGACTACTGGGTCACCGGATCATGGCGTGCGGTCCCGCTGGATGTATGCGGTACCTCGCCCTGGATGCCGGGGCGAGGTACCGCACGCACACCTGCGCACACGTCACGTCGTGGCGTAGGAGCGGTTGCGCATCACTGCTGGGGGAGTTCGGTGACGTACTTGTCGGAGCTGCCCCAGCCAGTGGTGGGGAAGTCGCTCTGCTTGACCTGTACTTCGTTGCCGACCTTGGTCAGGACGAAGCGCTTGGCGAAGATGACTTCGTCTGCGCAGGGACCGCCCAGGGCCTGATGCGGGGGGCCGCACTGCTTGAGCTTCATGGTGAGGTCGATGACCCGCTCGTTGCCGGTGGTGCTGATGTGCCTCAGCTCCCCGTAGATGTCCTTGTTGAACAGGGTCCCCTCGAACGACAACTCCTTCGCTGCCTCGGTGATGTTCCAGGCGGAGGGGGCTTGATCGGGGCAGGCGGCGATGCGTACCGAGTACTTCGCGAAGGCCGGGTCGTCGGGGTCCACCTGCTGGTTGACCCACTTGCTCTTGATGTAGAAGTCCTTGGTCTCCGGCTGCACGCAGGCCCCCGGAGCGGCGGATGCGGCCGGAGCCGTGGCAAGGGTTCCCGCGGCCAGGCCGGTCAGAGCTGTGGTCACTACGGCAGCGGACCGCAGTCGTGCAATGCGCATGAAATCCCCCAGGACAGAAGTGTTCCCGCACCGGATGTGGGTGGGGCGGATGTGTCACTTGAGTCTTTCCCAGCCCCGCTGTGAGGGAGAAGAGAGAACTGATGCGAACCACCAGGTGATTGATAACCGGAAATGTATGGCGCCGGCGGCCCCACTCCTCAACCGCGCCCGCAGTCTCCCGCCGCAACAGCGCCTCCAGTGCGTCCTGCGTACGGAAATCCGATGCCGGTGGGTGTCGCAAGCGTGGGGGACTCGGGAGCGAAGTGAACCTGGGCCCGCCTGGTGCCGGGGCGCTCGGTGGCCAGGCCGAGCTGACCGTCGCGCTGGTCCCTCACGTCACCGTGACAGCGAAAGAGGACCATTACCGCGGCCTCTCTGGCAGGAGGCGCCACATCCGCCGCAGGGACATTGCCACGGTGCTCTACGCCCCGTTCCTCGACACCGGCCACACCCAGCACGCGGACTGACTGGTGCTGCTCGATGATCACGACAGCCGCTGCTCGGGCTCACCAGCCACTACGTCTGGCCGACGGAAGACATCAAGCAGGTGTGCGAGGCTGTAGGCGGTCCCACCGCCCATATGCCCGACGCGCGGGCTTCCGCCAGCGGGCCGCAGGCAACGGTGCCCTGATGCGGGCGACTACTGCGGCCGTCTGCTTCGCGGGGGCGGGGCAGCAGGCGACCATGGATGCCGCCCGCCGCATCGCCGCCCTCACCCACGGGGACCGCGCAGCTTGGGAAGGCACCGCCGTCTTCCACGAACTTGTCCGTGTCGCACTGGACGGCGCCGACCCCCTGGCCGCCCTGCCCGCGGTGGTCGGGCTCGTCGACCCCGACCACCGTCGACGGTACGCGGTCGTGCTGGCGGCCGACTGGCACCCCGCTGACGCCACCGAGTTCAACGGTGCCGTCTGGCCGTGCCTGGGCTCCGCCGTCTGGGCACTGCGGACGACGACCGGCTATGAGGAAGCCGTGCGCGCGGCGATCGATCTCGGTGGCGACACGGACACCGTCGCCGCGGTCACCGGCGGCCTTGCGGGCGCCTGTTACGGGGCCGGGGCGATTCCCGACCGCTGGACCGAACCCCTGCACGTGCCGCTGCCGGGTTTCGGCGAGCGGGTCCTGCGGCTGCCGGAGCTGCTTGGACTGGCTCACCGGCTCGACAGCTGACCGACCGGGCCGAAAGTCAGTCGGACAGGGCTTCTTCCGCCAACCGCCCGCAAGATTTGAATGCCCGCGTCGGTGACGGGCGCCGACCGGGAGACACTGAATGACAGGTTGCGTACGAGGTTGGCCCACGTCCCGACACCAACACACCGACCACCACTCGTATGTGCCGTAGGCGTGTCGGGGCCCCGGGAGGACGAGACCGCTGGGCGCCACAGCGACATCGACTGCCAGTCTCTCTGACGTGAGCACTGCGGGGCTGCCTGAATGATGCTGTTCGGGCACGCCCGATTACACAGCCCAGCCGGGCATCGTCTTGTCGATGCACCGGGGGAGTGGCTAGGGAGTGCCCCCGGTGTACGCGTTGTCCCACCGATTCATGCGTACGCAGCCACAAGTGCCGGCCGCGATGATCAGGGCGGCCAGGCCGACGATGACCCCTGCGTAGGAGCCGGAGGGCATCTCATCCGCCGGGCCGGCCGCGCCCTTGGGGTCATACAGCACGGTCAGGTCATCGCCCGGCTCAACGACTTCCGCATCACAGCCGTCGCTCTCTCCCAGCAGCGGGGTGATGTCCTGGCCGTTGCTGGTGCGCAGGGTGCACTTGTCGCTCTTGCGGTCCTCGACCTTGACCACGACGGCCTTGGTCCAGCGACCGCGTTCCTGCAGCGCCCATTCCTCGCCTGCCCCGTAGGTGAGGAACGCGAGCCCGACCGCGGCGATGAGGACGATGATGAGTTCCCAGGCCACCTTCCGCTTCTTCCGCGGGACACGTCGCAGCCAGAAGACCGGAACCAAAAGGAGCGCCATGGGGATCAGCAGCACGGAGAGCAAGAAACCCATGAAGCTCAGCACGCCCGGCAGAGGCACCACCGGCCCGAGCCACATCATGGTCACCGAGATCGCCACGCACGCGCTGTTGAACACGAGCCAGTGCACCGGGCCGGTACGGCGTCGGGGCGGAACCTGCCCGGACAGCTGAGCCGCTCGCTTGGCTCCTGCCGCGAGCCCGTGACCGTTCGCATCCCCCGCCATGCTCTTCCTCTCCATCTCTCATCGTCCGTGGACGAACGAGCGTACGGGGCAGGGGGCCCGCACTCAGCAGCGAGGTCTCCTCCGGCGCTCGGGCTGGGGTCTGTCCCAGGAGCCACATGAGGACCTGCAGCCCTGCCATGGTCCCCAGACCGTAATCGGCGATCCTGGGCCCGCCCCGCGGCACGAAGAGTCCGATGAGCGTGGCCACCGCGGTCAACGGCACCCCACCCAGCCCAACACGATCACGGCGTGCACGAACCGGGAGTTGCCGATCCCGCCCGAGCAGCTGTCGCACGACAGGGCGAGCAGCGAACCAAGGACCGCCACGAGGAATGCGGCAGACACCATCACAAGCGCGAGGAACGCCCGCCGAACCCACTCGGCTGTTACGCCCCAACGCGAGCCGGAGGGTCCGTAGTCGACCAGGTGGGAAGCGGGCTCGAAGGTGGCAAAGATCTTTCCCATACGCGGACGCTGAGGTACACATTCACTGCCTGGTACCCCGCGAAGCGCGCCGCGCGCGTCTGGTACCTGTGCTCGTATTCAGGTCGTGCCGCTCCGGAACGTTCGTTGTACGGGCCAGGCCACTGCCGCTGCCACCCACCAGCATGTGCCCGCCCGGCACCCGTGACGGTCGGCCCGGTTGCTGAGTTGGCGACGTGATCGCCTTTAGGGCAACGTTTGCGAGGCCATTCGGCTCTCGTCGTCTTATGCAAGGAGAACAAGGCGTGGCGTACATACCGCCGAGCATGCTGTCCGAGGGCCAGGTGCGGTTCATGATGGGCTGGGGGGTGCTGGTGTGTCTCCCGTCCGGTGTCGGGCTCATGGTCAGCCAGCCGCTCAGTGGTTTCACCGTCCTGGGGGCCGGCTTCTTCGCGGCAGGAGTGTGGTTCGTGCGGATGTGGTGGCCGCCGCTGTCGCCGCTGACGCAGTCCACGGGGCGCAGCCGCCGACTGGAGCTGATCGGCGCGGTCCTGGCCGCGGTGAGCGCCGTGCTGCTGGGACTGGGCGCATGGCTGTACTTCAACACCTCGCCCGGCCATGGCTGGAGCATCGCCGTCGGCAGCGCAGGGATCGCATGCCTGCTCGGCCGCTTCGCAGTGGGCATTCAGCGACTCCTGCTGCACCGCCGCGTCGAAGTGAAGCCGGTACGCACATGACGCGGAACAAAGCCGTGCTCGAACGCCCGGCAGAAGACCGAGCAGACCAGCCGGCCGAGAGCACTCCCGCTGGGCATCGTGGGCTGCGCCCGGCTAAATCGGCGGACGGCCGACTGAACCTACGTCCCCTGCGGAGCTCGCTCGGACCAGCGGGCCACGGCGGTGAACGCCCGCGAGGCGAGGGCCAAAGCGCAGGCCACGGTCCAGCCGAGGGCGCCGGCGCCGAGGAGGGCGTAGTCGGTCAGCAGAGCGACGGGGAGGGCGAGGAGGGCCTAGCCCAAGGAATCTTCCTTGCGTTGAATGGTTCGGGGTTCTTCGGGACTCTGACGCTCACGCGCGCCATGGAGAAGAGCGAGAAGTTCACGCAGTGGATTTTGGACTCCAGAGATCCAGCTAATACTGAGGACAGCGCGCATACCGTCATCCTGGCGCTCGTGGACGCGCAGAACAACGCGGTCGAGAGGCTGCAGCTCGACGGCGCGCGTGCCGCAAGTTGGAGTGATCCGGACCTGTTGTCAGGTGACTCCGGTGAGACGGAGGAGACGCTGAACTCACCTATGTCACCTGCACCCCGGTGTGACCCTCGCTGGACGTATGGTCGTGTGGCCTCGCGCCTCCCGGCGTCCGGTCGCGGGCCGCTCGCCGGACGCCGGATCGATCATGCACACCGATCACGGAGCCCAGTACACCAGCCGAGTCTTCACCGAAGCCAGCAGGCCAGCAGGTCAGCAGGCGTCCAGCAAAGCATGAGCGCGGTCGGATCCAGCGCGGACAACGCGCTGGCTGAGTCTTTCAACGCCACCTTTAAGCGCGAGACCCTGCAAGGGCGAGAGAGCCGGCCCAACGAGCGCGAGGCCCGTCTCGACACCTTCCGATGGCTCCACCGCTACAACACCCAACGCTGACACTCCCGCCTCGGACAACGATCACCGATCGCCTTCGAGAACGCCCTCCACCACACACCCACTACGCCCACACCAGCCGCATAACCCGTGTCCGGGATTCGGGGGCAGGGCCCGTCTAGACTTCCGAGACCGACTGACGGAAGGCTGGCGCTGTGCGGAGATTGCTCTACGGCATGAACCTGTCCCTGGACGGCTATATCGCCGCGCCCGGCGACGACCTCAGCTGGAGCGAGCCGAGCGACGAGCTGTTCCAGTGGTGGCTCGACGAGGAGCGGGCGATCAGCCTGTTGCTGTATGGGCGCAAGCTGTGGGAGACCATGAGCGCCTACTGGCCGACCGGCGACCAGCAGCCGGGCGCCACACCGGCGCAGATCGAGTTCGCGCGGAACTGGCGGGACACACCGAAGGTGGTGTTCTCCTCGACGGTCGACAAGGTCGACTGGAACACTCGCCTGGTCACCGGCGACGCGGTCGAGGAGATCACTCGGCTCAAGGCCGAGGACGGTGGGCCGATGAGGGTCGGTGGTGCAACGCTCGCCGGGGCGGCGATGCGGGCCGGGCTGATCGACGAGTACGCGATCGTCACCCATCCGGTCCTGGTGGGTAACGGCACACCGTTCTTCACCGCGCTGGACAGCTGGGTGAACCTGAACCTGGTGGAGACACGCACGTTTCCCGGCGGCGTGGTCCTGACCAGGTACGAGACGAGGCGTTGAACGCGCTGGTCGAGCGGTGGGACAGCGACGACGACCAGCGACGGATCGGGTCACGTCCCCAGTCCCTCGGCGAGCAGTTCGCGGATGAACAGCCGCTGCGGGTATCGGAGCGGGTGTGGACGCTGCTGCGGGTCACGCTGTACGCGGTCGCCCGTGAGGGCGCAGTGCGGGGACTGGTCTGAGTCGGATCCGGAGGGGCGTTCCCTCGCGCGCCTGCTCGGCCTCGGACAGGACCTGATGATCACCCGTACGCCGGCCCCGCGGACGGGACAGCAGCGCGTCCCGGCCACCCGCCTGCCACTTCGCCCACCACTTGTCCCCGGCCCAGACCGACGTCTTGAACAGGGCGAGCAACTTCTGACCGGACCCGGCCCTGCACCAGCGCGGATATCGCTGGCAAACGCACAGCTTCTTGCGCGTCCGGTGACCAGGTCCGCGCATCTCCCACCAGATCACTCACACGCCGTCAGCGAGCGCGAACACAAAGCGTTTCGGATCAGTACAACCCGTCCCTGCGCGCAGATGCCCCCTCCGCGGACCGCAGCGAACGAATACGTGCACGCTGCCAGCAATCCGCAGTGACCTCACCCCGCAGACATCGAGCCATTGCACGACCTCTAATCGACACCCAGTCAGTTAGCTCGGTGGCTGACCGCTGTGCCACAAGACCGAGGTAGCCCTGCCGCCCTGCCGCCCTGACCTGGTGCTACGGATGGTAAGTATGGGGCCTTCGTTCTATGGGGAAGCCGGTGCTCGGCCTCATCATCCTGCTCTTTCCTTGCGGCCGTCCTCGCGGTAATCGGCTGGGTCAACCCGGAGCGGCGGCTCAGCTGCACGCAGGACGGCGACACCTCCAACTTGGGGCGAGGTTACGTCTGGGTCTTGGCCGCGATCGCGGTCTATGTGGCCTGCTCGCTGATGCAGGTGCTCCAGGGCCCCACGGTTGCGCCACGTCAAGAGGGAGCCGCAGGGCAGCCTCGTTCCGTGTGCGGGGCCGGCACGGTGCCCACCCCCAGTTCCAGGCCCAAGTGGTGTGCACGAGCCGGACCTGGCCGACCGGCCGTGCGCCCGGACTCGCCCCGGCCACCTTCGACACGTCAAGGAGTACCTGATGACCACCGCGGACAACCGCACCGATGTCGAGGCGGTTCGCAGGCGGAACCGTGGCATCTACCGGAAGCAACTCACCGAGCCGAAAACCGGTCAGCAGGGCGGGGTGCCGATCCCGCTCTTTCTCACTGTCATGGCCGGCCCGGTCGTTGTCCTCCTCGGCACGGCCTCCGTCTTTCGTCCGCGCATTGCGGCCAATCTCGGCTTTGTCGCTGCTCTGGCGCTGGGCATCCTCATCCTGCTGTCGCCCTGCTTTCTGGTGCCACGCTGGCGCCAACGCCGCGCCATGCGCGCGGGAGCCCGCGCCGCAGCGCCCGCTCTTCCCGCTGGAGCCGCCCCTTACGCGGTGGGCTTCGGTCTGTTCGAGGACGCCGCCCACGACACGGACACCGAACCCACCACCTGGGACCGCAACCCCGTCCGGTTCGGCGCGGCGGCGCTCACCGCCTCGGCCCTTCATCTTCGCGGCCCAAATGGCACAGCCCTGGACATCGCTCTGACCGACATCCTCGGTGCGGTGCACACCGTTCCTGCGCCGTGGCTGGACGATGGCTCCTTGGACGTGCATCTGCACACCGGGGAGGCGATCGAGCTCTGCGCACCCCGGCACAAGGACCTGGCGACCGATCTGAATTCTGCGGGCGTAAGGGTGATCCGGGGATAGCGCCCCGACTGCCGACCGGTCGAATGCCGTTTTCTGGCCGGAGTGCGACAAAGCGCAGGTCACCGCGGTGGATCGTGGTGATCGTCGACGGGATATCTGGTTATGATCATGCCAACTGATCGTTATCAACGGGGAGATCGAACATGCTGAACCGGAAGACTTCGTGGCTGCGTGCGGCCGCGCCCGTGGCTGTTCTGGCGCTGGCACTGACCGCTTGCGGTGGGGGCGGCAAGGGTGAGGCCAAGGGCAGCACCAGCAAGCTGCAGGAGGACAAGCCCGCGAGCAGGGAGATGGCGACCGGCGAGAGCGCCACCAGCTCGTTCAAGGAGGACGACGGCAAGATCACGTACGACGTCCTGGCGCAGAAGGTGGACGTGGGCACCGAGGCGGACACCAAGAAGATGGTCGATGATCCGGCCAAGGCCAAGGGGTTCGTCCCCGCGGTGGCGCATGTGAAGTACACGAACAAGGGCGGCGGCGTCGTGGCCTCCTACCCCAGCGTCGGGGACAACGCCGAGATCTACGCCGACGGCCGGCGCGGCACCATTCTGATCGGCGCCGCGGACGACGCGCCGGGCTGTGAGTCGGACACCGACATCGAGAACTGGAAGAAGGGCGCCAGCCACGTGCTGTGCGAGACCTACATGGTCCCCAAGGGCACGAAGGAACTGGCCGTGCACTGGTCGGCCGAGGACGACGGCGAGCCTTACATTTGGACGTTCAAGACCTCCTGACAACCTCCTGACCTCTCACCGCTGCCCGCGCCGGCCACGCCTCGGTGGCCGGCCGGTGCAGGCGATCGGGTGCGGTCTGCGGCGGATCACGCCCCGGGAGGGGAGCCTGGGGCAGATCCGCCGGAGGCGACCGTCATCCCGGGTCCCGGGAGTGCATCGGGCAGCGTGCTTCACCTCGCCACGGCGTGGGCCTCTGGCGCTTCCTTGCCGGCCCGTTCCGTCCCTGGGTGGCGTCTGGCCCTGGCTCTGTGACGGAGATCGGGCTGTACCTCCTCTATCCGGGACGTACGGGGGAGGTGTTCCTAGAGGGTGACGTGGGTGCCGCAGTGGGGCACAGTGACGTCATGCTGGCAGACCTGGGTGCCATCGTTGGCGCCGTCATCGCCCTGGGCGCACTGCTCGTGAGCTACCGCGCCCACCGGCACCAGGTGCGGCGCGCGGAGCAGCTGGACGGCCGGGAGCGGGAAGTCGAGGCGCGTGAGCGCCGCGCGGAGGAGCGCGCCAAGGCGGCGGAACGGCAGGAGACGCTGGCTCAGGCCGCGATGGTGCATCTGTCTGTCGCCCCAGTTGCTTCCTCTCTGCACCCTGACTGGATCACGCCCCAGGTGACGGTCGCGAATTTGAGCAGCCAACCGATCCGCGAGCTGCTTGTGTGCATAGCGGAAATCCCGGTGAGCGACGAGTGCGGTGATGTTTCCTCAGGGCAGACACGTCGCATCTCGCTCCCCTCCACAGCCAGCCGCTCCACCTTGGACATGCTGCAGCTGGCCGTGCGCATCGAATTCACCGACGCCGCTGGCCTCCGTTGGCGCAAGCACAGCGACGGGGGACTGCAGGAGGGGCAGCCGGCCGCAGATGGAGACTGGACTTGGGGGGCCCGCGAGAGCCCTCCTGTCGCCAACGCTCACCCCGACATCGTCGATCACCTGCTACCGGGCCCCCGATACCGCCGCGCAGGCCGCGCGAAGCTGCCTGTGTTCCTGCTTGTGGTCTGTCTGGTGGCAGCGGGCACGGTGTTGTTGCTGATGCTGTAGACGGTGGCAGGAGGTACCGGTCTGCTATCCGTGTCCCACGGGGACGGTAGGGGCTTCGTGCCCCTGCGGGCGGGTCCGGTCGGCACGGGTTCGCCGGCGAGCATCCCCCCATGTCTCGGCGGGATCCGGTGAATCCGGGCGGAGGATTTCGCGCTGCCCGCGCTGGTGAGGTACCGCCCGACTGCCGCGATGGACGCGGACGGAGGGGCGGGCAGGGGCACCACCCGAGCGGGCGGCAGTCGAAGCGGGTTGATCGGTCGCCATGGGGGCCTCCCCGCCGCGTCCCGGATTCGGCGTTTTCGTTGTGGGATGGCGCATTGTGCGGGATCTCTCGGGGGCCTGTCGGGCAGGTCCGGGGGCTGTTCGACGGTGTGCGGTGTGTGACGCCATGCCTGGGCTTTTGGGTGAGGGTGGTGCCTGTGGTGTGGCTGGGCGGCCGGCTTGCGGATGCTCAGCGATGGCTGGCCCCGCCGGTCAGTCGACGCCTTCGATGATGCGGAAGTCGCGCTCGAGGCCGTCGGGGAGGGCCGCCAGCGCCTTCTGGTATGTCTGGCTCTCGTATGCCGCGACGGCCTGTTCAAAGCTGTCGAATTCGATCAGTACGACGCGTTGTGTGATTCCGGCCTCGTGGGCGACGACTCGGCCGCCGCGGGAGGGGAGGCGGGACAGGACGCGCCCGCCCCCGGCCTGGACAGCCGGGCCGGCCAGTTGGTCGTAGGAAGTCAGCCGCTCAGGGTCGGAATTGGCGGGGTAGACACTGACCCAGTAGCCCTTGGCCATGGAGACCTCCTGTGTTCGGCCGGACGCGTCCGGCTTCGCATTGACACTGACACTTGGACCGACCGGTCCCGGTGACGGGCACGGCGGTCGGTTGGATCGTCGTATGCGCAGGTTAGGGCTTGTTCTGCGGGCGGGGGAAAGACCGGTACGGGATAGAATCAGAACGGATCGTTATCAATCGGCAGGGAGGGCATGTGGCGCCGGATACGGTGAGCCTGCGGTACTTCCTGGTGCTGGCACAGGAGTTGAACTTCACCCGCGCGGCCGCACGGATCGGTATCGCACAGCCCGCACTCAGCGCCCGGATGCGCCGCTTGGAGGCGGAACTCGGTACGGCCCTGCTTGTCCGCAACACGCGTAGCGTCGTATTGACCACGGCCGGTGTGGCGTTGGCGGAGTCCGCGCCGCCCGCGCTGGCGGCGCTGGACCGGGCATGGGACACTGCCCGGAGCGCGGCGGCCGGTGAACTGGGCAGGCTGCGCATCGGATACAGCCTCAGCACCGGGGCCGAGACGGTACCGGCCCTGGTGGACAGGCTGATGCGTGGCAACAGCGGACTCGAGGTCGGCGCGGTCCCGATGGCGACACCGGAGATCTCCCCCGCGGTCGCCGACGGCCGCATCGATGCCGGGATCACCCGCGGTGAACAGCCGGGCGGTGGCGTGCGCCGGTTCCTGCTGCGGCGTGCGCGCATCGGGGTCCAGCTGGCGCAGCACCATCCGCTGGCCGAACACCCTGAGATCGAGATCGCCGACGCGGCTGCGTATCCGCTGCGACTCCCGGACCGTGCGGCCAACCCCGTGATCCACGATCAGCTGTCCGCACTGTTCCGAGACACCCGGCCACATCCCCGGTTCCGCACGCCCGCAGTCTCTTTCGACCTGTCGCAGCGCGACCTGCGCGACGGGGTCACCCTCGCCCCGGCCGGAGAAGCCGCGGCCACGGCACAACCGGCCGGTCTCACCTGGCGACCGCTGCGAGGCGCGCCCCGCCTGACGATCCACCTGGTCCTGCCACGCGAGCCGTCGCCGCTGCACCGCCGCATCCGTGCCGTCGCCCAAACCCTGGCGCACGAGCTGCACTGGCTGCCGGACTGACGCGCACGAGGTCAAGCGCGACAGGACGTCCGTGGTGGCGAGGCCGAAGACCTTGCGTCCGGCGGACTTCGCGGTGATGGCGACGGCGGTCTTGCGGAACGTCCAACACGGCCTCGCTACGCCGGCGGATCAGCATCCGGTGATGGCCCGGGGCCGGTCCGAGTCGTACACCGCGGCGACGTCCTCGCCCACCCCGAGATCTCGGCGGATCCCGCGCCGTCGCCGACGCCGAACCGGACAGGCACGGGTAACCGGCGGGAACGCCTGCCGTCAACGGCTTCCATGACGTCGGTCGGGCGTGAGGCGTGGGGCCGCTGGTTCCGGTCGGTGCCGTGCAGTCCCCCGGGGGAGGCTGGTGCGCCTCCGGTTTGCCTGCTGCAGCCAGGCCTGGGGTGGGGTGGGTGGCGTGCGGTGGAGGCCTGGGCGGCGGGTATTCGAAGGCGTGTCCGCGCCCTCACGTCTTGGAAAGGAAGGCGGCTGTGGGAGTGTGGTGAGGATTCGTTGGGTCGCTGACGTCAGGGCTGGTGGTGTGTCACACCGCTTGGGCCGGGCGCGACTTCCTGATGGAACCGGACGTGCAGCTCCTTGGGGACTTCCCGCAGTCGCGGTGGCATTACGGGTCCGGGCTTCACCGGCGCCCCCGCCCCGGGCCGTGCCTCGCCCCCCCCGGGATGCTGGGGCACGGCCCGCGGGGTGTGGTCAGGAGGTGGGGAGGATGGACCGTGTCGGGCCGCCGGCGGGGCAGGTCCAGCCGGCAACGCCGTTCACGGTGCGGGCTACGGCCGGATGGCCGTGGCTGTGGTTGGGGCAGGGTGGGTGGGGTGCGCCGCCGGTCTCCTCCAGTACCGCGTCCTGGAGTTGGTCGGCCAGCAAGGTCAAGGCCTCGGCCTCATCCATCGCCTCCTGGAAGTGGACACCAACGGCAGAGCCGTCGGCGAAAGCGAGCGTCACCAGCAACCCGACGCCCTCACCGCCGCAACCGGCGCCGCCCGCAACGCCGGTGCGGTCGTCGTCCGGGGCGAGGGACAGCGTAGAGCGGAACTCCTCCAGCGTCCCGGCCTTCTCCAGCGCCCAGGCCTTCTCCACCGCCCCGGCATCGTCTGCTGCGCCCGCACACGTCCCTGCCCCTGCCCCTGCCCCAGTGCCGGTGCCGGTGCCGGGGCAGGTGTCGGTGTGGGTGTGGGTGGTGAATCCCGGGCCGGTGACGGTGAGGGTGTGCCCGGCCGGCGCATTGAGCTGGGCGAGGATGGTTTTGGCCCATTCGTGGAGGAGGTGGTGGGTGAGAGGCATGGCGTTCTTCTTCGTCCTCATGTTGCTGTCCAGGCCAGGGTGCCGGCACCGGAACCGGTCGGCGCTCCCCCGTGCTCGGGGCGACAGTCGTCGGGCAGCGTACGCAGACTGTCATGGAGCGCACCGCCGCCGCGATGGCGGAGCTCAGGCGCACCGCCTCAGTGTGCCCGCACAGCCCCGGCCGGCTGCGGGCCGGCGCAGCTCGCGGAGGCGTCCACGCCCTTGCTCTCTTACCGATATCGACTACATCGACATGCGATTCAAGTAATTACGGCTCTTTCCGATAAGGGAAAAGGCGGTTGAGTGTGTCTCATAAAGCGTGCGTCCCGGCGTTGGAGCTGCCGGGGACGCGCGCTTTCTACACCTATCACGCCCGTGGCCGCGCCCTATGGCGCGAGCCAGGCTTGGCGCCGCCCCCAGCCGGCGGGACACTGCTCGGCATGGGGCGGGAAGATGCCGGACACAACGGCGCACTCACCGAAGAGGAACGTGATGCCATCGGCGGAATGTCCATCCAAGACCTGGCGGCGACCAGGACCAGGACGGCGACGATGAGTGAGGGGGGCGACGCGCGCTTCGGCCGACGCCTGCTGCAGCGCACCTACCAACTCGGGCGCATGCGCGCCCGCACCCTCATCCCCGGCCCGCCCCGCGCAACCCACCTCGACCCCGATGCGCCGCGCGCAGTCCTGCGGTGGGACGGGCAGCACTGGAAGCTGGTCGCCATCGTCGACACCCTCGCCGCAGCCCAAGCCCTGATGCGCCCTGACAAACCCGGCCCCGAACCCTGGTAGTCCAAGGCGCCGAGAACCCTCCCCGGCCCCACCGCGGCCGCGTACCGTGGCTGGTGGGGACCCATCCGGAGGACACCATGAGCGCACAGCCACAGCACGCGCCTGCCCCGACGCCTGCCCCGACGCCGGTCCCGGCGCCCGCACCCGCGGCCGCCGCCGAGCTGCTCGCGCACATCCGCGCCGACCGCCGCGCCGACCGCTGGGTGCCGGCGTTCGAGCGGGACTGGGCCGGCGCACTGGAGGACTCCCGGCACAGCTACAGCCTCACCCCGCTGCACGACGTCGTCCGCACCTGGCCGGCCCGCCGCAAAGCCGCCCCGGCCGTCGACGCCTTCCTCGCCTCCGGCACGGACGACTCCGACGGCGTCCCCTTCGAATTCGACGAGGACGCCGGGCCCCGCCGGTGCGCAACGCCGGGCCGGCCCGGCTCTCCCCCAGGCCCAGGCTGAACGTGACAGCCTGCCCGACATGCTCGCGTAATGCTCCGTGACGTCCTGGAGCTCGCCTCCCGCGGCCCCCGGGGCCGGCCTGCCTGGGACCGCAGCGACCCCGAGGGCGAAGATCTGCGCGGCGCCGCGATCGGCCGGCTGACCGTCACCTACTGGATTAACCGGCCTGTCGGCCGCCTGTACGTCATCGACATCACCTGGCTCGGCTGACCCACCCCGATACCGCACACAGCCGCCTGGGAAGACGCGCCGTAGCCGCTCGACACAGAGGCCGCGATGTCAGTGGGGCGGGCCATCATCAGTGGATGCCGCAGAAGAAGCCCTTGCCGCCGTCGTACGTCCAGCGCCTCATCGAGGAGCTGGACGCGTGGGAGAGCGACTACGTCGCCGTGCTGAATGATTCCGAGATCCAATACGTGAACCCAAACGGGCCGTACGACTCTGTCTACACCGTCGGTGCCGCGGACCGGGGCTGGCGTCCAAGCTCTCCGGCACTGGAAGTCCGCCGGATGGAGCTGCTGCGGCGCCTGCGGGACTGGGCGCCGCGCTTCTGCCTGCTGTTCCCGCACCCGACCCGAGACGATGGAGAAGCTCGGAGACGCCCTGGAGCACCTGGAGCGTTGGCTGGTTCGTAAAGGCATCTGGAGCGACCACTCCATCCCACGGCAGATTCCGCAGGCCGTGAAGCAGTTGCAGGCGTCGGCGCAGAGCCTGCGACAACTGACCGAGCTGCTGCCTACCGACCCCTGGCCGGTGCGCCTGGGCGTCGACACCAACGCCCTGATCGACAATCCGGACCTCGCCCTCTCCACCGACCAGGTCGGGCCCCGCTCCGTGGCGCACTTGCTGCCGGTGGTGCTGCGCGAGTTGGACGACCACAAGCGCGCCGGGCGAAATGAGGCGCTGCGCGAGGCCGCTGAGAAGGCCGATCGTCGCCTGAAAGGACTGCGCAGCAACGGCGACGTCACCCGCGGCGTAAAGGTAGCCGGCGACGTCCACGTCGTCTTCGAGCACATCGAACCCAAGTCCGATGCTTTGCCTGACTGGCTGGACCTGGCCGTGCCGGACGACCGCTTCGTCGCCTCCACTTTGCTGCTGCAGTCCCAACACCCCGGGTCTGCGTGGTTCGTCGCCACCAGCGACATCAACCTGCAGACCAGGCTGGCCGCAGTGGCCGTGCCGTTTATCGAGCCGTAGCCCAAGTCGGAGCCCCAGCTAGCAGCGCCTGAGTACGCCAAAGACTGAGTACGCCAAAGACGCGGCGAGCAGGACCTGAGTGACATCTTCGAACCGGCGCGGCTGCCGTTGACGTGACCCGCGCGGTGGCCCGCTGGGACGGCCGGCTGGGCCCACAGAGGCCTGTGGCCCCACCCAGCGCCTGGATAACCCATCTCCTGAGTGAGTGCCAGAGGGGGCAGCCGTTGTCCATCAACGCGACCGCGCAGGACGTTGCCGGGCAGTGACCGTGGGGACGGCCGTTGAGGAATGGAGATTTCGGCAGCGCCTGACCCTCCACGCGGCCGCGCGGCCTCAGAATGCCGCGCGGAGCGGCAGCTGGCATCCCCCATACGGACGAAACGCCCCGCCCCCTGGCGTATCCATCGGGGCATCAAGCGTTGCTGAAGACACATCATCCGATCCATTGGGGTCCGTGTGGTGGTCCTTCCGGGCATTTTCCGTCACCGGTTACGGAGCGTGGCATGTGGGTGAAGGCTGGTCTCCAGCATCCGCAGTGAGTGCAGAGTGAGTGCAGGTCGAGCCGGGAGGTCAGTTCGTTTTGGCGGAGGAGGAGCGGCGGGTGGGGAATCTGACGGAGCCGCGGACGGAGATGGTCGATCGCCGGGCGGAGGCGGCGGAGATCGGCCGGATGTTCGAGGGTGCCCCGGGTGCGGCGCCGGCGCGGCTGGTGACGTTGACCGGGGTCGGCGGGGTGGGGAAGACCCGGGTGGCGGTGGATGCCGCCGCTGCGCTTCAGTCCCGTTTCCGGGACGGGGTGTGGCTGGTGGAGCTCTCGCCGCTGCGCGAGGGCGCGCTGCTGGCGCACGTCATCGCCGAAGCCCTGCCGCTGGCGGATCAGACCACCCGCCCGATGATCGATGTGGTGGCGGAGTATCTGGCCGAGCGGGACCTGCTGCTGGTGCTGGACACCTGCGAGCACCTGACCGATGCCTGCGCGTTCGCCGCCGAGGTGCTGCTGAGGGCGGCGCCGGGCTTGCGGATCCTGGCCACCAGCCGCCGCACCCTGGACGTGGTGGGCGAACGGGTGCTCACGGTCGAGCCGCTTCCGGTGCCCGAGGCCGACGATGCGCGGGCGGGCACGGCGGACGCGGTGGTCCTGCTGACTCTGCGCGCCACGGAGGCGGTGCCCGGTTTCACGGTCACCGATGCCGACCGCGCGGAGCTGGTCCGGCTGTGCCGGCGGCTGGACGGACTGCCCCTGGCGATCGAACTGGCCGCGGCCCGCCTGCGCGATCTGCCGGTACGGGAACTGACCGCCCGGCTGGAGGACCGCTTCGCCGTCCTGGGCGACACCGACGATGTCGCCACCGACGCCGAACCCCCCTGGCACCAGGCCCTGCGCACCGCGATCGGCTGGAGCCACCAGCTGTGCACTCCCGCCGAGCGGCTGCTGTGGGCCCGGCTGTCGGTCTTCGCCGGCAGCTTCGACGCCGAGACCGCCCGGCAGGTCTGCGCCGATGCCCACCTCCCGGCCCGGCAGATCCCGGCCGTGCTGGGCACACTGCGGGAGAAGTCGATCCTCATCTGGCAGCCCACCG